>JAXJET010000011.1:0-21498 GCA_036301285.1 Collinsella aerofaciens
GGCCGAAGAGGCGTCAGCAGGTCAGTGGGTCATCGTCCCGGCGTTCAGCATCAGGGTAGCGCTGCGACGCGGAAATCGCGCGCCGTTGACGCGCCCCCGCAGTGCCCGCTTCCCCCAAGGACAATTATCAGTGCAGGTAGACGGGCCGTCATTTTGCAGAAAACACGGGTATGGATGAGGGTCCTGAGTTTAGCCCCGTAAACCGGCATAGTTTTGAAATGGCATTAAATCGGTAGCAGCCATTTTGCTATGCCGGGGCGGTCGGCCGTTGGGTAATTACCCTCGCAGGTAGGCGATGGCGATCTGCGTGCGGTTGCGTAGGCCCATTTTGGCAAGGATCGAGCTGATGTGGTTGCGCACGGTGCCTTCGCCCATGTATGCCGTGGCGGCGATCTCCTTGTTGTCGAGGCCGCGGGCGATGAGCTCGGCGACTTCGAACTCGCGGTCGGTCAGACTGGCGAAGGCTGCGGGCCGGCGGGGCGTGCCCGCCTCGACGTCCGTTCCGTCAAAATCGATGTCCTCGATTGCCTTGCCCTCGAGCACGCGTTTGCCGTCCATGACCTGCGTCAACGCGGGAGGGATGGCAGCGACGTCGGTTTTAATCAAGTAGCCGCGCGCGCCCAGTTTGAGCGCCGACACAATGTATTCGTCATCCGAGAATGTCGTCAGAAACACCACGCGCGCCGCAGGGTCGCGCTCGAGGATCTCGCGCGCCGCCGATAGGCCGTCGCGTCCCGGCATCTGAATGTCGAGCAGCGCGATGTCGGGCGTGTGCTCAGCGTAGAGCGCGACCGCGTCGTCGCCATTGGCGCCGGTGCCCACCACCTCGATCTGCGGCTGGGTGCCCAGGATAATCTTGAGCGAATCGACCACCAAGCGGTCGTCGTCGACAACGATGAGCCTCATCGGCCCTCATCTCCTTGCTGTTTGGGAACGGTGGCAAACACGCGCCAGCCGCCGGCGCCGGCACGCGGGCCGGCGGAGAAGGTGCCGCCAAGCGCCTCGATGCGCTCGCGCATGGAGGCAAGCCCCATGCCCTCCGCGGCGCCGCGGCTGCTTGCTTGGACCCCGCCCGCGCCATCGTCGGTAACGATGAGCTGGTAAAACGACGGACGCTCCATGCATCGTACAGTGACGGTCTGGGCGCAAGCGTGGCGCATGGTATTGGAGAGCGCCTCGCGCAGGACCGCTGCAAAGCAGCTGGCGACGTTTGCGGGCGCATGTTCGGCCATAACTTCAAGCTCAATCTGCGGGCCGCCGTCCGAGCGTGCGCCTTCAACGATGCGCTCGAGCTGCACGGAGAGGTTGGTCGCATTGTCGTTGAGCGCGTGGACGCTGACGCGCACAAGCTGGAGCGCCTCGTCAACCGTGCGTTTAACGTCGGCGAAATCGGCGGCGACGCCAGGCTCGTCGGCGTGGACCACGCGTAGGGCTTCGGCCTGCAGTGAGGCGCGCGTGAGCTGGTGCCCGACGTTATCGTGGATCTCGCGCGCGATGCGGGCGCGTTCGGCGAGCGTCGCGAGCTCGACTTCGTAGTCCTGGCGGTCGGCGAGGTCGCGGTTGCGTGCCTCGAGTGCCAGGGCGCGTTCTTGCAGCTTGTCGCGGGTGCGACGCATGCGTTCCTGTTCGCGCTCCAGCTGCGCGGTGCGCAGCGACAGCAACGTGGCGGCGATCGAAAGGATGGCGGTTAGCAGCAGCGTTCGGGTGGTGAGCGCGCCGCCGCGAAGGTCTGCGACGAGCGCAAAGGCAAAAGCGGAGCCAATGCCCAGCGCGACCCAGGCGTGCTCACGGCGCACGCGCCGCGCGATGTCATAGAAGGCGAGAGGCGCAAACGGCACAAACGGCGGCACGAAGACGGCCGCGATGATGCAGGCGTAGCTCGCGGTCTCACTCACACGGCGGGCGCGGTTTCCCTGTGCGACCTCGGCCAGTGAGGTGGCAATAACGCCAAGGCAAAACGCCGCAACCAGACGAGCGTCCACAGCAAGGCCCGTGGCGGCTGCGATACAGCACGCCAGCACGATCGATTTGTCGAATAGCCTGTTCATACGGGTATTGTACGCGATGCCGCGCACGGGGGAGGCACTACCCGGAGCAACCGTGACATTCCTCCCGTGCGGCAAATCGGGGGCATCGGCAGGTCGTGCGACCAAGCTCCGCACTCGTGACAAAGCTCACTGGTGCGCGCCGGCGGCTCCTGCGATGATGCAATCGTACCGGGCCGCAATCAACGGAAGGCCGCCTCATGACAGACATCGTCCACGTCGAAAACCTCGTCAAGCGCTACGACGACCTTATCGCGCTCGACCACTTTAACCTCAGCATCGCCCACGGCGAGATCTTTGGCCTGCTGGGCCCCAACGGCTCGGGCAAGACCACGTCCATCAACTGCATCCTGCAGCTGCTCGCCTACGACAAGGGCACCATCGAGCTGTTCGGCGAGCCCATGACGCCCGCCCGCTACGACCTCAAGCGCCGCATCGGTGTGGTGCCGCAGCAGGTGGCGGTGTTCGACGAGCTTACGGTGCGCGAGAACATCGACTATTTCTGCAGCCTCTACGTCAACGACCGCAAACGCCGTCGCGCGCTGGTCGACGAAGCTATCGACTTTGTGGGCTTGGGCGACTTTACCAAGTTTCGCCCCGGCAAGCTCTCGGGCGGCCTGGCGCGTCGCCTCAACATTGCCTGCGGCATTGCGCACAAGCCCGAGCTCATCTTCTTTGACGAGCCCACGGTGGCAGTCGACCCGCAGAGTCGCAACGCCATTCTGGAGGGCATCTGCCGCTTGCGCGACGAGGGCGCCACGGTGGTGTATACCAGCCATTACATGGAGGAAGTCGAGCAGATTTGCAGCCGCATCATGATCATGGACGGCGGACGTGTGCTGGCGCAGGGCACCAATGACGAGCTCAAACGCATGATTCAAATGGGCGAGCGCGTGACTGTCGAGGTCGGCGCCGTTGAGACCGCCACGGTCGAGCGGCTGCGCGCCCTCGGGCACGTGCTTTCGGTTGAGCTGTCCGGCGGCGAGCTCGTCTGCACCTGCGAAGCGAGCCCGCACAATTTGGTCGACATCCTCGACACGCTGCGCGCCGCCGATGTGGCGCTCGGCCGCGTGTGGAGCGAGCCGCCGACCCTCAACGACGTGTTCCTCGAGATCACCGGCCGCGAGCTGCGCGACTAGGGGGCAGTCATGTTCAACACCATCATCACTACGGTCAAGACGCTGCTGCGCCGGCCGAGCACGTGGGTCTGGGGCGCTCTCTTTCCCATCGCACTTTCCACGATGTTCATGTTTATGTTTGCGAATCTGGGCTCCGACGGCACGGTCGACCCGGTACCGGTTGCCGTCATAGCGGACGAGGCCTGGGACGCCTCGACCTTTAAGGACGTGGCGACGTCGCTTGCCAAGGAGAGCGACAATCAGCTGCTCGAGATCCACGAGTGCGACGACGCAGCCGATGCGAACCGTGCGCTTAAGGCCGGCGAGGTCGCGGGCATCTATACGGTCGACGACGCAGGCGCACCCAAGCTCACACTGCTATCGAGCTACGACAGCTCGCGCGCATCATCGGTGCTCACCGATCGCAGCATCCTGGAGACGGTGGCAAGCTCGTATACACAAAATGCCGAGCTCATGTCCCAGATTGCCCAGGACAACCCGGCGGCACTCGCCGACCCCGAGGCGGTTGCGCGCGCCCTGTCGCTCGAGGGCTGCACCCGTCGCGTGAGCCTTACGCGCACCACGCCCGACGGCACGGTCATCTACTATTACGCGCTTTTTGGCCTGGTCGCGATGATGTCTGCCGAGTTTGCCGCCTTGAGCGTCGTCGATTTGCAGCCCAATCTGTCGGGCCTTGGCGCGCGTCGCTGCGTGGGCGGTCTTTCCAAAACGGCGTCGCTGGCCGGCATCTTCGTCGGCTCGTGGCTGGTTTCCTTCGCCTCGATGGCGATCGCAATCGGCTACGTGCGCCTGGTCGTGGGCGTCGACTTTGGCGGGCGCGAGGGGCTGTGCCTCGCGGGCGGCGCCGCTTCCGCGCTTGTCGCCACGGGCCTGGGACTCTTTGTGGGCACGCTTCCCGTTAAGGGCGGCAAGGCGTCCAAGTCCGGCATCCTCACGGGCTTTGCTACCACGTGCGCCCTGTTCGCTGGCCTCTACGGCGAGCCGGCGATGGCGCTTGCCGACGACGTCGCCCGCGCCTGCCCGGCCGAGTGCTGGCTCAACCCCGTCAAGCTTATCTGCGACATGTTCAACCGCCTGTATTTCTTTGAAGACTTGGGACCTTTTGCCGTTCGCGCCGGCGCGCTGGTCCTCATGACGCTGGTGTTTGTTGCCGCCGCCACGCTGATTTTTGGAAGGAGCCGCTATGAGCACCTTTAAGACTGCGCTGCGCATGGCGCTGGCGCACCCATTCTACCTGCTCATCTATACGGTGTTCATTTCGCTCATGGGCGTATTCATCGCGGCCTCGGTGAGCTGGAACTCGTCGCAGCTCACCGAGTACAAGCCCTACGATGCCAGCGTGATCGTGGTCGACCGCGACGGCAGTGATCTTTCACGTGCGCTCACCAAGCACCTAGGTTCGCGTTTTGACCTGGTCATGGGCGTCGGCGACGACACCTACGACCTTGCGGACGCGCTCTCCAAGAGCAACAGCGCCAAGGGCAGCGCCGACTGCGTGTTCTTTATCCCGGAGGGGTTTGAGGACGACCTCGTTGCAGCCGCCCGCGTGGGGGAGTCCCTGCCCAAGCTCGATGTGACCTACGGTGCCGGCACCATGGCGGCGGCGCTTTCGTCTGCCGAGGCCTCGCGCTGGATCTCGCTCGCGGGCGCTGCGGCGGCGCTTGAGCCCGCTGCTTCTAACGGCGACGTTGCCAAGGCCGCCGAGCATGCCGCTGCAAAGCGCGCGGAGGTCCAGATCGAGCAGGTCAAGGTCGACTCGACTGCTGCCGCCACGCTCGAGTCGTACTTCAACTTTGGCGCGTACGCGATTATCTCGTCGGTCATCGTGTCGGTGGGACTGGTGTTCTCGGGCATGAACGAGCCCGAGCGCGTGCGTCGTATGGATGTCGGCCCAATCTCCGAGCGCCAGCGTTCGCTCGCCGTGTTTGCGGCCGCTGCCGTGCTCACCGTCTGCATTTGGCTCGTGTCGAGCATGATGGGCGTCGTGGGCTTTGCCGGCGCGGTTGCCGAAGTCGGCGTGGGCCGTGTGTGCCTGGCGCTGGCGGCGACGTTTGCCCTGGCATGCACGCCTCTGGCCGTTGGCTTTGCCCTTTCGAGCCTGGGTGCGCGCGAGGAGCTGCTCAACGGTGTGGGCAACTTGCTCGGCATGCTCATGACGTTTTTGGGCGGCGCCTGGATGCCGCTGTCGCTGATGGGCCCAGCCGTGCAGGCGGTGGCGCACTTTGTGCCGACATATTGGGTGAACGACGCGATCAGCAAGGCGCTCGCCGCGGACCTGACGTCCACCGTGCTGGGCGACATCGCCTGCGACCTAGGCGTCACGGCGCTCTTTGCCGTGGCCATCGCCGCCGTAGGCCTAGCCCTCGCCCACAACAAATCCCACGCCTAGCCACCTAGTCATTGGGTACTCATTGGGGACAGACTTAAACGACCAAGAGTGGTCATTGGGGACAGACTTAAACGACTAGTCATTGGGGACAGTCTTTGCCGATCGGCTGTTTTGCCGGCTGGGTTGGCAGAGACTGTCCCCAACTGCCGGCAGGAAAGGAACGTCCCTAACTGCCGGGTGGCGAAAGAGTGTCCCTAACAGCTAGTCGTTTAAGAACGTCCCCAATGACTAGTCTGAAACAAAACCCCACTCTCGCCCAAAAATAGTTCGCCAAGGTTTACTATTACATTCATAAAGTAGCAACAGGCTAACAATGGGGGATAGCATGGCGACGAAGCAAGCCTACGTCCAGGTCAAGGGGCTCAAGAAGCACTACGGCGACGGTGACGCGCTCCTGACGGTGCTCGACGGCATCGACACGTCCATCAATCGCGGCGAGATCTGCGTCATGCTGGGGCCCTCGGGCTCGGGCAAGTCGACCTTCCTTAACCTGATCGGCGGCCTGGAGGATGCCGACGGCGGCTCCATCATGGTGGACGGCTGCGACCTCACGGTGCTCAAGCCCGCCGACCTGGGTGAGTACCGCCGCCGTGAGCTGGGCTTTGTCTTCCAGTTCTACAACCTGGTGCCCGATCTCACCATCAAGGAGAACATCGAGGTCACGGCGTACCTGTCCAAAAACCCGCTCAATGTCGACGACCTGCTGCGCTCGCTGGGCCTCTACGAGCACCGTAACAAGTTCCCGCGCCAGGTTTCGGGCGGCCAGCAGCAGCGCTGCGCCATCGGCCGTGCGCTCGTCAAAAACCCGGGCCTGCTGCTGTGCGACGAGCCCACCGGTGCGCTCGACTATAAGACGTCCAAGGAAATCTTGCAGCTCATGGAGGATGTCAACCGCACCTACGGCTGCACCATCATCATTGTCACCCACAATGCCGCCATCGCGCGCATGGCCAATCGCGTGCTGCGCCTGCGCGACGGGCGCATCGTCGAGGATGAGCTCAACGAGTCGCCCGTCTCGGCCGCCGAGCTCGATTGGTAGGCGGCGCCATGACACCTCTCGCAAAACGTCTCCCACGCGAGCTGCGCCGCAATACCGGCAAGTACCTGGGCATCTTTTTGCTTATGTGCGGAAGTATCGCTCTCACCTCGGGCTTTTTGCTCGCGGCGCATTCCATCGGCTGCCTCATCGATGACATGCGCGATGCGTACACGATTGAGGACGGCCGCGTGACCACCTCCTTCGAGGCAACCGAGGAGCAACTCAAGGCAGCCGAGGACGCGGCCGACGACGTCGGCGGCGTCACGCTCTACAAGAATTTCTCCATCGACGCCATCATCAAAAAGACCGCCGGCGACGACGGCACCAAGCGCACGCTGCGCACCTATGCGCACCGCACCAAGGTCGATATCGCGTCCTACTGTGAGGGCAAGGAGCCCAAGACGGACGATGAGGTAGCCATCGACCGTGTCTTCGCCACCAACAACGACCTCGCCGTGGGCGATAAGGTTGAGCTTGAGGGCCGCACCTACATCATCTGCGGCATCATGACCCAGCCCGACAGTCAGGCGCTGTTTCTCAACAATTCGGACTTTACGGTGAACACCATCACGTACGGCGTGGCCGAGGTCACCGATGGCGGCTTTGCCGCGCTCGAAGATGCCGGCGGCGCGCCCGCCTACACCTACTCCTTCACCTTTACCGATCGCGACCTCCCCACCGCGGACCGCATCGATGCGGAGCAGGATATGGTCGAGGCGCTGACCGACGCCGATGCACGCGTGGATGACCTCATCGACGCCGATTCCAACCAGGGCATTGGCTACGCGCGCGACGACGTAGACGGCGACTCCATGATGTGGATGACGCTGCTCGACATCATCATCGTGATCATGGCGTTCGTCTTTGTGGTCCTTACCGACGCCACCATCGAGGAGGAGAGCGCCATCATCGGCACGCTGCTCGCCAGCGGTTATCGCCGTCGCGAGATCGTGCTGCACTACCTGGCACTTCCCGCCATCGTGGGCGTGGTCGCGGCGCTTTTGGGCACTGCGCTCGGCGTTATGTTCTTTACCGAGCCCATGCGCAGCCTCTATTACGGTTCGTACAGCCTGCCGCCCTTCCAGGTGTACTGGAGCTGGGAGATCTTTGTGAAGTGCGCCGTGGTTCCCGCCGCCGCGCTCATCCTCATCACGCTGGTGGGCCTGCTTCGCAAAATGGGCAAGACGCCGTTGCAGTTCCTTCGTCACGAGGCGAGCGGCAAATCGGGCACCAAGCGCGGTATGCAACTGCCGGAGCGCATGGGTTTTGTTTCCCGCTTCCGCCTGCGTATCTTTCTGCGCAACCTGGGCAACTTTGCCACGCTCTTTGTGGGCATTGCGTTTGCGTCGCTGCTGCTGCTCTTTGGCCTGGCGATTTTGCCCACGATGACGCACTATGCGGACAACCTCGAGACAAGCCTGGTCGCCGAACACCAGTACACGCTCAAGGCGCCGCTGGAGCTCGAGGGTACTGCCGAGGAGCGCGAGCAGTGGTCGGCACTCGAGCGCTTGCAGTCGGTTGACGGCGCGCTGCTTTCCGCCGCTCAGGATGCCGATGACGAGCTTGACGACGCGGCCGATGCGGCGCAGGCGGCAGCCGATGCCGCGACCAGCGCTCCGTCTGCCGAGAGCTTGGCCGCGGCGCAGGACGCGCTCGCCAAGGTTCAGGACAAGAAGGATGCGCTTTATGCGCGCCTCGATGACCTTGCCGATATCCTCGGCTGCAACCGCGACGAGGCTATCGACCTGATTGACAAGGCCTCTAAGATCGACACCGACAACGACGACATTCACCCGGTCAACACGATTGACAACGGCGCGGGCGCAATCGCGCAGGCCGAGAAATATGCCGTTTACCAGCTGCAATACGACCGCGGCGATGGTAATGGCGAGGAGACGATTTCTGTCTACGGCATCTCGCCCGATTCGCGCTACTGGAAAGGGCTGGACGTCGGCGACGGACGCGTCGTCTTTGGCGGTGGCTTACTCGACAAGTTTGGCTGGAGCGAGGGCCAGAAGGTTAAGCTTCGCGACAAGTACGAGGGCGAGAATTATTCCTTTGAGTACGTGGGCAAGGACTGCGTTTGGGGCTCTAAGTCGGATATGAATGTCTATATGAGTATCGAAGACTTTAACGAGCTGTTTGACAACGATGCGGCCTACTTTAACGGCTATGTGAGCGATGAGAAGCTCGACCTCGACGCGCGCTACTTTGCCGGCGATACCACGCCCGACGACATGCGCGCCGTGGGCGACCAGTTCATCGGCATGATGAGCAAAATGATCGGCATGATGGTTGGGCTTGCGGTGTTCATCTTCTTGCTGTTTATGTACCTGCTGACCAAGGCTGTGATCGACCACAGCGCCCGTTCGATCAGCTACATGAAAGTCTTTGGCTATCGCGATAGCGAGATTTCGCATCTGTACATCCGCTCGATCACGTTGTGCGTGGCAGCGTCACTCGTGCTGAGCCTGCCGGTCATTATTGGCTCGCTAACGGCCATCTTCCGCTCGATGCTGCTCGCCTATAACGGCAATATCGAGATCTACGTGCCCGCTTGGTCCATGGCGGCGTGCGCAGGAATCGGCTTTGCGACCTACCTGGTCGTGGCGCTGCTGCACACGCGCTCCATCAAGCGCGTCAGTCTGGCCGAAGCCCTCAAAGTCCAAGAGTAGTCATTTAAGAACGTCCCCAATGACTAGGTGCCGTACTTGACTTTAACTCTGCTTTAACTGGTACCATCCTCTATGTCTGTAACGCCATATAGACCGAGGGGATAGATCTATGACCGCAACTGCACCCGCTAAGGTGTACTTCACCAACCTGCGCACGCATGCTCGCGAGAGCCAGCTCGACAAGCTCAAGCGCCTCATCCGTCACGCCGGTATTGAGCAGATCGACTTTGAGAACAAGTTCGTCGCCATCAAGATTCACTTTGGCGAGTTGGGCAACCTGAGCTTTTTGCGCCCCAACTACGCCCGCGCCGTCGCGGACGTCGTGAAGGAATTGGGTGGCAAGCCCTTTCTCACCGACTGCAACACGCTCTATGTCGGTAGCCGCAAAAACGCGCTCGAGCACATCGATACCGCCTACCAGAACGGCTTTACCCCGTATGCCACGGGTTGCCAGATCATCATCGCCGACGGCCTCAAGGGCACCGACGAGGCGCTCGTCCCGGTCGAGGGCGGAGAGTACGTGCACGAGGCTAAGATCGGTCAGGCGCTCATGGATGCCGATATCGTGATTAGCCTCACCCACTTTAAGGGCCATGAGCAGGCCGGCTTTGGCGGCGCCATGAAGAACCTGGGTATGGGAGGCGGCAGCCGTGCCGGCAAGATGGAGCAGCATGCCGCCGGTAAGCCGAACGTCGCGACCGAGCACTGCGTTGGCTGCCGTGCCTGCGAAAAGATCTGCGCGCACGACGCCGTCTCGTTCAACGACACCCGCGAGCGCGAGCTTGCCAGCGGCGCTACTCGCACGGTGCACGTGGCCACCATCGACCACGATCGCTGCGTGGGCTGCGGCCGCTGCATCGGCGTGTGCAACCAGGACGCCATCAAGCCCGGCTATGAGGCCGCGGCCGACGTGCTCAACTGCAAGATTGCCGAGTACACCAAGGCCGTCGTCGACGGCCGCCCGAGCTTCCATATCTCGCTTGCCATGGATATCAGCCCCAACTGCGATTGCCATCCCGAAAACGATACGCCTATCGTCAACGACATCGGCATGTTCGCGAGCTTCGACCCGGTCGCTATCGATCAGGCCTGCGCCGATGCCGTCATGGCATCCGAGCCGCTGCCCAACACCGAGCTCACCGACAGCGCCGCCAAGATGGAGCATAACCACGAGCATCTGGAGGGCGAGCAGGCCAAGGATCCCTTCTGCATCACGCATCCCGACACCGACTGGCGCGTGTGCATCGCGCACGCCGAGAAGATCGGCCTGGGCACGAGCAAGTACGAGCTCATCGAGGTCAAGTAGCACCTAGCTATTAGACAAAACAAGCGCTTTTGTAGCACAACTGTTAGCAAAAGCCGCCCGTGAGCACAGTGCCCACGGGCGGCTTTTCGGAAGTGCTAGGGGGTCAGATAGGCCAGTAAACCGTACTATTTGCCTAAAAATACTCGTCGAGGAAGTCGTCGACCGTGTTCCAGTAGAGCTCGGGGTCAACTTGCGCACTCTTGGCGTGGGTGGCGCCATGGATAGTGAGCTTTTGCTTGACCTTGCTGGCGCACGCGTCGTAGTTTTGGTCGAGCATGCTGTACGGCACAAAGGTGTCCTGGTCGCCGTGGATAAACAGCATGGGAACCGTCGCGTGTTTGAGTTGCTCCACACTGCTCGCCTTATGAAAGTCGTAGCCCGCGCGCACGTTGCACACCAAGTTTGCTACATCGAGCAAGGGAAAGCTGGGCAGGCCGAACACGTCCTTGAGTTGCAGGGAAAACTCGTCCCAAACACTCGTATAACCACAGTCCTCGATAATGCATTTTACGTTTGCGGGTAGAGATTCCCCCGCGACGTTCATGGCAGTTGCTGCACCCATCGACTCGCCAAAGACCAGGATGCGCGCCTCGGGGTCGGCCGCAACGATCCGCCCAATCCATGCAACGATATCGAGCCGCTCGGGCCAGCCCATGCCGATATAGTCGCCGCCGGAGCGCTCGTGGGCGCGGGCGGCAGGCGCGAGCACGTTCATGCCGCGGTCGTGGAATCGCTTGACGTATCGGGCCATGCCGATGGGCTCGTTGGTATATCCATGCAGGCAGACGGCGTAATCGTGGGTGTTCTCCGAGGCGGCAAAAAACCAAGCGGCGAGCTCGGTTCCGTCATCTGCGGTGAGGCTGCTGCTCTTGCGGTTTTCTTTAAACCATGCCCGCGCCTCGGTGTCCTCGGCATCCGGCTGCTCGCCTTCTTTGTCGTTCTTGCTATCCTGCATCATCTTCATGGTGTACGGCGCTTGGGGATTCAGCGCGAAGTCAAACAGAAAGTTGCCGGCAAATCCGAGCAGCACAACGACAACCACCAGTGCAACGATGCCGGCCATCTTGAGCTTTCGATGGGAACGTGCGTTTTGAGCCATGCGGTATTCTCCTATAAGATGTTAATACGTCAACATTTAATGCAAGCGCATTATGGACGTTCGCCGTTGATGCGTCAACAGGCAAAGAATGGGTAAACAAAGGGTCACGTATGGTGCAAATTTCGCACGTACCTAGACGCTTTGATATAGTGTTGAGAACTCTTTACGTTGGAGGATGTAACCGGCATGTCCGATTCGAGCGACAGTTCTAAGCCGCGACCCAAGACCGCGGCCGTTCCACACTACACGGTGGGCGAGGAGATCATGAACTCCGTCACCCATGGTGTCGGCTGCCTGCTGGGTATCGCGGGCCTGGTACTCCTGATCGTATTTGCTGCCCTGCGCGGCGGAGGCCCGGCCCACATGGCCGCGGCGATTGTCTATGGTGTCAGCATTATCCTCGAATACCTTGCCTCCACGCTCTACCATGCGATTCAGCCCGCTCGCGCCAAGCGCGTGTTTCGCATTATCGACCACAGCTGCATCTACCTGCTCATAGCCGGCAGCTATACGCCGTTTTGTCTCATCACGCTCGCAAACGACGGCGGTCCTATGCTGTTCTTTGCCGTATGGGCCATCGCCATTATCGGCATCGCCCTCGAGTGCTTTATGCGCGAGCGTCAACCGCACTGGGTAAGTGGCCTGGTCTACCTGCTGATGGGCTGGCTCGTTGTCTTTAAGCTGCCCGAACTTGTGGCACTGCTCAACCCCGTGGCGCTTGCCCTGCTCGCCGTCGGCGGCGTGTGCTACACCGCGGGCGTGCCGTTCTATATCGCCAAAAACGTGCGCTATCTGCACAGCGTGTTTCACCTGTGGGTGCTCGCCGGCAGCATCTTCCAGTTCATGGCGGTGATCCTCTTCGTAATCTAGCGACCACGCCAGCGCCCGTGCCCCCGCTCGGTCGCCAGCGCAATTGCCCTATCCGCCATCAACGTTTTACCCTAACGTCCCGAATCTTGGAGGTTCGAGAAACTCCCGATGGACATAACCATCTCCCTTATCACCACCCTCGTTTTGACCCTCATTAACGGCTACTTCTCCATGTCCGAGATGGCGCTCACCACGGCTAAGCGCGCCGTGTTGGAGCACGATGCCGAGGAAGGCGACAAGCGCGCCGAGCGCGCCATTAAGCTGGCCGCCGACTCCGACCAGCTGCTCGCCACCATCCAGGTCGCCATCACGCTCGTGGGCTTCGCCTCGTCCGCCGTCGCCTCGACGAGCCTGTCCGACCCGCTTGCCACGTGGCTCATGAGCTTTGGCATCGCGCCGCTTTCCGCCATCGCGCGCGGCCTGGCGCCGGTCATCATCACCGTCGCCGTCGCCTTCGTGTCCATCGTGGTTGGCGAGCTTGTGCCCAAGCGCATCGGCCTGGCTAATGCCGAAGGCGTATCCAAGCAGGTCGTGGGACCGCTCTCCGTGTTCCAAAAGATCGCCCGCCCGCTCGTGTGGCTGACCGGTGCCTGCTCCGACGGCCTGGCCCGCATCCTGCGCATCAAGAGCGCCGACGACCGCCAAAACGTCTCGGAGGAAGAGATCAAATACATGGTCTCGGAGCAGGACGATCTGCTCGACGAGGAAAAGCGCATGATCCACGAGATCTTCGACCTGGGAGACACCGTTGCCCGCGAGGTCATGGTGCCGCGCGTGGACACCACCATGTGCGAGGACGACGAAACGGTCGCCGACGTGCTGTCCGCCATGCGCCAGACCGGCTTTAGCCGCATCCCCGTCTATCACGAGGATCCCGACAACGTCGCCGGCATCGCGCACATCAAGGACCTGATCCAGCCTTCGCTCGACGGCAAGGGCGACCAGCCCATCGCCGACTTTTTGCGCGACGCCACCTTTGTGCCCGACACCAAGGACATCCTGCCGCTGCTGTCCGAGATGCAGACCTCGCACGACCAGATCGTAGTGGTCGTGGACGAGTACGGTGGCACGGCCGGCATCATCACCATCGAGGACATCGTCGAGGAGATCGTGGGTGAGATCGAGGACGAGTTCGACCCCGACAACAAGTACCTCACGCGCCTTTCGCGCCGCGAGTGGCTCGTCGATGGGCGTTTTTCGTGCGATGACGCGATTGAGCTTGGTTGGCCGCTCGAGGAAAGCGATGATTATGAGACCATCGCCGGCTGGATTTTGGAGCTTTGCGACTCGGTGCCCGACATCGGAGAGGTGTTTGAGGTTGCGGGGTACAAGTTTAAGGTGCAGTCGATGCGTGGCCAGCGCATCTCGCTCATTCGCGTGATCGCTCCGGCCGAAACCGATAAGAAGGATTCCGAGCCCTCGGCAGACGAGCCGACGGCGTCTGGTGCGGGCTCTGCGGACCCGCACGACGGCGACGAGTAGGGTAAGGAAGAGTAGGGGAGAGTTATGGCAGGCCTGTTCAACATCCTTAAGGTCACCGTCAGCGAGGACAAGATCTGCGCGCACGTGCTGGTGAACCCCGGCATGCCGCTCATGACCTCGGAGGACATCGAGGCCACGGCGCGCGTGTACTACCTGGTACCCGCGATTGCCAAGCATCTGTGCCTGGGCGATTCCGGTCGCGAATTCCAGGACTGCATGGGCCAGACCGAGCTTTGCCATCTGCTGGAGCACGTGACGGTCGAGCTCATGAACGAGACCGGGCTTGCCGGCAGCATTTCGTGCGGCCGCACCCGCGTAAGCGAGCACGACGAGCGTGTCTTTGAGGTCGAGCTTTCGTGTCCCGACGACGCGCTGGCCATCGGCGCGCTGTCTTCGGCGACCTTTATGATGGACTGGGCGTACCTGCACGCCGACCAGCCTGCCCCCGACGTGGAAGGAACGGTCGCGGGCCTGCGCAACCTGGTGCTGGGTATGCGCGCCGAGGCCGAGGGCAAGGACCCGCACGAGGCCGTCGCCGCCGCGAACGCCGAAGGCGAGGCCGGGGACACGACCGAGGGCGAGGCGCCTGCCGAGGCTGCCGCCGAGTCTGTCAACGATGCCCCTGCCGAGGAGGCCGTCGAGGTCGAGCCCGCGGAGCCCCAGGGCGTCCCGAGCTTTGACGACGAGCCGCAGGAGGTAATCGATACCGAGGGCGCGACCGCTGAGAGCCATGAGGCCCCCGCTGCCGTCTACGGTGGTGCGGCGACGGCTCCGGTTGCCCCCGCGCACGAGGGAACGCTGCCGCTCGTTGACGGCGCCGGCGAGGACCCGGCCGCCACGGTGGCCATGCCTGCCATGCCGCAGGAGTAGGCTCACCCGCTTATCACCATCATGTACCTGCGCCTTTACCGTACGCAGATGAGCAAGACGGCAAGCGCTGTGCTGCGGGTATAATGGACAGCATTCAAACGGTGGGCGCCGAGGTGCCCGCAGGAGAGGAATGAACATGGGTAAGACTTTCAACTTTATCTCGGGTGCGCTCTTCGGCGCCGCCGCCGGTGCTATCATCGGCGTCGCCCTGGCTCCGCGCTCGGGCGCCGAGACCCGCGCCATGGCTGCCGATATCGCCAATGACGCCTGGGATAACATGCGCGACACCTACGAGCATGGTGCCGAGGAGGCCCGCGCCGCGGTCAACGATTTTGGCCCGATGGTCGACGCCAAGACCGATGACCTGCGTGCCAAGGTTGACCTTGCCCGCGAGCGCATGGACCAGCTGCGCGAGCAGCTCAACGACGCCATCTCGGGCGGTAACGTGACGCCCGCCGCCGATGTCGTGGTCGAGAACGCCGTCGAGGCCGACGCCGAGGCCGCGGAGCCTTCGACAGAGGCATAATGCGCGCCGGGGATTTTGTCGGCGCCAAGATCTATCGCAAGCCTACCGAGGATAAGCGCACCAAAAAAGACGGCACGCCGCGCAGCCCTAAAAAGCTCGGCAAGATTCACTTTCCGGTCTTTACCCCGGGCGGTACGCGCGTGGTGGGCTTTATGGTGCGCCAGTCCGATATCGCGGGCATGATCGAGCGCCCCGACCGATTTGTGGCGCTCGATGCCATTGGCGTCTACGAGGGCGCCATCGCAGTTGACGACGTCAAGGGCACCTACGATGCCGCTGCGGCCAAGCGCCTCGACATCAACCTGGACGATTGCATTATCTGGGTTGGCATGGACGTGCGCACGGAGTCGGGCGATGTCGTGGGCTATTGCTCGGATGTGGAGTTCAAGCCGCGTTCGGGTATCGTGCAGACATTCTATGTGACCGCCAGCGCCGCATCGAGCATGCTGGTGGGCGACACGCAGGTGCCGCCGACGATGCTGCGCGGCTACGAGAACGGCGCGATGATTGTCTCGGACGAGGTCAAGTCGCTCGGGTATTCGGGCGGCGCCGCCGCAAAGGCTGCCGAGGCAAGCGTCGTGGTGGGCGATAAGGTCAAGAAGGGCGCTAAGGTGCTCGATGACAAGGGTTCGGTCGCCGTGGACAAGGGCAGTCGCGCGCTGGGCAAGCAGCTCGGCAAGACGCGCGGTATGTTCAAGGCCTTTAAGGACGAATATCAAAAGGCGAGCGGGGGCTCGTCAAAAGCTAGCAAATAGCGACGTACCAAATGATGGGAGGCGAGCCGGAGACATGTTGCTCCGGCTCGCTGCGTTTATGGGGGAGGGCACATGCGCCAAAACGGATCTAACTTAAACGGGCGCTCGGGTGCGCGTCCAACGGCGCGCCGCGACCTGGGGCAGCTGCCCAGCGGTCAGCGCAAGCGTCACCGTAAGCCCGGCGCGATGTATCTCAACCATAGCCGCGGCTTTAGCGACCGCAGCGCTCGCATCGGCAACAGCCGTACGCCCCGTCGTTCGTCTCGCCTGCCCTATGCGCTCATTGCCGTGGGCTGTGCGCTCGTGCTGTTTATCGCTGCCGTCGTGGGCTACGTCAACCGCAGCGTGGACGTGGAACTCAACGGCCAGAAGACCGCGGTGCGCGTGGGCTCTACGCTGCAGAATCTCATCGATGAACAGGATTTGACTGACACCTACGACGCAGGCGACCTGCTGGCCGTCGATGACAGCGTGCTCAAGCGCCATGGGGGCGAAAAGCTGTCGGTGAAGGTCGACGGCAAGCGCGTGAAGCAGGGCAAATGGGATAGCCGCGAACTTGAGGGCGGCGAGAAGGTGACGGTCAAGGATGGCCGTAACACCTACGAGAAGCACGAGGTTCAGGCTACGGTTATCGAGCCCAAGCTCAAGGTCGAGGGTACGGGCGCTATCGAGTATGTGCAGACGTGGGGTGTCCAGGGCCGCTCCGAGGTGTGGGTTGGTGAGCAGTCGGGCAAGACGCAGGACCGCGGCGAGGTTGTGCCCGCCACCGATTGCGTTGTTGCGTGCGCCAGCGTGGCACCCAAGGGCAACAAAAAGTACGTGGCGCTGACGTTTGACGAGGGTCCGAGCGGCGCTACCAAGCAGATCTTGCAGGTGCTCAAGGAAAAGGGTGTCACCGCGACGTTCTTCCTTTCGGGCGATGCGGCCGAGGCCTCGCCTGCCACGGCCAAGGCGATTGTCGATGCCGGGTGCGAGATCGGATCCAACAGCTACAGCGACGATTCGCTCAAGGGTCAGGACCGTGAGGCGGTACGCGAACAGATCACGAAAGGCACCGATGCGATTAAGTCGGCGACCGGCGTGAAGACGATGCTGCTGCGTGCTCCCTACGCTGCCTTTGACGAGCAAAACTGGATTGATGCGATGGACCTGGTCTCCGCCGTGGTCTCGTGGAATATTGACTCGGGCGACTGGCTGCTCAACGGTGCCGACGAGCAGGTCTCGACGGTGCTCGATTCGGTGACGCCGGGCAATATCGTGCTGCTCACCGATAGAGACGAATGCGCCGAGCAGACACTCGAGGCGCTGCCGCAGATTATCGACGGCCTTGTCGCCGACGGCTACAAGATCGTGACGCTCAGCGACCTGGTCAAGACGGACACGGCATTGAGCAAAAAGCTCGCCTCGCTGACGAAGGTCGCCATGCCCAAGGGCGCCGTGTTCCCCCAACTTGCCGAGGACGACGACGCCACAGAGTAGTCATTGGGCAGTCGTTTAAGAACGTCCCCAATGACTATGTCACGGATGCGTCAGCGTTTGGTATGCCTGCAATGTGCAGCGCATAAAATCGATGCCGCAGGGCGATGCTGATGCTATAGTTACTGCGGTTAATGAGGGTCAAGAGAAAGGTTACAGGTGAAATCCAAACCTCGACCATACAGTCGATGACCCCATGCAGGTGCTTTTTGCGCATGCACGGGGTGTGAGCGTCGAGCGGCGTGCCGCCCGCGCATGCGTATACATATCCAGAAGCCCCCGGACGCCGCACGCGCGGCCGCATCCGGAGGAATTATGATGGGGAGCACCATTGAATTATCTGAGTGAGATGCTCAAATTGCCGGTCTTGGACGTCGATGGCGAAAAGCTCGGCGTTGTGAACGATTTTGGCATTGCTACCGGCGAAGTTTTTCCGCACGTGACGTCGCTCGCGTTCCGCGGACCCGGCAAGACGCCGTTTATGATCAGCTGGCGCAAATGGGTCGACCGTATCGACGAGACGGGTGTACACCTTAAGACGTCGGCCACCGAAATCCGTTTTTCGTACCTGCAGCCGACCGAACTCTTGCTTGCCCGCGACGTGCTCAACAAGCAGATTGTCGACACGCAGGGCATGAAGGTCGTGCGCGTAAACGACATCAAGTTTTCCATGTCGGGCGAAAATCAGCTGCGCCTGCTGGGCGCCGAGGTCGGTGCCCGCGGTCTGCTACGCGCCATCAGCCCCGCGCTCGAGCATATCGTCGAAGGCTTTATGAAGCACCTGGGCAAGCCGCTCAGTGAGGACATCATCGCTTGGTCCTACATGGACCTGCTCGACCGCTCGACCAAGAACATTCAACTCTCGGTGTCGCACAAGACGCTCGGCGAGCTGCACCCTGCCGACATCGCCGACATTATCGAGCAGCTCGACCCGCGCCTACGTGCGCAGGTGTTTGCGCAGCTCGATACTGCCCAGGCCGCCGAGGCCATCTCGGAGTTCGATGACGACGAGCTTATGACCGAGATGCTCGAGGGCCTGTCCGACACGGACGCATCGTCGATGCTGGCCATGATGGACCCGGACGATGCAGCCGACCTGATCGACGAGCTCGATTACGAGAAGGCCGAGAAGCTTCTGCGCCTGATGGGCGTCAAGGAGGAGAAGGCGATTCGTAACCTGCTGGGGTATGAGGACAACACCGCCGGCCGCATCATGACCTCGGAGTTTGTCTCCCTGCCCGCCACGGCGACGGTCGGTGACGCCATCGAGGCGATTCGCGAGCTCGACGAGGACTTCGAGAGCGTTTACTACGTCTATACCGAGGATCCGAGCGGCATGCTGACCGGCGTGCTTTCGCTGCGCACGCTGATCGTAGCCGACCGCGACGCCACGCTGGGTCAGCTGGCCTATCGCGACCTGGTCTATGTGTCGCCCGACGAGGACCAGGAAGACGTGACGGACGAGATGACCAAGTACGACCTGGTTGCCATCCCTGTCTGCGACGAGAACCGCCACATCCTAGGTATCGTGACCTTCGATGACGCCATGGACGTTATTGCCGAGGAGCACCAGGAGGACCTGCAGATCGCCGGTGTCGGCTCGGGCGATAGCGCGTCGGACGACTCGACGAACGTGCTCAGCTGGTTTGTGCATCGCCAGTACTGGGTTGTCGTGTGGGGCATTGCCTCGTGCATCATGGCAACGGTGCTGGGGACGGCGCTGGGCTCCGCGCATCTAGTGGTGTTCCCCATGTGCGCCATGCCGCTCGTGCTGCTGGCGGCCTCGCGCATGGTGTCGTTCGTCAAGAACTACTTCCTGGAGTATGACGGCCACGACGACGAGCCCAAGCCGTACCTGGGATTCTTCTTCCAGAGCACGGGTATGGGGCTGATCCTTTCGCTCGTGACCTACCTGTGCGCGCAGCTGGTGCGCACCGCTGCATTCCCCGATGCGTCCATGTTTGAGGAGCAACTCTTTACCGGGTGCTTCAATATCGCTGCCATCATCTGCCTGGTTGGCAACATGAGCGCCGTGATTTACCTGATGGTGCTGTTCTGGCGTGACGAGCATGACCTCAACACATCGGGCACCGCCATGAACGTTATTGCCGTCATGATCTCGTGCGTAGCGTACTGCGCCGCTGCGGTGCTGCTCACCATGTCGGTCATTGGTTAGGTGGTCGCGTGCAAAATACCAAGCAAAAGTCGGGCACCAAGCAAAAGTTGACCATCGCGGCCATCTTTGGCGCTATGGGTCCCGGTCTGCTGGCGGCGCTTTCGGGCAATGACGCCGGCGGCATTGCAACGTATTCCAGCGCGGGCGCCAGCTATGGCTACAAGATGCTCTGGATGCTTCCCGTCATGACTGTGCTGCTCATCGTGACGCAGGAGACCGCGGCGCGCTGCGGCTGCGTCACGGGCAAGGGCCTGGCATCGCTCATTCGCGAGCGCTTTGGCGTGCGCAAGAGTGTACTTGCTATGGCGGCGCTGTTGATCGCCAACACGGCTGTGACCATTTCGGAGTTTGCGGGCATCGCCAGCGGCCTTGCTCTCTTTGGCGTGCCGGCGAGCATCTCGGTGCCGTTGGTGGCGCTGCTGGTGTGGATGCTTACCATGTCGGGTAGTTTCCAGCGCATCGAGAAGATTCTGCTGCTGGTGAGCTGCGTGTTCGTGACTTATATTGTCGCCGCGTTTATGGCTGGCCCCAACTGGGGTGAGGTCGCGGTCGACCTGGTCGTGCCTAACATTCAAAATGATCCCAGCTACGTGTCGCTCGTGGTCGCAACGATCGGTACCACCATCGCGCCGTGGATGATTTTCTTGGCGCAGAACAACGTGGTCGATAAGAACGCGGGCGAGGACGATATCGTGCTGCAGCGCATCGATACCGTGAGCGGCTCGCTTGCCGCCGATGTCATTGCCGGCTTTATTATCATCACGACCGGTACAGTGTTGTTCCCGGCGGGCATTCAGATTAGCGATGCTGCCGATGCTGCCCGTGCGCTGGAGCCTATTGCGGGTCAGTGGTCCACGGTACTGTTTGCCTCGGGCCTGGTCGCGGCGAGCTTCTTGGCTGCCTGCGTGCTGCCGGGCGTTACGTCGAGCGCTATCTGCGAGGCATTTGGCTGGGAGCGCGGTGCCGACCGCAGCTGGGACGAGGCCCCGGTCTATCGCGGCATCATTACGGCCATCATTGGTATCTCTGCCGTGCTGGTGCTTATGCCCGGCGTCGATCTGTTCCAGATTATGATGACCTCACAGGTCATCAATGGTGTGCTGTTGCCCGTGGTTCTGGTGTTCCAGGTGGTTATCGCAGCCGACCGTCACATTATGGGTGCCAACCGCAACGGTCGCGTGTGGAACATGCTCACTTGGGCGACTATCGCCGTGATTACGGTGCTCACGGTCGTCATGTTTGTCCTGCAAGCGATGGGCTACAGCGCTTAACGCCCACTTTTGCTTCCGAACAGGCCGCAGCGATGGGCTGCGGCCTGTTTTTTGTCTGCTATAGGGTGTTAGTTATATAGCAATGGACAAAAAATGCCAAATATGAATACTGTTGCTAAGTGAATAGCATTTACATCCTAAAAGATAATGAACATAGCCTTTAGTATGTTCATTAAAATTGGCTCCAATACGCCTTAAACCAGTCAGGTTGGCTGCTTTAGGGGGTTGTAGGGGTCGCTCGGGGGTGCGGACGATTTCTTGGACCGCGCCTAGGCGTATCCAAGCTTCCTGCGGTACTCCATCGGGCTCAGCCACCCGAGGGACTTCTTGATCCGCTCCTCACGATAGTACACGAGGTAGGCCTCGAGCCTTCCCATGAA
>JAXJET010000012.1:0-142718 GCA_036301285.1 Collinsella aerofaciens
GGACAAAGTGGTCCCGGTCAGCACCGCCGACTACTACGCCAGCGCCGCAGGCCCCATCGCCCCGCGCCCGGTCCACTCCGCGCTCGACCTGTCCAAGCTGGAGTCGGCAGGCTTCCACATGCCCGACTGGGAGGAAGAGCTAGGGGAGTACCTTAAGACGCTCTAGTCGCTATCAACTTTTCGAGAGCAAAAGCCGCCGCTTGTTAACGGCGGCTTTTCTTGTTGGTGGCTATCTGCGCAGTGGTGCCAATAGTATTCTGCGGAAGATCTACCTCTCGCTTGTCTCGGTGGCGGACTTGCCGGGCTGGTCATCGTAGGCGTATTTGCTGTACACGTTGACCTCCCACTGCTTTTTTTCGACCTTTGCTACAGAATCCAGGATGAATCCGGTCGCAAGGCTCAGACTACAGAGGAACATAAACGAGGCGGCGAGCATGGCAGTGGGGAAGCGCGGGACCAGGCCGGTCTGGAAATATTCGACAACGATGGGCATGCCCAGGGCGAGGCCGATAATCGCGAATAGAAGCGCGACGAGGCTGAAGAACTTCAGCGGGCGGTAGTCCTTGAACAGCGTGCCGATCATCGCAACGACTTTAATGCCGTCGCTCACGGTATTGAGCTTGGACTCGGAGCCTTCCGGACGGTCGCGGTACTCGATGGGCACGTCTTTGATGCGCCAGCGGTGGTCGACGGCATGGATCGAGAGCTCGGTTTCGATCTGGAAGCCCTCGGAAAGCACAGGGAAGGTTTTGACGAACGGGCGGCTCATGGCGCGGTAGCCTGTCATGACGTCATCGAAGCTGTAGCCATAGATCCACTTGATCATGGCGCGGACCAGATTATTGCCAAAGCCGTGGAAGGCACGCTTGTTCTCCTCGGCGTAGGTGCCGTTGGAAAGGCGGTCGCCTACGGTCATATCGGCCGTGCCGTTGAGGATGGGCTCGCAGAGGGCTTTGGCCGCCTCGGCGGGGTAGGTGTCGTCTCCGTCGACCATCAGGTAGCAATCGGCGTCGATATCGCGAAACATCTGGCGGCAGACGTTGCCCTTTCCCTGACGGGGCTCAAAGCGGACCGTGGCGCCGTGTTCGGTGGCGATGCGTGAGGTATCGTCCGACGAGTTGTTGTCATAGACATAGACCGTCGCTTGTGGAAGCTCGCGGTGAAAGTCGTCGATGACCTTACCAATCGTGAGCGCTTCGTTGTAGCAGGGGATGATGACGGCGATGGATTCAGAATTCACTCAATGCTCCTTATACATTCAATCCTTGCAAGTATAGCCGTTTGGGCTTGTCATCCTAAGATGTGGGTTAGTTCTCCAGTTTTGTTGCGCGAATCGTTTGCATGGCCGTCGGGTCTATACTGTTCGTTTGTCAACGATTACGAGTAAAGGAGTTGCATCCGTGTCGGATCAGACAAAGCAACAAGAAACTCGCAGTCTGCCTGCGACGTTTGCTAAGAACGAATTTGAGAAGGACGCGTTTATCCTTCGTCAGCTGGTTACCAAGGATTTTAAGATCAAGTATCGCCGTAGCGTTCTGGGCGTCGCATGGTCGGTGCTCAACCCGCTGCTGATGATGATCGTCATGGCCATCGTGTTCTCGACGATTTTCGCCCAGGGCCGCAATGGCTCAATTACGCCCGAGATGTACCCGCTGTACTTGATCGTGGGTAACGTCACCTTTGCCGTCATGTCCGAGTCTACGAACCAGGCCCTGACGTCGATCGTGGGTGCTGCCCCGCTGCTCAAGAAGGTTAAGGTGCACCGCTGGGTCTTCCCAGTACAGAAGGTGCTCTTCTCGCTGGTTAACTTTGCCTTCTCGCTGGTCGCCGTTGCCATCGTTATGCTGTGGTTCCACGTTATGCCTTCTTGGCACCTGATTCTGCTGCCTGTCTGCCTACTGCTGCTTATGTGCTTCTGCATGGGCCTGGGCATGTTGCTCTCCGCCCTCACGGTTTTCTTCCGCGATGTCATGCATCTGTGGAGCGTCGTCATTACGGCTTGGACCTACATTACGCCCATCTTCTGGACGACCGACTTCGTTGCGCAAATGCCGCATCTCGTGCGCATTCTGGTCTATGCGAATCCCATGTATAACTACCTGCAGTTTATGCGTGATATCTTCCTGTTCCAGACTACGCCCTCGCTTATGACGTTTGGTATGTGCGTCGCTTGGGCGGTTCTTGCGCTTGTTATTGGCTACACCGTGTTCCATAAGTCCGAGCGCAAGTTCATCCTCTACATCTAAGGAGTGCTGTGATGACTGAATCTGTTGTTGATTACAGCGAGCAGCCTCTGGCTGTCGAGGTCGACGACGTCACCATGATCTTTAACATGGCGTCCGAGTCGCTGACCAACCTCAAGGAGTACTTCATTAAGCTTGCCAAGCACGAGCTGTTCTTTGAGGAGTTTAGGGCGCTTAAGCACATCTCGTTTGATATTCATCGCGGCGAGGTTGTGGGTCTGGTCGGCACCAATGGCTCCGGCAAGTCTACGATGCTCAAGATTATCGCTGGCGTTCTTGAGCCTAGCGAGGGCAGCGTTAAGGTGCACGGTAACATCGCGCCGCTGATTGAGCTTGGCGCCGGCTTTGACCCCGAGCTGACCGCCCGCGAGAACATCTATCTGAACGGCGCCCTGCTCGGCTATACCAAGGAGTTCATCGACGCCAACTTTGACGGCATTATCGAGTTCGCTGAGCTGCAGAACTTTGTCGATATGCCGCTTAAGAACTTCTCTTCGGGCATGGTGGCGCGTATCGCCTTTGCAATCGCGACGATTACCGAGCCCGATATTCTGATCGTTGACGAGACGCTGTCCGTCGGTGATGTGTTCTTCCAGCAAAAGTGTGAGGCCCGCATCCAGCACTTTATCCAGAGCGGCGACGTGACGGTTCTGTTCGTTTCGCACTCTATGGAGCAGGTTGAGCGCATCTGCCAGCGTGCCGTTTGGATTGAGAAGGGTGACCTTCGCATGGACGGCCCGGTCGATGAGGTCTGCAAGGCGTACCGCGAGCAGTTCAACTAGGTTATAATTACTTGCGCCTGACAGGCTTGTGCTTGCTTGGGCGTGCGGTTATTTGCTCCATTAGCTCAGTTGGATAGAGCAGGGGACTTCTAATCCCAAGGTCGACGGTTCGAATCCGCCATGGAGCACCATCGTTTATTAAGCCCAGACCGCTTGGTGGTCTGGGCTTTTTCACATGCCGGTGTTCTTTGTTCTTGCCGGGTATACGTTTAGGCCGAAGCCGTGGCGTGAGCTGCTATTGTGCTGCTGATGTGGATTGGTTATACGGCGCGCCAAAGGGGGCTGGAGCCGAGCGTGAGCAAGCCTCTGCTTATGACGCTGCCAGCATCGTGGTTCTTCGCGTCAATCGTGCGCTGTGCCTGCGATATTGGATTGGCGTACGTGATCAAGAAGGCGTAACAAAAGCGGGGAGGACCAACTTGGCCCTCCCCGCTGTATCTAGTCTGCCTTCAGGCACTCGGGCAAGACGTTTGCAACTGCATTCATCGCCTGCGGCCTCAGGTACTGCTCATTGAGCTTTACCTTTCTGTAGGCGTAGCGAGTGTCTGCCGAGTATTTGATCAACACATCGGTGAAGAACCGCTCCCAGCTCAGGTAGTCGCGGCTTTCGATATAGCTTGAGGGATCCTCGAGGATTTTTAAGATATCGTTACTGGGAATGAGGCCAGATTGCAGGAGTGTCCACTCGAATGATTCGGGGAGGAACAAGCGTACGTTCTTGTAAACGCGCTGTCCGAGCACCTTTTCGATGTAGGGACCAAATGCTGCTCCGTCTCCAATAGCAAGGATGTTTTGCTCGGGACATTCGTGAATCGTACGTTTTAGATTCGCAACGCCGGTGGCGGTATAGCAGGGGATCCCGAGTCGGTTGCAAAGAGCGTCGTAGAATTGATAGCCAGATTTGCTATCCTCGACAACTACGGCGTCGGGTACCTCGAATCCAACATTTAGATCCTGATACAGCATACTTGCCGTGTGGTCATATAGCGGCTTGGTCACCGAGTAGAAGCGCCTGTCGCTCTTGCGGCCATTGATTGTTTTACTTGTCGTGTTGACTAGCTTCAGGATCTCATCAACGCTGTAGGGGAGCTCGTTGGCATCGCGACGAGATATCAGAACAAAATAGTTGGACGAGCCGTTGACGGCTTTGGCGAAGTCCTTTGAGTAGATAAACTCGTTACCCTCATCTAGAAAGACGATTGAATCTTCGATGATCGATAGCTCGCGCTCCCAGCGTCTGCCGGAAAGCGTTTCGCAAGGCACGTCGCAACTGAGTGCAACGCCGCTTTCCGGTCCTCGGTCGTTGTAGTCGCGAATCATCGAGATGAGCGTCGTTTTACCCGTGCCGCTGTTGCCGCGTATAAAGGAAATATTGCGCTTAAACGTGAGTGTGTATTTGACCTTTGCACGCTCTACGACAACGGTATGCGTTCCCTTCATTACTCATCAACATCCAAAAAGTCATTCGTGGCGCCGACAAACTCCTGCATGTTTCTGACGATGCGGCCATCGTTTTCAACGCGGATTTCAAAGCTCTTCCAGGGGAATTTCATGATGTGGTATAAGGTCACCATCACATCCTGCTCTTTGCCGATCTTGAGTAGCCAGCGGGCACAGTTGTCTCCGCAGGTGGATGCGTTGAACACCATATTTGGGAGATTGCGCACCAGCAGCAGCGTCTTAACGCCGCCGGACAGTTCGAGTGGGGTGATCGAGCCCAGCTGTTTGCTTACGATGTTGTGGGGACCGATGAGCTCTGATCCGTCCACGCTTTTAATAATCTGTGCGGCCATAGGGTCTTCGAACCATGAGTCCAAGTATGAGTTCCTAAAATAGGTTTCGGTATCGTAGATGGAACCGGGGTAATCCCCCAGATGGATGCTTAACATGCGCGTCTCCAGACGTTGTGTGACTGCAATGATTATATGCCAGTAATAAAGTGCCGCCAGTAGCGAGGTTGCTGCTGGCGGCACTGGCATTATTAGCGTGTGAATCGCGTTGATGGATTTGCTCGCGAGGCTACTTTTCGAGGCGTTCCCTCAGCAGCTCCAGCGCGTGGGCGTAGCCTTGCAGGCCCTCGCCGGTGATGGTGGCGAAGCAGGCTAGGCGGGCGTAGCTCACCTGGCGGAAGTCTTCGCGCGTCTCTACGGCGCTGATGTGCACCTCGACGGCAGGGATGGCAACGGCCTTGAGGGCGTCGAGGATCGCCACGCTCGTATGCGTGTAGGCAGCCGGGTTGATGACGATGCCGTCGACCTTGCCGTAGGCCTCCTGGATCTTGTCGACGATGTTGCCCTCGTGGTTGGACTGGAAGACCTCGACCTCGTCGAAGCCCTGTGCGGCGCCCGCTTCCTGGCAGATCTGCACTAAGCGGTCGTAGTTGTCGCTGCCATAGATGCCCGGCTCGCGAATGCCGAGCATGTTGAGGTTGGGGCCGTTGATGACGAGTGCTTTCATGGTTGCTTCCTTTGCAGTCGAGAAACCACCACAAAGGTGCCTGTCCCCTTTGTGGTGGTTTTTTTAGAGAGCGGGTGGGAGGGTGTCGAGGAGGGCTTGGGCGGTATTGGCGGCGCAGTCGCGTGAGTCGATGATGTGGTCGGCCCAGGCGCGGTAGCGTGGCATACGTTGTTCCGCGAGCTTATCGATGCCGTCGCGTGCGGTGATGGGGCGGCCCTTGTGGGCGAGCTCTTCGAGCTTGCGGTTGAGCATCACAATTTTGCTGTTCTGGTGCAGCAGCGGATAGTTCTCGTCTCGCGTGACCACGCCACCGCCGGTGGAAAGCACCAGGCCGCTGCGCTTGGAGATGTCGGAGAGCGCCGCCGTTTCCTGCTCGCGGAAGGCCGCCTCGCCGCGCTCGACGATATAGTCGGCGCAGGGCATCCCCAGGCGTTCCTCAAGCGCGCGATCCAGGTCGATGTGCTCTCGCCCCGTGAGCAGGGCAATCTGCTCACCCACGCGGGTCTTGCCCGAGCCCGGCATGCCGATCAGCGCGATGTTCTGTTCGCGGCGTGACAAGCGCTCCGTTACGTCCAGGATGCGCTCGCGCGGGGTGACCTGGCCGGTATAGCGCTCGACGGCCTGTGCCGCCTGTGCCACGAGCATCAGCAGTCCGCCGATGTAGGGGATGCCGCGGCGCTCGGCCTCGAACATCAGACCCGTGCGGGCGGGGTTGTAGACAATGTCGATGACGCCTTCGAGCGCATCGAGTCCTTCGAGCGTGCAGGGGGCGTCGGGGCAGTGGGGGAACATGCCGGCAGGCGTGCAGTTGACGAGCAGCGCGGCATCGGATTGCTGCGCGATGTTGTCGTAATTGACCTCGCTTGTGCGACCCACGGGTACGACGATGGCGCCCAGGTCGTCGAGTACCATGCTGGCCGTAGTGCCGGCACCGCCGGTGGCGCCGAGCACGAGGGCCTTCTTACTGGCAACCTCTACGCCCAGCTCCTCGACCAGGCACTGAAAACCGAAGTAGTCGGTGTTATCGCCGCGCAGGCGGCCGTCGGGCAGGCGCGTGATGGTGTTGACGTTGCCCATGCGCTCGGCGAGCGGGCTCAGCTCGTCCAGGTACTCCATGACGGCGCGCTTGTAGGGGATGGTCACGTTGGTGCCCTCCCACTCGTCGCCCGTCATAAAGGCCGCGAGGTCCTCGGGCTCGCGCTCAAATCGCACGTAATCGAGCCCAGCGAGCTCTTTGTAGATGGTTGGGGTGTAGCTGTGGCCCAACACGCGGCCCAGCACTCCGTAGGGGCGGGTTGCGGCGGTATCGGTCATCTAGAGCACCTCCGTGTAGCTGCCAAAGTAGGTGAAGCTTTCGCACACGTCGTCGATGGAATCGAGCAGGTCGTCGAGGGCCTTGCTGCCAAAGGGGCAGTCCAGATCAAAGTAGAACATAAACTCAAAGTCGCGGCCGGGGATGGGGCGGCTCTCGAGCTTGATGAGGTTGATGTTGAGTGCGTAGAAGCGCTCGAGCACGCGATAGAGGGCGCCCGGCTCGTTGGCCGTGGTGATCATGAGCGAGGTGCGATTAGCGCCGGGGTAGACGCGCGGCTCGCGGCTGATGACGACAAAGCGCGTGTAGTTGTTGTCCGAGTCTTGGATATTGGGCTCCAACACCTCGAGGCCATACAGCGTGGCACAGCTGCGCGATGCGATGGCGGCAACATCGGTGCGTTCGGAGTTGGCGACCATCTCAGCCGACATGGCCGTGTTGGGGTACTTGGTGGCGCGCAGGCCGTGGTTCTCGATAAAGCCGGCGCACTGGGCAATGGCTTGGCCGTGGCTGTAGACCTCGCGCACGTCGGCGAGCTTGGTGCCGGGCTTGACGAGCAAGTTGTGGTCGATCTTGAGGCGAAGCGAGCGCACGATGTGGAAGTCGAACTGGGCGAGCAGGTCGTAGACGGCGTTGACCGAGCCGGCGGTGGAGTTCTCGATGGGCAGCACGCCAAACTCGCAGAAGCCGTCGCGCACAGCGCGCATAACGCCTTCGAAGGTCTCGAAAAACGCGATGTCGGGCACGTCGAAGAGCTTGCACGCGGCGATTTGACTGTAAGCGCCCTCAACGCCCTGGCAAGCGACGGTGGCAGTTTGAGGGAAGGGCGTGTCGGAGGCTGCTGCCGTGGCGTGGGCCTTTTGCGAGACAGTGATGCCCTTGAGTTCGTTGATGTAGCGCTGCTGCTCGGCCTTGCTCATGCTCATGAGGAGACGGAACAGGGTGATGGTCTGCGCCTCGTAGCGCTCGGGCGCGCGGCTGGCGAGGTTGTTGAGCTTGGAGCGCTCGCGGGCGGGGTCGAAGACGGCCTTGCCCATCTCGATTTTTGACTTGGCGACTTCGGTGGCAATGTCCATGCGCTCGATAAAGCTGTTGAGGAGCGTGGTGTCGATGCCATCGATGGCCTGGCGGATGTCAGCAAGGTCCATAGGGACCCCTTTCACATGTAGGGGGCTGCGGTGATTTTTCTGGGACGGGGATTAAAAAATCATTAGGTACGCAATGATTTTTTAATCCCCGTCCCAGAAAAATCACCGGGTGTGCGGGTTAGAGCTGGGCGGCGTCCTCGAGGAGGGCGTCCCAGATGGCGAGCGCCGCGGCTGCCTCGGCTACGGGGACGGCTCGGGGGACGATGCAGGGATCGTGACGGCCGTGGACCGAGAGCTCGGCATTTTCCATGGCGTCCATGTCTACGGTCTGCTGCTCGCGGCCAATTGAGGGCGTCGGCTTTACGGCCATGCGCCACATGACGGGCGCGCCGGTCGAAATACCGCCCAGGATGCCGCCGGCGTTATTGGACTCGACTTCGATCTCGCCGGTCTCGGCATCGATGCGATACGGATCGTTGTTCTCGCTGCCGCGCATGGCGGCCACGGCAAAGCCCATGCCAAACTCCACGCCCTTTACGGCGGGAATGCCAAACGCGATTTGCGCGATGCGGTTCTCGATGCCGTCGAACATGGGGTCGCCGATGCCCGTGGGAAGCCCGTAAATGCCGCACTCCACGATGCCGCCGATGCTGTCGAGTTCATCGCGCGCGGCCAGAATCTCCTCGCGCATGCGGCCGGCTGCGGCGGCGTCAATGCACGGCAGGTCGTTCGTAAGGATCGCCTTGCGGTCGGCCTCTCGATAGACCATATCGTCCATCGGCAGGTCGGAGATGCCGCCGATCTGCGCGGCGTGCGCCATGACCTGAATGCCGCGGGCCTCGAGTGCCTGTAGCGCAATGCCGCCGGCGATGCATAAGGGTGCCGTTAGGCGGCCGGAAAAATGCCCGCCACCAGCAACATCGTGCATGTTGTAATACTTCACGCGCGCGGGGAAGTCCGCATGTCCGGGACGGGGCTTGCAGCGCAGCTCGGAGTAATCATTGGAGCGCGTGTTGGTGTTCTCGATAATCGCGGCAATGGGCGCGCCGGTGGTATGTCCATCGACCACGCCGGCAATGATATGCGCGGCGTCGGCCTCGTGGCGCTTGGTTGCGGTCTCGTCGCGACCGGGGGCACGACGGTCCAAAAAGGCCTGCAGCTGCTCCTGGTCAACGGCAATACCGGCAGGAATGCCGTCGAGTGAGCAGCCGATAGCGGGGGAGTGCGACTGGCCAAAGATACTCAGATGCAAGACGTTGCCAAAGGTCGAGGACATGCTATTCCTCCTCGAGCGTGACCTTGCCGCCCAGCAGGCGGTAGTGGTCAAAGAAATCGGGATAGGACTTGTTGACGGCCTCGGCGCCGTGGATCACAACTTCGCCAGTGGCGCGGCTCGCAGCGATGGCAGCCATCATGGCGATGCGGTGGTCGTTGTGCGAATCGACCTCGCCGCCGGTGAAGGCATCGACACCCTTGATGATGAGGTCGTCACCGGCGATGCGCACCTGTGCGCCCAGCGCGGTGAGCTCGCGGGTGGTGGTGACCAGACGGTCAGATTCCTTGATGCGCAGGCGCGCACAGTCACGGATGAACGTGCGGCCCTGAGCCAGCGAGGCCACGGCCGAGATAACGGGTACCAGGTCGGGAATGTCGTGGGCGCTCATCTCAAAGCCGGCGAGCTTGTCGGACTGCACGGTGGCGGCGTTGGTGGAGCGCACGATGCGGGCGCCAAAGCGCGAAAGCGCGGCAAGCACGTTGCGGTCGCCCTGCGCGGAGCTCAGCGACACGCCCTCCACGGTGATGGGGTCGGTGCCGATGGCGCCAGCGCACAACCAAAAGGCGGCGTTGGACCAGTCGCCCTCGACGGCCACGCTGCCGGGCGTGCGGTACGAGCCACTGCTCACGCGGAAGTTCGTGACCTCGGGCTGACCGTCCTTGGCGGGAATGCGCTCGACGTTGACCTCAACGCCAAAGGCCTTCATGGCCTGGATTGTTAGGTTGATGTAGGGGCGGCTCTCAATGAGGCCGGTCACCTGCACACAGGAGGGCTGGGCGAGCAACGGGGCCGCCAGCAACAGGCCCGAGATATACTGCGAGCTCACGTTGCCCGGCAGCACAAAGGTGCCCGGGCGCATGCGGCCGCTTGTCTTGAGCGGAAAACCGCCCAGACCCTGCAGGTCGCAGCCGGCGGCGATGATCTCGTCCGAGAGCGGGGACAGCGGGCGGGCGCCCAAGCGTCCCTGACCCACAAAAGTTGCTTCTGCGCCCAGCGCGCAGGCGACGGGCAACATAAAGCGGAGCGTGGAGCCGCTTTCGCCGCAGTCGAGCGTGCCGCCGGCAAGGGCCTTGAGCAGGCCAAACTCAACACTCTTCATAGTGGGATGGACCTGGAAGCCATCCTCGACGGTCTCGATGCGAGCGCCCAGTGCCGTAAGGCAACGCACCGTGGCCTCGATGTCGGCGCAGGTGGTGTTGCAGGTAACGTGCGTCTCGCCGTTGGCAAGCGCAGCGCAGATGATGAGGCGATGCGCCATCGACTTGGACGCGATGGCGGGAACGGTGCCCTTAAGCGGGGACGGGGTGATGCGGGCTAGCATGCGAATGCGTCTCCCTTCTGGCCGAGGCCCTCGGCAATGAGTTCGTGGAAAGTGGAAAGCGGCGTGCGGTCGATGCTGCAGCGGCCGATGCCGTGCGGAATCACCAGGTCGATGGTGTCGCCCGCGCGCTTCTTGTCGTGGAGCGCCTCGGCAAAAACGGCATCGGCATCTAGGTCGCAGCGGGTCTTGAGGCCATGGCGGGCGCAGAGCTCCTCGATACGACCGGGCAGTGCAGCATCGCAAATGCCGTGCAGAGCCGCGGCGCGCGTGATGATGCCCATGCCGATCGACACACAGTTGCCGTGTCCGAGCTCAAAGTGCTCGCAGGCCTCGACGGCGTGTCCGGCGCTGTGTCCAAAGTTGAGGAGCTTGCGCTGGTTGATCTCGCGCTCGTCGGCAACGACCACGGCGCGCTTGATGTCGATATTGCGGGCGATGATGAGCGCTACGCGCGCCACATCGCGGTTGAGCAGCTCCAGCGTGAGCGGGGTCTTCTCCAGCTCGGCGAAAAGCTCCGGGTCGGCGATCACGGCGTGCTTGACGACCTCGCCGCAGCCGTCGGCGAACTGCTCGGGCGTGAGGGTGGCCAGGCACCCCACGTCGGCGATAACCACGCTCGGCTGCCAAAAGGCGCCGGCCAAGTTCTTGCCGGCAGCCAGGTCGATGGCGGTCTTGCCACCCACCGACGAATCCACCATGGCGAGCAGGCTCGTCGGGATCTGCACAAACTTGCAGCCGCGCATGTAGGTGGCGGCTACAAAGCCCGCCACGTCGCCCACGACGCCGCCACCGAGTGCCACGATCACGTCGGAGCGCGAAAGCTCGTGCTCTGCCACAAACTCCATAATGGCAACATAGGTTTCGGCGCGCTTATGGGCCTCGCCGGCCTCGAAGGTGCAGATGCTCACCTCGTAGCCTGACGCCTCCAGGCTCTGCTTAACGGGCATCTGGTAGAGCGGGCCCACGTTGGTGTCCGTCACGATGACGGCCTTGGTACCGCCGGCAGTGGCGCGCACGAGTGGTCCCGCCTGCTCCAGCAAAAACGTGCCAACATGCACCTGGTAGGGGCGTGCAGTGTCGATATCGATGGTAATCGCCATAAGCTTCGGTCCTTTCGACCTGGCGTGATAGGTGGTCTAGTGGGAGGTCTCGTCGTCGAGCGCGCGCTTAATGCGGTCGCCCTCGGCAAGGAGATTCTCCAGATAGCGCTGGTCGCGGTCCTTGAGCGCACGGCTGTAGGCGCCGAGCGATTCGATCAGATGGTCGATCTCGTAGGCGAGCGCGTCGGCGTCGTCGATCATGAGCTCGGACCACATTTGCGGGTTGAGGTGCGCCACACGGGTGAGATCGCGATAGCTACCGGCCGAAAAGCCGTGGTGGACCTGGGCAGTGGGGCTTTTGACGTAGGCGTTGGATACCACGTGCGCAAGCTGGCTCGTGAAGGCGATGACGCGGTCGTGCTCGGCGGCGCTGGTCACGCTGAACTTGCCAAAGCCCAGGGGGCGCACCATCTCGCGCACCTGGCCCAAAAGCTCCAGCTTAAGTGCATCGTCCACCGCGGGTGGCACGAGCACGAGCGGGGCGCCCTGGAACAGGTCGGCGCGGGAGTGCGCATAGCCCGAGTACTGCGTGCCCGCCATGGGGTGCGCACCCACAAAGTAAAAGCCGTGCTCGCGGGCAAGCTCAAAGGCGCGCTCGCACACGATGCCCTTGACACCCACCGTGTCGATCACCACGGGACCCATGATGGCGTCGGTGTCGGTGGCGTCGGCGAGCGCCTGGGCGTGCGCCTCGAGCCACTCGATGCATGCCTCGGGATAGCAGGCAAGGACGATGATGTCGCATTCGCCGAGTGTCTTGTCGTTGAGCTCTCCGGCGACAGTGCCCATGCTGGCGGCCGTCATGACATCGTCATCGGGGTCCCAGGCCAGCACGCGAACGCCCGCCTGTGCATAGCCGCGGGCAAAGCTACCGCCGATGAGGCCCAGGCCGACGATACCGGCGCACTTGGGGCCGCCCTGGTTAACACGCGCGTTTCTCACCGTACCCATGAGCTACTCCATGGTCTCTTGGCAGACGACCTCGCGGATGGCTCGGATGCGGCGCATGGTGTCGTCGAACTGATCGGGGGTGAGGGCCTGGGCGCCGTCGGACCAGGCGCGGCTCGGCTCGTCGTGGACCTCGATCTCCAGGCCGTTGGCACCGCAGGCGGTCGCGGCGAGCGCCATGGGCTCAACGTAGCGGGTGTAGCCGGTGGCGTGGCTGGGGTCGGCGACGACGGGCAGGTGCGACAGGTGGTGCAGCACCGGCACGGCGTTGAGGTCGAAGGTATTGCGGGTGCGGGTCTCGAAGGTGCGGATGCCGCGCTCGCACAGGATGACGTTGTCGTTGCCCTCGCTCATGATGTACTCGGCTGCCATAAGCAGCTCGTCGATCGTGCCGGACATACCGCGCTTGAGCAGAATCGGGGTCTGGGTCTTGCCGACCTCCTTGAGCAGGGGGAAGTTCTGGGCGTTGCGGGCGCCGATCTGCATGACGTCAATCTTCTTGTCCAAGAAGACCTGCACGTCGCGTGGATCCATGATCTCGGTGACGATCGGCATGTCGAGCTCGGCAGACGCCTCGCACAGCAGGTCGAGGCCGGCGGGGCCCATGCCCTGGTAGGCGTAGGGGGAGGTGCGGGGCTTGTAGGCACCGCCGCGCAGCATCGTGGCACCGGCGGCCTTCACGCGGCGGGCGATGCGGATGAGGTTCTCGCCCTCGACGGAGCACGGGCCGGCGATGACCTGGAACTGGTCGCCGCCGATCTTGACGCCGTGGCCGCAGTCGATGACGGAGTCCTCGGGGTGGAATTTACGGTTGGCGCGCTTGAACGGCTCGGAGACGCGCTGCACGCGCTCGACGACATCCATGGACTCGAGCAGGAACGGGTCGATCTTGGTCGTATCGCCCACCAGGCCGATGATCGTCTCGTTCTCGCCGCGCGAGACATCGGTCTTCAGACCCTTTTTCTCAATCCAGTTGACGATATGGCTTACGGCCTCGTCGCTGGCGCTCTGCTTTAAAATTGCAATCATGGTGTGCCTCTCACCTCGATGGATAACTTTTGCAAAAACGGCCCGCATCGCGAGCCGTGTATATATGGTGCATGAGAGTTTATACTATCTGACTCGCTTTTGCCTTCTAAAGTGGGCCGTTGCGGCTCGTCTTCCTCGGAATTGCAAAGCTTTTTCTTTTATTTTGATAGCCCGTGGTGCACTTGGGTATAATGCCAACCGTTGGCCCTATTAGCTCAGGGGATTAGAGCGTCTGCCTCCGGAGCAGAAGGCCGTTGGTTCGAATCCAACATGGGGCACCATCGAACGTAAGACCGTCCGAACCTCGCATGGTCCGGGCGGTTTTCTTATACAGACGCGACGTGATGGGACGTGGTATGGCAGCAACGGATATCGAGCGCGGACTCTCAACCGCCGAGGTCGAGGAGCGTATCGCCGCCGGTAAAATCAACCGCAACATGGAACTCAAGACCAAGTCGGTCAAAGAGCTCATCATCGAGAACCTCTGCACGCTGTTCAATTTGATCAACGTGATCTTGGCTTTCCTGGTCATTTTGACCGGTTCGTTTAAGAATCTGACGTTCCTGTTCGTGGTGTTCTTGAACACCGCTATTGGCGTCATTCAGTCCATGCGTTCCAAGAAGATGGTCGATAAGCTCACGCTGCTGACCTCCAAGAAGGCCATCGCGGTGCGCGATGGCGCCGAGGTGGAGCTCGACCTGGACCAGATCGTGCTCGACGACATCATCCGCCTGGGGCGCGGCGACCAGATTCCCGCTGACGCCGTGGTAGTTTCGGGCGAGGCGCTCGTGAACGAGAGCCTGCTGACGGGCGAGAGCGACCTTATTAAGAAACAGCCCGGTTCCGAGCTCATGAGCGGCAGCTTTATCGACTCGGGCCTGCTGCGCGCCCGCGTGATCCATGTCGGCGCCGACAACTACGTGGCCAAAATTAATAACGAGGCCAAGTACGTCAAAAAGGTCAATTCCGAGATCATGAACGCGCTGAACGCCATCGTGCGCTTTGCGAGCATCATCATGATTCCGCTTGGCCTGGCTCTGTTCGCCTCGAGTGTAAGTGGGCTGTGGGATGCCGCGGGAACCCCGGGCGATAGCGCGCTTTCGTGGTGCTTCTCCGAGCTGTTGGCTGGTCATGTGCCTTCGTCGGCGCTGCTGTCCACGGTGGGCGCCCTGCTGGGCATGATCCCGCAAGGCCTGGTGCTGCTGACCTCGTCGGTGCTCGCCATCGCCACGGTGCGCCTGGCCCGCCGCAAGGTGCTGGCGCAGCAGCTCTACTGCATCGAGACGCTCGCGCGCGTCGACGTGCTGTGCCTGGACAAGACGGGCACCATCACGTCGGGTCGTATGGAGGTCGAGGGCACCTACCCGCTGCCTGTTGAGGGTGTTGGCTTTGGCGTGGACTCGGAGGAGGCGGCTGTTCCCGTCGATACCACAGTGCTCGATTTTGCGCTGGCTAACGTCGCGCGTGCGACTTCGGCCGATGCCAACGAGACCTGCCAGGCGCTGCTCAACTATTACGCCGATCGCCCGGTCGAGGTGTCTGAGCCGCTGTCGGTCATTCTGTTCTCGTCGTCTAAAAAATGGAGTGGCGCTTCTTTTGCGCAGGGCTCCTATGTGATGGGTGCCGCGCAGTTTGTGCTCTCTGATCGTGTGTTTTCGCAGGTCGAGAACCGTGTCGCCGAGCTTGCCGATACCTGCCGCGTGCTCGTGGTGGCGCGCGTGGACGGCTTTACGCCCGATGGGGATATGGTGGGCGAGGCCGAGCCCGTGGGCTTTGTGACCATCCGCGACGAGATTCGTACCTCGGCGGCCGAGACCATCGGCTACTTTAACGAGCAGGGCGTGACCCTCAACGTGATCAGTGGCGACGACCCGCGTACGGTGTCGTCGATCGCGCGCGTGGTGGGCGTGCCGGGGGCGGACGCTTATGTGGACGCCACGACGCTCGATACACCGGCCAAGCTTGATGCCGCAGTGGACCGCTACCATGTCTTTGGTCGTGTGACCCCGCAGCAGAAGCGCGAGCTCGTGCAGGCGCTCAAGCGCCGCGAGCACACCGTGGCCATGACGGGCGACGGCGTCAACGACGTGCTGGCGCTCAAGGAGGCCGACTGCTCCGTGGCCATGGCGGCCGGCTCCGATGCCGCGCGTAACGTGGCCGAGATCGTACTCGTCGACAACGACTTTGCCTCGATGCCCGCCGTGGTGGCCGAGGGCCGTCGCTCCATCAACAACCTGCAGCGTTCGGCCTCACTGTTCCTGACCAAGACGCTGTTCTCGATGGGCCTGGCGGCGCTGTGTATCGCGCTGCCGCCGTACCCCTTCGAGCCCATCCAGATGACGCTCATTAACTTCTTCTGCATCGGCGCGCCGGGCTTTGTGTTGGGCCTGGAGCCCAACAATGCTCGTGTGAAGGGTGCGTTTTTGAGCAACGTACTCAAGCGTGCACTGCCGGCGTCGATTGCGGTCATTTTGGCTGCGGCGCTCGATATCTTTGTGGCGCACGTGTTTGGCTTTAGCCAGCTCACGCTGTCTACGATGTGCCTGCTTACGTCGTGCGCGGCGAGCGTCAGCCTAATCTGGCGCATCTCGCAGCCTCTCACGCCCTTACGTGTGGTGCTCTTTGTGTTTGTAGTCGCCGGCATCCTGGTGGGCGTTATCGGATTCCCGGAGCTGCTGTCTATTGCCAACCTGTCGATGGGCCAGATGGTTATCTTGGCTGTTATCGTGGTCTTTACCTGCTCGGTGTTCTTTAAGCTCGCCACGATGATGGATTCGCTCAAGCCGCGTCGTCGTCATGCCGCAACTGGTTTTGGCCGCGGTGTGCGCGTCCGCCTGGGTCGCGGTGGCGGCAAGGTGAGCTCGACGGGCTCGACGGCCGAACGTTTTGCCAAGCGCGTCGCCGCCGACATGGCGCAGCGCCGCGAAGATCGCACCGCTCGCGAGGCCGAGGCCCGCGCACTCGAGGGCGTGGCCCAGGCCCAGCCCAAGAAAAAGAAGAGTACCGGAGCTAAGCGCTCTCGTGTGACCAAGTCCGCCCAAGGCATCAAAGTCTCGATGCCAAGCAAAAAGAAGAAGTAACTACGCGCCCTGGCGATGTTGAATTGGTGCCTTGCTCCTGTGGGGCCGTGGCGATGTTATGCTCTAACCTCGATTGTTTGAATTGCTTCGAAAAGAGGATGCCGTGATCTGCCCGCATTGCCTTAAGACTATCGAGGACGGCGCCTCGTTCTGCCCCTACTGCAACGCCTATGTGGGTCCGGGCGATGGTCCCGAGCACACCGAGTTTGTGTTCTGTGAGGGTTGCGGTGCCCGTCTTTCTCCGCATGATCGTACGTGCCCCAAATGCGGACGTCCCGCTCCGGGTATCCTCTCCGAGGACGCGGCCGCATCCGACCTGGCAGCGGGCCGCACGGCGGGCTTTCCGCGCCTAACGCAAGAGCAGATCGATACCGAGGTGCCGCATGCGCCGGCCTCTGCCGCTGCGGTGCTTTCGGACGCCGCTGACCCCAATGAGACCTGCGTGCTGCCGGCTTTCGATAAGGATTTCGGTATCCCCAAGGTCGATATTCCCACGTCCGTTTCCCTGCATGACGATGCTCAAAAACCCAAGCGCAAGGTGCATCCCGACGAGGACGCCTATCACAAGCACAAGCGTCATATCCCCAAGCCGCTCATTATCATCGCGGTCCTTGCCGTCGTTTGCGGCGGTGCCTATTGGTTCGTGACGACCGATCCCATGGGTGTCATGCCTGGCTTCTACGACCAGTTTGGCCAAGCTGCACAAACCACCTTCCCCACGCGCCAAAAGGGCGAGGCGACTGAGGACGATACCAAGCAGGACGATTCTGCCGAGGTGGTCCAGGAAGAAACCGTGCTCACCGATGATCAGCTCTATACCAGGCTCGACGGTCTGTATCAGACCATCGTGTCCTACGGTGACGAGGACCAGATCGGCGAGGTCATCGATTCTTTTAACAACGGCTATCTTCGAACGCCGCTGTCCACCCGTCAGGAACTGTCGCAGAGTGCCTACGCCTTGCGCGACCAGATCAAAAAGACGCAAGATGAGCTCAACAACCTTAAGGTGCAAGACGATACGGTCTATGCGGATGACATCGCCCACTTAAAGCAGCTTGCCGAGTGGATGTACGAGCGCGTCGACGTGATCTGCCAGAGTTGGGACATCTCGCTGGCCATTCCCGATGGCGAGTCGATGAGTTCTCACCAAAGCGAGATCCTGGCGCCCATCGCGCAGGGCGGCAACAGCGCGCTGAATCAGTACGACGCCAACGTGGGCTCCTGGAAGCCGCAGCAGCGTTCCTAAAATTAGTTCGCCATAGTCGGCATAACCTACGTGCGCAATTGATGTAAGCGCATGCTTATTGCTACAATTCTTACAAATATGCTTTAAACGCACGAGGAAGGAACCACATGTTTGGTTTTAAGAAAGAGCTCTACACGCCCGAGTATCAGCTTGCCGGCGACGAGTGCGCCGTTATCGAGACGTCGAAGGGTACCATCAAGGTCAAGTTTGACGGCGAGGGCGCTCCCATTCATGTCGCGAACTTCTGCGAGCTTTCTACGATGGGCTTCTATGATGGCCTTAAGTTCCATCGCTATGTGCCCGGTTTTGTCATCCAGGGCGGCGACCCCAATACCCGCGATATGTCCGGCGCCGACGTCGCCGCTGGTCTTGAGGGCCCCGACGGCATGCCCGGTACCGGTGGCCCCGGCTACTGCATCAAGGGCGAGTTTGCCACCAATCCGCGCAACAGCCATGTCGATGGTGCCCTTGCCATGGCACGCTCCATGGACCCCGATTCCGCGGGTTCGCAGTTCTACTTCTGCCTGGGCGCCCAGCATAACCTCGATTCCGGTTACACCGTCTTTGGTACCACGGTCGAGGGTCTCGATGTGATTTCGCAGCTGCGTGCCGGCGACGAGATCGTCCATGTCGAGATCGTTCACGAGTAAAGGGGACTTCCTTGAATAGCCAGCTGATCCAACAGGGCCGCGCCGCTTACCGCGCGGGTGATTTTTCCGCTGCAGCCCAGATGCTTGGGGCGGCAAAGACTCCCGATGAGATTATGGGCGAGGCCGATCACCTTCGTGGCAACGCCTTGATGCACCTGGGCATGTATGCCGAGGCCGCCGAGGCTTATGCTGCCGCCCTCAACGACGGCACCTACGGCAAGCGCGGCGCGCTGCTCACCAACCGCGGCAAGGCGCTCGCCGCCGTGGGCGACTACACGACGGCCGCCCAGGCGTTCTCTGCTGCTACGCAGGATGCTTCCTATGCCACGCCGTTCAAGGCCTATCTGGGCCTGGGCAATGCGCTGTTCCAGTCGGGCGATTATGCCAACGCGGGTACTGCCTTCCGTCAGGCTGCCATCGACGGCGCCAATCCGGCTCCCGCCGCCGCACTCGGCGAGCTCGGTCGTTGCTTCATTAAGCTCGGCCGTCCGGCGGATGCCGTGGAGACCTACCGCACGGCTATCGACTTTGCCGGCCCCCGCGACGACACGCGTGCGCTCAATGCCGGCATGGGTCAGGCGCTTTCTGCCGCCGGCCGCCCCTCCGACGCACTCGACGCCTTTAACGCCGCTACTGCCGATGGCATCTACCAGCTCACCTCCGAGCAGGCCGATGAGCTTGCCCGCGTGCATGATTCGCTTGCCGCACTGTCTGCCCAGACGGCTATGGCCACGGCTCCGGCGCCCGCGATGGACGCTCCTGCCGTCGATCCGCTCGATCCTACGGGCGCGACCGGTCAGTTTATGCCCGATCCCTCGGACACCGGCTTCTTTACGCTGTCCGAGTCCGAGATGGTCCAGCAGGACCGCAAGGAGGCCAAGGTCCGTCGTCGCCATCGCCACACGGGTCTCAAAGTCTTCATCGTGCTGCTTCTGCTCATTTTGATCGCCGCGGGCGGTCTGGGCTTTGCCTACACGCGCGGCTTTGGCTTCCCGTCTCAGGAGTCTGTCGTTTCCGATCTGTTCCAGGCTGCCGGGGACGGTGACACCGCAAAGGCCGAGTCTTGCCTGGCCTCGAGCCTGTCCGAGGACGCCAAGTCGATGATCATCTCTTCGATTCCGCAGGGCGCCACCGTGTCCGTCGAGGGCATGGATCAGTCCATGACCGAGACGACCGCTAAGGTGAAGGCATCGCTGTCCAAGGGCGGCGAGCAGGAGTACACCGTCAAATTCGTGCGCTCCGACAACCATATCGGCTGGGCCGTTGCCTCGCTCGATATGGATTTCTCGGCTGCTGACAACCAGTAGTGACCTTATGGGATTTAGCTTTGCCCGGCGCTTCACCGCAAGTGAGGTGCCGGGCTTGCGCTAGTATGATGAGCTAGTAGTTTTCCAGCAATCATCCAACACATCAGGAGTTGCGTTGTTTTCTTTGATGGATATGTTCTTCGGTAGCTATGCGGGCGATCTTGCCATCGACCTCGGCACCGCAAATACGCTTGTCTCCGTGCGCGGCAAGGGCATCGTCATTCGTGAGCCCTCCGTCGTCGCCATCGACAAGAACGACGAGCGCATCCTGGCGGTCGGTATCGAGGCTAAGCGCATGCTTGGCCGTACGCCCGGCAACATCGTGGCCGTTCGTCCCCTGAAGGACGGCGTCATCGCCGACTTCGATGTTACCGAAGCCATGCTTCGCTACTTTATCGACAAGGCTTCCGAGAAGCGCTATCCGTGGACCCCGCGTCCGCGCGTTGTCGTCTGCGTTCCCTCCGGCGTCACGTCGGTCGAGAAGCGTGCCGTATTTGAGGCCACGATCCAGGCCGGCGCTCGCCAGGCCTACCTGATCGAGGAGCCCATGGCTGCCGCTATCGGCGCCGACCTGCCCGTCGAGGAGCCCACCGGCTCCATGGTCATCGACATCGGTGGCGGTACCACCGAGGTTGCCGTTATCGCCATGGGCGGCATCGTCGTCTCGCAGTCCATCCGTATTGCCGGTGACGAGTTCGATCAGGCCATCCTCACGCACGTTCGCGATGCCTATAACCTGGCCATCGGCGAGCGTACGGCAGAGGACATCAAGATCAAGGTCGGCTCCGCCGTGCCGCTCAAGGACGAGCTTGACGTCGAGGTTAACGGCCGCGACGTCATCACGGGCCTGCCCAAGACGGTTCGTATCGAGAGCGAGGAGATTCGCCGCGCTCTCAACAAGCCGCTCGACGAGATGGCCAAGGCCGTCAAGGACGCCCTCGACGCTACGCCTCCCGATCTTGCCTCTGACCTTATGTACTACGGCATTTTGCTGACCGGTGGTGGAGCTCTGCTACGCGGTCTCGACGTACGCCTGCGCGATGAGACCGGCGTTTCGGTCAACGTTAGCCCTACGGCGCTCGACAACGTCGTCAACGGCTGTGCCCGCGTGCTCGAGGCAAATGCATTTGACGGTGGCTTCGTCCAAACCAATGCTTAATTTCCTAAAGGTGGATTCCATTTGGCACGATCTTCGGGTTTCTCTTCAAATCTGAATACCAAGCGACAATCAACGGGTATGCGCCCGTTGATTGTTTTCAGCGTGATTTCGGTGCTGCTGCTCACGTTTTACATCCGCGAGGGCGAGGCAGGGCCGATTCATGCCGTGCGTTCGGGCGTAACGACGATTACCTCTCCGGTGCGCTTTGTGGGCTCGGCTGTGGCGGCTCCCTTCAATGCGATTGGCAACGTGTTCTCTAACCTAACGGCGTCGCAGGACACGCTCGACGAGCTCAAGAAGCAAAATGAGGAGCTGACCTCTAAGGTCGCCGAGCTTTCTGAGGCTCAAAAGACTGCCGAGCGCCTGGAGGGCCTGGTCGGGCTGCAATCGACCTACAACCTCAAATCGACCGCAGCTCGTATCGTTGGTGCCTCCGGCGATGCCTGGACCTCGACCGTTACCATCGACAAGGGCTCTGCCGACGGCCTTACCATCAACATGCCCGTGACGAGTTCTGCCGGTGTTATCGGCCAGATTATCGAGGTATCGGCCAAGACCTCTACCGTGCGCCTGATTGGCGACGAGAACTCGGGCGTGTCCGCCATGGTGCAGGACACGCGCGCCCAGGGTATGCTGCAGGGTCAGGCTGACGGCACGCTGCGTCTTGAGTACGTGAGCGTCGACTCCGATGTTAAGGTTGGCGATATCATCGTGACCTCTGGCATCGGTGGCGTGTTCCCCAAGGGCCTTCCGCTTGGCACCGTCTCGTCGGTTGAGAAATCGGCAAACGACGTGTACTACACCATTGTGGTGCGCGCTCAGACCACGGCCGAGAACAACGAGGAAGTGCTGGTCATCACCTCGCTGACCGACGAACAGTCGGCCTCGGATGAGGACGTGAGCACGGCCAACAGCACGCCGCAGGGAACGTCGCGCGATGCTGCAACCAAGATGAAGGACGAGAGCTCGGATGACAGTTCCGACACGTCCGAGACGACCGATTCCGGCTCGAGCGAATAGGGGGCATGTCCATGGATCTACACGAGCAGGGGATGAGCTCCCGCACGTTTGTGATCGCTGCCATTGTGTGCGTGCTGCTGCAGGCAGGCCTGGCACCGCAGATCTCCATTGCGGGCGGTCGCGTCAACTTCATGATTATCCTGGTGTGCCTAAGCGTGTTCTCGGGCGACCCGACCCGTGCCGTCGTGTGCGGTTTTTGCAGCGGCTTGTTCTATGACCTGTCCGCTGCCGTGCCGGTGGGCGTTATGTCGCTCCTGCTGACCGTGGGTTCTTTTGCCCTGGTGCACAGCGCCGTCGGTCAGACGGGCGGTACCCCGAGTGCGCGCGGCGTCACTGTGGGCGCCTTTGCGCTCGTCATTAATGTGATCTACAGCATCATCTTGCTGTTTATGGGTTTGGAGACGAGCTTTGTCGTGGCGATCTTCGGCCATGCGCTGCCGTCCTCGATCCTGACGGGTCTGGTTGCCATTCCGTTTTTGATGTCCGGCGTCGTGCCGCAGTCCGGCTATGGATTCTCCGCACGTGGCGGACGCCAGACGGGTATGCGCTTTAAGCCCAAGACCCGCAAGCTCAAATAGGGGAGGCCCGTAGATGTCTTCCCAGATGACGGTTATTATCGCCGGTATCGTGCTGGTTGTGGCCATCGTGGTCGCGCTGGTCATCATGCGTCGTGGCGATTCCCGTTTTACCTACGATACACAGCATGGAACGGCCCCGCGCGCCACCGAGGGCGAGGGCAATACCGCGGCGACCGCCTTTAAGGGCCGCTTTTCCATCCTCACCACGGGTGTGGGCGCGATGTTTGCGGCACTTGCCGTCAAGCTGTGGGGCATGCAGATGGTCTCGTCGGACTATTACGAGAAGCAGGCTAATAGTAATCAGACTCGCACCGTTACCACACCCGCTGTGCGCGGTCGCATTCTCGACCGCAATGGCGTGGCGCTTGTCCAGAACCGTCCCTCACTTGCTGTCGTGGCCTACCGCGACCTTGCCGAGGATGAGGTTCTGGTTCGCCATCTTGCCAACGTGCTTGGAATGCCTTACGTGGCGGTCCTTCGCAATATTCAGGACAATACAGAGGGCGCCCAGAGCCTGCATACCATCGCGACGGACGTCCGTCGCTCCACGGTTGCCTATATTCAGGAGCACGCCGGCGAGTTCCCGGGCGTCAAGATTGCCGAGCGTACCGAGCGCCAGTATCCATATGGCGAGACGGCATGCCATATCTTGGGCTATACCGGCACCATTACCTCCGAGCAGCTCGAGGCTCAGAATAAGAAAACCTCTGGCGATGATGATGCTTCTGCTGGCAAGATTACGTACCAGTCGGGCGATATCGTGGGCCAGGCGGGCGTTGAGAGCTACTACGAAAACCTGCTGCAGGGTATTCGTGGCGAGCAGACCGTCAAGGTCGATGCCTCGGGCAATGTGACCGGTCAGGCCGGCGCCGTGCCCGCGAAGGCCGGCTCTGACATTAAGCTCACGCTCGACCTTAAGATCCAACAGGCCTGTGAGACGGCACTGGCGAGCGCTATCGAGCTTGCCAAGACCACTGGCTACAGCAATGCCGGCAACGGCGCTGTGGTGTGTCTCGATCCCAACAATGGCGAGATCCTGGGCATGGCGAGCGAGCCCAAGTTCGATCCGTCCGTCTTTATCGGCGGCGTATCAAATGACGTGTGGACCGAGCTCAATGATGACAAGGGTTCGCACCCGCTGCTCAACCGCGCCATTAGCGGACAGTACATGTCGGCCTCGACCATCAAACCGCTCTCGGCACTGGCCGGTCTTGAGTTTGGAACCTACACTTCAACGCAGACAACCAACTGCACGGGCTATTGGACGGGCCTGGGCAAGTCGTGGGGCAAGTACTGTTGGCTGCATTCCGGCCACGGCACCATGACGCTGCAGTCGGGTATCGCCAACTCATGCGACCCCGTCTTCTACGACATGGGCAAGGCGTTCTTTTATGACGAGCAACATCCCGAGGGCCTGCAGGAGGTCTTTCGTCGCTGGGGTCTAGGCAAGACCTGCGGTATCGATCTGCCGAGTGAGGGCGCGGGCCGTATTCCCGATGCCGAGTGGAAAGAGTCGTACTTCACCGACGCCTCTGCCGAGGACCGCAAGTGGAATGCCGGCGATATGACCAACATTGCCATCGGCCAGGGCGACATCCTGGTGACGCCCCTGCAGATGGCGTGCGCCTATATGGGTCTTGCCAACGGCGGCAAACAGTACGTGCCTCACGTGTTTTTGTCTGCCGTGTCGCGCGATGGCGACGGCGATGCCTATAAGTACAACGGCAAGGGCAAGAAGAAGCGCCTGGAGGCCAAGATCAACAGCGATTCGGATTTGGCTCTTGTTCGCAACGGCATGCACGACGTGATTTACACGGCATCGACGTCCCTGGCGGCTCACTTTGGCACCCTGACGCCGCAGGTATACGGCAAGTCGGGCACGGGCGAGAAAAGTGGCGAGGACGAATACGCGTGGTTCTGCGCCTATGCACCGGCCGATGACCCCAAGTATGTCATCGCTACCGTCCTGGAGCAGGGCGGCGGTGGCTCAGATACCGCGATGCATGTCGTGCGCGACGTGCTCGGCGTGATTTATGACGAGCCCGATACCTCTTCGGCCTCGGGCGATTCTTCGGTTCGATAGGAGGTTGCGATGGATTTTTCTCCGGCGGATCTGTTCCGTTCAACCAAGACCGGCTCTCGCAGCAGCCTGGACCGTGTCAACAAGCAACTTTCGGCCTCGCGCGGCACGTTTCGCCAAAAGGTGCATATCGGTGTGCTCGTGGCTACTGTGGCGCTCGTCGCCTACGGTGCCATCATTATCTGGTCGGCTTCGCAGTTTAAGGCCGATGCTTCGTTCTCACGCCATCTGCTGGGAATTGGCATCGGAGCGGTGCTGGCGGTGCTGGTCTGGCGTACCGACCTTCGCGGTATTTCCAATTTCTCGACGGCGTTGCTCGTCATCGACCTGATCGTGATCTTCTCGCCCAAGATTCCGGGTCTGTCCTATACGGGCGGTCTGGGCATGACGGGCTGGATCAAGATTCCCGGTATCGGCTTGACATTCCAGCCGGTTGAGCTTGCCAAGCTCATCACTATTTTCTTTATTGCTACGCTTGGCTCGCAGTATAACGGTCGCATCGATACCGTTCGCGACTACGTCAAGCTCTGCGGCATGCTGTCCATTCCGTTTTTGGCCGTCGTTGCCATGGGCGACCTGGGCTCGGGCCTGGTCGTGCTGGTTTCGGGCGCCATCGTCATTTGTATGAGCGGTGCACGCCGCGAATGGGTGCTGTCGACCCTGGCCCTGCTCGTGGGCCTGGTGGCCCTCGTCCTGGCGCTCGATTCGGTCTTTGATTCGTTGCTCGGCCACGATGTGCTCATCAAGCAGTACCAGATGAACCGTCTGACGGTCTTTATCGACCCCGATAATGCCGATTCGGACGATGCCTACAACCTGCAGCAGTCGCTTATCGCCGTTGGCTCGGGCGGCTTCTTTGGTAAGGGTTTGGGCCATGCGACGCAGTCGGCCGGCGGCTTTCTGCCTGAGTTCCACACCGACTTCGTCTTCGCCTTCCTGTCCGAGACCTTTGGCTTTTGCGGTTCCTTTTTGCTCCTGTGCCTCTACGTGCTGTTGATCTTTTCGACGATTCGCGTCGCCTTTAAGTGTGAGTCGCTGTTTTTGCGTCTTTCGTGTGTTGGCATCGTTGGCATGTGGGCGTTCCAGACCTTCGAAAACATCGGCATGTGCATCGGCATGATGCCGATTACCGGTATTCCGCTACCGTTTATTAGCTTTGGCTCGTCTTCGATGATGATTCAGCTACTGACGGTGGGTATCGTACAATCCATATGGCGGCATCGTTCGGGCGCCGCGTAACCGCTGGAGGGGTTTGCTATGAAAATTCCCGTAGATAAGCTGACCCGCGCTTTTAAGATGGGCGCGTCCGTTAAGAAGGATTCCGATACGCCGGTGCGCGTTTCGGTCTATCTGGATTCGTCCGCCTCGCGCTTTCTGGCCGAGACGGTGCGTGACGCCTTTGTGCCGCAGACGACCTCGGGCATTGTGCGCGTCGAGCGTCTGGGGGAGGAGCGAATTGCTCCAAAGACCGATACCGATGTGGTGCTGGTGCTCTCGTGTGGTTCCGACCGCTTGGAGAGTGCCGTGCAGGAGCTCGTGATCGCCGGCGCGCCCGTGTGCGTGCTTGCCGAGTCTGCTGTGGAGGTGCCGTTTATCGAGGAGTCCACGCCCATGCTCGGCGTGGTAGCGGCAACCGATAAGACGTATCTGCTCGAGACGCTTGCCCGCTGGATTCTCGATCGCACCGACAAGGAAACGGCTTTTGCGGCGAACTTTGCCTTCATGCGCATCGCGGCCGCCAATCGTATCATCACCTCGTGCGCGCTCACCAATATGGCGACCGGTGCGCTGGTGTTTTTGCCTGGCGCCGATTATCCCGTTATGGCGCTGGCGCAGGTGGGCATGCTCTTTGAGCTCGCTGCCGTCTTTGGACGCGGCATTAAGCCTGAGCGCGGCTACGAGGTCGCGGGCGTGCTTGCCGGCGGTCTTGTGATCCGCGCGGTCACCCGCGCGCTCGTCAAACAGACGCCGCATATTGGGTTTGCCGTTAAGGCGCTCACTGCTGCCGCGGGCACCTACGGCATGGGCCGTGCGCTCGTTTCGCTCTACGAGCGCGATGTCGACTACAGCCGTGCCAACGAGGTGGTCACTGCCACGTTCTCCCGCGTTCGCGATCTGGTGACCACGGTCGCGGGCGCTACCCGTCCTATGGCGTCCTACCAAGACGCATCCGATCTCGCTGCTTAGGGGTTTTCCGTTGCGCGTTGCATACCAAGACTGTTTTCATTTAATTGAGCCGTTGCTCGCCAAGGTCGAGAAGCCGAGCCGCTATATCGATCACGAGTGGGGCACGCTTTCCAAGGCCGATGCCGACTACCGTTGCTGCCTGATCTATCCGGATGTGTACGAGGTCGGTCTGCCCAACCAGGGCATCGCCATCCTCTACAACATCCTTAACCAGGCCGAGGGCATCTCCTGCGAGCGCGGCTATGTGCCGTGGCCCGATATGGGTGATGCCATGCGCGAGGCGGGTATTCCGCTGCTATCGCTCGAGGGTGCAGCGCCGGTCGCTTCGTTTGATATCGTCGGTCTGCATGTGCCGCACGAGATGGCGGTGACGAACTTCCTCGAGGCTTTGGACCTCGCTGGCATTCCGCTGTTAGCGGCCGACCGAGGTGAAGACGACCCACTCATCATCGCCGGCGGTCCCTCGGTGTACAACCCCGAGCCGTACGCGGCCTTCTTCGATGCCATCCTCATCGGTGAGGGCGAGGAATCGCTGCTCGAGACCTGCCAGCTGCATCGCCGCCTGCGTGACGAAGGGGTCCCGCGCGCGCAGATTGTCGAGCAGCTTGCATCCATTGCCGGCAACTACGTGCCGTCGCTCTATGAGGTTCGTCACGACGAGCCCTGCTCGCCGCATGGCTACACCGTGCCGCGTGAGGGCAAGGATGCGCCGACCGTGGTCTACAAGCGCGTCGTTGAGGATTTCGGCGCCACGAATCCGCTGTCGCAGTCGTGCGTGCCCTATGCGCAGCTGGTTCACGACCGCCTGTCTATCGAGATCCTGCGCGGCTGCGCCCGCGGCTGTCGTTTTTGTCAGGCCGGCATGACGTATCGCCCGGTGCGCGAGCGCTCGGCCGACCAGATCGTCTCGTCGGTGATTCAGGGTCTGGAAAAGACCGGCTATGACGAGGTGTCGCTGACCTCGCTTTCCACTACCGACCACTCCTGCATTCGCGACGTGCTCGGCAGGCTCAACCGTCGCCTGGAGGATACGGGTATACGCGTGTCTATTCCGTCGCAGCGCCTGGATTCGTTTGGCGTGGATATGGCCGAGTCGGTCGCCGGCGAAAAGAAGGGCGGCCTGACGTTCGCGCCCGAGGCCGGCAGCCAGCGCATGCGCGACATCATTAACAAGAACGTGACCGAGGAGGACCTGGACCGTGCGGCCAAGGCGGCCTTCGAGGCCGGCTGGAACCGCATGAAGCTCTACTTTATGATGGGCCTTCCCGGCGAGCGCGATGAGGACATCGTGGCCATCGCCAATCTGGCCGATCACGTGCTGGAGCTCGGTCGTTCCGTGGTGCCCAAGGCTCGTCGCGGCTCGATCTCGGTGTCCATCTCGGTTTCGGTCTTTATCCCCAAGGCTGCCACGCCGTTCCAGTGGTGCCCGCAGCTCGACTACGACGACGTCAAGCGTCGCCAGAAGTTGCTTATCACGAGCGTTCGCAACCGTGCCGTCCGCGTGCATTACCACGATGCCGAGACCTCGCTCATCGAGGCCGCGCTTTCCCGCGCCGGTCGTGACATGACGCCCGTCATCATCGATGCTTGGCGCTCGGGCTCTCGCTTTGACGCCTGGGTAGAGCATTTCTCGCTCGATAACTGGAAGGAAGCTGCTGCCAAAAACGGCATCGACCTCAATGAGCTCGTGCACCTGCCCTACGAGTTGGACTGGCGCCTGCCGTGGGAGCACGTGAGCCCCGGCTGCACGCGCGGCTTCCTCGAGCGCGAGTACCGTCGCTCGCTCGAGGGCGTCACGACTCCCGACTGTACCCGCACGTCGTGCACCGGCTGCGGGATCTGCCCCACGCTCCACGCCAAGAATGTATTGATGGGTGATCGCGCATGAGTGAGCGCCTGACCGACAACCCCTCGCTCTTTAGGCTTCGTGTTCGCTATGGCAAGCGCGATCGCCTTAAGTACCTGGGCCATCTCGAAGTAATCCATACCATTGAGCGCATCGTGCGCCGTGCGGGACTTCCCTATGCCGTCACGCAGGGCTTCTCTCCGCACATACGCGTGGGCTTCTCTTCGGCGCTGCCGGTGGGTACGTCGTCGACCTGCGAGTGGTATGACCTGTTTATGACCGAGATCGTGGCGCTCGACGAGGCGTTTGGGCGCCTGGGTGCGGCGTCTCCGGCCGATTTGGCGCCCATCGAGGCGGCGTACATCGACGTGCGCACGCCGGCGTTGACGGCGCAGCTCACGCGCCTGTCGTATCGCATCGACCTGCACTTGGATCCCGAGGCGCCCGTAAGCGCCGACGAGGTGCGTCGTGCGATCGACACGCTGCGCGCGGGCCACGGCATCGACTACGCGCGCGGCAAAAAGAGCAAGCGCTTGGATTTGGATCACACGCTCGTGGGCTATGAGCTCACGGCGGGGGAGCGCCCGGACCATTTGGTGCTCATGCTCGACACCCATGCCGACAACGAGGGCTCCATGCGTCCGGAAATTTTGCTTTCTGCTGCTGATGTTTTGTTGCAGGGCTTGACCCCGGGCGTGGATGCACCTATTGTTTCCACCGGTATGCAAGACCTCGTGACCATCTGCTCCTACGATGTCGAGCGTCAGAATCAAGCATGCGAGGACGACGAGGGCCGACTCGTCAGCCCCATACCTGTGCGAACTTGTGGATTTGCTCCACATACTCGTTGACGGGGGTATTTTCGCCTGCTACTATATTCGGCTGTTGCACTAACTGATGCATGAAGGGCAAGTAAACATGTACGCAATCGTTAACACGGGCGGCAAGCAGTACAAGGTCGCCACCGACGATGTCATCACCGTCGAGAAGATCGAGGGCAATGAGGGCGACAAGGTCACCCTGCCGGTTATCTTCCTCAACGATGGTAAGAAGATCGTCACCGATCCCGACAAGCTGGCCAAGGCCAAGGTTACCGCTCAGATCGTTGAGCAGTTCAAGGGCGAGAAGCAGCTGGTCTTCAAGTTCCACAAGCGCAAGCGCTATCGTCGTCTGAAGGGTCACCGTCAGCAGCTCACCAAGCTGAAGATCGTGAAGGTTCAGGCTACCTCCCGCGCCAAGAAGGCTGTCAAGGCAGAGGCTGAGGCTGTTGCCGAGGCTCCCGTCGCCGAGTAGATTACACTCGTAACGAAAGAGTAGGTATACACAATGGCACACAAAAAAGGACTCGGTTCCTCCCGTAATGGCCGTGACTCCCGCGGTCAGCGCCTTGGCACGAAGCGCTATGCCGGCCAGACGGTAACCACGGGCACGATTCTCGTCCGTCAGCACGGCACGCACATCCACCCGGGTGAGAACGTTGGCCGTGGTAAGGACGACACGCTGTTCGCGCTGGTCGACGGTACCGTTGAGTTCCACAAGGGTATCAAGCACAGGGTCAGCGTACGCCCGCTCGCGAACGCGTAATTCACCCTTCATAGAGCACATATGTGGGAGGCACTTGAGTTTTAGGATTCAAGGGTCTCCCTCTTTTTTGTAGGAGGCGATTCTGTTGTCACAGTTCACCGATATCAGCCGCATTAACGTGTGCGGCGGCGACGGCGGAGCCGGATGCATGTCGTTTAGGCGCGAGGCATTTGTCCCCAAGGGCGGCCCCGATGGCGGCGACGGCGGTCGTGGCGGCAATGTCGTCATCCAGGCCGATGCTCAGCTGTCTTCGCTGATCGATTACCGCTTTAAGCATCACTTTCGCGCCGAGCGCGGCACGCACGGGCAGGGTGCCCGTCGTAACGGCAAGAGCGGCGAGGACCTGATTCTCAAGGTCCCTATGGGTACCGTGGTGCGCGAGCTCGACCCCGAGACGCAGACCCCGATGTTCGAGATTGCCGATCTGGTGCATGATGGCGAGCGCGTTGTCGTGGCCCCTGGTGGCGCCGGTGGTCTCGGCAATACGCACTTTGTGACGTCGGTGCGCCGCGCGCCCGCGTTCGCCCAGCTGGGCGAGCCGGCCGAGGAGCACTGGATTGAGCTCGAGATGAAGCTCATGGCCGATGCCGCGCTCGTGGGCTTCCCCTCGGTGGGTAAGTCATCTCTCATCGCGCGCATGAGTGCCGCCCGCCCCAAGATCGCCGACTACCCGTTTACCACGCTCGTGCCGAACCTCGGCATGGTGCGTGCCGGCGAATATTCTTACGTCGTTGCTGACGTCCCCGGTCTTATCGAAGGCGCGAGCGAGGGTAAGGGCCTGGGTCACCAGTTCTTGCGCCACATTGAGCGTACGGCCCTGATCATGCACGTCGTAGACATGACGGGTGGTTTTGAGGATCGCGATCCGGTCGAGGATTACCACATCATCAACCGCGAGCTCGAGCAGTATGGCGCAGAGCTCTCGGAGCGTCCGCAGATCGTCGTTGCCAACAAGTGCGATGCGCCGGGCACGGCCGACAAGATTGCCGACCTCAAGCGCGCAGCGCTCGACGATGGACATATGTTCTTTGCCGTGTCTGCCGTGACGGGCGCCGGCCTCAATACGCTGATGCTTGCCGTGGGCGAGCAGGTGGCTAAGCTGCGCGCCGAGTTGGCTGTCTCGGATGAGCCGGTCGTTCTGCGCGACGATGAGTGGGAGCGCCGTCGCCTGCAGCGTGAGAAGCGTTTCCGCATTGTTCAGGAAGAGCCCGGTGCCTTCCGCGTGGTCGGTCGTGCCATTGAGCGTATGGTCATCCAGACCGACTGGGAAAACGAGGAAGCCGTCATTTACCTGCAGCATAAGTTTGCGCGTATGGGTGTTGACGACGCGCTCGAGAAGGCCGGTTGCCGTGCGGGCGACGAGGTCCGCATTTGTCAGCGCGCCTTTGACTTTGAGGGCGCTGAGGACTTCTCGGAGTACGAAGAGCTCGAGGATGCTGACGAGGACGTTGCCGTTGAAGCCATTGACGTGGCCGATGCTGCGGATGAGGGCGTCGAGGTTGTCGATGCGGCGGATGCCGCGGGCGATGCCGAGACCTCGGAGGGCGAGTAAGCCATGTCGCTGCGCGGTGGAATCGGTCTGCCCGAGCTTCCTCTAGAGGACGGGCAGGAGTTTAGGCTCGGCATTATGGGTGGCACCTTTGATCCCATCCATTACGGGCACCTGGTGACCGCCGAGCAGGCGCGCGAGTCGCTCGACTTGGACGCTGTGCTCTTTATGCCGGCGGGCTCTCCTGCCTTTAAGCTTGACAAGCCGGTGACGCCTGCCGAGGACCGTTATGCCATGACGGTCCTCGCCACCGCTGCGAACCCGGCCTTTTTGGCGAGCCGGTTCGAGATCGACCGTCCGGGCGTAACCTATACAGCTGATACGCTTCATGCCCTTCGCGACTTTTACCCGCCGCAGGTAAAGCTCTACTTTATTACGGGCGCCGACGCGATTATCGATATTGTGACTTGGCATGATGCCGAACGAATCGCTGAGCTTGCTACCTTTATTGCGGCGACGCGACCGGGCTTTGATATCGATACGGCGCGTGCCCGAATCAAAGAGTCGGGGCTGCCGTTCGACGTGCGCTATATTCAGATTCCGGCGCTGGCGATCAGCTCGACGAACATTCGCAAGCGTGTTGCCCGCGGTATGAGCGTGCGCTATCTTACGAGCGAGTCCGTGCTCGGCTACATTCGCAAACGCAGGCTATATGCCGATTTGGGCCAAGAAGATTTTGAGTGATGGGGGTCTACGTTGTCGGTAGAGGATCAGTTTGAGGGCGATGAGCGCGCGCTGCTCAAGCGCATTCAAGAGCTGCTCGATGTTCGCATGAAGGATAAGCGCAAGCGCTATGTGCATTCGCTGGGTGTTGCCGAGACCGCACTTCATCTGGCCGAGGTCTACGGCGTTGACCGCTTTGATGCCGCTGCCGCCGGCCTGATCCATGACTGGGACAAAGTGCTCTCCGACGACGAGCTGGTCACGCGCGCTCTGCATTACGGCATTAAGATTGCCGGCTCTCCTTCCGCCGCGACGCCGCTTTTGCATGGCCCTGTTGCCGCCTATGAGCTTCCGCAGCTTTTCCCCGAGTTGTCGCCGGCCGTTTTCCAGGCTGTCGACCGTCACACCGTGGGTGCCTGCGACATGACGCCGCTCGATATGGTGGTCTTTGTGGCCGATGCCATCGAGCCCAACCGCCACGGCGACTATGCGCATGCGCTGCGCAAGATGGTGGGGGAGTCGACGCTCGACGAGTTGTTCTTCTCCTGTTTTGCGCAGGGTCTGGTCTATGTGATCCAGTCCGGGCGCTATCTTTATCCCACGGCTATTTCGATTTACAACCATTACGCCCAGCTGCGCTAGCTCGGGCTGTCTAGAAAGAGGTATTCCATGGCCGACGAGACCATGACCGACGAGCAGATTCTTGAACATGTGGAGCACAAGAGCTTCGCCGCCACGTCCGACCGCACTGCCGCCTCGCTGTCCGCGAGCGGTGTCGCCGCCGAGGATGTCGCCCGCGCCGCCGCACAGGCCGCCTACGACAAGAAGGGCGAGGACGTTCAGGTGCTCGACCTGACCGAGCTTTCCGACGTATGCGACTACTTTGTGCTTGCCACCGGTGCCAACAACCGCCAGGTCGATTCAATTGTCGACGAGATCGAGGAGAAGGTCGCCGAGGCTTGCGGCGAGCATCCGTTCTCCATCGAGGGTCGCGAGCAGAAGACTTGGATGCTCATGGACTACGGTTCGGTTGTCGTCCACGTCTTCACTCCCGAAGCCCGCGACTTCTACCGCCTCGAGAAACTCTGGGGCGACGCTCCCCAGCTTCCCCTCGACCTCCTCTAAATGATTTTTCTGGGACGGGGATAAAATAATCATTGCTACCGTTTGCCGAACCGCTCACCTTTGTCGGGCGGTTCGGCCTTTTTCTTCCTTTCCTTTTGTATGCTGTGACTACTGCATCCTTGGAAGGGAGGGTTTCGATGACTCGTGTTGCCCGTGCGTTGTCCGAACTCGGCCATTATCACGTCATGCTCAAGGGCTGTGCTGGCCAGCTGATCTTCGAAGACGATGACGATCGCCTTTATTTTCTCAATCTATTGAACAGACGATTTACGTCCGCTCATATTCGCCTTCTTGCCTGGTGCCTCATGGACAATCATGTTCACCTGCTATTCGATGATCTCGATAATCAGATGAGCGTTGCTATGCATGCGATTGATACGGCATATGCGAAACACTTCAATCAAAAAACCGGCCGCCGCGGACCGGTGTTCCAGGAACGATTCAAGAGTGTGATCATTTCTGACGACAAACAGCTGCTCCGTTGCGTCCGATACATACACGACAATCCTGCAAAAGCAGGTATTTCTTCTGCTCCTCTGTATCGCTGGAGCAGCTTCCATGAGTATTTCTCTCATCCCGAAATTTGTGATTGTGAAGGTATTCTCAATCTGTTTGGGGGTACGGAAGCGTTTTATCTTTCGAGTACCGACGGCAAGCCTAATCCCTATTTTATGCCCGAAGGTAAGCATATCTCCGATATGGATGCGCTGGAAGTTGCCCGGGCTCTTTTGGCTCCGCATGAGCCTTATCAGCTTAAAACTTTGCCGAAATCAGAGCGAAATCGTCTTCTGGCAGTGTTGAGGCATCGGGGGTTTACGATTGACCAGATTTCGCGTCTGACGGGAATTGGGACCAATATCATTCAAAGGGCGAAATGACGCTCCAAATGATTAAAAAATCCCCGTCCTAGAATAATCATTCGCACCTGCCCGGCTTTCTTTTTGCCTAAGGGACTAATCGTTGAAGCGGGATTGGCGGCCGAAGGATAGGGCGGTGTCGCCGAATTTGTCTCGGACGGCGTCGATGGCGACGGAGAGGTCGCGTCGGTCGCTGGATTGGGCCCCGCGGTCATCGACTTCGCAGAACAGGTCAGTCTGGATGCCGCCCTGATGGTCAAAGTCGCTCATGCCGATGCCTGCTAAGCGCACGTGCATTCCTTCCTGCCAGATGTTGTCGAGCAGTTCGAGTGCAACCGCCACGAAGATGTTCTCATCGTCGGTCGGATGAGGCAGCCGGCGCTGTGCCGAGCGACCGTTTCCATACGAATACTTGAGCTTGAGCGTCACCGTGGCGCCCGTTAGTCCCTGACGGCGCAGGCGGCGTCCCACTGACTCGCCCAGCAGCGCAATCGCCGCCTCAATATCCCCACGCTCAGTCAAATCTTTCGCAAAGGTGCGTTCATTGCTGACCGACTTGACCTCGCGCTCTTCATCGAGACTCGTGACTTCGGAGATTTCGAGTCCTTGCGCACGCTGGCGCATGCGTTCGCCGTTGACGCCAAAAATAGAGGCCAAGGTGGATTCTGGTGCACGTGATAGCTCACCGAGGGTGTAGATGCGCATGCGGCGCAGTCGCTCCTCGGCCGAGCGTCCGATGCCGCTCATGGCAGATACCGGCAGCGCGGCCAAAAAGCGCTGCTCGGTTCCGGGGCGCACGATGGTCAGCCCAAACGGCTTATCCCGCTCGCTTGCGATCTTTGCGACCGTCTTGTTGCAGCCCACGCCAATGGAGCAGGTCACTCCCAGCGCTGCCACGCGGTCGCTTATACGCCGCGCAACCAGCAGCGGGTCTTCGGGCGCAAAGCGACCCGGTGTGATATCGATAAAGGCTTCGTCGATGGATACGCGCTCAACGTGCGGGGTCTCGTCGGCGAGAATCGCCATGACCTGCGCGCTCACCTCGCGGTAGCGATCAAAGTGCCCGTGCGTCCAAATGGCTTGCGGGCACAAGCGCCGCGCCTCGGCTGAGGCCATGGCAGAGTGCACGCCAAAGCTACGCGCCTCATACGAACACGTGGACACGACGCCACGCGAATCGGCGTCTCCGCCCACGATGAGCGGCTTTCCGCGCCATTCGGGATGATCGAGCATCTCCACACTCGCAAAAAACGCATCGAGGTCCATCAGGCCCACCGCCGGACCCGTCCAGGGAGGCGGTGTGACGCCCATGGCATCCTCATAACCGTATGTATGTTCGCGTCTTTCCATGTCATGAGTATACCGCGCAGCTCATGTGGGGTGCGTGTATGTGCTTGCAAATCCCGAATTCTTGTCTAAGATATGGATTTGCCCTCGACTACACCGAAGAAGTTGGTCTCACGGACTTCACCTGCCCGCGTCGATGGCGTATTATGTTCAACTGTTTGTTTGTAGTTGCAGCCTAAAGCTGCTTGGTTGGAGGAGTTTCCTTTGGCAGTCAAGATTCGCCTTGCTCGTCACGGCGCTAAGAAGCGTCCGTACTACCGTGTCGTCGTCGCCGATTCCCGCGCCCCGCGTGACGGTCGTATCATCGAGGAGGTTGGCCGCTACAACCCGATGACCGCCCCCAAGACCATCAACCTCGATCTCGAGAAGATCGCCGACTGGCAGTCCAAGGGCGCTCAGCTCACCGACGCCGTCGCCGCTCTGGTCAAGGCCGCCAACGAGGGCGAGAAGACCGAGACCGTCGTCAAGAAGTCCAAGAAGCAGCTCGCCAAAGAGGCCGAGGCCGCTAAGGCTGCCGCTGAGGCCGCTGAGGGCGCCGAGGAGTAAATCGTGCCTGAGGTTGACGCTGCACAGCTCGAGGGTGAGGCAATGCTCTCAGATCGCATCGCCGATCTCGTCGAATATCTCGTTGTTCAGATCGTCGACGACCCGGATTCCGTGAGCCTTGAGGTCATCGATGGTGATGACGCCTCTACGATTGAGGTTTCGGTCGCCGAGGATGACGTCGCTAAGGTCATCGGCCGTCGTGGCCGTACCATCAAGGCCATTCGCACGCTCGCCCGTGCACTGGCTGCTCGCCTCGACACTGCTGTCGAGGTAGAGGTTCTGGGCTAGGACCTTGAGGTCCCAGTACAAAAACATCGCCCGTGTGGTCAAGCCGCACGGAAGGAAGGGGGAGGTCCTCGCGCAGCCGCTGCGGGGGCTTCCTTCTGTATTAGAGCCGGGTATGCGCGTCGCCCTGACGCCGCCGGCGCTCAAGCGCGACCGCTTTTGCACGGTCGTGTCCGTCACCGATACGGGCGATGGCGATCTGGTCTCGTTTGAGGGCATTGACGACTTGACGGCCGCCGAGGGCATCACGGGATGCTACGTGCTGGCAAATCGTGACGACTTTGAGCTCGATTCGCTCGACGCTGCCTATACCGACCTGATGGGTCGCGAGGTGGTCGACGAGCGCTTCGGTTCGCTCGGCACGATCGTCGAGATCATGTCGACGCCCGCTAACGATGTTTGGGTTGTCGAGGGCGATCGGTACGGCGAGGTACTGATTCCCGTGATCGAGCAGGTCGTGCTCGATCTTCCCGACACAGGAACAATTTCCGTCCATGTTATGGACGGCCTGATCGATATGGACAAGTAGGGAGGACAACATGCTGATCGAGACCCTTTCGGTCTTTCCCGAGATGTTTGAGCCCGTCATGTCCACATCGATTTTGGGCCGCGCCCGCAAGGCCGGCCTTTTTGATTTTAAGGCGTATAACCTGCGCGACTGGACGCACGACCGCCATCGTACCGTCGATGACGAGCCGTACGGCGGCGGGCAGGGCATGCTCATGAAGGTCGAGCCTATCGCAGAGGCCATCGAGGCCATTAGCGCAGAGGGTCCCAAGCCCACGGTTGTGTTCTTCACCCCCTGTGGCGAGCCCTTTACGCAGCATGTGGCCGAGCGCCTGCTCAAAAGTGAGCGCCTGCTGTTTGTGTGCAGTCGCTACGAGGGCGTCGACGAGCGCGCGTATGCGTATGCCGATGAGCGTCTGTCGATCGGCGACTACGTGCTTACGGGCGGCGAGCTTCCCGCTATGGTCGTTGCCGATGCCGTCGTACGCCTGATTCCCGGCGCCCTGGGCGACGAGATGAGCAACGTGGACGAGTCGTTCTCGACCGCCGAGGATGGAGGCCTGCTCGAGTACGCGCAGTACACCCGTCCTGCCGAGTTCAACGGCGAGGGCGTGCCTCCGGTGCTTGTGAGCGGCGATCATGCTAAGGTCGATGCGTGGCGTCGTAAGAACGCCATCGAGCGCACCTGTCGTTGGCGTCCCGATCTGATTGAGACGGCGCGGCTCACGCCCGAGGAGCGCGCTTACGCGCAGGAGATTCTGGACGCTTCGTATTCGCAGAGCGAGGAGTGAGGATGGTTCCATCGCAGCATTCCGTGCTAAAGGGTGCGTTTGAGTGGATCGTGGTCGTCGCGATCGCACTGGTCGCTACCTTCTTGATTCGCTCGTTTGTGGTCGAACCCTTTGTGGTACCCACCGGTTCCATGGAGTCCACGATCGAGATTGGCGACCAGATCCTGGCACAAAAGGTGAGCCTCGAGCTCGGTCAGCCCGTCAAGCAGGGCGATATCGTGGTGTTTCACAACCCCGATGGCACCTCCGAGCATGATGTTCTTGTCAAGCGTGTTATTGCCACGGCCGGGCAGACGGTCGACCTGCAGGATGGCAAGGTGGTCGTTGACGGCCAAGCGCTCGACGAGGACTATACGACGGGCATGAGCTGGCCACTTTCGGTCCAAGCGCCCGGCGCTCAGGTAAGCTATCCCTACACCGTTCCCGACGGGTGCGTGTGGGTGATGGGCGACAACCGCGAAAACTCTGCCGACTCACGTTATTTTGGTCCCGTCGATCGCTCTGATTTGATCGCTGTGGCGCTTGTGCGCTACTGGCCGCTCAACCGCATCGGCGCTATCGACTAAAAACCGCTATAGTACAGTACCTAACCGTGTAATCGTTTCGACGAGGGGATATTAGAGGCATGAACGCTTCATCGCTTTCCTTCCAAGACATCATCTTGCGTCTCCAGCAGTACTGGGGCGAGCAGGGCTGCGTCATTATGCAGCCCTATGACTCCGAGGTCGGTGCCGGTACCTTCCATACCGCGACCACGCTGCGCTCGCTCGGTCCCGCCGAGTGGCGCACCTGCTATGCGCAGCCTTGCCGCCGTCCCGCCGACGGCCGCTACGGCGAGAACCCCAACCGCATGCAGCACTACTATCAGTTCCAGGTGCTCATCAAGCCCTCTCCGGTCAACGCCCAGGAGCTTTACCTGGGGTCTCTTGCCGCTATCGGTCTGGACCCCAACGACCATGACGTCCGCTTTGTCGAGGACGACTGGGAGAGCCCGACGCTCGGCGCCTGGGGCCTTGGCTGGGAGGTCTGGCTCAATGGCATGGAGGTCACGCAGTTTACGTACTTCCAGCAGGTGGGCGGTATCGAGGTCGACCCCGTGCCCGTCGAGATCACCTATGGCCTGGAGCGCATCGCCATGTATGCGCAGGGCGTCAATTCCGTCTACGACTTGGTGTGGAGCTACCTGCCCGACGGCACGCCCATGACCTATGGCGACGTGTTCCTCGAGAACGAGCGCGAGTTCAGCGCCTACAACTTTGAGGTCGCCAACGTCGAGATGATGCGTCAGAAGTTTGACGACTACGAGGCCGAGTGCCACTCCTGTCTGGAGCGCAAGCTGCCGCTGCCGGCGTACGACTGCGTCATGAAGTGCAGCCACGCCTTCAACCTGCTCGATGCCCGTGGCGCGCTGTCCGCGGTCGAGCGTGCCAACTACATCCTGCGCGTCCGCGCCGTCGCCAAGGCGTGCTGCGAGGCCTACATGGCCGAGGTCGCCGGAGTCAACGAGAATGCCGACCAGGAAGGCGAGGTGGCGTAAGCCATGGCAGACGCTAAGGATTTCCTGTTTGAGATCGGTACGGAAGAAATGCCCTCCGCACCGCTGAACAATGCCGTCAAGCAGCTTGGCACCATGATCGCCAAGGGTCTCGACGAGGCCGGTCTGGCCCACGGCGAGGTCCGCGTGATCTCGGGCCCGCGCCGCCTGGCTGCGCTCGTTGCCGACGTCGCCACCGCGACCGACGAGGTTCACGAGGTCAAGCGCGGCCCCGCGGTCAACATCGCCTTCGATGCCGACGGTAACGCCACCAAGGCCGCCCAGGGCTTCGCCCGCAAGTGCGGTGTGGCTGCCGAGGATCTGGTCCGTCGCGAGGACACCGACGGCCGTGAGTACGTCTTTGCCGAGAAGAACATCCCTTCCGCCCCGGCCACCCCGATCCTGACGGCCCTGTGCGAGAAGACTATCGCTGGCCTGCAGTGGCCCAACTACCGCTCCCAGCGCTGGGGTCACGAGCATGCGACCTTTGTTCGTCCGGTCCGTTGGATCTGCTGCCTTTTGGGCGATGACGTTGTGCCCGTGTCGTTTGCCGACGTGACGAGCGGCAACACCACGCGTGGTCATCGCGTACTTGGCCCCGGTGACCATGTGGTTGCCAGCCCCGCCGTCTACGAGCAGGTGCTCGAGGACGCCGGCGTGCTTTCTGCCGAGCGTCGTCGTGAGGCCATCCTCGCCGGTATCGCCGAGGTCGAGGCTGCCCGTCCCGGCTGCCATGTCGATACGCCCAAGAAGGTCTTTGAGGAGGTCATTAACCTCTGCGAGTGGCCGACGGTGCTCGTCGGTACCTTCGATGAGGAGTTCCTCAAGGTCCCGCACGAGATCATCTGCGAGTCCATGCTCACCAACCAGCGCTACTTCCCGATCTATGACGGCGAGGGCAAGCTCACGCGTGAGTTCGTGGTCGTCTCCAACAGCAAGCCCGAGAACGCCGAGCGCGTGATCGACGGCAACGAGCGCGTTGTGCGTGCCCGTCTGGACGATGCCAAGTTCTTCTACGAGGAGGACCTGAAGATCTCCCTCGACGAGTTCCGTGAGCGTCTGGCCAAGGTTGCCTTCCAGGAGAAGCTCGGTAGCGTGCTCGCCAAGTCCGAGCGCATCGAGCAGCTCGCGCTCGCTATCGCCCGCGAGGCTCATCTGGGTGCTCATCTGGCAGCCGACGCCGGCCGTGCCGCGCACCTGTGCAAGGCCGACCTGGTGTCCAACGCCGTCGTCGAGTTCACGAGCCAGCAGGGCGTGATGGGCGGTTATTACGCGACCGCGATGGGGGAGAACGACGAGGTCGCCCACGCCATTCGCGATCACTATCGTCCCCGCTTTGCCGGTGACGAGCTGCCCGAGGGCACCGCTGGCTGCATCGTGGCCTGTGCCGACAAGCTCGATACCATCGCCGGTATCTTTGCCATCGGCGAGCCCCCGACCGGCTCTTCGGACCCCTATGCGCTGCGTCGTGCCGCTATCGGCATCATCAACATCCTGCGCGACCGTCTGCCGATCGACCCCACGTCGCTCATCGACTTCGCCCTTGAGCTCTATAGCGAGCAGGGCATTGAGTTCGACGCCGCCGAGGTCGCTCAGCAGGTTCGTGACTTCTTCCATGGCCGCCTGGTGAGCATGGCCCGCGACGAAAAGATCCCGGCCGATACCGTTGCCGCCGTCTCCGCGGTGCACATCATCGCCCCGTCCGTCTTCTTCGCCCGCTGCGCCGCCCTCGACGAGGCTCGCAAGAACGACGCCGAGACCTTCGACAACCTGGCTACCGCCTATGCCCGCGCCGCGCACATCTCCAAGCCCGAGCTGGGTGCGGAGTACGACCGCAGCCTGATGGGCGAGGCCGAGCTCGCGCTCGCCGACGCCTCCGAGGCTGCTCAGACCGCTGTCGATGCCGCCCTCGCTGCCGAGGATTATCCGGCCGCATTTGCCGCCCTTGCCGCCCTGCGCGCCCCCATCGACCGCTTCTTCGACGAGGTCATGGTCATGGACAAGGACGAGCAGCTCCGCGATAATCGCCTTAAGCTGCTCAACCGCTTCGAGGCCGTTTTCTCCGGCATTGCCAACATCGGTGAGCTTGCCCGCAAAAAGTAAGCCAGCCTGCGCGTAAGCGCAAAAGGAGCCCCGCATGGATTGCCCGGTCACCGCTCGTCCCACCGTTATCGTTATCTCCGACTCGCTCGGCGATACCGCTTGTGAGGTGGTGCTTGCGGCGTCCGGGCAATTTGATGAAGGGGCTTTTCGCGTTTTACGTCTGCCCAAGGTGACTTCCGTGGAGCAGGTCAAGTCATTTGTGGGGCCGCGCGTCGATGCCGACCATCGCGATATTGCCGTGTTTCACACCATTGTCGATCCAGCGCTTCGCGCCCGCGTGCTCGATTACCTGGGTATGCTGCATATCCGTTCGGTCGACCTGATCGGCCCGACGCTCGCCGTGCTGTCGTCGCTCATCGGTGTGTCGCCAAAGGGCGTCGCGGGCGTGATTCACAAGACTGATGACCGCTATTTCCATCGTATCGAGGCCATGGAGTATTTCGTTGAGCACGACGACGGGCGCGGTTGCGACGATCTGTCGGGTGCCGATATCGTGCTGCTGGGCGTATCGCGCACGTCCAAGACGCCGCTGTCGATGTATCTGGCCTATCAAGGTTTCAAGGTTGCCAATGTTCCGTTGGCCCATGGCATGGAGCCGCCGAAGTCGATTTACGAGGTTGACCCGATGCGCCTGTTCGGCCTGATTTCGACCGTCGATGTGATTTCCGAAATTCGCGATAGCCGCTTGGGCGATGACTACGCTCGTGCCGTTGCCGGCTCCTATGCCGAGCCCGAGAGCGTGCGCAGCGAGCTTGAGGAAGCTCGTGCCCTCATGAAACGCCTAGGCTGCTTTGTGGTGCGTACCGACGGCAAGGCCATCGAGGAAAGCGCTGCCGAGATCATTAGCCACTTGGAGGAAATCCAAGAAGCCCGTGCCCGCCGAACCACCCGCCGCGCCTAATATTAGTAGCATTTTGATAAAGCGATTTAGCAAAAATATCGCATCTGACCTGCTTTTTTATTGTAGTGGTATCTTCATAAGGTAACCAACTTTACCTACCGTTTACCGCCAGTTTTAGCACGTTTACGAAACCGCGTATCCTCTGCTCAAGCCCGTTCAAATCCGGCCGTATAGTTCCCTCACGGCCCGCATCCGGCGGGTCGATTCGTTACCACGGTCGTGCGCGTAAGCGCATGGAAGGGGAAGTATCGTGAGCGATTGCAAGAGGGTTTACCGTTTTGGAACCGACGCCCAGGGCACCTGTGTCACTGAGGGCGACAAGTCCATGAACTTCGTGCTTGGCGGCAAGGGCGCAAACCTTGCCGAGATGAGCCGCATCGGCCTGCCGGTTCCCGGTGGCTTTACCATTACCTGCCAGACTTGCGTCGAGTACTCCGGTGCCGGCAACGTCTGGCCCGAAGGCGCACTCGATGAGATCGTTGCCGCCGAGGCCGACCTCGAGGCCCGCTGTGGCAAGAAGCTCGGTGACGACAATGATCCGCTGCTCGTGTCGGTTCGCTCGGGCGCTCCATTTTCCATGCCCGGTATGATGGACACGGTCCTCAACTTGGGCCTCAACGACGACTCCGTACAGGGGCTCATCGCCCAGACGCAAAATCCGCGTTTTGCCTGGGATAGCTATCGCCGCTTTATCCAGATGTTCTCCAACGTCGTTATGGGTGTTGATGCCGACCTGTTCGAGAACGCCCTGACCCAGGCCCGCCTGGTCGCCGGTGTTCGCGTCGATTCCGAGCTTTCGGCCGAGGACCTTCAGGAGCTTGTCGAGACCTTCAAGGGCATCTTCTCTGATAACGTCGAGGCCGCCCTGTATCCCGAGCTCGAGGTCGCTGACGGCAAGCCCGTCTTCCCGCACGACCCGGAGCTTCAGCTACGCCTTGCCATCCAGGCCGTCTTTGGCAGCTGGATGAACGAGCGTGCCTGCATCTATCGCAAACAGCATGGCATTTCCGACGAGCTCGGTACCGCCGTCAACGTGCAGGCCATGGCCTTTGGCAACAAGGGTGAGACCTCCGCGACCGGCGTCGCCTTTACGCGTAATCCGGCCGACGGCACCAAGGAGTTCTACGGTGACTTTTTGGTTAACGCCCAGGGCGAAGACGTCGTCGCCGGCATCCGCAACACCGAGCCCATCGCCGACCTCAAGGCCACTCCGGGCCTCGAGTCCGCGGGCGAGGAGCTCGAGCGTGTCTTCCTGACGCTCGAGGACCATTACCGCGATATGTGCGATATCGAGTTCACCATCGAGCAGGGCAAGCTCTGGATGCTCCAGACCCGTGTGGGCAAGCGCACTGCCACCGCCGCCCTGCGCATTGCCATCGAAATGGTCGAGGAGGGCCTGATCACCCGCGAGGAGGCCGTGAGCCGCATCGATCCCGCGCAGCTCGACCAACTCCTGCACCCGCAGTTCGACGCCTCCAAGAAGTACGAGGCCCTGGCCAGCGGTCTTAACGCCAGCCCCGGTGCCGCCGTGGGCGAGGTCGTGTTCTCGAGCGACGACGCTGTCGCGCGTTCCGCCGAGGGTCACAAGGTCATTCTGGTTCGCTGGGAGACTAACCCCGATGACCTGAAGGGCATGGTCGCCGCCGAGGGTATCCTGACCAGCCACGGTGGCAAGACGAGCCATGCCGCCGTTATCGCTCGCGGTATGGGCACGCCCTGCGTCTGCGGCGTCGAGCGCTTCCACATCGACGCGGCTGAGAAGGTCGTACGCATCGAGGGCAGCGACCGCGTGCTGCACGAGGGCGATGTCATCTCCATCGACGGCACCCAGGGTATCGTCGTCGATGGCGCCGTTGATCTGGTTTCGGCCGAGCTCACCGGCGACCTGGACACCATCCTGTCCTGGGCCGACGAGATTCGCCTGGACGAGACCTGTGGCCACGCCAACCATGTGCGCGTCAACGCCGACAATCCCGAGGATGCCGCGCTCGCGCTCGAGTTTGGCGCCGAGGCCATCGGCCTGTGCCGCACCGAGCACATGTTCCTGGGCGATCGCAAGAACATCATCCAGAGCTTTATTCTGTCTGACGATGAGGCCGTGAAGCAGCAGGCCCTGGCCGACCTGCTCAAGGTTCAGACCGAGGACTTCCTGGCGATGTTCAAGACCATGTCCGGTCGCGATGTGGTCGTCCGCCTGCTCGATCCGCCGCTTCATGAGTTCCTGGATAATCCTCGCGAGCTCGAGGTCGCCATCACCAAGAAGGAAGCCGCTGGCGCCAACGAGGAAGAGCTTGCCGCCCTGCGCACCCGTCTGCGTCGTATTGACGGCATGGTCGAGTCCAACCCGATGCTCGGCCTGCGCGGTGTGCGCCTGTCCGTCGTCTTTAGCGATCTGCCGCTCATGCAGGTTCGCGCCGTCGCCACGGCTGCTGCCCGTCTTATCAAGGAAGGCGTCGATCCGCGCCCCGAGATCATGGTTCCGCTCGTTTCCATCACGGCCGAGCATGTCCAGACCCGCGAGGTTATCGAGCGCGTAATCGCCGAGGTTTCCGACGAAGAGGGCGTCGAGCTCAATATTCCCGTGGGCACGATGCTCGAGCTGCCGCGCGCCTGCATGGTCGCTGACGAGATCGCCCATTACGCAGACTTCTTCTGTTTTGGCACCAACGACCTCACCCAGACGACCTTCGGTTTCTCGCGTGACGACGCCGAGGCTAAGTTTATCCCGCTGTACATGCATAAGAAGATCTTGAAGGACAATCCCTTCGAGACCATCGACACGGCAGTACTCGAACTGGTGCGCATGGCTGTCGAGAAGGGCCGCGCCACCAACCCGGGCATGCACTTTGGCGTGTGCGGCGAGCACGGCGGCGACCCCAAGTCCATCAAGGGCCTGTTTAACGTGGCCGACGTGGACTACGTGTCCTGCTCGCCCTACCGCGTGCCCCTCGCACGCCTGGCTGCCGCTCAGGCCAAGCTCGAGGCCAAGCGTTCCGCCTAACGTTTTGGGTTTAGACGCCTAGCGTAGCCCCCCTTCATGCCGTCCGTCTCATTTGTGAGACGGACGGTTGTCATGTGCGGGTTTTGTCTTTTTGTCTGCGTAAAAAATTGTTCTTGCAGCAGAAACCCGCGCGTGTATACTCGAATACGTTTGTTCAACTACGTGCCGGCCAAGGTGGTACGGCACCTCTAGAAGAGTAAGGAATTGCACATGGATTACATCCGCGCAATCGAGCGTCAGCAGATCCGCGAGGACATTCCTCAGGTTCGCGTCGCCGACAACGTCAAGGTTCACTACCGCATTAAGGAAGGCGACCGCGAGCGCATCCAGGTCTTCCAGGGCGACGTCATCCGCATGGCCGGCGCCGGTGCCCGCGAGACCTTCACCGTCCGCAAGATGTCCTTCGGTGTCGGTGTTGAGCGTACCTTCCCGCTTCACAGCCCCAAGATCGCCAAGCTCGAGGTCGTTCGTCATGGTCGCGTCCGTCGCGCGAAGCTGTACTACCTCCGCGACAAGGTGGGCAAGGCTGCTCGCATCCCCGAGAAGCGCTAAGAAGATCGCAGCGTCTGTCCACTCGTTTGGACACAAGGGTCACCTTCGGGTGGCCCTTCTTTTTATCTGATTTGCATGCAAGGAGGGCCTCGTATGGCCAATATGACGAGCTCGGTTTCGGCATCGCAGGTTGCCGGAGAGCTGGCGAGCGCAACGTTCGAGGAGATTCCCGCCCTCGTGGAGCATTATCGCGAGGATCCACGCCAGCAGGTTATCAAGGCTTGCGAGCGTGCCCTTAAGCGCCATGCCAAGGAACTTTCCGAGCGCGAGCGCGTCAACGGCATGTATGAGTTGATGCATGAGCTCGGCGGTGACGGTGTGGTTGTAGGCGTCGACGAGGTGGGTCGCGGCTCGGTGGCCGGTCCTTTGACGGTGTGCGCCGTGTGCCTTCCGATGGATCCGCGCATCTGGGGCATTAACGATTCCAAAAAGCTCACGCCTGCGCGCCGCGAGCTGCTCTCGGTGAAGATTGCCGAGGTGGCGACTGCCATCGGCTTTTGCCATATCGCGCCTAAGGATATCGATGAGATGGGCATGGCCCGCGCCATCCGCGCTGCCGTCGCGGGCGCCGTGGCCGATACGGGGCTTGAACCCGACTGTGTCCTCATGGACGGTAACCCTCTGGGTGCCGTTCCCAACGAGCGCGATGTGGTGAAGGGCGATGCCAAAATCGCCTGCATCGCCGCGGCGTCCATCATGGCCAAGGTCACGCGTGACGAGATGATGGTCGAGTACGACGCCGAGTATCCCGAGTACCATTTGGCCGAGTCGAAGGGCTACGCGAGTCCCGAGCACATCGAGGCCATTCGCAAACATGGACTTTGTCCGCTGCACCGCGTGAGCTTTTGCGGAAACTTTCTGCAGACCGAGCGGCTTTTCTAGGTCAATTGTGGAGACAGGGACCTCTGGGGTTTTATAAACCTGCTGTTAGCGGGCCGCATGCAACACCATTGCTGCGTACGGCCCGTTTTTTGTCGGCATTTGGTCAGCTTTTGGTTTGCTTCCGGTACTTACCCGCATGAAAGGTGCCCTCATCATCGGGGCAATGCAGTGTGCGGGAAAGGAGACCCCATGAGTGCCGCAAGCAAAAAGAGCAAGACGCAGCAGCTCAAGGAGCGTTGGGAAAACGGCGATCTTGACTGCGGGGCGATGACGCCCGAGTTTATCAAGGGGCTCAGTCCCCGCGAGCTGGGCATGCTGGGCGAGCTTATCGCAATCGACTACTTTAACGAGCGCGGCTACACCTTGCTGGAGCAGGGTTATCGTTGCACCGAGGGCGAGGCTGATCTGGTGCTGCTTGATGAGCTCGACGATGTCGTGGTGATGGCCGAGGTCAAGACCAGACGTGTCGCACTGGATTGCAACACGCAGGTCTTTCCCGAGGAGGCCGTGGACGCCCAAAAGCAACGCCGCTACCGCCGCATCGCAAGTTGCTATCTCATGGAGCATTATCCTCTCAAGGCGATTCGCTTCGATGCCGTGGGTGTCACCATTCGCGGCGGGCATATCGCCGAGATCGAGCATCAGTACAACGCGTTCGATTGGCAGGTGTCGTGATGGCGTTCGAGACGTTTGCCGTTCACGCGGCCTGCATCCGCGGCGTCGAGGCGATTCACGTCACGGTCGAGGTCTCGCTTGCTGGCGGCGTTCCGGGCATTCAGATGCTCGGCATCCCGAGTATGGAGGTGATGGAGTCACGTGGTCGTATTCGCTGTGCGATGCGCTCCGCCGGGTTCGAGATCCCGCGCTCGGGCATTACGGTCAATCTGGCGCCCGGCGATATTCGCAAGACCGGTAGCGGCTTTGATCTGCCCATCGCCATCGCGGTTCTGGCGGCCGATGGGCAGATTCCCCGTGACAACCTCGATCGCTGTCTTATCGCCGGCGAGCTCGGCTTGGACGGTACGGTGCTTCCCGTCAAGGGCGAGGTGGCGTTTCAGCTGCTGGCTCGCGACATGGGGCTGTCTTTTATCGCCGGCAGGTCAGACCAGCATGTGCCACTCGCGGGCGTGGATTGCGGATTCATCGATCATTTGTCTCAGCTTGCTCATGGTATGGGCGATGCCGCGCGGCACTACTTGGATTCCGAGGGCGTCGAGGCGACCTTTGAGCCTGAGCTCGACTATGCCGACGTGCTGGGGCAGGAAGTCGCTAAACGCGGCATGGCGCTTGCGGCGGCAGGAGAACTCGGCTTGCTCATGATCGGGTCTCCGGGATCGGGCAAGACGATGCTCGCACGCCGTATGACCGGCATCCTGCCCGAGCTTTCCGTTGAGGATCAGCAGGAGGCACTGTGCATCCATTCGGTTTTGGGTGAGAACATTGATGGCTTGTTGGCGGGGCACCGCCCCTTCCGCAGTCCCCACCACAGTATTTCGACCGCAGGCCTTATCGGCGGCGGGCGCCCGGTGCACCCGGGTGAGATCAGCCTTGCCCATGGCGGCGTGCTCTTTTTGGACGAGCTTGCCGAGTTTCCCACTGGCGTGCTGCAGACGCTGCGTCAGCCCATCGAGCGCGGCTACGTCAGGATCGTACGCGTCGACGGGGCTTTTACCTTCCCGTCGCGCTTTCAGCTGCTGGCTGCGAGCAATCCCTGCCCCTGCGGCTTTTTGGGCGATCGCGAGGTGGCGTGTCGCTGCTCGGCGGCGATGGTCGAGCGCTATCGGTCTAAACTGCGCGGTCCTTTGGCTGACCGTATCGACATGATGATCGATGTGACCCGTCCCGACCCCCAAGTGATTATCGAGGGAGCGGAGGGTATGTCGTCGGCCGAGTTACGTGACTACGTTGTGCGCGGTCGCGCCTTTCGCGCCTGGCGCGAGTCCCGTATGGACGATGCGGATGCCGAGGCCGAGGATGACGAGACGCGGTCCATTGACGGCGTCGTTTCGACCTTCGAGCTCGATGATGCTGCCGAGAAATGCGTACTCGGCCTATCCAAACGCACGCATCTCACAGGGCGTGGCATCGTGCGCCTGGTGCGTATCGCGCGTACAATCGCTGACGTCGCCGAGAGCGAGCAAGTGACGCAGGACCACGTGCTCGAGGCGGCGATGTACCAGGGGAGGAGGGACCAATGATGGCCGAGGGGACCTTTGAGCTGCATCCAGGTGATGCATTGTATCCCGAGACCGTTTTGGAGCTTTCTGATGTACCCCAGACGCTCTATGTGTGTGGCAACCCCGAGGTGCTTTCGACGCCCGCGCTCTCCATCATCGGCGCGCGTAAGGCCTCGCCGTATGGTCTTGCCGTGGCAGAGCTTGCGGCAAAGGTGGCGGTCGAGGCGGGAGTGACGGTAGTTTCGGGCGGCGCGGTCGGTTGTGACCAGGCCTCGGGTTGGGCTGCGGTCAACGCCGGCGGCAAACACGTCGTGGTGCTGGGGACGGGCGCCGACGTGGTCTACCCGCGTTCGAGCGCGGGGCTTATTACTCGCACGCTCGATACGGGTGGCGCGGTCGTGTCGATCTCTCCGTGGGGCATGGGTCCGCGCAAGTTCGCCTTTCCGCGCCGCAATCGCGTGATCGCGGCCCTGTCGCAAGCCCTCTTTGTATCCGAGGCTGGTATGCCTTCTGGGACGTTTTCCACAGCCGAGGCTGCTATGGATTTGGGGCGCGAACTTCTTGCCGTGCCGGGGTCGATCCTATCGCCCGAGTCGCGTGGCACGAATTACCTCATTGCGAACGGTGCCTGCTGCATCATCGACGAGGAATCTATCGAGATGGCTATCTCACGCATCTACGGAACCCTGCGCTACTCGCGCCCCGATGCTCCCGGCATTGCCGACCTGGATCCAACGCAGCAGACCGTGATGCATGCGCTCATCGCCTCTCCGCTCAAGGTCGACGACATCGCGGCGCTCGTCTCGCTCGATGCTGTCGGCGTACTCAAACTCTTGGGTTCGCTTGAACTCGAGGGTCTTATCGAGCGCATGATGGATGGAAGGTATGCGCCCTCCAAGTTTGCCCTTCACGCCCAGACACCCTTCGGTCACAATGGAAAACGTGTCAATTAGAAAGGTGTTTGCAGATGCAGTTCGATCAGGTGACAGTTATCGGTGGCGGTCTGGCGGGTTCGGAGTGCGCGATCCAGCTGGCAGATCGCGGTTTTGCCGTAAAGCTGTGCGAGATGCGCCCCCAGGTGAGCTCCCCGGCTCACCATACCGATCACCTGGCAGAGCTCGTCTGCTCCAATTCGTTTAAGTCGACCCGTCCGGATTCCGCGGCTGGTTTGCTGAAGGCCGAGCTTGAGCGCATGGGTTCAGTCCTGCTCGATTGCGCCCATTGCGCGGCTGTTCCCGCCGGCGGTGCCCTGGCGGTCGACCGCGTCAAGTTTTCCGAGCTTGTCGAGGCCGAGGTTGCCGCTCGTCCCAATATCGAGGTCGTGCACGGCGAGGTCACGCAGATTCCCGAGGGTCACGTGGTCATTGCCGCGGGCCCGCTGTGTTCACCGGCGCTGAGTGAAGAGGTTATGAAGCTCGTCGGTGGCGATGCCCTGGCATTCTTTGATGCGGCGGCGCCGATCGTCGATGCCTCCACGCTCGATATGGACGTGCTGTTCTCGCAGTCGCGCTACGAGGAGCAGGGGGGCGGCGACTATCTCAACGCTCCGCTCAATAAGGAGGAGTACGAGGCCTTTATCGAGGCGCTTACCACGGCCGACCGCGTGGTGCTCAAAGACTTTGAGGGCGGCGATCTGTTCCAGGCTTGCCAGCCTGCCGAGGAAGTTGCGCGCACCGGCAAGGACGCCATTCGCTTTGGCGCCATGAAGCCCGTCGGCCTCACCGACCCGCGTACCGGACGTCGCCCCTGGGCGGCGATTCAGCTGCGTGCCGAGAACAAGGAGAAGACCGCCTATAACCTGGTGGGCTTCCAGACCAACTTGACCTTTGGCGAGCAGAAGCGCGTCTTCCATATGGTGCCGGGCCTGGAGAACGCTGAGTTCTTCCGCTACGGTGTCATGCACCGCAATACCTTTGTCGACGCCCCGCATGTGCTCGATGGCACCTTTGCCGTGCCCGGTACCGGTGTGCGCCTGGCCGGTCAGATCACCGGCACCGAGGGGTACATGGAAGCCGTGGCGACAGGTCTGCTCGCGGCGCTCAACACCTATGCCGAGGCTATCGGTGCCGCGGGCGTCGAGTTGCCGCGTGTGGGCGCCCTGGGTGCGCTCGTGGGCTATGCGACCGATCCTGCCACCGTGGGCTATCAGCCCATGCATGTCAACTTTGGCCTGGTGCCGCCACTCGAGGATGGTAAGCGCCGCAGCAAGCGCGACCGCTACCAGGCCTATGCGGACCGTGCGCTCGAGGCCCTCGATGCCTACTTGGCCACGCGTTCCGACTTGTTTGGAGGCGACCGGTCATAGCCTTTGACCTGTACGACACCGTCGACTCGTTTATCGCCTATATCGCACGCGTTGAGGGGCTTTCTCCCAACACGGTGACGGCCTATGGCTCGAGGCTGGAGCGCTTTGCTGCCTGGTGCGAGCGCGAGGATATTGATGCTTTCGCTGCCGACGTGCGCACCATTCGTCGCTATCTTGCTGAGCTTTCGCGTGAGCAGGTGGCTCCCCGAACCCTTGCGGCGCATCTGTCTGCCATTCGCTCGCTCTATCGCTGGATGGCTGCCGAGGGGATTGTCGAGGGCGATGCGGTCTCGGCGATCGCATCGCCCAAGCTGCCGCGTGACCTGCCGGGCGTCCTTACGACCCAGCAGGTCGAGGCGCTGCTCAAGACGCCTGATACCTCAACGCCCGCGGGACTGCGCGATGCAGCGATGCTCGAGCTGCTCTATGCATCCGGCGCCCGTATCTCTGAGCTCGCAGCACTCAATGTGGAATCCATCTCATGGTCCGAGCGCACGCTGCGCCTGTGGGGCAAGGGAAGCAAGGAGCGCATCGTTCCTCTGTATCGTCGTGCGCTCGATGTGACGCGTCTCTATATTGAAGAGGGGAGGCCGGAGTTGCTCGGTCGGGCAAAGCGCCGCGACCTCGCTACCGGGCCGCATCCGCTGCTTATATCGGCGCGCGGCAATCGCATGAGCGCCGCGATGCTCCGGCGGCGGTTCCATACGCTGGCGACGCTCGCCGGCATTCCGGCCGACATCGCCCCGCATGCGATGCGCCATACCTTTGCGACCGACTTGCTCGAGGGCGGTGCGGACCTGCGCTCGGTTCAAGAGCTGCTAGGTCATGCGAGCCTGTCCACGACGCAGATCTACACGCATCTCACACCCGATCGGCTTAAGCGGGCTGTGGCTCAAGCCCATCCCCGCGGCGAATAGTGGCTGGGACGTCCCGCGCCGCACTCAGGTGTGTGGTTTTGATTGCGGGTTGGCAGGAAGAGGCATTCCTGCTATCATTCATCGGGTTGCTTCACGGCAACATGTTTTTATCACGCACGCGCGGCTACTTCATACCGTGGTGCCCGGGCTTTGGTAGCACATGTCCGGGTTGGTTTTGGAGGATGACCCCGCGCGGAGGCAAACCACAGGAGGTTTAACATGGCTACCAAGATTAATATCCGCACCCTGCTCGAGGCCGGCTGCCACTTCGGTCACCAGACCCGTCGCTGGAACCCCAAGATGAAGCCGTTCATCTTCGGTGAGCGCAACGGCATCTACATCCTCGACCTCAAGCAGACCATCCTCGACGCCGACCAGGCCTACACTTTCGTCAAGAACGTCGCCAAGGGTGGCAACGTGCTGTTCGTCGGTACTAAGAAGCAGGCTCAGGAGGCCGTCAAGAACGCCGCTGAGCGCGCCAACATGCCTTACATCAACCAGCGTTGGCTCGGCGGTATGCTGACCAACTTCGTCACCATCCGCTCCCGCATCAACCGCATGGAGGAGCTCGAGGCCATGGTCGAGGACGGCCGCATGGCAGTGCTCCCCAAGAAGGAGCAGGCTGTGCTCGGCAAGGAGCTCACCAAGCTCCAGACCAACCTCGGTGGCGCCCGCGACATGAAGGGTCTGCCCCAGGCTCTCTTCGTCATCGACACCAAGCGCGAGGAGAACGCCATTAAGGAGGCCCAGCGCCTGAACATCCCCGTCGTCGCCCTGATCGACACCAACTCCGATCCCGACGAGGTCGAGTACGGCATCCCCTGCAACGATGACGCTATCTCCGCTGTCACCCTTATGTGCGAGCTCATGGCTGACGCCTGCCTCGCTGGCTCCGGCAAGGAGCAGGTCTCCGAGGCCGAGATGGCCGCTGAGCCCAAGGCCGAGTAAATCAGTCTTAGTTAATTCTTTTTCATCTCTTTGAAAGGAACCACAATGGCCCAGATTACCGCCGCTATGGTCAAGCAGCTCCGCGAGATGACCGACTCCCCGATGATGGAGTGCAAGAAGGCTCTCGTCGAGGCTGACGGCGACATGGACGCCGCTGTCGACGTCCTGCGTAAGAACGGCCTTGCCAAGGCTGCCAAGAAGGCTGGCCGTGAGACCAACGAGGGCGCTGTCGCCGCGTTCGTCTCTGAGGATGGCAAGACCGGCGCTCTGCTCGAGCTCTCCTGCGAGACCGACTTCGTTGGCTCTAACGCCAAGTTCACCGGCTTTGCTTCCAAGGTCGCTGAGGTTGTCGCTACCACCGAGCCTGCTGACGTCGACGCTCTGCTCGAGAAGCCGATGGGCGAGGAGACCGTTTCCTCCGAGCTCACCGAGATGATTCACATCATGGGCGAGAACATGAAGATCTCCCGCTTCGCTGCCCGCAAGGCTGAGAACGGCGCGCTCGCTTCTTACATCCACATGGGTGGTAAGATCGGCGTCCTCGTCGAGTTCGCCTTCGAGAAGGCTGAGACCGCTCAGGCTGAATCCTTCAAGACCTTCGCTCACGACGTTGCCCTTCAGGTTGCCGCCGTCGCCCCGATCTGCGCTACCCGCGATCAGGTTCCGGCCGAGACCGTCGAGCACGAGAAGCAGATCTACATGGCTCAGGCTGCCGAGTCCGGTAAGCCCGAGGCTATCCAGGAGAAGATGGCTGTCGGCCGTCTGGAGAAGTTCTACAAGCAGTCCGTGCTCACCGAGCAGGAGTTCATCAAGGACAGCTCCCTCACCATCAAGAAGTACGCTGAGCAGGTCTCCAAGGAGCTCGGCGACACCATTACCGTCGTTGCCTTTGACCGTCTGGTCCGTGGCGAGTAAATAAGCTCTTGTAGCTGGTAATGAGCAGGCTGTGGGTTTTACTCACAGCCTGCTTTTTCATGGCTCTTCTTAGAGCCTTTGATAGAATGTTGAGAGGTCAATCTAAAGGAGGATCGCTTTGTCCGACATCCGATATAAACGCGTGCTTCTTAAGCTTTCCGGCGAAGCACTGATGGGCGACGGCCAATATGGCATCGACCCCAAGGTTACCGACCATCTTGCCAAGCAGGTCAAGGAGCTACTCGCCGTTGGCCATGAGGTCGGCGTCGTTGTCGGCGGCGGCAATATTTTCCGCGGCATGGCCGGCGCTGCCGGTGGCATGGAGCGTGCTCAGGCCGACTACATGGGCATGCTGGCAACCGTTATGAACGCGCTCGCCCTGCAGGATGCCTTCGAACATAACGATGTTCCCTGCCGCGTGATGAGCGCTATCCAGATGAACGAGATCTGCGAGCCCTATATTCGCCGTCGCGCCATCAACCACCTTTCCAAGGGCAACGTCGTTATTTTTGCCGCCGGTTCGGGCAATCCGTACTTTACGACCGACACCGCCGCGGCTCTTCGTGCGTGCGAGATCGGCGCCGAGATTCTGATCAAGGCCACCAAGGTCGACGGCATCTATGACAAGGATCCCGTCAAGTGCGCCGATGCCGTCCGCTTTGACAAGATCACCTACCATGAGGTGCTCGTCCGCGGTCTGCAGGTTATGGATTCCACGGCTACGGCACTGTGCCAGGACAACCGTATGCCGATTTTGGTCCTCAACATCGATGGCGAGGACACCGTCAAGCGCGCGCTCGCGGGTGAGCCCGTCGGCACGCTCGTCTATCAGGAGGATTAAGCATGGCAGAGAACATCACCGCCCACATGGACAAGTCGCTCGAGTCCCTCAAGCATAACTTCTCCAAGGTCCGTACCGGCCGCGCCAATGCCAACATTCTGTCCGACATCACCGTCGATTATTACGGTGTTCCCACGCCGGTCACGCAGGTTGCCGCCGTCAAGACCCCGGAGGCCCACATGCTGCTCATCGAGCCGTGGGACAAGGCGCTTATCAACGCCATCGTCAAGGCCATCGGCGCTTCCGATTTGGGTATTACCCCCAACTCCGATGGCACCGTCGTTCGTCTGCCGTTCCCGGCTCCCACCGAGGAGCGCCGTCGCGAGCTCGTCAAGGAGTGCCGCGAGTACGCCGAGCAGGCCAAGGTGTCTATCCGTAACATCCGTCGCGACTTCAACAACAAGCTCGAGCGCGATGAGGAGCTCACCGAGGACGATGTCCGTCGCGAGCAGGCTAAGGTCCAGAAGCACACTGATGAGTATGTCGCCAAGGTCGAGGAGCTTCTGAAGGAAAAAGAAGCCGAGGTCATGGAGATCTAAGGTGCAATACGACGAGCATAAACTGGTCGAGTACTTTGCCGACGCCCCCGCGGGCGTCGGTTTTTCCGACCTTGACCTCAATAACATTCCGCACCATATCTCGTGCATCATGGACGGCAACGGTCGTTGGGCCACATCGCGCGGTCTTGCACGCACCGAGGGCCACAAGGCGGGTATCGTCTCCCTTCGTGAGATTATTACCGCCTGCGTGCGTCTGGGCGTCGACGTGCTTTCGGCCTATGCGTTTTCTACCGAAAACTGGAACCGCCCGCAGCATGAGGTCAACGTCTTGATGCACCTGTTTGCCAAGACGTTCATCGACGAGCTGCCGCTTCTGAAGCGCGAAAACGTGCGCGTTGTCTTTTTGGGTGACATTTCCGCGCTGCCCAAGAAAACCCGTGACGTTTTTGAACGCGGTCTTGCCGAGTGCGCCGATCACACCGGCATGACGCTGGCGCTTGCCGTCAACTACGGCGCGCGTGCCGAGATTACCCGCGCTGTCCGTCAAATCGCACTCGACGCTGCCGCCGGTAAGATCGATCCTGGCGCAATTGATGACGACATGGTGGCTTCCCACCTCTATACCGCCGGTCTTCCCGATCCTGAGCTTGTGATTCGCACCTCTGGTGAGCTGCGCCTTTCGAACTATCTGCTGTGGCAGGTGGCTTATTCAGAGTTCTACGTCACCGATACCTATTGGCCCGACTTTGATCGTTGGGGCCTTGTCGACGCCATTTTGGCCTATCAGGGCCGTGACCGTAGGTTTGGTGGACTGAGCAAGACCGAGGAGGCTTAATCGTGTCCGATCGTCCCAAGGCATCTGCTCCCAAGACGCCTGCGCGTAAAGCTGCCACTGCGGGAGCGCCTGCAGCGAAGAGCGGCAGCGGTTCGTGGCTGGCGGGCTTTATTACCCGTGCCGCCGCCGGTATCGTCTACGCCGTTGTCTTTATCCTGTGCCTGGTTTTGGGTATCGTGCCCACTGCCATCTTTGTTTCCGTCATGAGCGGTCTGTGCTGTTATGAGTTTTTCCGTATGACGAGGCTCGATGGCAAGATGGCTAACGAGCGCATGGGTATCGCTGCCGCCGTACTCTTTCCGCTGTCGGCGTTGGGCGATTCGATGTTGCTGAATGCCCTGCTTTTTGCCCTGATGCTCGCTGTGGGCATTTGGTATGTCTGGTCGCCGCGTACCCGCATCTCTGATGTGGCCGTGACGCTCATGGGTCCCATCTACACTGGCTTTATGCTGTCGGCTATCGTGCTGCTGCGCGATGCCGTGCCCGGTTTTGCCGGCGCCCTGCTTTCAGTGGGCGTTTGCGCGTCCCTTTGGGTCTCCGATTCGTTTGCCTACATTGTGGGCAGCCGTATCGGCAAGCACAAGATGGTTCCCAAGATCTCTCCCAAAAAGAGCTGGGAGGGGTTTGTCGGCGGCATCCTGGGCTCGGTTTTGATTTGGCTCATTCTGTGGGCGACGCACTTCTACAAGCTCAGCCTGCCCTATGCGCTGCTGTGCGGCGTGGTCGTGTCCATTTTGGGCGTTATCGGCGACCTTATCGAGTCGCGCATCAAGCGTGGCGTGGGCGTCAAGGATTCCGGCAACCTTATCCCGGGCCATGGCGGCATGCTCGACCGTAGCGACTCGCTTATCTTTGGCTGCATTACCGCTCAGTTGCTTTTGATGATCGGAGGCGTGCTGTAATGTCATTCCAGACGACGTATGGCTCCGATGGACGTCTCCGTGTTGCCATCCTGGGCTGTACGGGCTCTATCGGCACCCAGGCGCTCGATGTGTGCCGTCAGCATGCCGATCGCCTGCAGGTGACGGCGCTATCCGTTAACTCCAGTACCTCCGAGCTCGTTGCCGCTGCCCGCGAGTTCTCGGTTCCGGCGGTTGCCGTGGCCGATGTCGCTCATGGCGATGACGTCGTGCTGCAGGAGTTGCCCGAGGGAACGAAGCTCGGCGTTGGCGCGCAGGCGGTTTGCGAGCTCGCGCGTCGCGACGATGTCGACTGCGTGCTTGTCGCTATTGTGGGTGCCGCCGGTCTCGAGGCGAGCCATGCGGCCTTGACCTCGAATAAGCGTCTTGCCCTTGCCAACAAGGAGTCCCTCGTCGTCGGTGGCGACTTGCTTATGCCGTTGGCGCAACCGGGCCAGCTTATTCCAGTCGACTCTGAGCACTCCGCCATCTACCAGTGCTATCTGGGGGAGAACCCGCGCGAGGCTCATTGTATTTGGCTCACCTGCTCGGGCGGTCCGTTCTTTGGCCGCGCGCGCGACGAGCTAGATCGCGTGACGCGTGCCGATGCCCTCGCACATCCCACGTGGGCCATGGGTGCTAAGATCACCATCGACTCCGCCACCCTCATGAATAAGGGCCTGGAGCGCATTGAGGCCATGCATCTGTTTAACTGCGACCTCGATTTCATTAACGTGGTCGTGCAGCGTCAGTCCAAGATTCACTCTATGGTCGAGTTTGCCGACGGCTCCGTGATGGCGCATCTCGGTGCTTCCGACATGCGTATTCCCATCCAGTTCGCGTTCTCGTATCCCGAGCGTTGGGATACCCCGGCGCCTCGTATCGATTTCCGCGAGCTGGGGCAGCTCACGTTTGATGCTGCCGACATGGATACCTTCCGCTGTCTGGCACTGGCCGAGCGTGCCGGCAAGACGGGTGGCACCATGCCGTGCGTGCTCAATGCCGCCAACGAGGTCGCCGTCGATGCCTTCCTGCACGATGGCTGCAGCTTTACCGATATCGATCGCATTGTGGAATCCTGCATGGATGCCCACGATATGCAGGCGGTCGATTCGTTTGAGCAGCTTCGCGACATCGATGCGTGGGCGCGTGAAAAGGCTGCGCAGGTACTCGCCGCAACCCGTTCCTAACCCATAAGGATTGCTTTTTCGTTTTATGGATACTGTTCTGAGCGTTCTCTCATCGGTCTTTTGGGGCCTGCTGATGCTTTCCGTCCTCGTGTTTTTGCACGAGGGCGGCCACTTTTTGGCGGCGCGTGCCTGCGGCGTCCGTGTGACCGAGTTCTTTTTGGGCCTGCCGTGCCGCTTTGACATCCATTACACGTCGCGTCGCATTGGAACCAAGTTTGGCGTGACCCCGCTGCTGCTGGGTGGCTACGCTGCCATCTGCGGTATGGATCCGACCGATGTCTCCTGCGCCGATCGCGTGCTCGCGGCTATCTACCGTCATGGTCGCGTGACCGTGGCCGACCTTGCTGTCGAGCTCGAGCTTTCCGAGGAGGATGTGCTCGAGGCTTGTGCTCTGTTGCTGGGCTGGGGCTCCATCGCTCCCTGGTATGAGGAAGGGGAGAAACCCTCGCCGAGCTACTATCCCACCAAGTATCAGACGCTGCCGCGAGACGCGGCGGGCTACACCACCTTTGACGGCCGCCGGTTCGATCGAGAGCATGCGACTGCCGAGGGCGATGTGTGGGAGCTGCCGTGCGGCGAGGCTGATTTCTTGGCGCAAGAGCGCTCGCACACTTATCTTGGCCAGGGCTTTCTCAAGCGCGCCTTTATGCTGCTCGCGGGCATTCTCGTCAATATCCTGACGGGTTTTTTGCTGCTTATGAGCATCTATTCCATTGCGGGTGTCACCGTGCCGATCGATACCAACGTGATCGGTCAGGTTGACGAGGGGTCTATTGCCGCCAAGGCGGGTATCGAGGCTGGTGATGCGATCCTTTCGGTTGACGGTGTATCGTGCTCCACATGGATGAACGTTTACGATGCTATCGGCAAGGCCGCCGGTAAGGACGATATCGCCATCGAGTACGAGCGTAACGGCAAGCAGCATTCGACCACGGTTGCGCTCAAAGAGGACGAGCGGTTAGGTGTGTATGCTTCTACGGAGGTAGTCCGTTTGGACCCCATCACCTCGGCGCGTCTGTCATTCTCCTATGTCGTGCAGACCGCGGAGGGCGTGATGCGCCTGCTCCAGCCGCAGCATACGATGGAGATTCTCGATCAGTCTTCTTCGATCGTGGGTATTAGCGTTATGTCCTCACAGGCTGCTGCTGCCGGCCCCGTAACGTTCTTGTCGTTTGCCGCGCTCATTTCGTTCTCGCTGGGTTTTATGAACTTGCTGCCCATCCCCCCGCTCGACGGGGGAAAGCTGGTTATCGAGATCATCCAAATGGTCGCCGGTCGCGAGCTGCCACTCAAGGTGCAGACAATCGTCAGCTATGTCGGCATCGCGCTCTTTGCGCTGCTGTTTGTTTATATGCTTCGTTCCGACGTCCTTCGATTTATTTTGTAGGGGAGTGTTTGGATTGTCTTTATCCCATCCTTTGCCGCGCGAGCTGACGCGCCCCGTATATGTGGGCGGCGTGCAGATCGGTGGTGGCGCGCCGGTGGTGGTTCAGTCCATGACCTGCACCGATACCGCTGATGCCCAGGCAACGCTTGCGCAAGTGTGCGCGTTGGCGCAGGCTGGCTGCGATATCGTGCGCGTGAGCGTGCCCACCGAGGCCGCGCTTGAGGGTTTCCGCACCATCTGTGCCGAGTCTCCGGTGCCGATCGTCGCCGATATTCACTTTAACCATAAGCTCGCCATTGGTGCCGTTGAGGCCGGTGCTGCCAAGCTGCGCATCAATCCCGGCAATATCGGCGATTGGGCCAAGGTTGACGCGGTGATCGATGCTGCTGGTGCCGCGGGCTGTGCGATTCGTATCGGCGTCAATGCCGGTTCACTCGAGCAGGATATCGCCGAGCGCGAAGACCTCACGCAGCCCGAAAAGCTCGTGATGTCGAGCGAGCGCTTCGTCAAGCACTTTGAGGACCGCGGCTTTACGAACATCGTGCTTTCGGCCAAGGCCCATAGCGTGCAAACGACGCTCGATACCTATCGAGCCCTGTCGCGTGAGATTCCCCACGTTCCGCTTCACCTGGGCGTAACCGAGGCGGGTACCAAGCTTCAGGGCACCATTAAGAGCTCGGTGGGCCTTGGTATTCTGCTGTCTGAGGGTATTGGTGACACCATGCGCGTCTCTCTCACGGCCGATCCGGTTGAGGAGCCGCCGGTTGCCTGGGGTATTCTGCAGTCGCTGGGCCTGCGTCGCCGTGGCCCCGAGATTGTCTCGTGCCCCACGTGCGCCCGCTGCCAGGTTAACCTCATTCCCATCGCCGAGGAGGTCACCGAGCGGCTTAAGAACTACTCCGCGCCGCTTTCTATCGCTGTGATGGGATGTGCCGTTAATGGCCCCGGTGAGGCTTCTGATGCCGATCTGGGCGTTGCTTGCGGACGTGGTCAGGCCCTGCTCTTTTCGCATGGCCAGATCATTGGTAAAGTAGCTGAGGACCAAATTGTCGACGCGCTTATGGCCGAGGTCGACAAGCTTATTGAGGAGAAATAAATGACTCGAGCAATGTATATGTCTAAGCTCTATGCGCCGACGCTCAAAGAGGATCCGGCCGACGCCGAGCTTGCAAGCCATCGTCTACTGCTTCGTGCCGGTATGATCCGCAAGGAGGCCGCCGGCCTGTATTCCTATCTGCCGCTCGCTTGGCGCTCGATTCGTAAGATCGAGAACATCGTGCGCGACGAGATGGACGCCGCCGGCGCCCAGGAGCTCATGATGCCCATTATGGTCGATGCGGAGCTGTGGCGTGAGTCCGGCCGCATCGATGCCTATGGCAAGGAGCTCGTGCGCTTTGACGACCGTCATGGCCGCGAGTTTGTGCTGGGCCCCACGCACGAGGAGACCGTCACGGCCCTGGTGCGCAACGAGCTGCGCTCGTATAAGCAGCTGCCCGTCAACCTGTACCACATTCAGGACAAGTTCCGCGATGAGTTCCGTCCCCGCTTTGGCCTGATGCGCGGCCGCGAGTTCATCATGAAGGACGCCTACAGCTTCTCTGCCACGCAGGAGAGCCTGCAGGAGGAGTACGACAAGATGAAGCAGGCTTACGCCAACATCTGCGAGCGCTGTTACATCAAGGCTCTGCCCGTTGTCGCCGACTCCGGCGAAATCGGCGGCGACACTTCCGTCGAGTACATGGCCCTGGCCGACGCCGGCGAGGCCTCGCTCGTGTACTGCGACGATTGCGGCTTTGCTGCCGATGACGAGGCCGCAAGCACCAAGGTCGTTGTGACCGAGGGTCCCGGCGACGGCACGCTCACCAAGGTCGAGACTCCGGGTATGGGCACCATCGAGGCCGTCGCCAAGTTCTTCGGCTTCCCCGAGAACGGCACGCGCAAGTCGCTGGCGTTGATTGACTCCGAGGGCAAGCCGGTCGTGGCCATTGTTCCGGGCGACCACGAGCTCAACGACTGTAAGGCCGAGCACGTCTTTGGCAAGGGCTATCGCATGATGACCGACGAGGAGCTCCAGACCTACGGGCTGCATAAGGGCTTTATCGGACCGGTTAACCTGCCCGAGGGCATTCGTCTGGTCTGCGACGAGAGTCTGCGCGAGTCCAAACAGTGGGCCTGCGGTGCCAACGAGGTCGACTATCACTTTACCGGCGCCTGCCCCGAGCGCGACTTTACCGTCGACGAGTGGGCCGACCTGGTTACCGTCGTCGCCGGCGATCCCTGCCCGCACTGCGGCAAGCCGCTGTCTGCTGCTCGCGGTATCGAGGTCTCCCAGGTCTTCCAGCTGGGCACCAAGTACTCCAAGGCCATGGGTGCCACCTTTATGGACGAGGATGGCAAGGAGAAGCCGCTCATCATGGGCTGCTACGGCGTTGGTGTGTCCCGCTCGCTCGCTGCCGTCGTGGAGCAGCACAACGACGAGCACGGTATCGTCTGGCCGGTCTCCGTTGCCCCGTACGAGGTCGCGGTGATTCCGCTCGATCCCAAGAAGGAGGAGTGCGCTACCGTCTGCGAGCAGATCGTTGATGGCCTGTGCGCCGAGGGTATCGAGGTCGTCGTCGATGACCGTGACGAGCGTCCCGGCTTTAAATTTGCCGACAACGACCTTATGGGCTTCCCGTATCAGGTCGTTCTGGGTAAGCGTGGCCTCAAGAACGGCACCGTCGAGCTCAAGGACCGTGCTACGGGTGAGCGCGAGGACGTGGCGATCGACGAGGTCGTCGCCAAGGTCGCCGAGCTTGTGAAGGCGGCACGCCGTTAAGCGGCGATTTCGCTTGTAGTTCGATATACGGGACGGCCCCGCATTTCTCCAGATAGGGGAGATGCGGGGCCGTCCTTTTATCTTGTCGGCGTACTCAATCGCTAAAAGGAAACCCCACAGCCCATGCGAGCTGCGGGGTTTCCTTTGTGCCTCCGATGCGAAATAAATCGCTCAGATATTACTGATAATCGACGACGTCGATCCAGTTCTTCAGGAACTCATCGTTCACGTTGCGCTTACGAGCGAGCTCGGAAGCGGCGACGATGCTCGTCCACTGACGCACGACCTGCATGGGCATGTCGGCGCGGTCGCAGTAGAGCTCCAGATAAGCCTCGGCCTGGTCCTTGCTGTTGAGGGCAAAGAGCAGGTAGGTGGTGGCAACGTCGGCAGCAGGGGAGCCCTGGGTAGCGTGTGCCCAGTCGCACACATAGAGCTGGCCGTCGTCGCCGACGATGACGTTGGAGGGGTTGAAGTCGCCGTGGCAGACCTTGAACTCCTTGGTCATACCGTCCAGACGCTCCTGAAGGTTGTAACGCGTGGTGGCATTGAGCTGATCAAGGCTGTCGATCATGCGGGCGAACTTGTCGCGCTGACGGTTGAGCAGCGGGGAGGTGTAGCCGTGGATCTCGATCTGGAGGTCGACGAACATCTCGAGGTACTCACCGAAGCGCTGGGGCTCGGCAGTCATCTTCTCGGCAAGGGTGGTGCCCGGAACCTTCTCGGTCACGAGCGCCCAGCCGTTGGCGTTCTCGAGCTGGGAAACCTCGAGAGCCTTGGGGCTGCGGATGCCGCACTCATTGATGCGGGCAAGATTCAAAGCCTCGTTGAACACGTCGGAGACAGGCTTGGTCTCGTTAAAGACCTTGACGATCTTGTCGCCCAGGTCGTAAACGACCTTGTTGCCACGGCGGACGAGCTCGGTCTTGGAATCGGGTAGCAGCATGGTTGCATCCTTTCAACGATGCGATAGAAGCGACGGCGGGGGTGTGTGAAACACCCGTGCACCCCCGCCGCAAAAAACCGTGCTAAAAACTAGCAGACGGCGTAGTCCTGGGGCTCGCGGCCGTAGTAGGCGTCCAGGTAGAGCTCCTTGATCTCGCTCATGAGCGGGTAGCGCGGGTTAGCGCCGGTGCACTGGTCGTTGAATGCCTGCTCGGTCATCTCGTCGAGGGTGTCGAGGAAGTACTGCTCGTCAACACCGTAGTCGGCGATGGTCTTCTTGACACCGATGAAGTCCTTGAGCTCCTCGAGCTTCGTGATGAAGTTCTCGAAGACCTCCTTGTCGTCCTTGCCCTCGATACCGCAGTACTTGGCCATCTCGGCGTAGTTGTGCAGCGCGTTGGGGTAAGGATACTGGGAGAAGGTACCCATCTTGACGGGAGCCTCGGCGGCGTTGTAGCGCATGACGCGGGTCAGGATGACGGCGTTAGCGATGCCGTGGGGCAGGTGATGGAAAGCGCCGAGCTTGTGAGCCATGGAGTGGTTGAGGCCCAGGAAGGCGTTGGCGAAGGCCATACCGGCCATGCAGGAGGCGTTGTGCATCTCCTCGCGGGCGTGCGGGTCCTTGGCGCCGTTCGTGAAGCTGGAGGGCAGGTTCTCAAAGACGAGCTTGGCAGCGCGCTCGGAGAGGCCCTTGGTGTAGTCGGAAGCCATGATGGAGACGTAGGACTCGATGGCGTGGGTCATGACGTCAATACCGGAAGCTGCGGTGAGGCCCTTCGGGGCGGTCATGCAGTTGTCGGCGTCGACGATAGCCATGTTGGGGAGCAGCGCGTAGTCGGCGAGCGGCCACTTGATGCCGGTCTCCTTGTCGGTGATGATGGCGAACGGCGTGCACTCGGAGCCGGTACCCGAGGAGGTCGGGACGGCGACGAAGTAGGCCTTCTTGCCCATCTCGGGGAAGGTGAAGATACGCTTGCGGATGTCCATGAAGTCCATGGCCATGTCCTCAAACTTGCACTCGGGGTGCTCGTACATCATCCACATGATCTTGCCGGCGTCCATAGCGGAGCCACCGCCGACGGCGATGATGACGTCCGGCTCAAAGAGAGCCATCTGCTTGGCGCCGCGACGTGCGCACTGCAGCGACGGATCGGGCTCGACGTCGTAGAAGCAGTCGTGGGCGATGCCCATCTCGTCGAGCTTGGCCTCGATGGCGCGGGTGTTGCCATTCTTGAAGAGGAACTGGTCGGTAACGATGAAGGCGCGCTTCTTGCCCATTACGGTGCCGAGCTCGTCGAGTGCGACGGGCGTGCAGCCCTTCTTGAAGTAGACCTTCTCGGGTGCGCGGAACCACAGCATGTTCTCGCGGCGCTCTGCCACGGTCTTGACGTTGATCAAGTGCTTCACCCCAACGTTCTCGGAGACGGAGTTGCCACCCCAGGAGCCGCAGCCCAGGGTTAGAGACGGCTTCATGCCGAAGTTGTAGAGGTCACCGATGCCGCCGTGCGAGGACGGGGTGTTGATGACGATGCGGCAGGCCTTCATGACGTGCTGGAACTTAGCGATCTTCTCGCTCTGTGCCGGGTGCACGTAGAGAGAGGCGGTGTGGCCCGGGCCACCTGCGAGGACGAGGTGCTCTGCCTTGTCAACGGCCTCCTGGAAGTCCTTGGCGTGATACATAGCGAGGACCGGGGAGAGCTTCTCGTGGGAGAACTCTTCCTTCTCGGGATCGGTGGAGGTGACCTCGGCGATCAGGATCTTGGTCTTGGCGGGAACCTCGATGCCGGCGAGCTCGGCGATCTTGGCGGCAGCCATGCCGGGGATGCGGTGATCGAGTGCGCCGTTCTTGAACATGGCGGCACGCAGGGCGTCCATCTCGGCACCCTGCTTGACGAAGTAGCAGCCGCGACGCTGGAACTCAGCCTTGACATCCTTGTAGATGGAGTCGAGGACGGTGACGGACTGCTCGGAAGCGCAGATCATGCCGTTGTCGAACGTCTTGGAGTGGATGATGGAGTTGACGGCGAGCTTGATGTCCGCGGTATCGTCGATGATGACCGGGGTGTTGCCGGCGCCGACGCCGAGTGCGGGCTTACCGGAGGAGTAAGCAGCCTTGACCATGCCCGGGCCACCGGTTGCGAGAATGATGTCGACGTCGCGCATGACCATGTTGGTCAGCTCGATGGACGGCTTGTCGACCCAGCCGATGATGCCCTCAGGAGCACCGGCCTTGACAGCTGCGTCGAGAACGAGCTTGGCGGCGGCGATGGTGCACTTGGCGGCTGCCGGGTGCGGGGAGATGATGATGGCGTTACGGGTCTTCAGGCAGATGAGCGTCTTGAAGATGGCCGTGGAGGTCGGGTTGGTGGTCGGGATGACAGCGCCAACGATACCGATCGGCTCGGCGACCTTGGTGATGCCGTAAGCGTCGTCGCGCTCGATGACACCGCAGGTCTTGGTGTTCTTGTAAGCGTTGTAGATGTACTCAGCGGCGTAGTGGTTCTTGATGACCTTGTCCTCGAGAACGCCACGGCCTGTCTCCTCGATGGCGAGCTTGGCCAAAGGAATACGAGCCTTGTTGGCGGCCATAGCAGCCTCGTAGAAGATCTTGTCTACCTGCTCCTGAGTGTACTCAGCGAATTTAGCCTGGGCCTCACGCATAGATTTGAGTTTGGCCTCAAGCGCCTCCACGTTGTCCACGATGGCGGGAGTAGTGTTTTCCGGTGACTTTTTCACCATTTGTGTCTCCTTGCGATCGGAGATTTACCCTACGCTCTGCATGATAGCAAGAAATTATTCGGCGAACGGTAAGATTCCCGTAAAAGGCACACTAAAACGCTTCAATAAACTGAAACGCTTTAACTAAAACTATCTGCCTGCTGCATCGCTCCGCTCATTGGGGACAGACTCTCATGAGTATTTCAATGGGAAAACGGGACATCTGTTTGACAATCGCTATTCGCGGGTCGCGGTTGAGTCGGACGCGCAGGCGGTGCAGCTGCTCGACTATATTCATCTCAATCCCGTGAAGGGTGCGCTTGACTCGCTCGATGCGTACCGCTGGTCAAGCTATAAGGCGTATCAGCTGGGCTATGATCCCTTTGACATCTGTGATGCGGCCCCTATGCTCGATATTGTCGGTGGCTCTCGTTGCTATTGCGAGCATCTCGAGGAAGTTGCCGGGCGCATCTGGTCAATGGAGGTTCTTCCACGCCGGCGGATCCCCGATGAGGAGGCCCTTTCCGTTGCGCGCGAAGTTCTGCCGAGCATAGATCCTGCACTGCTCAAAGCCCTGCCACGCCCCGAACGCGATGCGTGTCTGCTGAGGCTTAGGCGGGCGCATCTCACGGTCAAGCAAATTGCCCGTATCACCGGCATCGGCGCTACAAGCGTGACCAAGGCAACTGCAGACTGGAAGGATGCTGCGTGAGGCAGGGGCCGGAGCCAGTCAGTGCGTCGCATGCGTGCTTCATGTCTGTCCCCAATGCGTGAAAGCACTCATGTAAGTCTGTCCCCAATGAGTGCAAAAAGGCGCCCTCCGTAGGGGAGGGCGCCTTTGGTAAGTTCTATGTGAACGCGAGGTCTTTGACCCGGAGAGTCCGAGGTACTTGTTGGTAAGACCTTATTTAGGAGCGCGCAACCTTGCCGGACTTGAGGCAGGTGGAGCAAACGTTCATCTTGCGACGGTGACCATCGACGACGACGTAGACGCGCTGGATGTTGGGGCGGAACTTACGGTTGGTGACGCGGTGAGAGTGGCTGATGGAGCGACCGGCAACGGGGTGCTTACCGCAAACTTCGCAAACTTTGGACATAACTGACCCTCCTTGGGCGACAAACGAACATGTCGCGTTAACAAACAAGCCTGAACTATAGCACAGAAGCAGCTCCCTGTGCGTAATCTACACAGAGATATTTCTCTTTTGGCGATAGTGCCCACGCCACGGCCCTGGACGTAGATCCGATTTGCGTGCAGCAGAGGGGATTATGCCAGCTCGCAACAAGGTTTTCAAGCTCGTCCCACAAATATATATAGGTTTATTGAGCGTTGGACTCCGTTTACGGATTGCTCCGTATTTATGCTCGCAATTAAGCTCGAGGTTGGCTACACTATCCCTTGACCATTAAAGGGGTACGAGATACCCACATGGATATTACATAGCTGCCATAGAGCAGCCCTTCCTTGTGGGTGTCTGGTCCGCTTTGAGCGGTCGGGCATCTATTTTTTTGACTGTGTCAGCAGTCAAGACATGTGAGGAAGGAGATCGATGGGCACGACTTCCCCCAAGGCGGTCATCATGGACGAGACCGCCGTCAACCGAGCGATGACCCGCATCGCGCACGAGATTCTCGAGCGCAACGAGGGCTGTGAAGACCTCGCTCTGGTCGGCATCGTCACGCGCGGCGACCTTCTGGCAAAGAAGCTCGCCGAAGAGATCAAGGAGATCGAGGGCGTCGAAGTTCCGCTCGGCAGCCTCGACATCAGCTTCTACCGCGATGACTATGCGACCAATTTCGCTCCCGCGATCCACGCTACCAACATTCCCTTTAGCGTCGACGGCAAGCGCGTCGTGCTGGTGGACGACATTCTGTACACGGGTCGTACCATCCGCGCCGCTCTGGACGCCGTCATGGACCTGGGCCGTCCGAGCCGCATTGAGCTGGCAGTTCTCGTTGACCGCGGTCACCGCGAGCTTCCCATCTCGCCGGACTTTGTCGGCAAGAACGTTCCCTCGTCGCACGAGGAGAACGTGCACCTATATATGAAGGAAGTCGACGGCCGTACCGCTGTCGAGATCAACGACGTCGCGCCGGGTTCCCACGTGGGCTCCGCGCCGCTGGGAGGTGAGTAGTACCGTGGCGTTCAACCATAAGCACCTGATCGACATTACCGAGTACTCCGAAGAGGATATTAAGCTCATCCTCGAGACCGCCAAGGCGTTCTCCGAGGTCAACGAGCGTGCGATCAAGAAGGTCCCCACGCTCAAGGGCAAGACCATCGTCAACATGTTCAACGAGCCCTCGACGCGCACCCGCAGCTCCTTCGAGCTCGCCGAGAAGCGTCTTTCGGCCGACAGTCTTAACTTTGGCGGCTCCTCGACCTCCACGGTCAAGGGTGAGAGCCTCGTCGACACCGTCGAGACCCTCAACGCCTATAAGATCGACTGCATCGTCGTTCGCGATAAGCACGCCGGTGCTCCCTACATCGTCACGCAGAACTCGCCCGCAAGCGTCATCTGCGCCGGTGACGGCAAGCACAACCATCCCACGCAGGCCTTGCTCGACCTGTACACCATCTGGGAGCACAAGGGTGACTTCCACGGTCTGAAGGTCGCCGTCGTCGGCGATATCGCCCACTCCCGCGTGTGCGGCTCGCTGATCCCCGCCCTTAAGATCATGGGCTGCGAGACCTACGCCGTCGCCCCCGGCACGCTGCTGCCGCCGGCGCCCGAGGTCCTGGGCTGCGACCACGTGACGAGCGACCTCGATTCCGTCCTGCCCGAGCTGGACGTCGTCTACATGCTGCGCGTGCAGCAGGAGCGCCTCGAGGGTGCCCCGTTCCCGACCATTCGCGAGTACCACAAGCTCTTCGGCCTGACCAAGGACCGCGAGAAGCTCATGAAGCCCGATGCGATCATCTGCCACCCGGGCCCCATCAACCGCGGCGTTGAGTTCGACTCCTATATGGCCGACCACCCGCAACGCTCCGTCATCCTGGAGCAGGTCTACGCCGGTATCTGCGTGCGTATGGCTATCCTGTATCTGCTGCTTGGAGGTGCCGATAATGGCCTTGCTTCTTAAGAATGCCCACGTCGTCGACCCGTCCGTCGAGCTTGACGGTGTCGTTGACGTCCTGATTGACGGCGACAAGATCGCCGAGGTCGGCGAGAATCTCGCCGTCGAGGGAGCCGAGGTCCGCGACCTTTCCGGCAAGTACCTCGTCCCTGGCCTGGTGGATATGCACGTTCACCTTCGCGAGCCCGGCTACGAGGTCAAAGAGGACATCGAGAGCGGCACCCGCGCAGCTGCCAAGGGCGGCTTTACCGGCGTGTGCGCCATGCCCAACACCGATCCCGTCACCGATAACGGCACCGTCGTGGAGTTCGTCAAGTCCCGCGCTGCCGAGGTCGGTCACTGCCGCGTCTATCCGTCGGGCGCCATGACCCGCGGTCTTAAGGGCGAGGCCATGTCCGAGATGGGCGATATGGTCGCCCACGGCGCCGTCGCCTTCACCGACGACGGTCGCGGCGTGCAGGGCGCGGGTATGCTCCGTCGCTGCATGGACTACGGCAAGATGTTCGGCAAGGTCTTTATGAGCCATTGCCAGGACGAGGGCCTGGTCGGCCACGGCCAGATCAACGAGGGCAAGGTCTCGACCCGTCTGGCTCTCGAGGGCTGGCCGGCTGCCGGCGAGGAGCTCCAGATCGCCCGCGACATCGAGATCGCCAAGCTGACCGGTGCCAAGCTGCACATCCAGCACATCTCCACCGCTCACGGTCTCGAGCTCGTGCGTGCCGGTAAGGCCGCTGGCGTCCAGGTGACCTGCGAGGCCACCCCGCACCACATGTTTCTGACCGAGAACGACTTGGACGAGACCTACAACACCTCGCTCAAGGTCAATCCGCCGCTGCGCACCGAGGAGGATGCCGAGGCCATCCGTCAGGGCGTCATCGACGGCACCGTCGACGTTATCGTCACCGATCACGCTCCTCACACCCCGTGGGAGAAGGCCCGTGAGTTCGAGCTTGCGCCCTTTGGTATGATCGGCCTCGAGACCTCGCTGTCGCTCGTACTCACCGAGCTGGTCAACACGGGCAAGATGAGCATGGGCCGCATGGTCGAGCTCATGGCCATCAAGCCGCGTGAGATCCTGGGTCTCGACCAGGTTCAGGTCAAGGCGGGCTCCGTTGCCGACCTGACCGTGTTCGACGCGTCCGCCACCTGGACGGTTGGCGAGGACGGTTACGAGTCGCGCGCCGAGAACTCCGGTTTTGCCGGCCGCACGCTCACCGGTCGTGCCACCGATGCGTTTGTCGGCGGTAAGCAGACGCTTGCCGACGGCTGCATCTGCTAGCATAGCCTTATCGCTTTTGTGCGCGGTGCCCTTGCGGTGCCGCGCTTTCTGTTCGTTTTGACCATGCAATCGCATGGGGGATTGGAGCGTCTATGCCCACACCTTCCACTGCACGCATGCACGACTTCGAGGTCGTCTCGAACCAGGAGATCGCCGACGGCATCTTCTCGCTCGTCATCTCGGCCCCCAAGCTTGCAAGTGCGCTCAAGCCCGGTCAGTTTGTGAACATCGCCGTGCCCGGCGATGCGTCCTCGCTGCTTCGCGTGCCCCTGAGCTTCTATCGCGCCGACGCCCAGGCCGGTACCGTCGAGCTGTGGTACGCCGTCGTGGGCGACGACACCCGTCGTCTGTCGCAGATGGCCCCCGGCTCCAAGTCCAACCTGTTGGGCCCTGGCGGCCGCGGCTGGCTTGTTCCCGAGGGCACCAGGAAGGCGCTGCTCGTGGCGGGCGGCATCGGCGTTCCGCCCGTGCTCTGCCTCGCCGGCAAGCTTGTCGAGCAGGGCGTGGATGTCGACGTTTGCCTGGGCTTTGGCACCGCTTCCAAGGCCGTGGGTGTCGATGAGTTCCGCGCGCTGGGCGCCACGGTTAACGTGTGCACCGATGATGGCACGCTCGGCACGCACGGTTTTTGCACCGACCCGGCAGCCGAGCTGCTCGGCGAGGGCGGCTACGACTATGTGGCCAGCTGCGGCCCCGCTGTCATGATGAAGAAGGTCGCCGCCGCTGCCGCCGAGGCCGGTGCGTACTGCGAGGTGTCGCTCGAGCGCATGATGAGCTGTGGCTTTGGCGCCTGCAACACCTGCAATGTCGAGACGGTCGACGGTATGAAGGGCGCCTGCATGTGCGGCCCCGTGTTCGATGCTTCCAAGGTGGTGGTCTTCTAGTGGGTACCGTGAACATGGCCGTCGATTTCGGCGGCGTCAAGATGCAGAACCCCATCAACACCGCAGCCGGTACCTTTGGCTACGGATGGCAGTTCCAGAACTTCTTTGATGTCTCCCAGCTGGGCGCCATCACCACCAAGGGTTGTGCTGCCGAGCCCTGGCCCGGCAACCCCGCGCCTCGCATGGCCGAGATCCCGGGCGGCATGATCAACTCCGTGGGCCTTCAGAATCCCGGCGTGGCTGCCTTTGCCCGTGAGTCCGGTCCGTGGCTCGAGCAGCTCTCCAAGGACGGTTGCCAGGTCATCTGCCAGGTCGCCGGTCACTCCGTCGAGGAGTTTGTCCGCGCGCTCGAGATGTATGTCGAGCTGTGCCCCTGGGCTGCCGGCTACGAGATCAACGTGAGCTGCCCCAATATTGCCGCCGGCGGTGCCGCCATGGGCTCCTCGCCCGAGGGCGCCTCTGCCGTCATGGCTGCCTGCCGTAAGGTGACTGATAAGCCGCTGTTCGTAAAGATGGCTCCGGTTAACGTCGCCGAGATTGCCAGGGCCCTCGAGGCTGCCGGTGCCGACGGCCTTTCAGTTATCAACTCCATCCAGGGCATGGCCATCGACGTCCATACCCGCAAGTCCCGCGTGGCCAAGCCCAAGGGCGGCCTTTCGGGCCCGCTGTGCCACCACATCGCCGTGCGCATGGTCTGGGAGGTTGCCCAGGCCGTCGATATCCCCATCAACGGTGTCGGCGGTGTCATGACCGGCGAGGATGCGGCCGAGTTTATCCTGGCCGGTGCCACCTGCGTGTCGGTTGGCATGGCCAACTTCGTCGATCCGTGCGCTTCGCTCAAGATCGCGCATGAGCTCGAGGCCTGGGCCGAGTCCCAGGGCGTAAAGGACATCAACGAGCTGGTAGGTGCTTTCGAATGCTAGAGACCGATGCCCGCGACCGCGTAATCGTCGCCCTCGACTGCGATCGTGAGCGTGCGCTCGAGCTCGCCCACGAGCTTTCGGGCCATGCCGCCTGGCTTAAGGTTGGTATGACGCTCTATTACGCTGAGGGCCCCGAGATCGTCAAGACCTTTAAGGACCTGGGCTTTAAGGTCTTCCTTGACCTTAAGTTCCATGATATTCCGCATCAGGTTCGCGGTGCCGCCCGTTCGGCCTCGCTTGCCGGTGCCGACCTGCTCTCGGTTCACGGCTTGGGTTCGGGCGCCATGCTCGCTGCCTGCCGCGAGGGTGCCGAGGAGGCGCGCGAGGACCGCGCCAAGCTCGTCGCCATCACCGTGCTCACGAGCATGAACCAGGATGCCTTGAGCGAGATCGGCGTCGAGTCGCCCGTGGCCGAGGAGGCCGCCCGCCTGGCAAAGCTCGCTCAGGCCAACGGCATCGACGGTATCGTGTGCTCGCCGATGGAGGCTCACGACATGCGTGAGCTGCTGGGTCCCGATGCTCTGATCGTGACTCCGGGTGTGCGTCCGGTGGGTGCCGCCCTTGGTGACCAGTCCCGCGTGGCGACGCCTTCCCAGGCTATCGAGCGTGGCGCAAGCCACATTGTGGTGGGCCGTCCCATCACCGGCGCCGACGATCCGGTTGCCGCCTTTGACGCTATTGTCGCTGAGCTGGTCGAAAACGTCGCCTAAAAGATTCCCCTAAGTCACCACTTTTGGGTCTCATTAGCACAAAATAGCCCCTGTGCCTGCGTAAACTTTCCCATCCTTTGTGTGGAATCGCAGGTCAGGGGCTTAACTTTGGGCGCAGTATATTGCACTTTTTGCGGGTATCGTCTAACCTATGGAGCCGCGATTGGGCATTTTGTACGTTCTACGTGCTAAAATGCCAATTATTGAATCAGATATAACCCAACTTTTTGGAGGTACGAATGGCACTCCCTCAGCTTACCGATGAGCAGCGCAAGCAGGCTCTTGAGAAGGCTGCTGCTGCACGTCACGCCCGCGCTGAGCTTCGCGAGCAGATCAAGAAGGGCGAGAAGTCCCTCGAGTCCGTGCTCAACTCCGATGACCCCATCGCTTCCCGCATGAAGGTTTCCACCCTCATCGAGTCTCTCCCTGGTTATGGCAAGGCCAAGGCCGCCAAGATCATGGAGGAGCTCGGTATCTCCGCTACCCGTCGCGTCCAGGGCCTCGGCGTCCGTCAGCGCGAGCAGCTCCTCGAGCAGCTGACCAAATAAGTGAGCGCTCAGGATTCCAAGCTCTTTGTGATTTCTGGACCGTCAGGCGCAGGCAAGGGTACGCTCGTCACTCGTGTGCGCGAGCGCCGCTCGAACCTGGGCCTGACGGTTTCGGCTACCACGCGAGCACCACGCAAAGGTGAGGTCGACGGCGTCAACTACTTTTTTCTGACGCGTGAGGAGTTCGACCGCCGCGTGGCAAACGGTGAGTTTGTTGAGTGGGCCGAGGTCCACGGTAACTGCTACGGCACGTTGGTGAGCGAGGTCCAGTCCAAGCTCGCCTCGGGCGCGTCTCTGATTCTGGAGATCGATGTCCAGGGTGCCCTGCAGGTGAAGGAGCGTTTCCCCGAGGCCGTGCTGATCTTTATCAAGCCGCCTTCGCTCGAGGTGCTTCGCGAGCGTCTAGTCGGTCGCGGTACCGAGACGCCCGAGACGATTGAGCTGCGTATGGCAAACGCCGCCGATGAGCTTGCCCTTGCTGACCGCTACGACGACGTCGTGGTGAATGACGATCTCGACCGCGCGACCGATGAGCTCGTTCGCGTTCTCGATATGCATGAAAGGATCTGAGGTCCGTGTCCGTTGTAAAGCCTTGCATTGACGATCTTCTGGAGAAGACCGATCACAACCGCTTCTTGCTCGCTTCGCTTGCCTCCAAGCGCGCCTGCGACATCAATAGCATGCTGCGTGGCCAGCACAACCGCGTGCTTGCCGTCCAGGATGTTGATGACATTACCATCGGGCTTTCCGGTGCCGATACCATCTCGATGGCTATGGACGAGATTGTCGATGGCGACATCTCTTACGACGAGGCCCGTTACGAGAAGGCGCTCGGCCACAAGGTTGCTGAAGCCTAAATGGCGGCTCGCGTCTGCCTGGTCCACTATCACGAGGTTGGACTGAAGGGTAAGAACCGCGCACATTTTGAGCATATCCTCATGGATAACATCAAGGCGGCCTTGGCCGCCTTTTCCGTGAATGCCGTGTCACGAATTTCCGGTTATATCCTCGTGACCTTTAACGAGCATCAGGCCGATGAGGCGGCGCGTGTCATTCGCACCGTTCCCGGCGTTGCTCGTGTGTCTTTGGCGTATCACACTAACCGCGACCCGCAGGAGTACTGTGCCGCCGCCGTCAAGGCGCTGCGCGAGTTTGGTCCTTTCGATTCGTTTAAGGTGCACGCCAAGCGCTCCAATACCGACTATGAGCTCACCTCGATTGATATCAATCGTCAGGTGGGCGAGGTGTTGTGTGAGGCCTTCCCCGATAAAAAGGTTCAAATGCACGACCCCGATGCCATGGTGCACGTACTGGTGGTTCAGGGTAGCGTTTATGTGTACGCGCGCTCCGAGCGCGGCGTGGGCGGTCTGCCGGTGGGTTCTGCCGGCAAGGTCGTGACGCTGCTGTCGTCGGGTATTGATTCTCCGGTGGCAACCTGGATGCTCGCGCGTCGCGGTGCGGTGTGCGTGCCGGTACATTTCTCCGGTCGTCCGCAGACGCCCGATACGAGCGAGTATTTGGTACAGGACATCATCCGTGCGCTTGAGCCGGGTGTCCAGATCGGTCGCCTGTACGTGGTGCCGTTTGGCGACTGCCAGCGTGAGATTTCGGTCACCTGTCCCAGCAACCTGCGCGTGATCATGTATCGCCGCATTATGTATTCGGTTGCCGAGCGCATTGCACACATTGAGGGCGCCAAGGCCATCGTTACGGGTGAATCGCTTGGGCAGGTTGCCTCCCAAACGCTTGAGAACATCATGGCCGTCAACGAGGCCGTGAAGATCCCCGTGTTCCGTCCTCTCATCGGTTCGGACAAGCAGGAGATCATCGCGCGCGCCGAGGAGATCGGTACGTTCGATATCTCGACTGAGGCCGCTCCCGACTGCTGCACGCTGTTTATGCCGCGCCGTCCCGAGACGCACGCTAAACTCGATGCCGTGCATGAGGCTTGGGAGTTGTTCGATCACGAGGAGATGATCGAGCGCCTGCTCAAGCAGACCGAGTACATCGACTTCGAGAGCAACACGTATAAGGCCCCTAAGACCTTAAAACGCAACCATTCGGAGCTTGCTCCGCGTGAGATTTACCAAGATCACGAGTAAATTTGTGCATAGACCGACGATGCGCCTGCATCGTCGGTCTTTTGCTATCTGGGCTTTTTGCGGCTAAGTGTTCATTTGCTGACGTGTGCCTGAATAAATGGACAGATTTGTGCAAGGTTTTGGTCGGTATTTGGTTTGACCGCTAAAACCGGTTTTGGAGCGTGGCTGTTGCAGGGCTTTTTTCCTGACACGATGGTGTTGGGAGGTTTTGCTATGGCGCAGCGCGAACAACACGAACGGGTCAAACGGATGGACCGCTTGGCGGACAAGCTGCTCGGTCATAAGGCAGTGGTGATGGCGATACTGGTCGTCATTGCGATGGCGAGCGGCTTGGCGATGGCGAACCTTGGCGGCGGTACTGGCGGCGTGTCGTTTGAGCGCACTGATGGTTCGGGCTCGTTAGTGGAGCCGGGATCCGGCGATGCCTCGAGCGGAAAGACATCCGAAGGCTCTTCGTCTAAGGCGTCTGCCGCGGCAGAGGTTTATGTCGATGTTGATGGTGCCGTTGTGTCGCCCGGTGTATATCGCGTCAAGGACGGCGCGCGGGTGGCTCAGGCGATAGATGCCGCCGGCGGGCTGGCGCCCGAGGCAGACGTTACGGGGCTCAATCGGGCATCCAAGGTCGTCGATGGGCAGAAGATTCACGTTCCAACGGTGGGGGAGCAGCAGGCGTCCATTGCGGAAGCCGGTGTTGATGGTGGGGCTTCCGCATCATTGGGCGTGAGTGGCGCAACGGGCCTAGTCAACATCAATACGGCAAGCGCGGCAGAGCTGCAGACGCTCTCGGGCATCGGTCCCTCCATGGCACAGTCGATTATCGATGAGCGTACAAAGAACGGTGCTTTTGCCTCGGTTGACGATCTGATGCGTGTGTCGGGAATCGGCGAGAAGAAGCTTGCCAAAATCAAAGATTGCATCTGCGTATGAGTGCGACCGAGCGCGAACATGTGATGCCTCCGCGGCCCCTGATGCCGTGGACGATGGCCCTGTGTGCCGGCATGTGCATGAGCTGCGCCTTGGTGCTCAACGTGGCCGCTGATGCGCTGCTGAGGGAGCAGGCGCCGGCGGTCGGGCTGCTATGGGCCATTCCCGTTGCGGCGGCGGTATTCGTTGTGCTGGCTCAATCTTGTGCGCGGCTTGACCCTTGGAAGCGGTGGCTGTATGCCGCGTCCGTCGGTCTCGTGGCGGGAGCGGTCGTCTCGGCGTGGTGGGCTGCGGGCGCGCTCAACGCCTCGAAGGCGCTCGACGGTCGAGCGGCAAGCAGCCTCGAGTTTGTCGTGCAGGGTGATCCATCCATAAACGACGACGTGTATTCCTATACCTGCGAGGTACGCGCGGACGGTAAGAACTTGGCAACGGTTCGCCTATCGTGCGACCGCGAGCTCAAGGTCGGGGCGCACGTGCGTGTTATCGGTCGCGTTTCACGTTTTGAGAACGATGCGTATGGACGATTGCGCGTGCTCCGAGGCGAGGTGCGCAAGGTTAAAGCCGTTCGGATTGTGTCGGTCGATGAGGGCTCTCCGGGGCCGCTGCTTCGGCTGCGAAATTGGCTGCTTGCGTCCATCGCGCCTGCGACCGACCCGGCACGTGCGCTCATAGCTGGTGTCGTCTGTGGTCGTTCGGCCGAGCTGCGCGCCCAGCCGGCGGGCGACTGGTTTTCGGTGACGGGAACGGCGCATCTTATCGCCGTCTCGGGCAGCCATCTGGCTATCGTGGGGTTTGTGATCGAGGGCGTATTGCAAAAGACTCGGTGCTCACGTGGTTTTCAGCGGGTGATATTGGCGATAACGCTTGTGGGCTACGCTGCCTTTACGGGCGCGTCTCCCTCGGCCGTGCGCGCGTGCTGCATGGTGTTCGCGACGCTTGTCGTAAACGGAGCGGGTCGTCGTCGGCACGGCGCATCGGCACTCTTCGTAACCATGTCCATCTTTGTGCTACTGAGGCCGACGGTGCTGTTCGAGATGGGCTTTCAGCTTTCATGTGCCAGCGTCTTTGCCATCCTGTGCTTTTGCCCGTATGCTACCTACGCTTTGGGTGAGCTGAGCGTGCCGTCGGGCATTGCCAGCATGCTCTCCGTCACACTGTGCTCGCAGTTGGCGACGCTCCCCATCACCATTCCTGCCTTTGGTACGTTCTCGCTCATTGCTCCGTTGGCAAATGCGGTCATCGGTCCGGTGGTGAGCGTACTGCTTGCTGTGTCGATCGTGCTGGTTCCCTTTTCGCTCGTGGCGCCGTTGCGGACTTGGGCGCTCGTTGTGCCCATGATTGCCGCCCGTTGCGCGCTGTTCTTCGAGCGGCTGTTTGCCGCCGTGCCGGGTGCATCCGTGAGCGTGCCGCCCGATAGCATGTGGATTTACCTAGTGCCGTGTTTGCTGGCGGTTCTGCTGGTCTGGTGGCCGCGTCCCCGTGCACGTCTTATGGCGGTGGGGCTTGCATGCCTGGTGCTCTTGGCTGCGATTCCGTACGTCTACTGGGATCGATTCGCTCCGCCTTCGGTGACGGTACTCGATGTGGGCCAGGCCGATGCGATTCTTATCCGCGAGGGCGGCGCAGTAGCGCTCGTCGACTGCGGGCTCGACGAGCGCGTGGTAGCGGCGTTGGTTCGCAACAATGTCCACCATATCGACGCCGTCTTCGTGACACATTGGGACGAAGATCATTGGGGTGGTCTTCCCGATGTGCTCGATCGGTTTTCGGTTGGAACCATTGCAGTTGCAGCGGATGCGCTGGACGGTGCGCCTGCTGAGGTCCTGAATCGCCCCGGCGTAACGTATCGGCAGGTGGCTCGCGGGGATACGGTCGATATCGGCGCATTTCGGGCTCGTGTGATGTGGCCGTTTGACACGGTGGATGGCGAGGGCAATGAGGACTCGCTTGTCTTGCTGCTCTCCTATGCCCGGGAATGCAAGAGCCTGCGTATGCTCCTCACTGGTGATGCCGAGCTCGATCAGGAGCGCGAGTTTGTACAGGAGGTGGGTGATATCGATGTGCTCAAGCTGGGGCATCACGGCTCAAAAGTTTCCGTCGACAAAGACCTGCTGGAAACGCTTAAGCCCGAGCTCTCTATGGCGAGTGCGGGCGAGGGCAACCGCTACGGCCATCCATCCGATGCCTGCATCGATGCCGTTCGCGATGCGGGCGGCGCGTTCGCATGTACCATTGAACAAGGAGACATTACCGTCTCGCCGACCGTAACAGGTTTTGCCATGCGATGCCAGCGACCGTGATGCTGCCGTTGGCGCGGGACCAACCCCTGGGCTAAAATGGCACGGTACGAATTCGAGAGTCTGCGGGAGGGGAGCGCAATGTCCGAAACCGGTCTGCTGCCGGCATATCTGATCGTCGGTACCGACGGAGTCAAGCGCGATCACGCCGTCTCGCGTATGAAAGCGCGTCTGGAAAAGTCGGGTATGGTCGAGTTCAACCTCGACGAGCGCGATATGACCAAAGACCCCGATATCGAGTCGATTATCGGATCGCTCAACACCTTTCCCATGGGCAGCGAGTTTCGCCTGGTAATCCTTGACGGCTGCTCAAAACTCGCCAAAGCGATCTCCGAGCCGCTTGTCGACTATCTGGCGAGTCCCAGCCCCACGACGGTTTGTCTCATCATCGCCGACTCGCTTGCCAAGAACACGCGCCTGTATAAGGCGATCGCCAAGATCGACAAGAAGGCGGTGATCGATTGCTCCGGTACCAAGCGCTGGGAGCTACCGCGCCGCGTGCAGCAGATGGCGACGCAGCACGGCAAGTCGATCTCGACGGCGGCCGCCGAGGAGCTCGTCTCGCGTTCGGGTGAAAACACTCGCATGCTCGATAACGATTTGGCTAAGCTTGCCCAGATGGTCGAGGCGCCCCAGATTGAGCTTGCTGATGTGGAGCGCTGGATTGTGCGCACGGCCGAAGTTCAGCCCTGGGACTTTCTCAATGCGGTCTCGGCCCGTGACATGCGACGCTCGCTCGAGCTCTTCAATCTACTGCCCGCCAAGAGCTACGTGTGGACTTACACATTGCTGTGCGGCCGCATCCGCGAGCTTATCGTTGCCAAGGCGCTCGATGCGCGCGGACAGGGTCGTGAGCTGGCCGCAACGCTTAAGCTCCAGTCCTGGCAGGTCAAGAATCACCTGACCTGGGCACGTCGCTTTTCGATGGCAGAGCTCGTTGCCGCGCTCGAGGGCGCGGTCGATGTGGAGCTCGCGCTGAAGGGTTCGGCCGATTCTCAGACCGCGCTTTTGCTCTGGATTACGTACATCTTGAGAAAATCGTGATGATACCTGCCTATTTGACAAATTCGTTCTATCCCTTTGAGGGGGAGCGTGCTATAGTAGGCGCTTGCATGACCTCACCGTGTTTCAGAGGTGTCATACATTTTTTGCAAGGAACTCGAAAGGAACTCCAGAAGTGGCAAACATCAAGTCTCAGAAGAAGCGTATCCGCACCAATGAGGCAGCTCGCATGCGTAACAAGGCTGTCAAGTCCGAGCTCAAGACGCTGACCAAGCACGTCCAGTCCGCCGTCGCCGAGGGCGACGCCGAGAAGGCCCAGGCCGCCCTCAAGACCGTCACCAAGCGTCTCGACATGGCTGCCGCCAAGCATGTTATCCACAAGAACCAGGCTTCCAACCGCAAGTCCGGTCTTGCCAAGCTCGTGAACAGCATCAACGCCTAAGTTGTAAATTTCACACCACACAGATTACGCGCATAAATGGAGCCTGTTTTATGGAACAGGCTCCATTTTTTGTATCGCTCGGGTAAGATAGTCCGCATGAATACTTCAAATGACATTTCCCACATCCGCAACTTCTCGATTGTTGCGCACATCGACCATGGCAAGTCAACGATCAGTGACCGCATCCTCGAGCTCACCCATACCGTCGACGAGCGCGACATGGAGTCGCAGCTGCTCGACACCATGGATATCGAGCGCGAGCGCGGCATTACGATCAAGTCCAATGCCGTTCGCGTGTCCTATGACGCCGACGATGGCGAGACGTATCAGTTCAACCTGATCGATACGCCGGGCCACGTGGACTTTACCTATGAGGTCTCGCGCTCGCTGGCAGCCTGCGAGGGCGCGGTGCTCGTTGTCGACGCCACGCAGGGCGTCGAGGCGCAGACCGTCTCCAACGCGACGCTCGCCATGAACGCCAATCTGGACATTGTGCCGGCCATCAACAAGATCGACCTGCCCTCGGCACACCCCGACGAGGTTAAGACCGAGATCGAGGATGACCTGGCGATCCCTGCCGATGATGCCGTGTGTGTCTCGGGCAAGACCGGCGAGGGCATCCACGATCTGCTGGAGTCCATTGTCTTTTTGATCTCTCCGCCCAAGGGCGATGCGAACGCGCCGCTCAAGGCACTCATTCTGGATTCGTACTTCGACGAGTATCGTGGCGTCGTCGCCACGGTGCGCGTCTTTGACGGCTCCATCAAAAAAGGCGATACCTTGCGCATGATGCAGGCAAAGGGCGACTTTTTGGTCGATGGCGTGGGTGTCAAGCGTCCTGCCGAGACCCCGGTTGACGCGCTGACGGTTGGCGAGGTCGGCTACGTGGTCACGGGCCTGAAGGACCCCGAGGCCGTGCGCGTGGGCGATACCCTCACGTGGGCGTCGAATCCCTGCCCCGAGCCGCTTCCCGGCTACCGCGAGGCTAAACCCATGGTCTATACGGGTCTGTTCCCGATCGATAACAAGGACTACGAGAACCTGCGTGACGCGCTCGATAAGTTGCACGTCAACGACCCGTCGTTGGTGTGGGAGCCCGAGACCTCAGTGGCGCTCGGCTTTGGCTTCCGCGTGGGCTTCCTGGGCCTGCTGCACATGGAGGTCGTCAAGGAACGCCTGGAGCGCGAGTTCAACTTGGACCTCATTGCCACGAGCCCCTCGGTGGACTATCACGTCTACAAGACTGACGGCGAGATGATTGATGTCCGTAGCCCGCAGGATCTTCCCGAGGCCACGCGCATCGAGCGTATCGAGGAACCCTACCTCAAGGCTAAGATCATCTGCCCGCCCGAGTATACGGGTGCCGTCATGCAGCTCGCTATCGAGCACCGTGGCATTACAACCGACATGATCCATCTCACGAGCAAATCGGTCGAGATGCGCTTTGACATGCCGCTCGCCGAGCTCATCTTGGACTTCTTTGATCAGCTCAAGAGCCGTACCAAGGGCTACGCCTCCCTGGACTACGAGTTCAACGAGTACCGTCCCTCCGAGCTCGTTAAGCTCGATATTTTGCTTTCGGGCGACGAGGTGGACGCGCTGTCGTTTATCGTCCACAAGGACAAGGCCTACGGTCTTGCCCGCGGCCTATGCGACAAGCTCAAGGAGATTATTCCGCGTCAGCTGTTCGAGGTGCCCATCCAGGGTGCTATCGGCAACAAGATCATTGCCCGCTCCACCGTCAAGGCGCGCCGCAAGGACGTGCTTGCCAAGTGCTACGGCGGCGATATTTCTCGTAAGCGCAAACTGCTCGAGAAGCAGAAAGAGGGCAAGAAGCGCATGAAGGCCATCGGCTCGGTAGAGGTCCCGCAGGAGGCCTTTATGGCGATCCTCAAGGTGGACGAGTAGGTCTATGGCGCTTTCCGAATATAGTCTGCGGCTGCTGGGCGCCTATGCCGAGCAGCCGTTCCTTATGGCTCCCATGGCGGGCGTGACCGACCCTGCCTACCGCATCATGTGCCGCCGCCGCGGTGCCAACCTTGCCTACAGCGAGATGGTGAGCGTGGCGGGCCTTGCCTATGCCAGCAATAAGACCTGGCGCCTGGTGCTACCGGCCGACGAGGAGCAGCAGATTTGCGTGCAGCTCTTTGGCTCCAAGCCCGAGCAGTTTGCGAGTGCCGTCGCTGCTGTCGAGGAACGCGTGGGTGATCGCCTGTCATTGATTGATATCAACATGGCTTGTCCGGCGCGCAAGGTCGTTACCAAGGGCGAGGGCTCGGCGCTTATGCGCACGCCCGATCTGGCCGAGAAGATCGTCGAGGCGGCGGTGGGCGCGGCACATGTGCCCGTGACTGTAAAGATCCGCAAGGGCTTTTATGCCGAGGACCGTAATGCCGCGACGTTTGCCCAGATGCTCGAAGGCGCCGGTGCCGCCGCAGTCGCCGTGCACGGTCGTTGTGCCACGCAGCTCTATACGGGCCAGGCCGATTGGTCTGTCGTCGATGAGGTTGCCGACGCTGTCGAGATTCCCGTGATTGGTTCGGGTGATGTGTTCTCGGCCGAGGACGCTGCTGAGCATCTGCAAGGCTCGGGTGCCAGCGCGGTGTTTATCGCGCGCGGCATCTACGGAAACCCCTGGGTTTTTGGTGATGCTCGCGCCCTTGCGCTCGATGGCATACCGGTGCCGGCACGCAGCTCCGTCGAGCGCCTGGACGCCCTGCGTGAGCACCTAACGCTGACGCATGAGCTCCTGCCGCTCATGTCGCGTGCCCGCACGTACGCAAGCTGGTACTTAAAAGGCATGCCTCATGCCGCCGCTTGGCGTGCCCATGTGGTGCGCTGTTCCACTTACGAGGAGTTTATGGCGCTGGTCGATGAGATCGAGCGCGATGTGGTGGCCTGCGAGGCTGCCCTTGCCGCCGGCGAATCGGTGCCTCCACATCCGCTGGAGGCTTAAGGGTGGCCGTTACCGCGCTGTACGTGCACGTGCCGTTTTGCGCCCAAAAGTGCCGGTACTGCGACTTTGACTCGCGCAGTTTTGCTCCGTGCGACCTGAGCGCTGCGCTCGATGTCTATTTTGAGCAGTTGTTCGCGCGCCTCGATGCTTTTGGCAAGGCTAGGGCCCTTGAACAGATCCGCACCGTCTATGTTGGCGGTGGTACGCCGTCGCTGGCGGGGGAGCGCCTGGTGGAGTTGGCGCGGCGTATTCGTGCGTGGTGCGCCCCCGTTGAGTTTACCTGCGAGGCCAATCCCGAGTCGCTGACCGCCGAGCTTGCCGCTGCGCTTGCCAAGGTTGGTGTCACACGCGTCTCTCTGGGCGTGCAAACGCTCGATAACATCGAACTTACCGCTATCGGCCGTATTCACGATGCCGATCGGGCGCTCGCCGCCATCGCGACAGTCAAGAACGCTGGGCTTTACGTGTCGTGCGACCTTATGTGCGGACTTCCCGGGCAGACCGCAGCGAGTTGGAGGCGCACGCTCGATGGCGTGCTGGCGGCGGCTCCGCATCATGTGTCGGTCTACCCGCTCACGCTTGAGGAGGGGACTCCCCTTTATCGCATGGCGTGCCGCGACGAGTCGGTAGAGCCCGACGAGGATTTTCAAGCTTCGTGCATGGATGTGGCGCGTGAGCGTCTGGGTGCGGCCGGCTATCACCCGTATGAGGTGGCAAGCTATGCGCTCGACGGACATGAGTGCGCCCATAACATTGCCTACTGGACCGGCCAGGGCTATTTGGGCCTGGGTCGCTCTGCCGCGGGCATGCTCGATGCCGAGGATTTCGATCGTCTTGCAGGTTTGTTCCCCGGCGTGTCTTCTCGAGGCGATTCGTACCGCGTGCGTCTGGTGCAACGTGACGATGACGCGACGGCGTTCGAGGCCGAATATCTGTCGCAGCGTGAGGCTGCGGCTGAAGACCTGATGCTCGCTTGTCGCATGACGCGCGGTATTGCGTCCGATCTGTTGGTTCGTGCAGCTTGCGTCATCCCAACGGGCGAGCTGGCAGCTGCCTGCGATCGCGCGCTCGAATTGGGTCTTGCCACTTGGGTGCCCGAGACGCTCGGAGTCCATGAGGGACCCTTCACTTCGGCAGACGTCCTCGCGGGCCATGTCCGTGCTTGTTTAGCGCCCACCCACTTGGGCTGGCTCGATGGAAATGTGCTGTTCGAGCTGTTTTGGGGTCTAGCCTAGGCCGCTCGGGTAGAATTACCGCAATATATACGCTGCTGTGAGCAGGAGGTTGCCGCGCATGGCGACGATGAACGAAAAAGATTACTACGAGATTTTGGGTGTCTCCAAGGACGCCACCTCGCGTGATATTCAGAAGGCCTTCCAGCAAAAGGCCCGCAAGCTCCATCCGGACGTCAACAAAGAACCTGATGCCGAGGAAAAGTTTAAAGAGGTTTCCGAGGCCTACGCCGTGCTTTCGGACGAGCAGAAGCGTGCGCGCTACGACGCCATGCGCTCGGGCAATCCCTTTGCCGGTGCACCGACGGCTTCGCCCTATGGCGGTGGCTATGCCGGCAGCGCCGGTTACGGCAATCCCTTTGACGGCGGTTTCCCCTTCGGGGGCGCCTGGGGCCAGCCGCGTCGCGGGCAGGCTGCCTATAATCCCGAGAACGGCGCCAACGTGGTCGTCGATATTAAGCTCGACGCCAAGGAGGCCAAGGGCGGTGCCCGCAAGACCGTTCGCTATACGCGCTTCGATACCTGTGGTCACTGCGGAGGCTCGGGTTCTGTTTCGTCCGAGCATGCCCATACCTGCCCGAGCTGCGGCGGTCGCGGCCACATCGACGTCGACCTGTCCTTCCTGTTCGGTGCCGGCACGTTCCAGTCGGTCTGCCCCGAGTGCGGAGGTTCCGGTAAGGTCGTCGCCGACCCCTGTCCCGATTGCGGCGGCAGCGGTCGAACCCGTGTGACCTCCGAGCAGACAATTGAGTTTCCTGCCGGCACGCACGATGGCGACGAGGTCCGCATTGGCGGCATGGGTCACGCCGGCACCAACGGTGCCTCGGGCGGCGATCTTGTCGGCCGTGCCCATGTTGAGGCCGAGCGCCTGGAAGGCAAGGCCCGTACCGGTTTTTACCTGATGGGCATCGTGGCGCCGTTTTTGGTGCTATCGGCCATCTCGGGCGTGTTCTCGGCCTTTGCCGTGATGTGCTTTATTCCGTTTGCCATGGGCCTGTTCATGGTGCTCTCGGACGGCGTGCTGCACCGCAGCCTGCTGTGGTGGAAGCGCGGCGCGATGCAGTTTGCCAACGGTTTTGCCAACGGATTTATGTTTGCGCTCGTGTCGGTTTGGTTTGCGAGCTGCTCGCAACGTGCCATGCTTTCGCCCTACGCAATGCAATAACATCAAACCCTCTGTTTGCGGCCGGCCCAGCTTGGGTATAGGACGCACTGTGACAATAATGAAAGTCGGAAGGATTCGGTCGTGTCGGAAAATAGGGATTACTACGAGGTGCTTGGCGTCGACAAGGATGCCGACGCGCGGACGATTAAGCGCGCGTTTCTAAAGAAGGCCCGTACCGTACACCCGGACGTTTCGGACGACCCCGAGGCCGAGGCTAAGTTCAAAGAGCTCAACGAGGCATATTCCGTTCTTTCCGATGAGCAGAAGCGTGCTAACTACGACCGTTACGGCACTGCCGACGGCCCCGGTGGCTCCGGCTACGTCGATATCAACGATATCTTTGGTGGCATGGGCATGGACGACTTGTTCTCGTCGTTCTTTGGCGGCGGTGCCGGCGGTGGCGCCCGCAGCCGTCGTGAGCGTCGTCGCGGACGTGATATGGCCATCTCGCTTTCGGTGACGCTCGAGGAGGCGGCGCTCGGCTGCAAAAAGACAATCAGCTATGACCGCCTTGCTCCTTGCGAGGACTGCAATGGCACCGGTAGGGCAGAGGGCGCACAGGAAAAGCAGTGCGGCCGCTGCCACGGTACGGGCTACGTCACGACGGTTCAGCGATCGTTTTTGGGCCAGGTTCAGTCTTCCTCGCCTTGCCCCGACTGCCATGGCGAGGGCACGGTTATCGATCATCCCTGCGAGACCTGCGACGGTCAAGGCCGCACGCCTTCGCACGAAAAGATCGACATCGATATTCCCGCCGGCGTTTCGACCGGTCGCCAGCTTCGTGTGAGCGGCTTTGGCGAGGCCGGCCTTCGCGGCGAGCCTTCGGGCGACCTGATTGTCAACGTGCGCGTCGCCGACCATGAGCGCTTTAAGCGCAACGGTGATGACCTGTACCTGGTGAGCGATATCTCGATTGCGCAGGCTGCGCTCGGCTGCGAGATTGAGGTCGAGGGCATTATGCCCGACGAGGTCGTTAAGGTGACGGTTCCCGCCGGCGCCCAGTACGGCGACACCGTGAGCGTCAATAATTACGGCATGCCGCGCATTGGCGGTGGCGGTTCGCGTGGCCGCCTGATCGTGCAACTGCGCGTGGTCGTTCCCACCAATCTTTCCAATAAGCAGCGCGAGCTGCTCCGTGCTTTTGCCGATGAGATGGGCGATGACGTCGCTTCTGGTAAGAAGTCGGTGACCGACCGTATCAAGAGTGCCCTCGACGATATCCTCGATTAAGGAGCCCGCGTGCTCGCACCCCATATTTCCGTCGTCAACCTCGGCTGCCGTGTCAACCGGGTTGAGTCTGACCGTATCACTGCCGATCTTATGCGCTTGGGCTTTGCTATTGTGGAGCCCCAGGATGCCGATCTGATCGTCATTAACACTTGTGCCGTTACGGGCGAGGCCGAGGCTAAGACCCGTAAGGCCGTCCGTCATGCGCTGGCCCATCCAAACGAGCCCTATGTGGTCGTGACCGGATGCGTGGTCAATTTGCATCCCGAAGAGCTGTCGGAGCTTTCGGATCGCGTGATTGCCGAGCCGTCCAAGATAGATGTCGCCGAACGTGTTTGCGAGGTGCTGGGTGTTGAGTCCGATAGCGTTCCCGCCTGCAGCGATGGCGAGGTGGTCGATGCGCTCGGTCGCTCTCGCCTGGGCGTGAAGATTCAGGATGGCTGCAACCATCGCTGCACCTATTGCATTGTGTGGAAGGCGCGCGGCCCCGAGCGCTCCGTGCCCGTCGAGTCCGTGCTCGAGCAAGTTCGCGAGGCCCAGGAGGCCGGCGTGCCCGAGGTGGTGCTGACCGGTGTGAACCTGGGTGCCTACGATGGCAAGAGCGCGACCGACGAGCACGTCGAAATCGATGAGCTGCTCGAGGCCATCATGGAGCGCACGTCTATTCCGCATGTGCGCATTTCCTCGGTCGAGCCCATGGATATCTCCGAGCGCCTGCTTAAGGTTATGGCGCGCTACCCGCAGCGTATCGCCCCGTTTTTGCACCTGCCCGTGCAGTCCGGCTGCACGGCGACCCTGCATCGCATGGGCCGTCCCTATAGCGCCGAGGCCTTTGAGGACACGGTGCGTATGATTCGCGCCAACTTGCCCCAGGCGTCCCTTTCGTGCGATGTCATCGTCGGTTTTCCTGGTGAGACGGACGAGGAGTTCGAGGAGTCGCTGGCGCTGTGCCGCCGTGTGGGTTTCTCGCGTATGCACGTGTTCCGCTACAGCAAGCGTCCCGGTACCCTTGCTGCCGACATGCCCGACCAGGTGCCACCCGAGGTTATGGCCGAGCGCAGCCGCCGTATGCGGGCCGCCGCACAGGAGCTCGCTATTGCCGACGCTCGTCGTCGCGTGGGCACGGTCGAGCGTGCCGTGCTCGAGTATGGTGACAACCTGACGCTTGGCTCGTTCCATCATGCCCGTCTTGACGATACCTGTGGACTTACAGCCCCGTGCCTGCTCGATGTTGCTATCATCGGAGTCGATGATTCCGGCTTGGTCCATGCACGCAGGGAGGTTCATGGAAGCCTCGAAGATTAGACTTACCGTTCCCGAGGGTATTGACCCCTCGCGCGTTTTGGGTGCCGGCGACGGCGTCCTTCGTGCGCTGGAGAGCTCAGTTCACGCCCACGTGGTCGCCCGTGGCGACAGCATCGCCGTGAGCGGTGACCCGGACGAGGTCGAACTGGTCGCGCGTTTTTTCGAACATGCCTTTCGTGAGGCTGCTTCCGGGCGCACGCTTTCTGCCGACGATGTCTCTCGCTGCCTGGCCGTCTTGCGCGACGGTGAGCACGAGGCTACGTCGCTTCGCGATGACGTGCTGCTTTCGTATCGCGGTCGCGTCATTCGCCCCAAGACGCTCGGTCAAAAGCGCTATGTGGATGCCATCCGCTCGCATACCATCACGTTTGGCTTGGGTCCTGCCGGTACCGGTAAGACCTATCTGGCTATGGCGCTCGCCGTTGCCGCGCTCAAGCGTCACGAGGTGGGCCGTCTGATCTTGACGCGTCCGGTTGTCGAGGCGGGGGAGAATCTGGGCTTTTTGCCCGGCACCCTCGAGGAAAAGATCGATCCCTACATGCGTCCGCTTTACGACGCCCTATTTGACATGATGGATCGCGAGCGCACCGATGAGCTCATGGAGCGCGGCGTGATCGAGATCGCCCCGCTTGCCTACATGCGCGGCCGCACGCTGAGCGACGCCTTCGTGGTGCTCGACGAGGCCCAAAATACCACGCCCGAGCAGATGAAGATGTTTCTGACGCGCCTGGGCTTTAACTCCAAGTTTGTGATTACCGGCGACCTGAGCCAGCGTGACCTGGTGGGCCGTCGTGGTGGCTTGGCGGATGTCGAGAAGATTTTGGGCCGTGTCGACGATGTCGCATTTTCTCACCTCGAGCGTGCCGACGTGGTGCGCCATGCCCTGGTGGGACGTATCGTCGAGGCATATGATGCTTATGATGACGTGCGCGAGCAGCGCCCGCGCGACCGAAAGGAGTCCCGTTGAGTGTATTGATCAGCAACGATGCCGAGCTCGATACGCTGCTCGACGCGCAGGAGGTAGAACACATCTGCGAGGTCGTGCTTGCCGCCGAAGGCGTTGAGCGTGAAGTCGAGATTTCCCTTTCGTATGTCGACGAGGACGAGATGCACGAGCTCAACCACGAGTGGCGCGGTATCGACCGCACCACCGATGTCCTCTCGTTTGAATGCGACTCGGCCTTTGACGAGGATATTCCCGCCGACGAGACGCTTGAGCTTGGCGATATCATCCTGGCCCCGCAAGTCATTGCCCGTCAGGCCCCCGGCTTTGGCAATGCCCCTGCCGACGAGTGCCGCCTGATGCTCGTGCATGGCATGCTGCACCTGCTGGGGTATGACCATATCGAGGACGACGAGGCCGAGGTCATGGAGGCCCGCGAGGACGCCATCCTGCGCGATCTGGCGCTCGAGCGCGGCGAGGACCCCAAGCTGGTCCACGTCGGCCCCATCACCAACCACGCCCACGACTAGGAGCCGTCTATGATTCCCGGATCGAACAAGGACCATCCGTCCTTCTTAAAGTCGTTCTCCTACGCCATGGAGGGCTTCGTCACCGCCGTCAAGACCGAGCGCAATATTAAGGTCATGCTCGTTGCGGGCGTGTGCACCGTCATTGCCGGCTGCATCGTGGGGCTCGACATTGCCGAGTGGGCCACGATTATCATCTGTTGTGGCCTGGTGATTCACGGCGAGCTATGCAACACCGCCATGGAGGCGATTGTCGATCTGGCGACCCAGGAGCTCCATCCGCTGGCAAAGCGCGCGAAGGATATCGCCGCCGCCTCCGTATACGTTCTTTCCATCACCGCCGCGATTGTGGGCTTGCTGGTATTTGCCCACGCGCTCGGCTTTATCTAGAAAGGGATTTTCATGTCCGACACTATGCAGCCTATCGATGAAATTTTGGACGACGAGGTCCTGGATGCGGCGGATGCCGAAGCGGCCGAAGCATACGAGGAAGTCGAGGAATTCGATCCGTTTGAGGGCATGAGCGACGAGGAGCTCGACGCCCTGTGCGACGAGGACGATAGCCTCGCGGGCTTTGGCGACGTTGAACCCGGTTTTCGCAGCGGCTTCGTAGCCCTGGTCGGACGCCCCAACGCCGGCAAGTCCACGCTGCTCAACGCCTGCTATGGCAAAAAGGTCGCCATCACCTCGCCGGTGGCACAGACGACCCGCCGTCGCATGCGCGCCGTCGTCAACCGTCCCGGCTACCAGCTGGTCTTTGTCGATACCCCGGGTATTCATAAGCCCAAGGACGGCCTGGGGTCCGAGCTCAACAAGAGCGCACTGTTCGAGTTGAACGATGTCGACGTCGTCGCGTTTTTGATTGATGCCACCAAGCCCATCGGCAGGGGAGACGCCTGGGTTGCCGAGCGTGTCAGATGCGCTCGTTGCAAGAAGGTCCTGGTGCTCACCAAGGCCGATGAGGCCGACCCCGCACAGGTCATGGAGCAGCTTAAGGCTGCCCACGAGCTTATGGAATATGACGACGAGATTGTGACGTCGTCGGTTAAGAACTTCAACGTCGATGCCTTTATAGAGACCGTTGCGCACTTTTTGCCTGAGGGTCCGCGTTGGTTCCCCGAGGACATGGGTACTGACGCTTCCGATGAGACGCTCGTTGCCGAGTTTGTGCGCGAGAAGGTCTTGCGCCGCACCCGTGATGAGATTCCGCACTCCGTTGGCGTGATCTGCGATGCGCTCGAGCAGACCAAGAAGGTGCTGCGCGTGCACGCCACCATTTACGTCGAGCGCGAGGGCCAAAAGGGCATCATCATCGGCAAGGGCGGCGAGATGATCAAGCATATCGGTATCGACGCCCGACGCGATCTTGAACGCATTTTTGGCACGCAGGTCTTTTTGGAGCTGGACGTGAAGGTCAAGGCCGGCTGGCGTGACGACGAGGCCCAGATTCGCCGCTTTGGCTACAACGCCGAGGACTAAGGACGCGCGGCGCGCATGGCAGGCTCCCGGACATATCGCACCAAGGTGCTCGTCCTCGACAAGACGAAGCTCAAAGAGACCGACCTGATCTTGACGATGCTTGACGAGCGGGGGCGGCAGGTTCGTGCCGTGGCAAAGGGCGCCCGCAAACCCGGCGGACGCCTGGCTGCGCGCTGCGAGCTGTTCTGTACGGTCGATATGCTGCTCGCACATGGACGGTCACTCGACGTGGTTTCCCAGGCCGAGCTTATGGAGGCGCCGCTCGGCGCTGCGCCCGATTACGAGACGACCTGCGCCGCAAGCGTGATCGCCGAGGTTGCGCGCGTGTGCTCGTTCGAGGACGCCGAGGACCCGTTTACCTTTGCCATCACGCAGCGAGCGCTTGCCCTGGTGGGCAGCGGGCTTGACACGGCGCATATGGACCTACTTGTGGCGGCATATGTCTTTAAGCTGCTGTCGCACGTTGGCTATCGACCAGATTTTTCGGCCTGCGTGCTGTGCGGAGACCCCATGCTGTCGTATTTTTCACCCCAGGCGGGCGGTCTCATGTGCGGGTCGTGCGCGTCGAGCGTTCCAGGTGCCGAACTGGTGTCGACCGGTGAGACCGCATGGCTGCGCGCCCTCATGTCCATGACCTTCGATGCGCTCATGGCCGAGCGAATCGACCCGCATACGGCGGCATTCCTGCTCGGGCTTTCGCATGTGTGGGCTGCGACGCACACCGATCAACGCCTCCGTGCGATGGAATTCATGTTGGGTCGGTGATGATGCGCAGGCGCGGGCTGCTTGTGGTATCATGCCGACCTGTTGGTACCTCGACCTTGGTTGCTCGCTCCACCGGCGGCTTCCCAGTCCGAGGCGAATCGAGTCGCCCGCGGGCGACGTAAAACGAAAGGTGAAACAATGACTGTTTCCAAAGAGCGCAAGGCGGAGCTGACTGCCCAGTTCGGTAACACCCCGGTCGACACCGGCAACCCCAAGGTTCAGGTCGCCATCCTGTCCGAGCGCATCAAGGAGCTGACCGAGCACATGAAGTCCCACCAGAAGGACTTCCACACCCGTCGTGGCCTGCTCATGCTCGTCGGCCGTCGTCGTCGTCTTCTCTCCTACATCAAGAAGAACGACATCGTCGAGTACCGTGAGCTCATCAAGGCTCTGGGCATCCGCGACAACATCCAGTAGGATTTGTACATGCTAAGAGCGTCCTGCGCAGCGGGGCGCTCTTTTTGTGTAAGGGCGCGAACAATCACGCTCTGAAGCGTGGCGGGGGCAGGGGGCCCGCGTCACATGAGAAGCCCGCAGGCAAGGGGTCTGCGGGGTAAAGGAGAACAATGACACTCGTATCCAAGACCTTTGAGCTGTACGGCAAGACCTACACCTTTGAGTCGGGCGAGCTTGCCAAGCAGGCCACCGGCGCCTGCCTGGTCAAGCAGGGTGACACCACGATGCTCGACACCGTGGTCGTCTCCAAGGAGCGTAAGAACTACGACTTCTTCCCGCTGACCGTCGACTTCAACGAGAAGATGTACGCCGCCGGCCGCATCCCGGGTGGCTACCTCAAGCGTGAGGGCCGTCCCAGTGAGAAGGCTACGCTCACCGCGCGCATGATCGACCGTCCGATTCGCCCGAGCTTCCCGGATGGCTTCCGCAACGAGGTGCACATCGTCGCCACCTCGCTCGTCGCCGACCAGGTCAACCCCTTCGACGTCATCAACGTCATGGGTGCTTCTCTGGCCATGACGCTCGGCGGCGTGCCCTTCGAGGGTCCGCTTGCCTGCGTGCGCATCGGCCGTAACGTGGAGACCGGCGAGTTTATCGTCAACCCCACCTACGAGGAGCGCGAGAACTCCGATCTGGACCTGGAGCTGGGCGGCTCTGCCGACTTCATCTCGATGGTCGAGGCCGGCGCCGAGGAGATCTCCGAGGACGACATGCTCGCCGCCATGAAGTTTGGCCAGGAGGCCCTTGCTGCTTTCTGCCAGGCTCAGGACGAGTTCGTTGCCGAGTGGGAGCAGGTCAACGGCCCCATCGTCAAGAAGGAGTACCCGCTCGACCAGCCCGTCGAGGAGGTCCAGGAGCGCATCTTCGCCCACTACGACGAGATGGCAGCCGCCCTTCGCGACGCCGACAAGCTCTCCCGTATCGGCAAGGTCGAGGCTCTGAAGGAGTCCATCCGTGCCGAGTTTACCGAGCAGGAGCAGGCCGCTTGGGAGCGCGAGATCCCCGTGGCGCTCAAGAAGCTCGAGAAGAAGGCCATGCGCACTATGGTCGTCGAGACCGGTGAGCGCGTCGACGGCCGTGCCGCCGACGAGATCCGTCCCATCATGGTGAAGGACAACTACCTGCCGCTCGTTCACGGCTCCGGCCTGTTCCAGCGTGGCCAGACCCAGGTGCTCTCCGTCCTGTCGCTCGGCATGCTCAACGAGGGCCAGCGTCTGGATACCATCGAGCCCACCGAGGGCAAGCGCTACATGCACCACTACAACTTCCCGCCTTTCTGCACCGGCGAGACCGGCCGCATGGGCAGCCCCAAGCGCCGCGAGATCGGCCATGGCAATCTGGCCGAGCGCGCTCTGCTTCCGGTGCTTCCCGACGAGAACGAGTTCCCCTACGCCATCCGCGTCGTCTCCGAGGTCATGGAGTCCAACGGCTCCTCTTCGATGGCTTCGACCTGCGGCTCCACGCTCGCCCTTATGGACGGCGGCGTGCCCATTAAGCGCCCGGTCTCCGGTATCGCCATGGGCCTGATCCAGGAGGAGGGCAAGACTGTGGTCCTGTCCGACATCCAGGGTCTCGAGGACTTCCTGGGCGACATGGACTTTAAGGTCACCGGCACCACCGAGGGCATCACCGCCCTGCAGATGGACAACAAGGCCACCGGCCTCACCTTCGACATCCTGGCCCGCGCTCTGCAGCAGGCCAAGGAGGGTCGCGCCTTCATCCTGCAGAAGATGCTCGATGTGATCCCCGAGCCGCGCCACACCACGCGCAGCACCGCTCCGCGCATCGTCTCCATCCAGGTTCCGACCGACAAGATCCGCGACGTCATCGGTTCCGGCGGTAAGGTCATCCGCGGTATCCAGGATGAGACCGGCGCTTCGGTCGACATCCAGGAGGACGGCACCGTCTTTGTCGGCGGCACCGGCGAGTCCGTGGACCAGGCTGTCGAGCGCATCAAGCTCATCATCAAGGTTCCCGAGCCGGGCGAGGAGTACACCGGTCGCGTGGTCTCCATCCAGCCCTTCGGCGCCTTCGTCAACCTGCTGCCCGGTAAGGACGGCCTGCTGCACATCTCTCGCGTCGCCAAGGGCCGCGTGGAGAAGGTCGAGGACGTCCTCAACGTGGGCGACGAGGTCAAGGTCGTCGTCATCGAGGTTGACGATCGCGGCAAGATCTCGCTCGATCGTCTTGACAAGCCCGAGGCCCCGGCTCGCGCCGAGGGTGCTTCCGAGGGCGACGGCGAGCACTTCCAGCGCCGTGAGCGTCCGCGTCGCGAGCGCTCCGAGCGCAGCGACCGTCCGCGCCGTCCCGGCGACAACGGAGGCCGCAAGCCCCGCCGTCACCACGACGCCGAGTAATAGCTACACATAAGCAGCTCAACAAGGGCGACTCCGTACAGGGGTCGCCCTTTTGCTATTCCCGGCGGGGTCCGCGGATAAAGTTTCCTGCTCTACAGTCCTGCTCACGACGGAGGCCACATTAAGTGGCCTCCTGTTCGTGCGGAACTCGCGATAAACTTTATCCGCGGACCCCGCCGGGAATAGCAAAAGGGCTGCTTGGTGCGGGTTTCGATTTTGTCAGACAGTCTATTCAGTTATCTGAATTCAGATCTTTAGATAAACGCATGTGCGGCATTACCCCAGATAAAACCGACCAAAATAAACCTGTCCCTATTTGTCAGTTCTGGGGCCATCGGGGGCCGGGGCGGGTTAAGTTTGTCGCGAGTTCCGCACGCAAAGGAAAGCACTTAATGTGCTTTCCGTCTTGCGCAGGACTGTAGAGCAGCAAACTTAACCCGCCCCGGCCCCCGATGGCCCCAGACCGGCGGGATAGACCAGTTCAGATGGGGCTTTGATGCATGGGTGGTCTGTTGGTGGGCAAATGGGTATCATACTGTGGTTACTGCATCGACTCTGTGATGCATGTTTGTACGTTCCCGACGGTCGGTTTGCCAGAAGCGCCCCGTCGGTTGTTCCAGACCCGTTTCGAAGAAAGGAAACCACACTAACCTATGGCAGCTAAAAAATCATCTCCCTTGAAGATCATCCCGCTCGGCGGCCTTGACGGCATCGGCAAGAACATGACGGTCTTCGAATGCGGCGACGACATGGTGCTCGTTGACGCTGGCCTCATGTTCCCCGACGATTCCCAGCCCGGTATTGACCTGGTGCTTCCCGACTACACCTATGTTCTGGAGAACGAGGAGAAGCTCCGCGGTATCGTCGTCACCCACGGCCACGAGGACCACACCGGTTCGCTTCCGTATCTGCTGCAGGACCTCAACAACAAGGTGCCCATCTTCTCGAGCAAGCTGACGCTTGGCTTTATCGAAGGCAAGCTTTCTGAGTTCCGCATCCGCGCACCCAAGTTCCGCGAGGTTAAGGGCGGCAGCCATGTCAACCTCGGCGGCATCTCGCTCGACTTCTTCTCGATGACGCACTCCATCCCCGGCGCTCTGGGCGTGTTCATTCGCACCAATCAGGGCACCGTTATGCACACTGGCGACTTTAAGCTCGACCAGACGCCCATCGATGGTGTCACGCCCGACTATGCCGCTATCAGCCGCTTTGCCAAGCAGGGCATCGACCTGTTGCTGTCCGACTCCACCAATGCCACGGTTCCCGGCTTTACCAAGTCCGAGGCCGAGGTTGGTCCCAACCTACTGCATGCCATCAAGAACGCCCCGGGTCGCGTGTTCGTCGCTTCGTTCTCGAGCCATATCCATCGTTTGCAGCAGATCTGCGATGCCGCCCGCAAGTGCGGCCGTAAGGTCGTTGTGACCGGTCGCTCCATGCTCACCAACACCCGCGTCGCGCGCGAGCTGGGCTACCTCAACATCGACGATGCCGATATCATCGATGCCTTCGATATCGATAACCTGCCCGACGACAAGATCGTCGTCATGTGCACCGGTTCGCAGGGCGAGCCGCTGTCGGCCCTGTCCCGCATGGCCAATGGCGAGCACAAGACGCTCTCTATCCACGAGGGCGATACCGTCATCCTCTCGGCAACTCCCGTTCCCGGCAACGAGAAAGCCGTTCAGCAGGTCGTCAACAGCTTGGCCAAGCTCGGCTGCGACGTGTGGGATAAGAACCGTGCTCTTGTCCACGTCTCGGGCCACGGCAGCCAGGAGGAGCTTAAGCTCCTGATGGCCATGGCCAAGCCCACGTACTTTATGCCGGTTCACGGTGAGGCCGTGCATCTGCGCGCCCATGCCCAGCTGGCCCGCAAGATGGGCATCAAGGATGATCACATCTTTATCCTCGATAACGGCGACACGCTCGAGATGCGCGGTGGTATCGTCAAGCGTGGTACGCCCGTCGAGTCCGGCGTCGTCTACGTCGACGGCCTGCGTATCGGCGATACCGACCCCATCGTCCTGCGCGATCGCCAGAAGCTCGCCAATGACGGTATGGTCACGGCCGTCGCCATCGTCTCGCTCAAGCACAAGAAGATTGAGGCCATCGAGTTCTCGGGCCGCGGCGTCTCGTTTGCCATCGACGACCAGTTCTCCGAGGATGCCTCCGCGTCTATTATGAAGACGATTGAGAAGGGCAAGTTCAGCTTTACGAGCAGCGGTTCCGATGCCATTCGCAAGGCCGTGCGCGACTCGCTCTCTAACTTTATCTGGAGTCGTACGCGCACTCGTCCGATGATCATCCCGGTCGTCATGGAGGTTTAGTTTGGCGCGCGGATCTGCACAAAACGCCAAAGGCAATAAAGCCAACAACCAACCGGCATCTGCTAAGGGTGCCGGTTCCCATCTTCGTGCCAATAAGGGCCACGAGACCGACTTCGACGATTTTGAGCCCCTGGTCGAGCCCTCGGCCAACCGCGATATCGGCGGCGTGGTCATCGCCGTTTTGGCGATTGCGTCCTTCATTGCCGTGATTTCGCCGGCGACTGCACCCGTTACGGCTGCGGTTGCCGGTTTCTACCACCTGGGCTTTGGTCTGGGCGCCTACGTGCTGCCGATCGTTATTTTGCTGTTTGCCGCCACGCTCTTTTTAGGCGAGGACTCGCCGCTCAACGTGCGCTCTGTTGCGGGCGGAGCCGTGGTCTTTATCGCCGTCGTCTCCATTCTTTCGCTGATGGTGCCGGGTACGAGTGTCTCGTGTGACCTTATGTTCACGCCGCAAAATTTGTCCGCCTCGGGTGGCTACATCGGTGCGTTTATTGCGAGTGCGCTGCAGAATGCCCTGGGTAAGCCTATCGCGATGGTAGTCCTGTTGGGCCTTGTCGTCGTGGGCTTGGTCATCATCGGCTTTTCGGTGGGTGGCGTGCTGCGCTCTGCTCGCGACCGTGCGGCCGATTTTGCCGAGCGCCGTCGTGCCGATGTCAACGCCAGCCCGTGGGGTGACGACGAAGCCCTGTCGGTGCCCGGCGTTGCCCGTCCGCACCTGAGCATTCTTCGTCAAAAGGGCTCCGATGCTGCCGTGACCACGGTCATGGGCAACGATGTGGACCCGGTTTTGGACGATGACGACGAGGACGAGAATCCGTTTGTCGACGTGTCCGAGTCGGTTGAGGTTGAGCGCGCTAAGACGACGCTGCTGCCGCGCCGCCATGCCAAGAAGGGCAAGGCTGCGCCTAAGCTCAATACAAGCGAGCCCGACCCGTCTTGGTCCGATAGCGAGATTGAGCTCACCGAGGGCGATGACGAGGACGACGAGGCTCCGATTGAGACCGCAAAGACAACTTTGCTGCCGCGTCGCCATGCAAAGCGCGACCAGGTAACCGGCCAGCTTTCGATGGAAGACGACCCCGATAAGATCGACGAGTTCGAGCCGCCGTTTGCCGTGAATCCTGTCTCGGCAGCACCTCAGATTCCCGACTTCTTGAAGCATCCCAAGGTTGCCGATGCGCCTGCCTCGAGTGCCGTCGAATCGGCTGCGGCTAGCGATGGGGGAGCGGACGGTGGCGCCGCAGATAACGAGGGCGAAGAAGAGGACGGCCTCAAGCTTCCGCCGCTCGAAATCCTGCATGCCAACCCGCAGTCGGCTTCCGCCGCGTCTTCGGACAAGGAGTTGGAGCAGACCGCTGAGTCACTGCAATCCACCTTGCTTGAGTTTGGCCGCAGTGCCCGCGTGGTCGGCTGGATCGCCGGCCCCACGGTGACGACCTTTAAGCTGCAACCTGGTGAGGGCGAGCGCGTGAGCAAGATTTCGAGCCTCGAGGACGATATCGCGCTTTCGCTCGCTGCCCAGTCGGTACGTATCTTTGCCCCGATCCCCGGCACCTCGCTCGTGGGCATCGAGATTCCCAACCGCAAGCGCCAGAACGTCAACCTGGGCGACGTGCTGCCCTATGTGAAGGGCGGTCCGCTCGAGCTCGCCATCGGCCGCGATGCCGAGGGCACGCCGGTTGTCGCCGACCTTGCCAAGATGCCCCACCTGTTGATTGCCGGTACGACCGGTTCTGGTAAGTCGGTGATGATCAACTCCATCATCACGACTCTGCTCATGCGTACTCTTCCCGAGGACGTTCGCCTGATCATGGTCGACCCCAAGCGCGTCGAGCTTGCGGGCTATAACGGACTGCCGCATCTCTATGTGCCCGTGGTGACCGAGCCCAAGCAGGCCGCGAGCGCTCTGCAATGGGCCGTGTCCGAGATGGAGCGTCGCCTGAAGGTCTTCGAGCGTCTCAACGTGCGTAAGATCTCGACCTACAACGAAAAGCAGGCCGCCGGCGAGTTTGAGCATTACGACAATCCGCCGCAAAAGATGCCCTACCTGGTCATCATCATTGACGAGCTCTCGGACCTGATGATGGTCGCCGGTAAGGATGTCGAGGCCTCGATCGTGCGTATTGCACAGCTGGGCCGTGCCGCCGGTATTCATCTTATCGTGGCCACGCAGCGTCCCAGCTCAAACGTGGTGACAGGCCTCATCAAGGCCAACATCACCAATCGCATCGCCTTTAACGTCGCCACGGGCATCGACTCGCGCGTCATCATCGACCAGATGGGTGCCGAAAAGCTTACCGGTTTGGGCGACATGCTGTTCTCCAAGGTCGACTGGGGCAAGCCTCGCCGTATCCAGGGCTGCTTTGTCTCGGACGATGAAATCAATGAGATTGTCGAGTTCGTCAAGTCGCAGAGCGAGCCCGACTACCACGAGGAGATTCTGTCTGCCGTGGCGCCCGCTTCCATGTCCATGGCGGGTGGCGGCGGCATTGTCCGCACCGGAGTAGCCGAGCCGCAAGACGATGATCCGCTCATTTGGGAAGCCGCCCATATTGTGGTGGAATCGCAGCTTGGCTCCACATCTGGCCTGCAACGTCGTCTGAAGGTTGGCTACGCGCGTGCCGGGCGTATTATGGACATGCTGGAAGAAAAGGGTGTCGTCGGCCCGCCCGACGGTTCCAAGCCGCGCGAGGTCCTGTTGGACGAGGAGGGGCTTGCCGCGCTGGAGTCTGTCGACGCCGAGATGGCACGTGAAGATCGTGAGTTTGGAGGATTCTGATGGCTGCACGCTTTGGTGACATGCTGCTCGAGCAGCGTCGCCGAATGGGCCTTTCCATTCAGCAGGTCGCCAACACCATCAAAATCAGGCCGCAGATCATCGAGTTTTTCGAGACCGGTAACTTTGCTTCGATGCCGCCGCGCGGCTATGCGCAGGGCATGATTTCGAGCTATGCTCGCTTTTTGGGCCTCAATCCGCGCGAGGTCGTCAATGCCTACTTTGACGACCTGATGGCATACGAACGCGAGACGTCGCAGCAGGGCGGTCGTTTTCAGGACGCCGCCGGCTACGTCAATTCGCGTTCCTCGGTCGACAACGGGCGCTTCCTGATGGTTCAGGGCGGTCGTTCGACCCGCTATGGACAGCGTCCTCAGCAGGCCGGTTATATTACCGAGACGGGTTCGGGCGAGGAGATTCGCTCACAGCGTGACCGGTTCCGCAGTACGCCGATGCCCGAGGACCGTGCACTTCCCGCTGCCCGCGGTGTAGCGCGTGACCCTCGTGCCGGCTACGGCGACGGCGGCTATTCCGATCGCGGTTACCGTGGTGCCTCCGCCGGACGCTCTCGCGGTGGCTATGCGGATGCCGATACCACGCAGGTGACGCCGCGTCTTCGCTCTCAATCACAGCCGTATGGCCAGCGCTCTTCGGCTCCGCGTTCGGGCCAGCGTGGCTATCAATGCCGCGGTGAGCTTGCGCCCCGCTCGGGTCAACGCAGCCTTCAGGGCCAGGGCGGCTATCGCGGCCGTCCCGATAGCAATCGCGGTCGTATGCCTCAGGGAGGCGGCCGCAGCAGTTCCGGTCGTGGACGCGGCGGGTCACGTACTCCTCAAAACAACGGGCTCGATCCGCGTATCATCTACGCCGGCATCGGTGCCGTTGCGCTGCTGTTGATTGTGCTCATCGTGGTGCTTCTGCGTGGCTGCGCATCTTCGACGCCCGAGACCACGCCCGAGACGCCCGCTGCTACCAAGACGATGACCAAGAAGTCTTCTAAGAAGACCGAAACGGTTGACGAGGACGAAGACACCGATGAGGCGACGGATGAGTCGACCGATTCGGACGCCACCAAGACGACGGCTAAAAAGGAAGAGAACGAGGTAACGAAGGTCAAGGTCTCCGTTGCCAAGGGAAAGACCGCGTGGATTGAGGTCAAGGTCGACGGCAAGTCGGTCTATGGCGCCCAGGCGACTGGCCCCTTTGAGCAGGAGTACACGCCCGAGTCCTCGATCGAGATCACCACGTCCAAGCCTTCCGATGTCACCGTTACCAAGAACGGTGAAAAGGTTCGTTACGATACCAAGACCTCGGGCGTGGCGCGTGTGACGATCACCGTTCCCAAGAAGGAGACGACTGATTCCGAGAATGGTGAAAGTTCTGATGGTACCGACACCACCGATGGTACCGATACCACCGACGGTACCGATGCCCAGTCCACGGATGGCGCCGATACCGCAACTGACGGTCAGACGCCCACCGATTCTACCGACTATTCGTACGATAGCTACTAAGCCGCTCGTACGCGAAAGGAAACATCATGGCTAAAGATTCCAGCTTCGACGTCGTGTCCGAGGTCAACATGCAAGAGGTCGACAACGCCTTCCAGCAGACCACGCGCGAGATTTCCCAGCGCTATGACCTTAAGGATTCTGGCGCCACGATCGAGCTTTCGAAGGGCGACAAGCTCTTTACGATCAACGCCCCGGCCGACTTTGTCTCCAAACAGATTATCGACGTGTTGAGCTCCAAGCTCATCAAGCGCGGCATCGACCTCAAGGCTGTCTCGTGGGATGCTCCGCAGGCGGCGTCGGGCGGCACCGTGCGCGTGCTCGGCCATATCGTCGAGGGTATCGACCAGGCGACCGCCAAGAAGATCAACAAGGACATCAAGGACCAAAAGCTCAAGGTCAAGGTGACCATCGAGGCCGACAAACTGCGTGTTTCCTCTGCTTCGAAGGACGCGTTGCAGACCGTGATCCAGTTCCTGCGCGACCTGGACTACGGCCAGCCGCTGCAGTTCACCAACTACCGCTAATATCAATCGAAAGGACCGCTCTCCAACATGGATACACCGTTGGGCTCCGTGCTCTACATCACCCTCGGGTGCGCTAAGAACGAGGTTGACACCGACCGCATGCGTTCTCTTTTGACCGCCGCGGGCTACGAGGAGGCATTCGACCCGCAGGATGCCGATATCGCCATCGTCAATACATGTTCGTTCCTCGCCTCCGCAACGTCCGAGAGCATCGAGACCACGCTCGAGCTCGCCAACGAGGTTCAGGACGGCGTTCGTTCTTGCCCCATCGTCATGTGCGGCTGCGTGCCGTCGCGCTATGGCGATGACCTGCCTGACGAGCTGCCCGAGGTCGCTGCCTTTGTGAAGGCCGACGAGGAAGACGGCATCGTGGCGGTCATCGATGGCGTGCTGGGTGTCGAGCGTGAGATTGCAGCCTATATCCCGCAGGTCAAACGTACCGTCGAGGGTGCTGTCGCCTACGTCAAGATTTCCGATGGCTGCAACCGCTTCTGCAGCTTCTGCATGATTCCCTACATCCGCGGCCGCTATCATTCGCGCAATGCCGAGAGCATCATCTCCGAGGTGCGCGACCTGGTTGCCGGCGGTGTGCGCGAGATCGTGCTGATCGGCCAGGACACGGGCATCTGGGGTACCGACTTTGCCGACGAGGACGTCGCCGATGGCTCGCCGCGCAATCTGGCGCAGCTGCTGCGTGCCGTCGCCGAGGCCGTACACCCGCACAACGTCTGGGTCCGCGTGCTCTATCTGCAGCCCGAGGGCATGACTGACGAACTCATCGAGACGATTCGCGATACGCCCGAGGTGCTGCCCTATATCGATATCCCCGTGCAGCACTGCGACGCGCGCATTCTTAAGGCCATGCGTCGCTCCGGTTCGCGCCAGGAGCTCGAGGATCTGTTCCGCGACCTTCGCGAGCGCATCCCCGGCATCGTGATTCGTTCCACGGCCATGGTCGGCTTCCCGACCGAGACCGACGACGAGTTCCGCGACCTTATCGACTTTATGGACACCGTCGGCTTTGACTACACGAGTGTCTTTGCCTACTCGCGTGAGGAAGGTAGCCTGGCCGCCAAGATGGAGGGCCAGGTCGATGAGGAGGTTAAGCTCGAGCGCGCCCAGGAGGCCATGGACCTGGCCGAGTCGCTCGGTTTTGCCGCCACCGCCGCCCATGTGGGCGAGCGAGCCCAGGTAATCGTCGACGGTATCGAAGAGACCGAGGATGGCGCCGAGCTGATCGGCCATGCCTGGTTCCAGGCGCCCGATTCCGATGGCGCGGTGCATCTGGACGCCAGCGAGGCGTCCGTGGGCGATATTCTGACCGTCGAGTTTACCGATAGCTTCTGCTACGAGCTTATCGGTCATGTTGTGGAGTAGGAGAGCGTCGTGGCTAACGAGAGTAATAAGGAACTGACGAGTGTCTGGACGCCCGCCAACATCGTGACGTGCGTTCGCATCGTCTTTATCCCGGTGTTCATGATCGTGTCGGCGCTTTCTCACACGAGTGTTGCCGGTACGGATTGGAGCACCTTCGACGGCCCGCTCGCCGCCGCTGCCTTCATTCTGTATGTGATCCTGTCGTGCACCGATAAGGTCGACGGTTATCTGGCGCGTTCGCGCAACGAGATCACCGACTTCGGTAAATTCTTGGACCCCATCGCCGATAAGCTGCTCGTGTTCTCGGCCCTGCTGCTGTTCTTGGATTTTGGCGCAGTGACCGTGTGGTCCGTGTTCATTATCCTGTTCCGTGAGCTTCTGGTGAGCGCCCTTCGCATGGTCGCGAGTGCGGCCGGTGTGGTCGTTGCGGCCGATAAGCTCGGCAAGTACAAGACGGCAACCACGATGGTCTCCATTTGCGGTTACCTGTGCGTTTTTGCTATGGCCGGCTTGCACCTTGGCCCGGTGGCGCTAACGCTCGGCATCTACTCGGTGTCGCGCTTCCTGTACGCCGTTGCCGTTGTCCTGACCGTTATCTCGGGCGCCCAGTACTTCTGGAACTGTCGCAAGATCGTCTTTTCGGTCTAGGTCCTGGTGGGTATGACGGAGTCTTATTTGCAGATCGCCGCAAACAACGAGGAGCTGGCGCGCGATATTGTCGAGCGCGCGAGTGCCCGTGGTGTGACGGTGTCGACGGCGGAGTCGCTGACGGCGGGCATGATCGCCTCGACGATTGCCGATATCCCGGGCGTCTCGGCGGTGCTGCGTGGCGGTGCGGTGACCTATTGCGATGAGATTAAGCATCGCGTTCTTGGTGTTGAGCAGGAGACGCTTGACCGCTATACCGCGGTGTCGCATCAGACCGCGCGCGAGATGGCGGTGGGTTCGCTGGAGCTGTACCAGAGCGATATTGCAGTGAGCGCAACGGGTTATGCCGGCCCCGGCGGTGGCGCTGAGGACGATCCGGCGGGCACTTTCTATATTGGCTGGGCGCATCGTTCCGCCGATGGGGGCGTGCCGGTTGTGGACTCTGTGCGCTGCCACTATGAGGGCGACCGTTCGTGTGTTCGTGCCCATGCGGTCACGGAGGCATTGGGTCGCATTGCCCTTGTGCTCAACTCTATGGAATAGACGTGTTTTAAGGGGCCTTCGAGCCCCTTAATTGTGGAGATAAGGACCTTAGGCTCATTTGGCGTTTGTGCTGGTTGTAGATGTATTTTTGCCTGCCTTGTTCATATTTGGTCCTTTGTGGTCAAGCATTTGGTCAGTGTTTGGTCGGCGTTTGGTTGGGTTTTGGAAAGACCGCCTGCATATGATTGGCCTGAACGGTTGACCACGAACAGCCGTTCGTTTATTATCGTTTCAGGTTGTTAAGAGGAGGGCTATTCATGGCCAAGAATTCAGGTCCCGTACGTACCGTTCATGCACGCACGACGGGTAAAGAGCGCGATGAGATGATCGCCACCACCAAGGCCGAGATCGAGAAGAAGTTCGGCCAGGGCTCTATTATGAGGTATGGCGACGGCGGTCCCGAGCTCGAGGTCGAGGCTATTCCGACGGGCTCTCTGGCGCTCGATGCCGCCTTGGGTATCGGCGGCGTGCCGCGCGGCCGTATCGTCGAGATTTATGGCCCCGAGTCCTCCGGTAAGACGACGCTTTCGCTCGAGATTTTGGCAGAGGCCCAGGCAATGGGTGGCGTTGTGGCATTTATCGATGCCGAGCACGCGCTTGATCCCACCTATGCCGCGCGCATCGGCGTTGATATCGATGAGGTCCTCATTTCCCAGCCCGATACGGGCGAGCAGGCGCTTGAGATCGTCGATATGCTTGTGCGCTCCGGTGCCATCGACGCCATCGTCGTCGACTCTGTTGCCGCCTTGACTCCGCGTGCCGAGATTGAGGGCGAGATCGGTGACACGACGGTGGGTCTGCAGGCTCGCTTGATGAGCCAGGCGCTCCGCAAGCTCGCCGGCTCGCTTGCCAAGTCCAACACGACCTGCATCTTCATTAACCAACTGCGCGAGAAGATCGGTGTCATGTTCGGCAACCCCGAGACCACCACGGGCGGCCGCGCGCTCAAGTTTTTCTCTTCCGTGCGAATCGATATTCGCAAAATCGATACCATCAAGCTCAAGGACGAGGTTATCGGCAATCGCGTGCGCGCCAAGGTCGTTAAGAACAAGGTGGCCGCTCCGTTCCGCTCGGCCGAGTTTGACATCATGTATGGCACCGGCATCTCCAAAGAGGGCTCGATTCTGGATATGGCCGTCGAATGCGGCATTTGCAAAAAGATGGGGTCCTGGTTTGCCTATGGCGAGGATAAGCTCGGCAACGGTCGCGAGGCCGCTAAGACATTCCTGCGTGAGCATCCCGATTGCGCCGACGAGATCGAGCACAAGGTTCGCCTTGCCTGCGGTCTTGAGTATGACGACGATGCCCCCTCCGAGGTTGAGTTGACCGACCAGCCCGCCCCCGAGGAGTTTGATGAGCTGTACGCCATCGATGGCTCCGCAATGCTCGACGATGACGACGAGTAGCGGATGCCGACATGTCGTATACGGTGACCGAGGCCACGGTCGTCTTTCCCGATAAGAAAGCGGCCTCCTCGTTCTCGAGCGGTTATGCGTCTAAAAAGCCCTGCGCGCATATCGATTGCGATTTTGAGGGCGGTTTCGAACGTTCCATTTGGATTCCCGTGCGCGTGGCGCGCCTGTACGTTAAGAACCGCCCCGATCTTCCCTGTGATTGGGATGACTTCCGCGAGGCGGTGCAGCTTATCGAACGCAAATGTGCACTCACCATGGTGACCGAGATGCTTTCGCGCCGCGATCATGCCACGGGCGAGGTGCGCGATAAGTTGGCGCGCTATGGCTTTCGACAGCCCGCGATCGATTTTGCGGTTGCTCGAGCGACCGAGTATCGGTTTTTGGACGAGAACCGTTTTTGCTCGTACTTTATCGAAGAGCGCAAACGTCGCGGCTGGGGACAGCGCAAGATCGAGGTTGAGCTCAAGCGTCGTCATGTCGTGCTTGACGATATCCCCGGGTATCCCGAGGCATATTTTGCCGTGGATGACGACTTGGCCCGCGCTTCGGCCTTGCTCGCTAAACGTCGCGTCCCCGAGGTCCGTGCATTCGAAAAGCTCGTCAGATTTTTGATGGGTAAAGGCTTCTCGTATCACATCGCCGCCGATGCCGTTAAGGCGCGCCTCGATGCCTTAAGCGAGGAATGCGCCGTATAAGCGTTCGCCCGTTACGCCCCTGCCGTTCTCCGCTCGATTGGCGCCGTGCCGGGTGCGTTTATTTGACAGTTGTTGCGGTTCAACGTAGGATATTTACTGTCATTTGCTCTGTGATATGTGCTCATCTGTGATGAGTTTGTTTATATGTTTATCTGTATCCGACCCGCATAAGCTGCGCCCATATTACTCAAATGTCGCGAGCCGTTCGTAAGGACGGTTCGCTTTGCTGTGTAACGAATCCATAAAAAGGAGTGAGCATGCCTATTATTGCAGCGCTCGTTGGCCTCGTTTTGGGTGCCATCGCCGCCATTGCCTACATGCGCACCGCCAAGCAGGGTAGTCTTCACGAGGCCGACGAAAAGATTCAGTCGGCACACGCGCAGGCAGAGTCCCTGATCGGTGATGCAAAGCGTCAGGCCGAGACCCTCAAAAAAGAGGCTCTGCTCGAGGCCAAGGAAGAGATCATCAAGAACAAGCAGGCCGCCGAGGCCGAGGACAAGCAGCGTAAGAGCGAGATTCGCACGCTCGAAAACCGCGTGATGCAGCGCGAGGAATCGCTCGATCGTCGCAACGATGCGCTCGATAAACGCGAGCACCAGCTGTCCAGCCAGGCCGGTCAGGTCGAGAAGCGCTCTCGCGAGCTTGAGGAGCTCTGCGCCAAGCAGACCTCCGAGCTCGAGCGTATTGCCGACCTTACGCGCGAGGATGCTCACAAGGAGCTGCTCGACAAGGTCCGCGGCGAGGTTACCCACGAGGCGGCCACCATCATCCGCGAGTCCGAGCAGCAGGTCCGCGCCGAGTGCCATAAGACCGCCCAGGAGATTCTCTCCCTGGCGATTCAGCGTTGCGCCGCCGACCATACCGCCGAGGTCACCGTCACTTCCGTTCATATTCCCTCCGATGACCTCAAGGGTCGCATTATCGGTCGCGAGGGTCGCAACATCCGCACCTTCGAGCAGGTGTCCGGCGTCAACCTCGTGATTGATGATACTCCCGAGACCGTTGTACTCTCGAGCTTCGATCCAGTCCGTCGTGAGACCGCCCGCGTGGCGCTCGAGAACCTCATTGCCGACGGTCGTATTCACCCCGCCCGCATCGAGGAGATGTATCACAAGGCCGCCGATTTGGTTCAGCAGCGTGTGCGCGAGGCCGGCGAGCAGGCCGCCTTCGATACCGGTATCCACGACCTGCATCCCGAGATCGTCAAGACCCTGGGTGCTCTTCGCTACCGCACTTCGTTTGGCCAGAACGTTCTGCAGCACTCGCTTGAGGTCTCCGACCTGTGCGGCGTTATGGCCTCCGAGCTTGGTCTGGATGTTGTGACCGCCAAGCGCGCCGGTCTTCTGCACGACCTGGGCAAGGCCATCGACCATGATGTTGAGGGTCCGCATGCTGTCATTGGCGCCGAGCTTGCCCGCCGTTATGGCGAGAAGCCCGTTATCGTCCACGCGATCGAAGCCCATCATGCCGATGTCGACCCCAACACGGTGCTCGACGTTCTGGTCCAGGCTGCCGATGCCGTTTCTGCTTCTCGTCCCGGTGCCCGCCGCGAGTCGGCCGAGAACTACATCAAGCGTCTTGAGAAGCTCGAGGAGATTGCCAACTCTCACGACGGCGTCGAGCGTACCTATGCCATGCAGGCCGGTCGCGAGGTTCATGTCATGGTTCAGCCTGACAAGATCTCCGATGCCCAGTCCACGGTGCTTGCGCACGATATCGCCCATCAGATCGAGGAAGAGATGGAGTATCCCGGTCAGGTTCGCGTTGTCGTGATTCGCGAGAGCCGTGCCGTCGATATCGCTAAATAACATGAACGACGCGAACGAGCTCATCTCATTTATCGCGTCGATGTCGGGGGAGGGCAACCTTCGCGTCGAGGAAAACCTTGGCGAGGGGTATGTCCGCCTCCGAGTTTCGGAGGCCGAGCGCCGTCAGGCCAAGCATGACATTCAGCATGTAGAGGACATTGTCATCGAGATGCTGCGTAATGCTCGCGATGCCGGAGCCGATAAGGTCTATCTTGCCACGACCAAGGAGGAGGGTGTTCGCACCCTCCTCTTCCTGGATAACGGTTCTGGGGTGCCGCAGGATATGCAGGAGCGTATCTTCGATGCTCGTGTCACTTCCAAGCTCGAGAGCATGAAAATGGACCGTTGGGGTGTTCACGGTCGTGGTATGGCGCTGTTCTCTATCAAGCAGAACACGGATGAGGCGCGCGTTGTTTCATCGGGCGTCGATTTGGGCTCTTCGTTTAAGGTGCGCGTTGCCACCGAACGCTTGGGTGAGCGCGCCGACCAGTCGAGCTGGCCTCAGGCGGTTAAAGACGAAGACGGCCGCTATGTATGTGCTCGCGGCCCCCACAACATCATTCGCGCGGCCTGTGAGTTTGCCCTTGAGGAGCTGCGTTGCTGCGATGTGTATCTGGGCTCTCCGTCCGAGATCGCTGCGACCCTGTACGCTCAGGCTTCGAGTCGTCTCGATACGTCGCGCCTGCTCTTTATCGATGACGAGTGCGAGCTTCCAGTTATCGATCGCTTGGGCCTTGCCTCGGATGCCGAGGACTTTATCCGGATCTGCTCCGGTCTGGGCCTTGAGATGTCCGAGCGCACTGCCCACCGAATTCTGTCGGGTCAGATTAAGCCCGTTCGCGGCGTGACTGCGCGTCTGCTGCGCGAGCGCGACTCCACCTCTCATGCGCCGGCTCCCATCGATCTTGCCAAGGACCGTCGAGGCCTTCGTATCGCCAAGGATGATATGGCGCAGTTTTCGCGTGCGGTCGAGCGTGACTTTAACGACCTCGCTGCCCGGTATTACCTCAATCTGTGCGGCGACCCTAAGATTCGCGTTTCGCGTGATCGCATCACGGTGACGTTCGATCTTGCCAAAGAGGAATAAAATCTTTAGCGAGTCCGCTCGGTACGATACAGTTATTGCAGTTAAAACGTACTTTTAAACGCAGGAGTTTCTTCATGGATTGCCTGAAGGTATCAAGCAAATCATCGCCCGCGTCCGTTGCCGGCGCCATTGCCGGCATGGTCAAAGATGGCGTCCCCGTCAACATTCAATGCGTCGGTGCCGGTGCCGTCAACCAGGCCATTAAGGCCGTTGCCATTGCGCGCGGCTTTCTGATTCCGACCGGCTTTGATGTCTCCTGCGCGCCGGTGTTTTCCGACATTCTTATTAACGGAGAGTCGCGCACGGCAATTCGTCTCTCTATCTACGTTCACCAGATTAATCGGGCTGCTATGGATAACGTCGTCATGGATGACGTTAAGCCCGTTGCGTAAGCGAGCCATCTGCACGCTTGTAGCACCTATGCGCCCCGTCGATACCATCGTTAGGATGTAAGCTCATGGACCAGCGTTCCGTACGCGATATTCTTGCCGGTAAAACCTACTTTATCCGCACATTCGGCTGCCAGATGAACCAGCACGACTCCGAGCGCGTGAGTGGCTTGCTCGATTCGTATGGCTGTCTTATGGCGCTCGATCCCGAGCATGCCGATATTGTCGTGTTCATGACGTGCTGTGTGCGCGAGGCTGCCGATACGCGCCTGTATGGTCAGTGCAATTCCTGCAAGAGCCTTCCTCCTTCGCCTTCGGGTAAGCGTGTTGTCGCCGTGGGCGGCTGCATCGCCCAGCGCGATGGTGAGGGCTTGCTCACCAACGTCGATAACGTCAACGTCATTTTCGGCACCCATTCTATTGCGCACGTGGCTGAGCTTATCGCCGAGGCGTTTTTGGATGGTAAGCGCCATATCCGTACGAATGAGCATGAGGATACCGACGCCATGAGTATGCCGTGGCATCGCGAGACGCAGTATCACGCCTGGGTGCCCATCATGACGGGCTGCAACAATTTCTGTACGTACTGCATCGTGCCGTACGTCCGTGGTCGTGAGAAGAGCCGTCCCTTCGAGGAGATTGTCGACGAGGTGACCGGACTCGTGCGTCAGGGCGTGCGCGAGATTACGCTTCTGGGCCAAAACGTTAACTCCTACGGTCGCGATCTCTTTGGCAAGCCGCGCTTTGCCGATCTACTGCGCGCGGTGGGCGATACGGGCGTCGAGCGCATCTTCTTTACCTCTTCGCATCCTAAGGATCTGCTGCCCGAGACCATCGATGCTATGGCCGAGACACCTGCCGTCATGCCGCAGCTTCACTTGGCTGTTCAGTCGGGCTCCACGCGCATTCTTAAAGAGATGAATCGTCGGTACACGCGCGAGGATTATCTGGGTCTGGTCGATCGTATTCGTAACCGTATGCCCGATATTGCGCTTTCGACCGACATCATTGTGGGCTTCCCGGGCGAGACTGAGGAAGACTTTGAACAGACGCTCTCGCTTGCTGAGACGGTGCGCTATGCCCAGGCCTACACGTTTATTTACTCCAAGCGCGCCGGTACCCCGGCAGCTGAGATTTATGATCCCACCCCGCATGAGGTTATCCTTGAGCGCTTTAACCGTCTGGTCAAGGTTATCGAGACGACGGCGCACGAGTATAACCAGGGCGAGCTTCACACCGTGGTGCCTGCACTTATTGAGGGCACGAGCAAGAAGAACGACGCTGTCCTTCTGGGCAAGAGCCCCAAGAACCAGACGGTGCATGCGCCGATTCCTGCTGGCTATAGCATCGATCAACTCATCGGCAAAATCGTCGATGTTGATATTGATGTCGCCAAGACGTGGTATCTGTCCGGCTCCGTCGTGGGCGAGCCCCGCTAATGATCTCTCCTGGTGCAAGCCTTTCTGCCGTAGCGATCGTCGGTCCGACGGCGGTCGGCAAGAGCGATGTTGCCGACCGTCTGGCTGCTCGCCTGTCGTCTGAAGTGTTGTCTTGTGACGCGATGCAAATCTATCGTGGTATGGACATCGGTACGGCCAAGATGATGCCCGAGGAGTGCTCGGCACCGTTGCGCCTTGTCGATATCGTGAATCCGGGCGTCGCGTATTCTGCCGCGCTCTACCAGTCGGACGCCCGAGCATATGTCGAGCGTTTGCTTGGTGAGCAACGTCTTCCGGTCTTTTGCGGCGGTACGGGCCTGTATCTCAAGGCCGCACTCGATGAAATGGATTTTCCTTCGGGAGAACTCGAGGACGAACGCCGCGCGGGCTATCAGGAGCTTGCCGAGCGCATTGGAGAGGAAGCATTGCATGCCCTGCTTGCCGAGCGCGACCCTGAATCGGCTGCCGTGATTCATCCCCATAACGTGCGTCGTGTGATTCGTGCGCTCGAGATGCACGATGACGGTGTGTCGTATGCCGAGCAGAAGTCGAAATTCAGCGTTCCGCGTGAGCGTTATCATGCCTTGTGGTTTGGTCTGACGCGTAGTCGTGAAGTGCTCTATGAGCGCATTAACCTGCGTGTCGACCTTATGTTTGAGCAGGGACTGGTTGATGAGGTCCGTGGCCTTATGGACCAGGGCCTGGGCGATGCGCTCACGTCGATGCAGGCAATTGGTTACAAAGAGATTATTGATGCCTTGCGTGGCGCTATTACCATGGATGAGGCCCGTGAGCTTATCAAGATGCGTTCACGTCGCTATGCCAAGCGCCAGCTTTCCTGGTTTAAGCGTGACGATCGCATCGTGTGGTTCGATATGGATGAGTTTACGATCGATGAGGTCGTTAATGATATTTACCGTCGCATCGAGGCTGCCTAATGGCTCGTTTCCCTTTGGTCCCCACGGCGCCTGAACCTGAGCGCGCCATCTTGGTTGGTGTCGAGTGGCGCGATAACGCCTGGCCGCTCGACCGTTCGCTTGACGAGCTTGAGCGCCTGGCCCATACGGCTGGCGCCCAGTGCGTGGCGCGTTTGTCACAGCGTCTGGTTAAGCCGTATCCAAAATCGTTTATCGGTTCCGGTAAGGTTGAGGAGCTTTGCGGGCTCGTGCATCGTATGGATGTCGATGTTGTTATCTTCGACGACGATTTATCGCCCTCGCAGCAATCCTATTTGGAGAAAGCCGTGGGCGAGCCGGTAAAGATTATCGATCGTACAGCACTGATCCTGGATATCTTTGGCCTGCATGCTCAGACGCGTGAGGGACGCCTACAGGTACAGCTGGCGCAGCTTCAATATCTGTTGCCTCGTCTGCGCGGTATGTGGAGCCATCTTGCCAAGGAACAGACGCGTGGCGGCATTGGATCGCGTTTTGGCCAGGGCGAAAGCCAGCTCGAGGTCGACCGTCGCCTGATTCGCAATAAGATCGCTGCGCTTCGACGCGAACTGAAACAGGTTGAACAACGTCGCGATGTGCAATCGAAAAGCCGTATTGAATCGCCGGCGTTTCGCGTGGCGTTGGCTGGCTACACCAATGCCGGCAAGTCGACGTTGCTTAATCGTTTGACGGGATCCACGGTACTTTCGCAGGATAAGCTGTTTGCCACGCTCGATCCTACAACGCGCTCGTACCGTTTGCCCGGTGGCCGTGGCATGACGATCACCGATACCGTCGGCTTTATTCAAAAGCTGCCCCATGGCCTGGTCGACGCGTTTAAATCTACGCTTTCCGAGGTGCTCGGCGCCGATTTGATTCTTAAAGTTGTAGACGCTTTCGATGAGGATTACGAGCGTCAGCTCGAGGCGGTTGATCGTGTCCTTGACGAGATTGGTGCCGGTGAGCGCCTGACGCTTACCGTGTTCAATAAAATTGATCTGCTCGATAGCGTCGACCGCTTGAGCTTTCGCCGGCGTTATCCCGAGGCGGTTCTGTTCTCGGCTCAGACGGGTGAGGGTCTTGATGACTTAGTCGACCGCATCGCTCGTGAAGCGGCCGCTACAGACGTGTTGCTCTCGGCCGATATCCCGTATCGAGAGGGCGTGTTAATCACGCTCGTGCACGAACAGGGAACCCTCCTGCACGAGGAATACCTCGAGGACGGCGTTCGTATTGTGGCAAAGCTGCCGGCCCGTATCGCACCACGTCTTGAGCGTTACCGAACGGAATAAATCAGCTCCAGTACACCCAAGATAATCGGTTGATGAAGCAGATAGAACGGTAGTGCATGGCGTCCGAGGCTTGCGAGCACGGGGATGGGATTCTCATAGGCCCATACTGGTGCCTCGCAGTTTGATTCCTGTGCCGTTCGAGCGGCAAAGAAGCCTGCGAGGTACATAAAATAGAATGGGATGAGCGGATAGTAATCACCGGAGACAAAGTCTGGATCTGGGAAACCCAGCCAAGCTAGATAGGGGATAGGGTAGACCGCTTTAGGAATGCTCCAGGTACAGGCAAAGAGTATGAGGCAAATCGTTATACCCCATACTGCAGGTACCCTATCGAGAACCGGGCGCGCGAGTGCAACAATGGCTGTGCATGCCGCCATGCAGAAAATGATGCCGAAGTTCACCGAGTCATCGACCGAGACGAGCGTTGTTGCAATCCATACGACCAAAGCGGCAACAGCATATTTGGCGGCACGCTTGATGTTGTTGCGCGAGAGGGTGCACATCCAGCCGGCAATAAACAAAAATACCCAACTGATGCTGGCGCGCCAGATGTCTTGGAAGATGGTCTGGGTAAACCAGGGCATCTTAAAACCATATAGGTAGGCAAGGTCGTAGCAGGTATGAAATCCCGCCATCGACAGCATGGTAAATCCGCGAATGGTATCAAAGACCGTGATGCGTTTTTGCATTACGAAAACCGGCGCATCAAACCGACGACCTTGCCCAGAATCGTGGGATTTGTCGCGTAGATAGGCTCCATGGTGTCGTTTTCGGGCTGCAGGCGAACGCGTCCCTGTTCCTTATAGAACGTTTTGACTGTTGCGGAACCATCGATCATGGCCACGACAATCTCGCCATTCATGGCGCTCTTCTGCTCGCGAACGATGATGTAGTCGCCGTTATAGATGCCGACGTTAATCATTGAATTGCCGTGGACTTCGAGGATAAAGGACCCCTGGTCCGTTGCGATCTCAGTCGGGATGGTAAAGGTGTCCTCGATATTCTGCTCGGCAAGGATAGGAATCCCTGCAGCGACGCGGCCTACGAGAGGCAGCGATACGGTGCCGCGGGGTGCTGTGGGCTCATCGGACTTTGAGATGGAGACGGAAGATCCGTCTTCGTCAAAGAGCTCGAGGGCGCGAGGCTTGGTGGCGTCACGCTTGAGCAGGCCGCGTGCTTCGAGTGCGGAGAGATGTGCATGTACGGTGCTAGGGGAGGAAAGGCCCACAGCCGAAGCCATCTCGCGCACACTGGGCGGATAGCCCTTTTCCTGCTGATATTCCTTGATGAAGTCGTAAATTTGCTGCTGACGCTTGGTAATTTTGCGAGCCATCAGGGATTCCTCTCTACCCATACCAAACAAATGTTCTATTTTTGCTTGACAGGAACAACTGTTCGAAGATAATAATAACCGAACACTCGTTCCCGCGCTAGACTTTTTTGTCCCCGCGGCTTGATAAAACAGTTCTCGTCAAAACAAACGAGAGGAGAACAGAATGAACGCAGCGGATATGGTCCAGGGAAACCTTGCTCTTAAGCTCGATGCGCCCGCCTCGCCTGCCTTCACGGTCGTGAAGGGTGGACGCTCCCATTTTCAGGCCGTGGCCACTAAACCCGTTCGCACCCAGCGTGCGGCCGCTGCTTCGGCTCCTGTTGCCCTGAAGGCCTCGACGATTGTTGCTGTTGCTGTAGCATTCACCCTGTTCTTTGTGCTCGCCACGTCAGTCTTTTCTGCTCGTCACGTAGCATATGCCGATTCCGTAGCCAACGTTACCTACGAGACGGTTCGTGTGCAGTCCGGCGATTCTCTGTGGTCGCTTGCCCAGGAGCATCCCATCGATGGCCTTTCCACGCAGGAGACTTCCGACATGATTCGTAGCGTCAATCACCTCGATCGCGGCTCTCTTGATGCTGGTGCAGTTCTGAAAGTTCCGGCTCGTTCGTAAGATTTCGGCTCAGCCGCATGGTACCCTTGTTATCGTTTAGGAGGAGGTACCATGCGCTGTCCCAAATGCGGCAAGGCACATACCCGCGTTGTCGATTCCCGTATGCAGGAGTCGAACAACACTATCAAGCGCCGTCGTGAATGTTGTTCGTGCAATTATCGTTTTACGACGTTCGAGCGCTGCGAAGATCCCATCGAGGTCATCAAATCCGACGGTTCAAAGCAGCGGTTCGATCGCAACAAGCTGCTGGTCGGCCTGATGCGCGCCACGATCAAGCGTGATATCGACACGAAAAAGCTCAACGAGATCATCGATGATATCGAGGTGGAGCTGCGTTCCCGTACGCTGACGGCTGTAACGTCCCACGAACTGGGCGATATGGTGCTTAAGCGCTTGGCCAAGATCGACAAGGTTGCCTACATTCGATTTGCCTCGGTCTATCGCGATTTCAAAGACGTCGACGAGTTTTTGCAAGAGCTCGACAAGCTAAGGTGATTTCATGTCCAACATTACCGTTAACATTAAGCGTCTCGATCCCACGGTCGAGCTTCCCAAATACGCTCATCCCACAGATGCCGGCCTTGACCTCCGTGCCAACGAAGACTGCACCCTCAAGCCCTTTGAGCGCCGCTTGGTCTCCACTGGCTTGGCCATTGCGCTGCCCGATGGCTACGCCGGCTTTGTCCAGCCCCGCAGCGGCCTAGCCATTAAGCAGGGCCTGTCTATAGTCAACACGCCCGGTCTCATCGATGCTCACTATCGAGGCGAGCTTAAGGTCATCCTCATCAATCTGGATCCCATCAACAATATCCAGATCAACAAAGGCGACCGCATTGCCCAACTCGTCATTCAAGAAGTCCCCACAGTCAATCTCGTAGAAGTAGACGAACTAGACGAAACCGATCGAGGAGCCGGCGGTTTCGGTTCTAGCGGCGTATTGTAATGTCCGCTCTCCCGTGGGAGGCCCCTATATATCATTCCATGCTCAAACATTCTCGCTGCGCTGCGAAACTGCGCGTGGAACGATATATAGGGGCCTCCCACGGGAGAGCTTCGCTTACGTGCTAGCAACTGAAACGGCTCCTCCAGAAAAAGCAGATAAAATCTTATAGCAAACCGGTTCGATTAATGAAAAGTTCCCTTATCGAATCGGTTTGATAGAAAGATTGTTTTTTGTTTTCAAGCAAGAAGACTCCCGTCCGGGGCTCACCCATATCGTTCCACGCGCAGTTTCGCAGCGAGCGAAGCGAAGCGAGAATGTTTGAGCATGGAATGATATGGGTGAGCCCCGGACGGGCGGGATTCATGCGCCCCTGCGAAGCGAGAATGTTTGAGCATGGAATGATATATGGGTGGCTCCCGCCGAGCAGCGGACATTTAGACGCTAGCGGATATGCGCAGGTTTTTCGCCCCAGTAGAAGCGGCAGAAGGCTCGTTTGCGCTTTTGGGGTTTGCCTGCAAGCTCCATGGTTGCGATGGCGATGTCCTCGGCTGCGCATGGACGGCGCAGGACTTCGCCATTGATGAGCAGCGCCTTGAGCGACTCGGGATGATCGTGGAGATGGCGCAACGTCACGATGAGCTCGCGTGCGGTGGTGACATGCATGCTGGCGCCCATGCCGGTGAGCATGGTGGTGTTGGCCTTTTCCTGGCCATAGGACTTGCCCAGCAGAATCATTGGTAGGTGTGCGCACAGGCATTCGGTAACAGTGAGTCCGCCCGATTTGAGAATTGCCAGGTCACAGCCGTGCATAAGCGCTGCCATGTCATCGACGTAGTCAAGAACCGTGATGTTCTCGAGTTTCATGGCATCGAAGAGCGTTTTGAGATGGGTGGCATATTCGGCATCCTTGCCCGGCAAAAAGACAAAGTGCATGTCCTCGAAGCTGCGCAGGAAGGGGAGGGTGCGGTCCATCTCCGCGCGAAAGCGAACGTACGGTTGAGGCAAACTGGCGCCGGCCATCACCAGCACAACGAGCTTGTCTGTGGGGAGATTGAACTTCTCGAGTTCTTCCTCGCGGTTGTAGTCCGTATCAAACCCGGCGCGAATGGGGATGCCCGTAATGCGGATCTTTGCCTCGGGAACCTTACGGGGTCGGAGTGTTTCGGCCATAAACTCGTTCGCCACGCAGAATAGGTCGGTGTCCTTATGGGGCCACCAACCCTCGACCTCGTAATCGGTCGGTACGCAAATGACGGGATAGTCGATGCCTGTAATGACGCGCGCGCCGACGGCGACGTTGGCTGCCGTGATATGTGTGGCTACCACGGCAATGGGCCTGCGAGTTCGAACGTATTCGTTAAATGCGGGGAACATGATGCGCGACCATGCCGTGCCACCGCCCCAAAGCAGGTGTCCGGTAAGGGTATAACGCCAGGTCAAGTCATAAATTGGGCGCGTGGCGCCGGTAAACGAGGCGGCCGTTTTGTTGCCGTCGAATTTTATGCGTCCAAAATCAAGGATATCGAGCACTTCAATCTCAACATCCTCGGGGATGCCATTGGTGCCGCGGATGTGGTCGAATGCCTGCGCAATCGCATTTGCGGCGGCCTTGTGGCCCGAGCCGACCGAGGCGTGCACGATAGTCACGAGAGGTTTTTGCTGAGCCAAGAGCGTGGTTTGTTCCGATTGGGGAGTGCTTTGCGTGGGCAGGGGAGCGTCATTGCCCATCTGCGTTTGATCCATCGATAACTCCCCTTCATCATTGTTTCGCAATGAATCATTGTAGTGCATGAATGACACGTTCGCCTAAATTTGGGTATGAGCGCAAGGAACGCCAATCTTTCGACAGGAGGTCTCTTCATGATTACCCATCAGCCGATCGATGCTGCGATTATCGGTGGCGGCCCTGCGGGCTATGCTGCAGCCATTTATGCGGCGCGCTCCAACCTAACGACGGCCGTGATTGAACAGGGCATGTCGGGAGGACAAATCGCCACAACCAATGAGGTCGAGAACTATCCGGGTATTCCGCTCTTGAGCGGTGCCGAGCTTGGCGAGCGTTTTCAGCAACATGCAGAGGGCCTGGGAGCGCAGGTTACATGGAGCATGGTGACGGGCATCGAGTACGATGCTGATACAGCGCTGTTTACGGTGCATCACGATACGGGCGATACACTGGCCTCGAGCGTTATCGCTTGCATGGGTGCCACGCCGCGATCTGCTGGTTTTGTTGGCGAGGATACGTATCGCGGTCGTGGCGTTTCGTATTGCGCGACGTGCGATGGCATGTTCTTTCGCGGTAAACAGGTCTTTGTTATCGGCGGCGGTAATGCTGCCTGTGAGGAAGCCCTGTTTTTGTCAGAAATCGCCAGCAGCGTGACCATCGTCTTGCGCCGCGATCAGTTCCGGGCTCCCGATGGCGTGGTTCAAAAGGTGCGCGCAAAAGATAATATTTCAGTTAGGTACCAAACTAGTATCGTGGAACTATCGGGCGAGGCTATGCCCACGACTATCACATTTAAGGACAACGCCACCGGTGAAATCTATTCCGAGTCCTTCGATCCTGGCTCGTTTGGTATCTTTGTCTTTGCTGGCACGCAGCCCCATACCGAGCTTGTAGAGCATCTGGTAGATCTGGCGCCCGACGGCGGTATTGTTACCGACGAATCGATGGCCACCCGCACGCCTGGCTTATTTGCTGCTGGCGATATCCGTTCCAAGCGTTTACGTCAAGTTGTGACCGCTGTTTCGGACGGAGCCATAGCGGCTACCAGCGCATACGCTTTCCTACGCGGATAAGTACGATAATATATCTTATGTAAGGTTGCTATTTTACTTAAACGTCCAGCGGTAACGAGCTTGAGGCAACGTTGCCGCTGGACGTTTTGTTGTGCAAAGCCCGACTCAGTTATCCTGCGGCCGGATCCGAGCCAAAGCCGACGATCATACCGTTCATTGTGGTATGCAAAACTAGATAATCTAGAATACAATATTGAAAACGAACGGAGGCACCATATGAATCACGTTAAACATGTCATTCCTATGTCCGATGCGTCGGTTAGCATTAGCCCAGAGGATATTCAGCCTACGGTGCTACCTGATGTATTTATCCAGTCTGATATAGTCCGCAAACTCAATACGCTCAGCTTGCCGCGCTATAACCAGTTGCCGAATGTAACGCTCTACCGTGACCAGGTCATTGAGTACATCGAGCTGTGGATGGAGCCGCTTTCGATTTGTGTGGAGCAGCCCGTCATTACGCCATCGATGATCAATAACTACGTAAAGGTCGGCCTCGTTCCCGCTCCGGTTAAAAAGCAATATGGTCGCGAGCAGATTGCGCGTCTCATCTCCATTTGTATCTTTAAGCAGGTGCTGCCCATCGCTGCGGTTCAGGCGCTTTTTAATATTCAGCGCTTGAGCTACGACGCTCCGACGGCTTTCGATTATGTAGTCGATCAACTTGAGGCATCGATTCGTGCGGCGTTTTCCGTCGAGCAGACTCCCGTGCCCGATACCGCACATCAGGTTACGCGCGAGTCGCTGCTTGTACGCAGTGCAGTATCGTCCTTCGTTTCGAAGGCCTACCTGATGAGCTATCTAAAGTTCAATGGGTTTAATAGCTAACCGAGGTATAAAACGGGCGGGATAAGAGGCCAGTGGCCCCTTATCCCGCCCGTGCGTTTGTCTAGTTGGACATTATCGGCCCGAAGCCACGTCCATGCCGTAGCCGATGATGAGGCCGTGCATCTCGGCATAGTATGAATCTAACCCGTTACAGGGCATGATGATAGTCTTGGAGCCTGGCCAGCGCTCCACAATGCGGCTGGTAAGCGCCTGGGCTCCAGATTCGTTCTCAACGTGATCGATGATGACCTCGCCGCCCGTGAAACCCTCGGCCTCCATGGTGTCGACAATCTTGGTGAGCATCTTCTTTTCGCCGCGCGTGTGCCCAACGAGTTCAATTTTGCCCGCTTCGCTCGCCGTGCCCAAAATGCGGATATTGAGCTTGTTGGCAATGACGCCGGCTGCCTTAGGAATGCGTCCGGCCTTCGCAAGGTTTTCGTAATTACACAGGCTAAAGAGGATCTTGCTGTTCTGCTCCAAGCTATCAAAGTAAGCGCAGGCGTCCTCAAAGGAAACATCCGGGTTACACGCAAGATATCGATCAAACAGTAAGAAGATCAGGTCCATCTTGCCGCCCGCTGCCCGCGAATTGACCAGGTGAATCTGGCGGTTGGGCTCCTCGGCAAGTACCATATCGCGTGCCGTAGCAGCAGCATTGTAGCTTCCCGAGACGCCCTCAGAGATGGGCATGCAGATCGTCTTGTCGGCAAGTCTGAAGAGTTCGGCCCACTCCCCTACGCTTGGACAGGCGCTCGAAGAAGCGCTCGACTCCGCCTGCACGGCGCAATTGAGCTCGTGAACATCGAGCGAGAGGTCGTCAACGAATTCACGCTCCCCCACTCGGATCTTAAGGGGTGCAAATGCAAAGGTGGTATGAGGTGCGGTTGGTTGCCAATCGCGGAGGTTACAGCTCGAATCGGAGATAAGTGCCCAGCTCATTGAGGGTCCTTTCTAATTGTTCCCCAACAATTATAGCCATCTTTTTGATTGATCAGTACGGCTATCTAGTTTTGAATACTAGATAGCCGTACTGATCATATGCCAAACGGTAAGGGAAAAAAAGAATGGGCCTCGTGACTCAAGATCGCGAGGCCCACGTTCGTTCGCTGCAGTAATAAATTAGTAGCGCACGAAAATGTAATTGTTGTTCATGCCAGCAGCGACGGAGCTGATGATGACGCCCGTTTTGTAGTCGGAAGCATGGATCATCTGACCATTACCGATATAGATGCCTGTATGGTAGGAGTTGACCACAACATCGCCGGGTTGCGGATCGGACACGCGGGTCCAACCCATGAAGGTGCCGGTGGTGCCCAGGCGGCAGTAGCGGCCCGTGAGGCAATAGCTTACAAAACCGGAGCAGTCAAAGCTGTTCGGTCCAATGCCGCCCCAGGAATAAGCGTATCCGAGCTTGCTGTAGGCGCGCGAAACAACGGTACCGCCGTCAACGGACTGGCTCGGTGCGGAAGGCGTCGGAGTCGGAGCGGGCGTCACGGGCTGCGGCGTGGGGGCAGGAGCGGGCGCGGGCGCGGGCGTGTTGCCGCCGCCGTTGTTGGTCGTACCGCCACCATTGTTGGTGTTCTCGGTCGTACCGGCAGTGTCGTTGCTCACCGTGGCCTTTTCGGCGGTGCTGGCATTGATGCCAGCCTGAAGCGCGGCGTTGGCCTCGGCCTCGGCAGCAAGCTCGGCCTGCAGCTGTGAATCCAGGGAGTTCACGACACTCTGGGCCTCAGCCTGCTGGGCATTGAGCTCGTCGACCTTCTTCTGCGTCGCGGCGACGTTCTTCTCCTGCTCGGTCTGCTTATCGGTGAGCTGCTGCTTAAGGTCCTTGACCTCCTGAATGGTCTGGGCCTGCTTGTCGGAAACCTTGCCGTAATAGAACAGACGGTTGAGCATGTCGCCCAGATCGTCGACGCCCGTCAGACCCTGAAGGAGACTCAGACCGCCGGTCTTGTACTCACCGGCAACGTAGCTTGAAAGCTTTGCCTGGCCCTCGGCAATCTCTTGCTGCTTTTGTGTGATCTCGCCTGCAGTCTGATCAAGCTCCTGCGTCTGTGCGGAGAGTTCTTCATGAATTTGCTGGGTCTGCGTGCCGATCTGCTCGAGTTTGGTACGAGCGGCGGCAAGGTCGGATGCGGTATCGGCATAGGCCGGAGCCGCGAGGCCCAGGCCCAAAACACAAGCGAGGGTTGCCGTAGCAGCGCAGCGTGCCATGTTTTTGTGCGTATTTGCTGTGCGCATGGAGCTTCCTTTCCGGTATCTAAGGGTAGCGGCTAGTCCACCGTTACCAGGCTAAAGAGCTCGACGTCCTCGTTGGAAGGCGTGAGCTTCTTGCGCGGGTTAAGAAACGCAAGCTCGAGGATACAACCGTAACCCACAAGCCTTGCGTCCATATCTCGCACCAGTTTACCTGTTGCCTCGACGGTTCCGCCCGTCGCGACCAAGTCGTCCAGAATCAACACGGTATCTTTAGAGGTAATGGCATCGGCGTGGATCTCGATAGAGTCGGTGCCATATTCGAGCTCGTAGCTCTCGCTCACCGTCTTGCGAGGCAGCTTGCCCGGCTTGCGTGCGGGCACAAAGCCAGCGCCCAGGGCGACGGCCACGGGCACGCCGACCATAAAGCCGCGAGCCTCGGGACCCACGACCTTGGTGATGCCCATGCCGGCAAAATGCTCGGCCAGGGCATCTACCATGGCCTTTAGCGCTTCGGGATTACCGAAGAGCGGCGTGATGTCCTTAAAGACGACTCCGGGCTCGGGATAGTCGAGGATGTCGACGATATGAGATTCGAAGTCGTACATGGCATGACCTTTCAGGGGAGGCTGGTTTGTAGCAGCGTCTATTTGGCCGCGCTGGCGGTGCCGGCGCGTGAGGGGGCGACAACCTTGAGAGGCTGCACGATAGATTCCTCGCGCACGGGAGCCGCTGGGGCGGATGCCTCTTCGCTTTTGGCCTTGGTTGATTCGGAGCGTGCGATCTCCTCGTCGAGGGCATCGATATCGGCATCCTCCACCACGGCGTTGAGTGACTCGAATACACGGTTCTTGAGCAGAGCGGTATGGACGCCCTCGGTGAGGTCATGCAGCTTCTTAAATGCACGCTCGAGCTTGGCATCGCGCTCGTCGTCGGAAGTATCCATACCGAGCATGCTCACGAGAACCTGCTCAAACATCGAGGACTCGCGGTTTGCGGACGATACGTACTGGCGCAGGTTGCGCGGCTCGATATGGAAGCGCGAAAGCTCGGAGCAATAGCGGATGATCGGGAAATCGCGGCCATCGACAAGCTCGCGATTCTGCGGGCTCTTGATGATGCGAATGAGGTCGTTTTCGGCCAGGGAGCGGATAAACGAGATCTCGACGCCGAGCATATCGGGGATGGTCTCGATGGGATGCAGTTTTTGCTTAGTCTCCTTAGGTTCCGTCTTGAGCGGAACATCGGACAACAGGCCCACCTCGTAGGCGAGCGTAGACAGGTCCGTGGCGTTTTCCAGGCGCTGCTTGATCACGTTGAGCGGCATGTAGCGAGTCTTCTGGAGGTGCAGAATGACCTCCAGGCGGTCAACGTCCTCCTTGGAGTACTGACGATAGCCCTTAGGCGTGCGATGAGGGGTGATGAGCCCCTCATCTTCGAGAAATCTAATTTTTGAGTTCGAAAGATCGGGGTATGCGCCTCGAAGTAGATTGACGACCTGGCCGATACTCAGATAATTGCGTTCGGCCATGCCCTACTCACCGGTTTCGATGCGCTCCGGCGTGCTCTCGTGGTAGATGAGCGTAAACGTACCGATCTGGACGGAAGAGCCATCGTGCAGCGGTGCGCCGTTGACGATGGCGCCATCAACCCACGTACCGTTGAGCGAGCCCAGGTCTTCGATGCGGGCACCCAGACCCTCGCGAATAATGCGCGCATGGCTACGCGACACGGTCATGTCGTTGAGGAAGATGCCGTTAGCGGGATCGCGGCCGATGGTGGTCACATTATCCTCGAGCTCAAAGGCTGCACCGGTTTGAGGGCCTTTGACGATAGATAAGACGGGCGCGGTGATGTGCACGTTGGCCATGAGGTCGGGAACGGTGACATCGCTCGAAGGAACGCGGAAAACGCAGGTGGCGTCTGAGGCCTTATCGTTCTGAGGCATATTGTTAACCATGCTGTCCATGACAACCCCTAACTTAACGCGGACATGCCGCAAAGAATGAACTGTACGTAATCATACCCCAACGACTTAGTCTTCGATTTCGGCGTTAAGAAAGTCGATGTCTTCGTCCTCGGGATGCGCCACGGCTTGTTTAATGGCTGCTCCACCCTTAATGGAATAGATGACGGCGGTGAGCATGGAGAAGATGACGCCGCCGTACACAAAGAAGATGCCAAGCGGTACCGGGCTGCCGTTGAGGCCCGGGAAGGCCGTGAACGTGGCGGGCAGCAGATGCCAGCCATCCACAGTGGGAAAGCCCAGAAGCATAAGCGAGAAGCCGGTCATGAGCAGCGCCGTCGCAATCTTGCCGGGAAAGACGACGTCGATGGGGCGGCGGTGATAGTGGCGCACGATGAGCGTGCCGATACCAAGGTAGATATCGCGACCAATGATGAGCACACAGACCCAGATGGGAAGCTCGCCGCGGACCACCAGGCCCAGTACGCCGGTAAATAGCAGCGCACGGTCGCAGATGGGATCCATAACCTTGCCGAGCCACGAGACCGTTTTGGTCATGCGGGCAATCTGGCCGTCCATCCAGTCGGTGGAGGCCGCGATGGCATAGATGACGATGGCGACGACACGGTTGTTGTCCGTCACAAACAGGTACAGGAAGACCAGCGTGAGGATCAGGCGCGTGAAGGTAATGAAATTGGAGATCGTGAAGATCTTATTCGACGGGTAATCGGAAGTGCCGATAAGCTCCTTTTTGATCTTCTTTTTGATGCCCACAGGACTCCCCCGCTGGTAAACGACAAAACTTTCGATACTATACCCGTTCTGGCGATGTCTATCCAGCGCGAGCATAGAGAGTCCAGACATGTGTAGGACGGTTGGTCGTTGATTCTTCGTTGCTTAAAACAATTGCTTAAAACAAAAAAGGTCAGGCACTAGGTGCCTGACCTACAAACTTCTGGTCGGGACGACTGGATTCGAACCAGCGACCCCTTGACCCCCAGTCAAGTGCGCTACCAAGCTGCGCCACGTCCCGAAGCTTTTGTTTGTTGCTCTGCTCTCGCTCGCAACAGGGAGTATATTAACCCGAAACTTTGCCCTTGCGCAAGAACTTTTTTACAAATTTTGAAGCAAGTCCAAAATTGTATCTGCGAGCTGGGGTTTTGTTAGTACGGGAAGTTCTTGCGAACCCGCTGTGCTCACGATCCAGGCCTTGTTGGTATCGGTTCCAAAACCCGAATCGGCACGCGAGACATCGTTGGCGATAATGGCATCGCAACCCTTGCGGGCGAGCTTGCGCTGCGCGTACTCCACGACGTTATCGGTCTCGGCCGCAAAGCCGATCACACACCGCTCTTCCTTTTGGCGCGAGAGCTCGGCCAAGATATCGACCGTCTCGACCAGTTCGATGCGATCCAGACGCTCGTTAGCCTTTTTGAGCTTATGGTCGGCGGGGGCTGCGGGGGTGTAGTCGGCGACGGCTGCGGCACAAATGGCCGCATCGGCCGTCTGAAAGGCGCCCAGAGCCGCCTGCAGCATTTCAGCGGCGGTTTGCACGCGTACGCATTCCACGCCGCTGGGGACATCGAGCGATGTCGGCCCCAGCACAAGCGTGACCGCAGCGCCGCGGCGAGCGGCCTCCCCCGCCAGGGCGATGCCCATCTTGCCCGACGACCGGTTGCCGATGAAGCGCACAGGGTCGATCGGCTCGTGCGTTGGGCCGGCGGTGATTACGATGCGCTTGCCCGCCAGGTCTTGCGGGACGGGGTTCAGCACCTCGCAGGCGGCCTCGACGATGTCCTCGGGCTCGCTCATGCGTCCCGTGTCCACGTCGCCGCAGGCAAGGTAGCCGCTGCCGGGTCCCACCACATGGACGCCACGGTCGCGCAATGTGGCCATGTTGGCCTGCGTCGCCGGCGCCTTCCACATGCCGTTGTTCATAGCGGGTGCGATCACGATGGGTCGCGGCGTGGCAAGCAGCGTGGTGGAGATGAGGTCATCGGCGATGCCGTTGGCCATCTTGGCGATGATATTGGCCGTCGCGGGCGCCACGACTATCAAATCGGGCTCCTGCGCCAGCGAAATGTGGTGGATGGGGTCGGAGGGGTCGTCGAAAAGGCCCACCGCGACCGGCTCGTTGGTGAGCGCGCGGAACGTGAGCGGCCCCACAAACTCCGTGGCATGCTCGCTCATAACGACCTTGACGCGCGCGCCGCGCTTTTGCAGCAGGCGCACGATATTGCACGTCTTATAGGCGGCGATCCCGCCGGTAATGCCCAGCAGGATCGTTTTTCCCTCAAGTTGCATTGAATTGTTGGGTGCCGCCGTCATCGTTAGGCTTCCTTGTTGGGGAGTACGAGCAGGCGGTGGCAGTACGGGCAGTGCGTAATCTCACTACCGTCGTGGTTGAGGTCGCTCATGGACGACGCCTGCAGCGCGGTGTGGCAGACCGTGGGGACGTTGCCCTTGATTGTCTCGACGGCCAGGCCGCGGAACTGCTTGAGCAGGTGCTCGTAATCGGCGAGCACATCGGTCGGCAGCGTGGCGGCAAGCGCGGTGCGCTCCTTGGTGGCGGCATCAATCTGAGCCTGGAGGTCGGTGGCCTTGGCACGGGCGGCCTTGGTGTCGGCCTTCACGCCCTCCTCGAACTTGGCGATGATGGCCTGCGCACGGGCTTCGCGGTCGAGCGCCTCCTTATGGGCGATGACGACGTCCTTGCGGGTGTGCTCGATCTTGTCCAGGCGCTTGGCCAGGGTGGCGAGCTCGTTCTCCAGGTCCTGAACCTCGCGGTAGTCAGATCCGTCAACGTGACGCTTCTTGGCGGTCTCGATGGCGTTATTGGTCTGGATCTCGGTAGTGTTGAGGTCGTCGAGCTCAATGTCCAGATCCTTGCGCTGGGCGTAGAGCTTGGTCATCTCGGACTTGAGCTTAACGTAGGTCTTGCGCTTGGAAGCGAGCTCCTTGAGCTCCGGCATATTGGCAAGCTCGCTCTTGTTGCGGGCGAGCTCCAAATCGATCTGTTGCAGCTTGAGTAGCGTAGCGCCGGCGCTCATAAGTTCTCTCCTTTTGTCACAGTCCACCATTGGCAAGGGTTCAGTATTTTAATCGCATGACGGGGGTCGACCCCGGCATCAACTGCAGAGTTCATCAATATATCAACGAACGGCTCCTCGGAGCGGTCGTGGCCGAGCAAGATCACCGGTAGCCCGCGCAAGGCAAGGTCTTGCGCCACATGGTAGCCCGCCTCGCCCGTCACGATGACATCTGCGCCTGAGGCGATGGCGAGCTCTCCAAAGTCGCCCAAGGAGCCGCCCAAAATGGTGACGGTGCAGCACGGGTGATCGGCTTCACCCCATACGCGCGGGTCGCTGCCGAAGGCCGTGGCAGCACGGGTGGCAAGATCGCGCAGCGTGCACGGGTCGTTGAGCGTTGCAAGTGCGCCCAGGCCAGTGGCTTCGGGGTCGTCCGCGTGCTCCAGTGAGCTCATGGGCTCTGCGCCCAGCAACTCACTCAGGCGAACGCGTGCCTCGTGCGAGCGGTCCAGGTTGGTGTGGAGCGAGATAATGCTTACTCCGCAGCGGGCAGCCTCGTAGAGCGCCGCACTGCACTGGGGACGCGTCGCGTTGGGCGGGCAAAATGCCTCGGGTGCCTTGATGTAGACGGGATGATGCGTGAGCAACACGTTGGCTCCGGCTGCCAAGGCGCGGTGCACGTTGTCCCTGGTAGCGTCAAGCGCGCAGGCAACGCCGCGGATCTCGTCATCGGGGTCGCCAACGGATAAGCCTACGTGGTCCCAGGGTTCGGCGTCCGCCTTGTGATAGCGTGCAAGCAGGGCGCGCTCGAGTTCGGCGACGATCATGCGGCACCTACGATCGAGAGTAGCGTCTGGGCAAAGTCGTCCAGATCGGTCGGATTCACGCGGTCATCGAAGGAAATGCGCAGTGCGCCCAACGCCTGCTCGCGACCGATGCCCATCGCGCTCAAAACGTGGCTGGGGTCCATGCTGCCGCTCGAACAAGCCGATCCGGCCGAAACCTCAAAGCCGGCGGCATCGAGCTTGATGATGAGCTCCTCGGAGTCCATGCCGTCGACGTAAATCGAAACCATACCCGGCAGGCGATTGGCCTGCGTGTAGTCGCCCATCGTGGCGTGAATGCGCGGATGGGCCGTAAGCGTGGCGTAGAGCTTATCGGACAGGGCCTGCAGCGTCGCGCGCTCCTGGGCCACATGAGGTGCCAGCGTGCGGGCGGCAGCGGCAAAAGCCAGCTGCGTGCGCAGATCCTGCGTACCGGCGCGGCGGCCGGCTTCCTGTCCACCGCCAAAGATGCGCGGACGCAGCGGCGTGCGATTCTTAAGGTAGAGCGCGCCGGAAGCCACGGGACCGCCGATCTTGTGCGCGGCAACGGTCATGGCATCGACACCCAGTTCGGTGACATCGAGCGGAATGTGCAAATAGCCCTGGATGGCATCGGTGTGAAACAAGGCGCCGGCAGCATGTGCGGCGGCGGCCAGCTCGTGGATGGGCTGCACCACGCCGGTTTCGTTGTTGGCGACCATAATGCTCACGAGCGCCACGTCGTCGCCGAGCAGCTCGACAAGCGCGGCAGGCTCAATGTAGCCCGCATGGCAGGGCTGCACCAGGTCGACGGTAAAGCCGGCGGCGCGCAGCAACGGTAAGTTGTCCAGAATTGAATCGTGCTCGATGGCCGAAACGATTACACGATCGCGCTTGCGATTGCGCTGGCGGGCGCCCTCGGCAAGACCAAGGAGCGCCAGCTGGTTGGCCTCGGTGCCGCCGTTGGTAAGGATGATCTCGGACGGGCGAACGCGTGCGCCAAAGCTACGGGCGATCTCGCGACGGGCAACTTCCAGGCGTGCGGCGGCCTTGCGTCCAAGCGAGTGCAGCGAGTTGGGGTTGACGCCAGCAAGCTCGCTGTCGTCGTACTCGCGCTGCGCAAGGAGCGCCTCGGCGCGCATGGGCGTCGAGGCGGCATAGTCAAGATTCACTGGTATGCGGTTTTGACCTGCGGTCATAAGAGTTTATGCCTCCTGTGCGGCCTCATTGCCCAGCTTCTGCAGCAGCGCAACCTCGGCGGCGGGATCTTGGGACTTAAATACGGCGGAGCCGGCTACGAGCACGTTGGCGCCGGCCTTAACGACCTCGGCGATGTTCTTTGAAGAAATGCCACCGTCGACCTCGATCAGGGGCGATACGCCGTGGCGCTCGCACATGGCTTTGAGCTCGTGCAGCTTAGGCAGCGTGCCTGGGATAAAGCTCTGGCCGCCAAACCCGGGGTTCACGCTCATCAGCAGCACCATATCGACGACGTCGATGATGCTCTCGAGCACGCAGACGGGGGTGGCGGGATTGAGCACCACGCCGGCCTTGACGCCGCGCTGCTGCAGGTGTGTGAGCGTGCGGTGCAGGTGCGTGGAAGCCTCGTAGTGCACGGTGATCATGTCGGCACCGGCGTCGGCGTACCAATCGACCGTCTCGTCGGGGTTCGACACCATCAGGTGCGCGTCGACCGGCACGTCGGTGGAGCGCTTGACGGCCTTGAGGATATCAACACCAAAGGTCAGGTTGCCGGTAAAGTGACCGTCCATGACGTCGAAGTGCACGTAGTCGGCACCGGCGATCTTGTCGAGCTCGCCCTTGAGGTTGGCCATATCGGCCGAAAGGACGGACGGTGCGATTTTGATGGAACCCATGGTAGTAGCCTTTCTGCGCTAGTCGGCGAGTCCGTAGAACTCTTGAGAGGGGACGCGATCGGTGAGAATCTCGAGCGCTCTATCCAAAGTAACACCGTTGTAGAGCGTTTGCTCAACGGCAAAGGTGAGCGGAATGTCTACACCCAGTGAACGGGCGAGCTCGCTGACGCTGCGGGCCGCGACGGCACCTTCGACCACCATATGCGTGCGTGCCTGGTACTCATCGAGCGACACGCCATGAGCGAACTCGTAGCCAAAGGTCCGGTTGCGCGAATGCTTCGAAGTGCAGGTGGCAATGAGGTCGCCCATGCCGGCAAGTCCCATGCAGGTCATGGCCTGGCCGCCGCGGGCGTGCACCAGGCGGCTGATCTCGGCCAGACCGCGCGTCATGATGAGGGCGAGCGTGTTATCGCCCGCACCGGTACCGGCGGAGATGCCGCATACGATAGCGATGACGTTTTTCATAGCGCCGCAAACCTCGACACCGGTCATGTCCTGCGACAGGTAGATGCGGAAGGCCGTGGATAGGAGCAGGTTCTTAAAGGTCTCCCCTATCTGCGGATCTTCGCTGGCGATGACGGCGGCAGAAAGTCCGCCACGGCAGATCTCCTCGGCATGGTTGGGGCCCGAGAGCGCCGCCACGCGCGCTTCGTTGCCGATTTCGCTGGCGATGACCTCGCTCATGAGCAGGCCGGACTCGGGCTCAATACCCTTGGTGAGGCACAGAACCGGCGTCTCGTCCGCGATGAACGGCGCCGCCTGGTGGCAGACGCCACGCAGGTGCGTCGAAGGCACGGCAAAGATGATGGCCTCGGCGCCGTCGAGCGCCTGGGCCAAGTCCGTCGTGGCGACAACGTTTTCCGGCAGCACGTAGTCCACCAGATATCGGGGATTACGGTGCTCGCCGTTAATGCCAGCTGCCGTCTGCTCGCTATGGGCCCACATGATCACGCGCTCGGCTCGCGCGGCGGCAAGGCCGGCGACGGCGGTTCCCCAGGAGCCGGAGCCAATCAGCGGAACATTCATGACTCTCTCCTACTTATCGTCGGGCTCGGTGACGCGCTTGGTAAACGAGAGCTTGGACTCCTTGCCGGTCATGAGCTTTTTGATGTTCGCGCGATGGGCCCACACTACGGTGATGCCGATCAGCGCCATGCAAAACTTGAGGCCCAGGCTGCTGTACGGAAAGACCGCGCAGGCAGCGATTGGAAGGCCGATGGCCGCGGCAAGCGAGCCCACCGACACAAACTTGGTAATGGCGACGGCCACGATAAACATGCCCAGCAGCGACAGGCCAATGGGCCAGTACCAGGCAAGAATCACACCCAGGCCCACGGCGATACCCTTACCGCCGTGGAAGTTAAGGTAGGGAGAAAAGATGTGTCCCCACACCGCTGCCAGGCAAATGACGCCGAGCATCCAATCGCCGGCGGCACCGGGAGCCATAATGCTCACAGGGAAGCCGTAGCCCACGCTCGCGATGAGCGGACGGGCGATAAGGACGCAGATGGCGCCCTTAAGGCAGTCGAGCAGCAGCGTGAGCGCGGCCACCTTGGGGCCGGCCACGCGCAGCGCGTTGGTGGTGCCGATGTTGCCGGAGCCCGCCTTGCGAATGTCGGTGTGGTTGAACACGCGGCCCAGGATCAAGCCAAACGGAATCGCTCCGATAAAGAACGAGACCACGGCGCAGATGGCGGTCAGCAGAATCGGATTAAGCATCCTTTTGCTCCTTCTTCCTAAAGAAGAGTCGAATGGGCGTGCCAGCAAAATCGAACGTGGAGCGCATGCGGTTCTCCACGTAACGCTGGTAGGTGTCATTGATCAGGTCGCCGTGGTTGACGAAGAATGTGAACGTCGGCGGGTTGATGCCCGTCTGAGTCACGTAGTGCATGCGCAGGCGGCGCTTGCCGTCCACCACGGTGTGGCCAAACTCGCGCAGGTCGGTGAGGAACGTGTTCAGGCGCGAGGTGCTGATCTTTTGCGAGCGCGTCTTCTCGGCGGCGTCGACCATCGCCCAGATCTTCTCGACGCTGCGGCCGGTCAGGGCAGAGATGCGCAGGTACTGGGCCCAGGGAGCCATGACGCCCAGACGGCGGTCGATGGTCTCCATGCAGGCCTCGCGCTTGCGGTCGTCGTCGAGCAGGTCCCACTTGTTGAGCAGCACCACGATGGCGCAGCCGCGCTCGATGGCAAGACCCATGACCTTCTGGTCCTGCTCGGTAACGCCCACGGAGGCGTCGACGACGAGCAGCGCCACGTCGGCGCGGTCAATGGCACGCAGGCCGCGGACCATGGAGTAGTACTCGATGTTCTCGTACACGGTGCTCTTCTTGCGAATGCCCGCGGTGTCGACCATGCGGTAGTGCTTGCCGTTGCGCTCCACGACGGTGTCGATGGCGTCGCGCGTGGTGCCGGCGATGTTGGACACGATGGAGCGGTCGGCACCCAGGATGCGGTTGAACAGCGACGACTTACCGGCGTTGGGGCGGCCGATAATGGCCACGTTCAGCGCGTCGGAGAACTCGTCGGCGACCTCGTCCTCTTCCTCGGGGAGCAGGGCCACGATGTCGTCGAGCAGGTCGCCCGTGCCATGGCCGTGAAGGGCCGAGAGCGGCGTGGGCTCACCGATGCCGAGCGAATAGAACTCCCAAATGTTGTCGTTTTCGCGGTCGGGGTTGTCAAGCTTGTTCACCAGCAGAAAGACCGGCTTGTCGCAGCGCTTGAGCATGCGGGCGACCGACTCGTCCTCCTCGGTGACGCCAGTGCGGCCGTCGACCACAAACAGGATGACGGCGGCCTCCTCGGCGGCGGCGAGTGCCTGGTCGCGGATGGACGTGGCAAAGACGTCGTCGCTCTTAAGCGGCTCGATACCGCCCGTGTCGACGATGGTGAACTCACGGCCATTCCAATCGGCCGTGTGATACGAGCGGTCGCGCGTAACGCCGCGGGACTCGTGGACGATGGCGTCCGAGGTCTGGGCCAGGCGGTTAACGAGCGTGGACTTGCCCACGTTGGGGCGTCCGACGACGGCGACGATAGGTTTCATCTGCTCTCCTTTAATGGGTAGGGTCAGCGGAATTAGTAGAGTCGGCAGGCACAATGCCAAGGATGTGCTCCAGGGTATCGAGCAGTTCATGCGGCATGGTCGACACCACATGAACCTCGGCGCCGCGACTGGTAAGGCTTGCGAGTAAATCGTCACGATGATACTCGTCAAGCGTCATGCCGTCAGCGTTGAACATGAGCTTAGGCACAAAGAGCATAACCCCCGACAGGTCTTTCGGCAGCTGCTCAAGGATATCGCTGGCGACGATGAGGCCGGTCACGTCCACGTTACCGCCGAAGTAGCGGTTTTTGATGGCCGTGACGGTGCCGGAAAGGCCCTGTGGAGACTCCACAAAACGCGCGACTGTATCTCGCGCGCTGGCGCCCGAAAGGCACAGGAGGCGCTGGCCACGAGCGGCGATTGCCTCGCGAACGCGGCGCAGGCGCTCGGCATCGGCGGCGAGCACATCGTCTGTCTCGTCCAGATACGAGCGAATCATGCCGATGCCGTCGTAGTACTGAGGGTAGCCGTCGTAGAAATCGGCCTCGGGCGGCTCGATGCCGGCGTCGAGATAGAACTCGTCGCTCATCTGGAACGTGTGGCGGCCAAAGCGCTCGTACGCGCGGTCCTGGAAGGGCCGGATCATGGCGATGGTCTCGCGCGCGAGCTCGGGCTTGTCGCTGTAGGACCAGCTAAAGCGGTTCTGGTGCTTGGTAAAACCGAGCGGCACAATGCCCAGGCTGGTGATTTGCTCGTGCTCCTCGCAAAAGCGTAGGGTCTTTTCCAGCTCCTCGCCGTCGTTCATGCCAGGGCACAAAACGATCTGCGCGTGAATCTCGATGCCGGCGGCCATGATGGCCTCGAGTACATCCATGCCGCGCTGGGCGTTGCGGCCCATCATGCGGCGACGGACGTCGGGGCTTACGGCGTGGACCGACACGTTCATCGGACTCATGTTGCGATTGATAACGTTTTGCACATCCTCGTCGGTGAGGTTCGTGAGCGTGACGAAGTTGCCCTGCAAAAAGCTCAGGCGGTAGTCATCATCGCGGATGTAGAGCGTGGAGCGGCCGCCCTTGGGCAGCATCGTCATAAAGCAGAACACACAGGCGTTAACGCAGGTACGCATGCCGTCAAAGATGGGGCCGTCGAACTCAAGGCCCCAATCCTCGCCGGGAAAACGGTCGAGCTCCACGGGGGTTACGCTGTTGTCGCGCGGGTCGAAAACCTCGAGATCGACGGTGTCGTCATCGGCTTCCCAGAGCCACACGATCATGTCGGTGAGTGCCTCACCGTTGACCGTGAGCACGCGCATGCCCGGCTCGATACCCACATCCCACGCGGGCGACTCGGGACGCACGCTCTTAACGAGCGCGCCCTCACCCGGCTTGGGGTCGCGGCTGCGCCCGTAATCGGCCACCTCGGCGGCGTATGCGGGTACGGTCTGGTCCATGATTAGCGGCAAAGCTCCTTGATGCGCGCAACGGCGCGTTCGATGTGTTCTTGCGGGGTGGAGGCTCCGGCGGTGATGCCGATGTGGCGCGCATTGGCAAACCATGCGGCCTCGAGCTCGGAAGCTTCCTCGATGTGGTGCGTGTGCTCGCAGACGTCGGCGCAGATTTGCGCCAGGCGGCGCGTGTTGCCGGAGTTCTTTCCGCCCACGACGACCATGCAATCACAGCGGTTGGCAAGTGCGGCGGCCGCCTGCTGGCGCTCGCTCGTAGCAGCGCAGATGGTGTTGATCACGCGCAGTTCCTGCACGCGTGGGGTGATGGAGGCCACAACCTCGGCCAAGTTCTGCGCGGTTTGGGTGGTCTGCACAACCAGGCCCACCTTGCCCTTGAGCGGCAGCGCGTTCGCATCGGCGGCACAGCTCACGACCTGCGCGTCATCGCCGGCGTGGCCTAGAATGCCCTCGACCTCGGGATGGCCCGGCTCGCCCACGACGATCACGCGATAGCCCTCGCGTACCAGGCGCTCGGCGGCCACGTGGACCTTCTTGACGTAGGGACAGGTGGCATCAACCACGTCGAGGCCGCGCTCACGAGCGGCGTCAATGACCTGCGGCACCACACCGTGGGCGCGGATAATCACAGTGCCCGACGCGGCGTCGTCCAAGGTGTCGGCCAGGCCCACGCCTGCCTCGGCGAGCTCGCGCACCACGATGGGGTTATGGATGAGCGGACCCAACGTGTGGACCTGAGCGGTCTCCCCCGCCTGCGGGGCGGCCGCCAATGCCATATCGAGCGCGCGTTGCACGCCGTAGCAGGTGCCGGCGTGGGCAGCGATTTCGATGGTGGGGGCGTCTGCCTTTCCGGCCACAGCCTCGGCAGTGTTCATGACTTCCTCGCTCATGGCTAGAACCTGCCCGGATGCTCGGCGCACAGCTCGTCTCGCATAGCGTAGACGCGGTTCATGGCCTCGGACTCAAACCATTCCAGGCGCTCCGTGCGCTTAAGCCCAGCCGGTGCGTCGGAAAGCGAGACGGCCTTGCCGGCGCGGATCCAGCACTTCTTGGGACGCATGAGCTTTTTGCCTGCGGGCGTGATGTCGGACCAGCCGCAGATGGCGAGCGGGTTGACGGGCGCCTTGCCCATCTGGGCGATGAGCGCAAAGCCGCCGTGGACCTCGGGCTTGATCTCGCGCGAGCGGATGCGTGTGCCCTCGGGGAAGATCAGGACGTCCTCGCCGCGCTGCAGCGCATGCTGGGCGGCGCGCAGGCACTTCATATCGGCAGTACCACGCTCGACGGGGATGCCGCCAACGTGGCTAAAGGCCCAGCGCACAATCTTGCTCTTGGCGAACTCGGACTTAAAGATGGGACGAATGCGGCGGCCCCCAAAGAACAGCGCCGTCTCCACGGCCAAGAGCTCGGCCATCGAGGTGTGGTTGCAGATGACCACGCTGCCGCGGCCTTCCTGGCGCTCAAACAGAAGATCGGCGTCCTCGACCTTCCAGCGCCACATGAGCTTGGAGAAGGCCCAAAGGATGGCCATGACTACGACGACGGTGCCGCGGATGAGCGCTGGAAACTCGGCGTAGGGGGCGTTGTAATAGTCCTCGGGCGTCTGCTGAAACAGGCGCATGGGCTACCTCCTTTGGTTGATAAGGTCCTCGATTATCGAGACGACCTCGTCGATGGTGTGGGCGGTGGAGTCGACGTGCACGGCGTCCTCGGCGGGCACGAGCGGGGCGACCTCGCGGCTGCTGTCAAGCTTGTCGCGCTGCTTAAGGGCGTCGAGGGTCTCGTCGACCTCGGCCTCGAGCAGCTCGGATGTGAGCGGCTGGGCGTCGTTTTGGTGACGCTGCAGCACGCGGCGGCGGGCGCGCTCGCGCGGGTCGGCGGTCAGGAAGACCTTGACCTGCGCGTTAGGGAACACGACGGTTCCGGTGTCGCGACCCTCGGCCACGATATCGCGGTCCTCTGCGGCACGGCGCTGATGGATGAGCATGGCGGCGCGCACGCCCGGGTAGGCCGAGACCTTGGAAACGTTGGCGTCGACCTGCGGGGTGCGAATGGCAGCCGAAGCGTCCTGGCCGTCGATGGTCAGGCGCGTGTCCTCGCCGGTGCCGTTGGTAAAGCGGATCTCGATCTGCTCGGCGAGGGCGTCGATGGCCGCCTCGTTATCCAGATCGATGCCGCGGTCGAGCGCGGCGAAGGTGACGGCGCGATACATGGCGCCCGTGTCGAGCTTGTTAAAGCCCAGCTGGCGGGCGATCTCCTTGGCGATGGTGGACTTGCCGGAACCGGCGGGGCCGTCGATGGCGACGATCATGCAATGCTTCCTTTCGATGGTTGGCGTGCTGGTATGGTTCGCGGGCGTTGGGGCGCGGCGGGTTGCCTAGCCCGTGTAGCGCTCGCGGTAGGTGTTGTGCTTGGGCGCGGAGCCGTGGCTGCCGTGATGACGCGTGCGGCTGGCGGGGGTTTCCTGGGGCTTGTCACCGCGCATGGCGCTGGCCTGCTTGGGAGGGATGCCACCGGCCTTGAGGATTTGCACCTCGCGATCGGTGAGCTCGCGCCACGAGCCCTTGGCCACGCTCTCGAGTTCCAAGCCGGCAAAGTTGCAGCGATGCAGACGGATTACCGGATGGTGAATCTTGCTCAACATGCGCTTAACCTGATTCTTGCGACCCTCGCGGATGATGACCTCCACGGCGGTGGTGCCGGGCTTGACGCCCTGGGGCGCCACGGCCTCGGCCTCGCGTGCGGTGATGACGCGGCAGATTGCCGGCTGGCACAGGCCGTCGTCGAGTTCGACGCCACGGCGGAGCGGTTCTAGATCGCGGTCTGTCAGCTGCCCGTCCACGAGTGCCTGGTAGGTCTTGTAGACGTGCTTGCTCGGGTGCAGCAGGTCCTGCGAAAGGTCGCCGTCGGTGGTAAAGAGCAAAAGGCCTGAGGTGTCGCGGTCCAGGCGGCCCACCGGGAAAAGTCCCGGAAAGCGGTCGCGGGGAACCAGGTCCGCCACACAGGGACGCTCCTGCGGGTCGCTCATGGTAGTGAGGTAGCCGGTCGGCTTGTAGAGCATCAGGTACACGGCGCCCTGGTTGAGCTTGACGGGCATACCGTCGACCTCGATATGATCGCGGTCGACATCGACCTTGGTGCCCAGCTCGGTCGCGACCTCGCCGTTAACCGTCACGCGGCCGGCGGTCATCAGGTCCTCCGAGCCGCGGCGGCTCGCCACGCCCGCGCGCGCCAAAAAGCGCTGCAGGCGCATGGTGTGCGGATAGACAGGCTGGGCGTCGGTTGCGGGTGCTGCGTTGCCCATGGCGCGCGTCTCCCCTACTTCGTTAGTCCTCGTCATGCAAATCCTCCGAGGTCTCGTCGACGACCAGGGTCTCCAAGTCCTCGACTGCCTCAACATCTTCAACATCGGTATCGAGCAGTTCACGCTCTTCGTCCAGGTCCTCGGCCTGCTCCTCGAGCGTGGACTGAATACTGCGGCCGCTCAGGCGTTCGCGGATAAACTGGCGCGACTGCTCGTCGGGGGCAAACTGCTCCAGATCGGGCAGGTCGCGGGTGGAGCGCAGACCGAACTTTTCCAAGAAGGCGTTGGTCGTGCCGTAAATGATGGCCTGACCGCGCTGGGGGTCACGGCCGAGCTCGCGCACCAGACCCTTGTCCACGAGCGACGCGATGACGCCGTCTGAGTTGACGCCGCGGATGCCCTTGACCACCTCGCGCGTTACGGGCTGGTGGTATGCGATGACGGCCAGGGTTTCGAGCGCCGCCTGGGACAGCTTTTGCGTGTCCCAGCTCAACACATAGGCCTCGACCACGTCGTGGTAGGCGGGGTGCGTGAACAGGCGCCAGCCGCCGGCGACCTCGCGCAGCTGAAAGCCGCGGTTGGCCTCCTCGTACTCAACCTTGAGCTCGGCGAGCAGCGACGCGCACTCGCCGGGGGCGATATCCAGTGCGCCGGCCAGCGCGGGCGCACTCACTGGGTCGCTTGACACCAGCAGCAGCGCCTCGAGGGCGCCTTTGAGGCTGTTTGCCTCCAGCGTGGAAAGGGTTGACATGGTTGCGGCTCCTATTCGGTGAGCTCGGGGCCCTCGCCGGGCACATAGGCCTCGGCGCCTTCGACGCGGTTGATACGGATGGTTCCAAAGATCTCGTCCTGGCTCAGCGTGAGCGAGCCGCGCTTGGCGAGCTCAAGCATAGCTAGGAAGGTGACGACGAGCTGCTCGGTGGTGGCATCGCCGTCCAGTAGCTCGCGGAAGGTGCAGGTTTGGTGCGCCATGGTAAAGCGGTCGACTGAGGCCACCGTCAGGTCGAGCGGAACGCGATGGGGTGCCACGTGCTCGGCCTCCAGCAAGAAGGTCTGTCGCTTCCCGTCCAGGTCGGCGCAGATGACGGCGAGACCGCGCAGCGTGATGCCGGCAAGGTAGTCGGGCATAAGGCCTAGGAACTCGGGGTCGGGGCCGGCCACACGCGGGTGCATGCGGCTTTCGGCCTGCATGCGGGCACCGAGGGCTGCAGCCGCGCCTTTAAACTGCTTGTAGGCAATCAGGCGCTGGATCAGGACCTCGCGCAGGGCGTCGCCGTCAAGCGTGCTGAGCTCCTCAAGGTCTTCGTCGAACTCGTCATCGTCGTCATCGACTTTGCGCGGGGCCTCCTGCGGCACCAGAGAGGCAGCCTTGATGTCCAAAAGGGTTGCCGCGACCAGCAAAAAGTCGCTCGCCACGTCCAGGTCCAGCGCATCGAGGCGCTGGACCTCGGCAAGGTACTGCTCGGCCACCTCGCTGATGGAGATGGCGCCGATATCTACTTTTTGGCGGGTTACCAGCTGCAGCAGCAGGTCGAACGGTCCGCTGTAGACCTGCGTCGACACGCGATACGACATCTTCGACCTCCTTTGACGGCGCCTTCGCGGCGCGGTTTGGGTACATGTTGCGACCGTTTTGCACGGTCGACCTGTTAGTTTACCTTAGATACCGGCGATTGCGAAGTTAAGCAGCTGCTCAGCAAGTGGATACACGGTAACGTCGAAATAGCGGCCGATCACATCGATGCCGGTCCACATGGGCAACAGGTACAGAACCAGGATGAGGATGGGCATGGCGTATTGCTGCAGGCGGTAGTAGTTGGCGAGCGCCTTGCCCTTGAGGAACGGCACGATAATCGATGAGCCGTCGAGCGGCGGGATCGGGATGAGGTTAAAGAACGCGAGCGACAAGTTGACCACGATAAACGTGGCGCCGAAGTTCATAATTTGCGACGCCAGGGCAAATGACATGCTGGTGTAGAGGTTGCCATAGGTCAGGCGCATGAGGGCGGCAGCAAGACACGCGAGTGCGATGTTCGATGCGGGGCCGGCTACGCTCACCAGGACCTCGTCGCGCTTGGGGTGCTTGAGGTTGTTGAGGTAGACGGGCACGGGCTTGGCGAAGGCAAACACCGGGCCACCGGCTGCGAGCATGAGCAGCGGCAGGATGATGGTGCCAAACGGGTCGATATGGTTGAGCGGGTTGAGCGAGACGCGTCCGCGCGAACGGGCCGTCTTATCGCCGAGTGCCCAGGCCGCGGCTGCGTGCGCGCTCTCGTGGATAACGATGCCCACGATGACGGCAATCGCGCTGGCGAGCAGGTTCATGAGGTAGCTGCTGGACATGGTGCTCCCCTAGCGGACGCGGCGCGAGGTGCGCGTGAGCAGGTAGTCGGCCACAAACAGAATGACGGCGACGATGGCATAATCCAGGCGGAACACGCCGCCAAAGGGCGAGGTGATAACGCCGTAGCCTGCAATGGCGCTCGGCAGTGCGCGCGAAAGCTCAACGACAAAGCCCACGATCTGCAGCTTGGCGGTGAGGCCGCTAAAACACAGCAGCACGGTCATCGCGCTCATAAAGATGCCGCAGATGCGACAGGCGGTGGCGATGATGCTCATCGCCACGGCGGTGGCCTTACGAGAGTTCACGCGCGGTCTCCTCTTCGATCTGGGTGGAAAGCTCCAGCCATTCATCCTCGAGCTTGGGCAGCTCTTGCTTAAGGCCGTTATATTCCCCCAGCGCGGCGTTGAACTTGTCCTGATCGGCATAAAGCTCTTCGCTCGCCATCAATTCCATAAGCTCGTCATAGCGGGCGCGCTTTTTGTCGAGCTCGGCCTCGATCTTCTTGAGCTGGTTGCGCACGCCCTTGAGCTTTTTGTTGAGCGCGGCGCGGGCCTGGGCCTCGGCGCGCTTTTGCTCCTTGGTCTTTTTGCCCTCGGCGGGCTTGGAGGCGGTGGCGGGGGTGTCGGGCTGGGCCGCGGTGACCTTAGCGGACTTGGTCGCGGCCGGTGCGCTCTCCCCTGCCGCATCGGCCGCGGCGCGGGCTGCGAGGTCCTCGCGCTTGTAGAGGTAGTAGTCGTAGTCGCCATCGTAGACCGTGACCTTGTCGTCGCGGATGTCGATGATGCGGTTGGCCACAGCGCGTACCAGGTGCTCGTCGTGGCTGATCAGCACGATGGTGCCGGGGAAGTTTTGCAGGGCGTTCTTGAGCATGTCTACCGAGTCGATGTCCAGGTGGTTGGTGGGCTCGTCCAGGCACAGGAGCGCCTCGGGGGCCACGAGCATCTTGGCAAGCGCCAGACGCGCCTTTTCGCCGCCGGAGAGGACACGGACCTGCTTCTCGATGGAGTCGTTGTCGCTAAATAGGAAGGCGCCCAGCAGGCTGCGCTGCTGCGGCACGGTCCACTTGGGCGTGACGGTGTCGATCTCTTGCAGGACGGTGTTGGACTCGGTCATGCCCTCGAGCGCGTGCTGGGCGTAGTAGGCCACACCCACGTTGGTGCCCAGGTCGCGGGTGCCGGTGGTGGGCGGTTCCAGGCCGGCGAGGATCTTCATGAGGGTGGACTTGCCGGCGCCGTTGGGGCCGACGAGCGCCACATGCTCGCCGCGGTAGAGCTTGAGGTCGATGTCACTGTAGATGTGCTTGTCGCCGTATGACTTGGAGACGCCCTCGAGGCCCACGACCATATCGCCCGAGCGCGGCGGGTCGGGGAACTTAAAGTCGATATGCTTGTGGCCCTCGGGCAGGATGACGAGCTCCTTTTTGATCTGCTCGATTTTGCGAATGCGCTCCTGGGCCTGGGCTGCCTTGGTGGGCTTGTAGCGGAACTTATCGACGAAGACCTGCATGTGGGCGATGTCGCGCTCCTGGGCGGCGCGCTTGGCGCGCATCTGCTCCAGGTTGTCCTCGCGCTGCTTGAGGTAGCTGCTGTAGTTGCCGGTGTAGGTGGTTACGCGACGGTTTTCGAGTGCGGCGACGTGGTCGACGCAGGCGTCCATGAAGGCGCGGTCGTGGCTGACGATGAGCACGGCGCCGTCGTAGTTGGCGATAAAGCCGCGCAGCCACTGGACGCTTTCGAGGTCCAGGTGGTTGGTGGGCTCGTCGAGCAGCAGCAGGTCGGGGTGGCGCAGGAAGAGCTTAGCAAGTGCGATGCGCATCTGCCAGCCGCCCGAGAACTCGGAGCACGGGCGCTCAAAGTCGGCGACCTTAAAGCCCAGGCCGGACAGGATCTTGCGAGCGTTGCTCTCGAGCTCGTAGCCGCCCAGGTGCTCAAAGCGGTCCTGGACCTGGCCGTACTCGTTGAGGAGCGCGTTGACGTCCTTCCCCTGTTCGGAGAGCTCGGTGATCTGGGCCTGCAGCTCGTTGGCGCGCTCGCCCATGCGGCGGATTTCCTTGGCGGCGGCCATGACCTCGGCAAGGATGGTGGTGTCCTTTTGCTCCAGATTAGTTTCCTGCTCTAGGTAGCCTACCTGGCAGTCCTTGGCGTACTGGACCTGGCCGGCGTCTGGGCTGTCGATGCCCATGATGATCTTGAGCATGGTGGTTTTGCCGGCGCCGTTGGGTCCCACGAGCGCAAAGCGCTCGCCGGGGTTGATCTGGAAGGACGCGCCGCTAAAGAGGACGCGTGCGCCGAAGCTTTTTTCGATCTTGTCGACCAGGAGGATCATGGTGCCGCCTTTGACCTTGTGTGCCTATATGAAAAAAGGCCCCAACTTGCGTTGGAGCCTCATTCAATGCTCGGGTGGAGACGAGGGGGATCGAACCCCTGACCTCTTGACTGCCAGTCAAGCGCTCTCCCAGCTGAGCTACGCCC
>JAXJET010000013.1:0-1824 GCA_036301285.1 Collinsella aerofaciens
CCCGGCATGCTCGGCATGATCGCCTTCTGGCTGTACTACTGGCTGCTGTCCAAGAAGATCAACCCCATGGTGCTGATCGTGGCCACCATGGTCGTGGGCATCATCGGCGCGTTCTTCGGCGTGCTGGCGTAAGGGCCCGGCTGCATAGATTTTCGTTGCAACCTGGAAAGGGGATGGAGCAGGCCTATGCCCTCCATCCCCTTTTTGTATAGAAGGAGTTCGTATGTTCGCGAAGGATCGCGGAGCAATGCGCCTGACGCCGGCAGAGGTCAGGCTGATTCTTATTGAGTCCCTGCAGTGGTGCGCCAACAACGCGGTCTACTTTTTGGGGCTTATCGGTGCGGCCACGTATGATCTGGCCGGCACGGCCTTTTTGGTTGCCGCCATTACGCTCGTGCGCAATCTTATGACGTCGGCGGGCAATATGGTGTCGGGTTCGGTCATCGATCGCTTTGGACCGCGCCGGACGTCATTTGTGACGTGCGTGATTACGGCTGTGCTATCGCTTGGCGTGGGGTTGGCGCCGCTGTCTGTCCCCGGGCTTGTGTTTGCCGCGTGCGTCTTGGGGCTTGCGGGCGGCTTTATCAACACCTGCACGCATGCGTTTCCGGGATACCTGGAGTCGACCACCGAGGGCCGTACCCGCGTGAACGGTCTCATGGTGTTCTACAGCAATATCGCCTATACCGCTGGCCCGCTGCTCGGCGGTGCCATCGTGAGCTGTTTTGCCACGCAATCGGTCTACCTGCTCATGGCGGGCATGATGGGTGTGGCGGCCGTGCTCTCCTTGGGCTGTCGCGAGTGCGTTGTTCCCGCAAAAGGGGAAAAACCGAAGGGCGGTATTCTGGGCGGCATGGCCGAGGGTGCGCGACTTACGTTTCGCGACCACGACCTGCGCCTCATCTTTATCTCGGGCTTTTTGGGATTCTTTGCGTTTGGCGCGTTTGATTCGCTTGAGTCGTTGTTCTACCGTGATGTGCTCAACGTGGATATCGTCTGGCTGGGCTGGCTGTCCTCTGTCGTGGGCCTCACTTCCTCGGTGGGCGCGTTCATCCTGACCAAGCTTTCTGCTCGCCATGTCAACCTACGATTGCTGCTCGGCACGCTCATGGCCGTGGGCATTGGGTCCATGGTGTACGTGGGCACAGATATGCTGGGGGTTGCGATTGTCGGTCAGGCGATTAACGGTCTGGCCTGGGGGTTCCTGGAGCCGCTGCAGATGATCTTGATTCAGGAGCGTGCCGACATCAAATACCTGGGGCGCATTACCGGCTTTGTGCGTTTTGGCCTGATGAGCGCCGGCGTGGTGCCGCTGCTGGCGGCTCCGTTTTTGGCGGAGGCTTTGGGCGTCCAGACGGTACTGTTTGGAGCATCGACCATTATTGCGCTGGTAGGAACGCTGTTCTTTGTCACACAAGGGAGACGCCGGGGGCGTTAGCTATACATCAAATTATAATTTGATACCACTCACCAGAGAATTTCGACCGTTCACCGAGGATTGGAACAGATTGAAAAGTGGTATTAAAAACACGTTGGGTGTATGTCTATAATTGGTATCGAAAAGAAACGCGATGTATAGATTTGCGTGCTGGACAGAAAGGAAAAGCCATGAAGGAAACCGAGAAGATCGAGATCATGCACTTTAGCCAGGAGGGCTACGTCGAGGACGGCAAGAACGTCTATGAGACCGGCAAGAAGATGACCGCGCTCGCCGACAAGGTCGCCGACGAGGGCTACGACGCCGTGTTCCTGATGGGCGTCGGCGGCACCTGGGACGAGCTCATGCAGCTCGAGTACCTCATGAACAAGTTCGGCGACCGCGAC
>JAXJET010000014.1:0-2017 GCA_036301285.1 Collinsella aerofaciens
CCCGGCATGCTCGGCATGATCGCCTTCTGGCTGTACTACTGGCTGCTGTCCAAGAAGATCAACCCCATGGTGCTGATCGTGGCCACCATGGTCGTGGGCATCATCGGCGCGTTCTTCGGCGTGCTGGCGTAAGGGCCCGGCCTATTATCTGCCCCCAAGGGAAACGGCGACCCATTGCGGTCGCCGTTTTTTATTACCGAAAGCTAGTTGGAGGTGCTTCGTGATTCGATCTGACAATCCACCCGATAATGGCGTGAGCGGGGCGATGTATCTATTTGGCACGGCGCTCTTGTGGAGTTTTATCGGCATCCTCGTTCGAGCCAATTCGCAGTCAGCTCTTTTGATCGGTGCCGTCACGGCAATATTTATGGCGCTCTTTATCCTGCTCGTCGGCAGGCCCGTCCTTCGCGTCAGCCGTCTTATTGTCCTTGTGGCCGTCTGCAACTTCGTGACGGGCACCACGTTTAACTTTGCCAACCAGCTCACGACGGTCGGCAACGCGATCGTCCTGCAGTACACCTCGATGATTTTCGTTATCGTGTATCAATCGCTCGCAGCTCGCACATTGCCCTCGCCTGCGAAGATTGCCTCCGTGGTGGTTGCTTTTACGGGTATGGGACTTTTCTTTTTAGGCGATTTGAGTGCCGAGGGCATGCTCGGCAACCTGCTTGCCGTCATTTCGGGCGCCACCTTTGGGCTGTGTTTCTTTTTGAACTCTCGCCCCGATGCGTCGCCCATGGTGTCCTCGCTCATCTCCTGCGGTATCTCGATGCTGCCGATCGTCTATTTTGCTGGCGCCCTAGACTCCGTGAGACCATTTGAGTGGGGGCTCATGCTGGTGCATGGCCTTTTTTGCAGTGGCCTTGCGAGCGTGCTATATGCCAAGGGGATTGCGCGCACTAACGCGTTTGCGGCCAACTTGGTTTGCATGAGCGAGGTCGTGCTCGCTCCCTGCTGGTCGGCGCTCCTCTTTGGCGAGGTCTTTCGCTGGAACGAGTTTTTGGGCGCGGCGATTATCGTTTTGGTGATTGTAGGCAACTTGGCATACGATGCCTTTGGCGATGGCTTTCTGGTGGCGCTTGTCCGCCATCGAAACAAAGAGCGCGCCTGATGGGATACGTCTGCCGTTTACGGTAAAAAACACCCCGCTGAGCGAGTGGTATTAAATAGTGAGGACCTGCATATCTATAATTGGTATCAAATCATTTGTGCCTGGCATGGGTGTTAGCAGCACACCAGGTACGCTTCGAGCCGTGGAATCGAACTCCCGGAATTGATATCAACAACGCGCGCGACGGGAGTGACGACGGTTCGAGATTCCTTATTGGGAGGAATTATGCTTGTCCAAGCAATCCTCGTCGGCTTAGTCGGAGCGTTTGGATGTCTCGACTACCAGCTCGGCACCCTCTACGCGTTCCGCCCCATCGTCCTGTGCCCGCTCGTGGGCCTGGTGCTGGGGGACCTGCAGACCGGCCTTGCCGTTGGCGCCAGCCTGGAGTTGCTGTTCATGGGCTCGATCTCCATCGGCGCCTACGTACCGCCTAACGAAACCGTCGGCGGCGTGCTCGCCTGCGCGTTTGCCATTCAGCTCGGTCAGGGTACCGAGACGGCCATCGCGCTCGCCATGCCTATCGCCGTCCTTTCGCTGACGATCGGCAACATTACGGATGCTGGATTCTCGATCATTGTTGACATTGCTGACAAGTGCGCTGCCAAGGGCAACCTCAAGGGTATCTACGCGGCACATTGGAGCATGGGCCTCTTTGGCTGCCTTGAGTACTTCCTGCTGTGCGGCGGCGCATTCTACCTGGGCTCCGACGCCATCCAGGGCCTACTCGACTTTATCCCGTCTTTTGTGATCGATGGTTGCGGCGTGGCCGCCAACATCCTGCCGGCCATGGGCTTCGCCATGCTCGGCCGCCTGGTGCTCACCAAGCAGCTCGTGCCCTTCTACTTCCTGGGCTTCCTGCTGTGCTCCTACGCCAACGTGCCCGTCCTGGGCGTCGCCCTGATCGCC
>JAXJET010000015.1:0-45537 GCA_036301285.1 Collinsella aerofaciens
AATATGATCTGCCGTACATTTTTCAAAAGGGCTTTACCGGGGATTCTACTGACAGCAGAAAGAAGGCTACCGGTATGGGACTTTACCTGGTTAAGAAGATGGCCGACGATCTAAATCTTCATCTGGAAGCAGCTTCCCAGTGGGGAAAGAGCTTCAAGATTGTCATCTTCTTTCCTAAATTGAGATCCAACGGAGGGAAATAATATAAACAGAAAAACGCCCGCAGGATTTTCTCCTGCGGGCAGCGTGTTGTCAGCTATCCCAAGGCTTGTATTCTGTTACAGTTTTCAAATAGGTTTCGGGATCGCCGTTCAAGATAAGGTCTGCATACTCCAAAGGAGCGTTGTAGATCAAATAATCCAGCTCTGACCGCTGATACATATTGTCAGCAATCTCGTTCTCAACGACGATAGTGTCAATCGCAATCATACTGCCGTCGCTGAATTTCACTTCCACACAGCAATTATCCATATTGTAGGCACAAGATATTAAGGTTTTCATGGTATGTCCTCCATAATTCGTAATATAAAGCGAAAATCCCGTCTGACTTCCTGTTAGAAATCAGACGGGATTTGTCCGTATGCACCCCGGAAACCGTCAGCTAACAGTTGATAAGTAAATTAGTTCCTTATCACTGTTAAGCCAAGGCTTAACCTGGTTTGGTTTTACGATGAAACTGCAGGTCAGAAGTATCGAGTAACACTCTTGAAAGGTTTTGAGCTTAAGGGCTTTCTAAGGTTTGTGGTGCGGATGTGGCTCGCCTGTGCGGGGCGTGTGGATGGCTCGTTCCTAGCGCTGCGGCTCTGCGGCGCGCACCTGCTCGATGACTTTTTCCATCGTGGCGTCGATGCGGTCTTTTTTGAGCTCGCATTCCCAGATGGTTATGGGTGTCCAGCCCATTTGGGTAAGCGCGGAGATGGCGGCTCGGTCGCGCTCGACGTTGCGACGGAACTTTGCCTCCCAAAATTCAACATTGCGCTTGGGCTGGCTCGGGTTGCACTTGGGGCAGCGATGCCAAAAGCAGCCGTTGACGAAGATGGCGATCTTGCGCCCGGGAAAGGCGATGTCGGGCTTTCCGGGCACCTTCCATTCCAGACGGTATCCCGTAAGGCCTGCGGCGCGCAGGCGCTGGCGAACGAGCAGCTCGGGTTTGGTGTTCGCACGCTTGTTGCCCTTCATGGATTTTTTGATGGCGGCGCGACGGCGCACGAGCTCACGCTCGTCGGCGGAGAGGTCCGAGGTGTCGATGCCGTCCAGCAGGCCGGGCTTGGGGCGCTTTTTGCTGCGGCGCTTAGGTGCGCGCTTGGGCTTGGCGACGGGGCGTTCGGTCGTGGTGGCCTCGGCGTCGTTGGCAGTGCTGTTGGCCTCAAGCCGATCTTCCTTCAGCTCAATCAGGGCATCGATAAGCCCCTTGTCGGCGGGCATCCATTCCACCGTGGCAAGCGAGGTGCGCGGAATCCAGCGGATATCGAGCTGGCGGTCGTGCTTCTGAGGCTCATCGGATTCATCGGCGAGCGAGCAGTAGTAGCACTCCATCGAGAGATGAAAATCGGGGTAGTCGTACTCAACGGTATAGAAATCACGCAGGTTGGTGACTTTGACCTGCAGCTCTTCCATGAGCTCGCGGCGTACGGCGTCCTCGGGCGTCTCGCCGCGCATGAGCTTGCCACCGGGGAACTCCCAAAGTCCCTGCATGTCGCCATAGCCGCGCTGCACGGCAAGCAGCTCGTCAGATCCTTCCTTGCGGATGATCCCAACGGCAACATGAACAGTCTTCAACAGGAGTCCTCTCTCAATATCAAGACGTGGCAGGCTAGCTACCCGTGCCTTACACAACGGTAAGGCAAGCGTAAGCCATATCGATGGTAGCCGACTCGTCTTCTTGCGACTATAGATGCCGTAGACTAATTGCAAGAAAGGACTCGGTATGCAAACCACGCACATGGCGACCCCGGTACTGGAGGTCGCGCATCTCGAAAAGGTATATGGAGCGCTGGGCAACGTGACCCGCGCGCTCAACGACGTCAGTTTTACCGTCAACCGCGGCGAATTTGTTGGCATCATGGGCGCTTCGGGCTCGGGCAAGTCGACGCTGCTCAACTGCGTGTCGACCATCGATAGCGCCACGAGCGGCACCATTCGCATCAACGGGCAGGACGTTACGCGCATGAAGCAGGCCAAGCTCTCGCAGTTCCGCCGCGAGGAGCTCGGCTTTATCTTCCAGGACTCCAACCTGCTCGATACGCTCACGGCACGCGAGAACATCGCCCTGCCGCTCACCATCGCCCGCACAAACTCGGCAGAGATCTCGACCCGCGTGCAGGATGTGGCAGCGCGCCTGTCCATCAGCCAGGTGCTCGACAAGTATCCCTACCAGATGTCCGGCGGTCAGCAGCAGCGCGTTGCCGCGGCTCGCGCGCTCGTCACCGATCCCACCATGATCATGGCCGACGAGCCCACCGGCGCCCTCGATTCCAAGAGCGCTCGCCTGCTGCTTGAGAGCCTGGAGGCCCTCAATCGCCGCCTACGCGCCACCGTGCTCATGGTCACGCACGACAGCTTTGCCGCCAGCTACACGAGCCGCATGCTGTTTATTCGCGACGGCAAGATCTTCACCGAGCTGCGCCGCGGCGACACCGACCGTCGCGAGTTCTTCGACCGCATTATGGAGGTCGTTGCCATGATGGGCGGTGAGGGCTCCGATGCTCTGTAAACTCGCTTGGGGCAACGTCCGCCGCGCCGGCCGCGACTACCTCGTCTACCTTTTGACGCTCACCCTGGGTGTCACGGTCTTCTATGCCTTTAACACCATCTCGATGCAGGTCGACATCGCCGGAATCGATGAAAAAGGCTTGGCGCAGGTAATGGGCAGCATGCTCGGCGACCTGACGTACTTTTTGGCCGGTGTCATGGCCTTTTTAATGGTGTATGCCAATAACTTCATCATGAAACGCCGCAAGAAGGAGTTTGGCCTGTACCAGGTGCTCGGCATGGGGCGCGGGCGCGTCGCCACGATCATGGCGCTCGAGACGGTGATTGTCTCGGTCGGCGCCTTTGTCGCCGGCATTGTGCTGGGTGTGGGACTCTCCCAGCTCATGACGTTCTTTACGGCCTCGCTCTTTAAGACGCAGATCACCAATTTCCACTTCTTTTTCTCGGTGCATGCGTTCAACCTGACCCTTGTCTGCATGCTCGTGATGTTTGTGCTCACGCTACTGCTGAACCTTCGCGCCGTGCGTCGTACCAAACTTATCGAGCTTATGGGTGCCGAGCGTCGCAACGAGAGCATCAAGACACGCAACCCCTGGATTGCGATTGCCATCTTTGCCGTGGGCGTGGCGCTTGTGGGCGTGGCCTATTACCGTCTGCTACGTGATGGGTTCCCGCTAACCGCGACGGACAGCAAGCTGCAAGAGGCCATGAACCAGTTTGGTATTACGACCGCTATGGTTACCGTGGGCACCTTTGCCCTGTTCTGGGGACTCTCAGGCATGCTCATCAAGCTGCTGCAGAGCCTGCGCGGCGTGTATTGGCGCGGCCTCAACATGTTTACCGTGCGCCAGCTTGCGGCCAAGGTCAACACGGTGTGCTTTTCGATGGGCGTCATCGCGATGCTCCTGTTTTTGGCCATCACCTCGGTGACGTGCGGTATGTCGATTGCCAACGTGATGAACGAGAACCTGGAGCGCTATAACCCTGTTGACGTGTCTCAGACGTATGTCTATTACACGCCCGATACGCTTGACTACTACAAAGAGTACATCAATCCGTCTGAAGCCGATCGCATGGTGCTGGCCGATACAACGGTCGATTTGTACCCCGCATGGCACGGCGATCCATGGCACGGCGATCGTATCGATTCCGATAACGTTGCGGACGGCATTAAGGGCAAGTCGGCGGACAACAACGACGAGACCGGCAAGAAGGTCAATATCGCCGATGTTGCCGGTGAGCATGTGCAGATCGATTCGTATCTGAGTTACCCGGTTGGCGGCTCGAATCCTTCGGTGACCCCAAGTGAGATGTGCAAGATCATGGGCGAAAAGCTTCCCAAGGCGTTCGGGGGTAGCAATGCCGATACGATGGGTCTGTTTGTGACGCCGGCGAGCCAGTACAACAAACTGCGTCAGATGATGGGCGAGGAGCCGGTGAGCATTGGCCGCGACCAGTACTTGCTCACGTGTGATATGGGCGGCGAGCTGGTCGACCTGTACACCAAGTATATGGCTGGCGGCCATGCCCTTACCTTGGGCGGGCATACGCTCAAGCCCGCAACCGATAAGTCGGACGAAGATACGGCGGCCATCGCCAACTCGGCGATGGGCAGTAATCCGGGTACCGTCGTCGTTGCCGATGAGCTGTTGTCCCAACTTAATCTGCAGCCGTATTCCAGTAGCCTGCTCGTTAACTACAAACAGGGGATGGATACGACCGAGGCAGACGAGAGTATTAAATACACTGTGCTCGACAATCTGCTCGTTGACGGCAAGGAGCCGGGGTCGTGGGGAACCTTCATCACACGCTCCGAGATGTACACGCAAGCAGCGCAAATGAACGGTCTTATTAGCTACCTAGCCATCTACATCGGCTTTGTATTGGTCGTTGCATGCGCGGTGATTCTGTCGATCCAGCAACTCTCCAACGTGGCCGACGGCAGTCGCAGCTATCGTGTGCTGGCACAGATCGGCTGTGAGGACCGTCAGATTCGCCATTCGGTGATGGCGCAGCAAGCGGTATTCTTCCTGTTCCCGCTGGCAGTGGGCCTGGCGCACTCCTTTGTGGCACTTAAGGTGATCATCGAGCTGGTGAGCATATTCGGAAATATGAGCATCGGCGGCACCGTGGGCCTCACCTGTGCAATCTTCCTGGCAGCATACGGCGGCTACTTCCTGGTGACCTACCTCATGAGCGCCGGAATGGTACAAGCTGCCATCGCCACCCGTTACAGCGAATAACAAACGGGCAAAATCGTCGCAAAATCAGAGGCATATGACCGCCGCGAAGGGACTGGGGCCCTCTCGCGGCGGTTATTTTGCCTATCTGGTGCGTTTCGGATGCAAGTGAGTAGACTTTTTTGAACTTGCCGAGCACATCGCGACAAATGATCTATAAAACTGCAGGTCAGAGCTGTGGCGTGTTTAGGGTGTGCTTGGCCTCCTGCAAAAAGCCTACTCACTTGGTTTTTCTGCTAAAAGACCGCCACGAGGGAAGACAGCTCTCTCGCGGCGGTTGGCGTTTGCCCAGATAAAACCTGCCAAAATAAACCTGTCCCTTTTTGGCAGGTTAGCGCTTCCAAAAGTGGAGGATTAACGTCGTGCGATTTTGCTGTTCGGTTTTGACCAGGATGTTGTGGATGTGGGTCTTGACGGTGCCCACGGCAAGGAATAGCTCGTCAGCAATCTCTTGGTTCGACTTGCCCCGCACTACCAGACGCAAAACCTCGGCTTCGCGGTTGGAGAGCTTGTAGGCGTTGCGATAAGAGGGCATTTGCTCTTCGATGTGTCGATCAAGATCGCTGGCGTTCTTTTCTTCGGACGCCTCCTGCATGCGAATCGAAAGCACGTGATAGGCGTAGGCGATGAGCAGAATCGCAAAGTAGCACGCAAAGACGTTCTCGCTAAAGTTGCGCTCGGACAGGTATAGCTGCAGCCAAGAGGGCGCCAGGCTCATGGGGACGACCAGGATGCTGTAGAAGTCCTCGGCAACGATGCACCCGACCAGGATGGCGCCGATAATCAGGTGCTTTCGTTGGTTGTTAACGCGTGCCTTCAACTCGACCTTTGTACTTTTATGAGCCGTCCAAAAGATGTACAGCCCCACAAAGATAAGGAACACCTGGCGCATTGCGTAGTAGAGCCACTGATGCATGGGGCCGTAGGGGACAGCGACGATAGTCAGCGACCCGCACAGCAAAAACGTTACGACGGGGATAACGAACTGCTTTTTAGAATGTTTGTCGAGCAAGTCCCTGGCAATGGCCCAAATAAAAGCCTGCGAAGCGGTCGCCACAAGGGTCCGCATCACGGGCATGATGATTGAGCAATAGTCGCTAGCTGGAAAGCTCTGGTTTTGCAGCGTGTATTCAAAAAAGAAAATCTCGCTCATCTCGAAGGCATAGCAAATAAAAACGCCGCTGCCATAGATAAAGAACTGTCGGCGAGACGAGGCATAGGCGGCAAGCGAGAGCGCCGCTCTCGAGGCTCTCGAGCAGCTCTAAGCCTCAAGGCTTCTAAAAGCGCGTTTGCGGGCGGCGGATGCTCGTCTCCTGTCGCTCGCTCACCGAGGCTTGGCAATTGTCTTAATATCTTAAGGGTCTCGATTTGTCCAAGACTGAGCGAAGGAGCTCATCATGAGCGACGGAAAGAAGAAGCTTTCCTTCTTGACGGTCATTTCGACCATCATCTGCGTCGTCTTCGTTTGCGAGGCCGCTGCACCTGCTGCTGCCATTGGCAACCAGCAGTTCTTCTGGTGGATCTTCCTGATTCTGACCTTCCTGCTCCCTTATGGCATGGTCGTTGCCGAGCTCGGCACTACCTATGACGGCGAGGGTGGTATTTACGACTGGGTGCGCGATGGCCTGGGCGACAAGTGGGGCGCTCGCATTTCGTACTACTACTGGGTTAACTATCCGCTGTGGATTGCCTCGCTGGCCACCATGTTCCCTGACATTTTGGGCATGGTCTTTGGCGTCGAGTTCAATCTGATTGCCAAGATTGGTATCGACCTTGCCTTTGTGTGGATCGTCTATCTTATGGGTCGCTCCAAGGCTGCCGACTCCGAGTGGGTCCTGAACGGCGGCGCCATCATCAAGGTTGCCGTTGCCGTTATCGTCGGCGCTTTGGGTATTTGGTATGCCATGGAGAACGGTTTTGCGAACGACATGTCCGCTACCACCTTCCTGCCCGAGCTCACCAACACCAACGCGCTCGGCTACCTGTCGATCATCATCTTTAACTTCATGGGCTTCGAGGTCATCTGCACCATGACCGACGATATGGCCGATCCCGCTCGCGATATCCCCAAGGCTATCATCGTTGGCGGCCTGTCTATCGCCGTGATCTACCTGTTCGCTGGTTTTGGCATCGGCGCTGCTGTGCCGGCCGATTCCATCGATCCCGACTACGGCATGATCTACGCTGTCCAGACCATGGTGGGCGACTCCATGATCTTTAAGATCATCTGCATCGCCTTCCTGATCACCCTGTTTGCCAACATGGCTGCTTGGTCCTTTGGTGTCAACTCCGTTGCTCGCTACGCTGCCGAGCACGGCAACATGCCCAAGGTCTTTGCCTCGATGATCTCGGATGACGATATGCCCAACGGCGCCAACCTGGTCAACGCCATCGTCGCCTCCCTGGTGCTGTGCCTGCAGCTTGTTCCTATCGACGCCATCTCCAACGGTGTTTTCTGGATGCTCTTCGGCACCTCCGTCGTCTTTCTGCTGCTCACTTATATCCCGATGTTCCCGGCGTTCCTCAACCTTCGCAAGAACGACCCTAACCGTGCGCGCATCTTCACGTTCCCGTTTAAGGGTGCCACGATGAAGGTCATGCTGGCTATTCCCTGCATCGAGCTGATTCTGGCTATCGTTGCAACGCTGATTCCGTTCTCTGTCGATGAGATTGGCGATAAGGTCCCGATGATCGTTATCTTCATCGTGCTTTTGCTTATTGGCGAGGTTGTCCGCGTCGTCAGTGCTAAGGGTCGCGAGACCGAGTACAAGGGTCTCACCCCCGAGCTGGCTGCTCAGCGTCTCGCTGAGGAGGCCGCCGAGGCCGAAGAGGACTAGAGCACCCGGATTCGGGGTTCCAACCCTCCTCGCCACTTGACCATTCCCCGGGGTGGGTGTGAGCGAAGGCTCCGGTAACCACCGCCCGCCCCAATTTCTCTTCCGTATCCTTCGTGCGTTTTGTCTCCGCGCGCCAGGTTACGTCGTCGCTTGCCGGTGCGACTCCGTGAAAACCGGCGCCGGGCGCCCCGACCTTTGCCGGGGGACGGGCGTCCGCCACCTCTTGGTTTTAGGCTGCGGGCAACCCGCCCGCAGCAAGCGATCGTTCGATTTGGAGGAAATCTTATGCGTACGATCACCGAGTCCGAGTCCACCCCTAAGGCCGACGGCTTCTTTATGCCCGCTGAATTCGCCCCGCAGGATCGCGTGTGGATGGGTTGGCCCCACCGTACCGACACCTGGTCCCACGGCGCCAAGCCGGCTCAGAAGCAGTATGCCGCCATCGCTCGCGCCATCGCCGAGTTCACCCCGGTCACCATGTGCGCCAACCAGGCCGACTACGCCAACTGCAAGGCCGTCTTTGAGGAAGACGAGAACGTTTCCGTTATCGAGATGACCACCGACGACGCTTGGTTCCGCGACACCGCTGCCACTTTTGTTATCAACGGTAAGGGCGATAAGCGCGCCGATCACTGGCACTTCAACGCTTATGGCGGTCTTGTCGACGGCCTGTACTTCCCGTGGGACAAGGACGAGCAGGTCGCCCTTAAGATGGCTGAGCTTTCCGGCTGTCGTCGTTATCGTCCCGATGATATGATCCTCGAGGGCGGTTCCATCACCGTCGACGGCGAAGGTACCGTGGTCGTGACCGACCAGTGCCTGCTTTCCCCGGGCCGCACCTGCTCTGCGGTTCTGGAGGAGGAAGAGGATCCCGAGTCCATCTGGCCCAAGTTCAAGAGGAAGTTCGAGCCCTGGAGCGAGGAACTTCGCGCCTATATGGACGAACACCTCAAGGATTATTTGGGTGTCGAGAAGGTCATCTGGGTCAAGGAGGGCATCGACCCCGAGGAGACCAACGGTCACATCGATGACGTCGCCACGTTCATCGCTCCGGGCGTCATGGCCTGCATCTGGACTGACGATCCCGAGTATCCGTTCTACGAGCAGTGCCACGCCATCTACGAGACCCTCTCCAACGCCGTTGACGCCAAGGGCCGCAAGATAAAGGTCTACAAGCTCTGCATGCCCGTGAACCCGCTGTTCATGGATCAGGCTTCCTGCGACACCATCGACGCCGACGAGAACGCCGAGCCGCGCGTCGCCGACGAGCCGCTGATCGCCTCCTACATGAACTACCTGGTCACCAACCACGGTGTTATCGTCCCGCAGTACGGCGACGAGAACGACCGGCTTGCCGTTGACACGCTCCAGAAGATCTACGACGAGGTCTGGGGCGAGGGCGTCTACAAATGCGTCGGCGTTCAGTCCGAGCAGGTCGTCTTCGGCGGCGGAAATATCCACTGCATTACCCAGCAGGAACCCTCGGCGTAACTGTCTGTCTTCCCGAGGTGCGGCACCTTCCCGTTCATTCGTCGCTTGCGTACCCAAAGTACGCGGCGCACCTCTTTCACGGGAATCTGCCGCACCTCAGAAACCCAGCCGGTCAAGCGGACTGACGTAGCTTGTTACCGCATTAGTCATTGGTGCCAACCCTGGCAACGATGCAGGTCGAAAAACGTCAGCGAAAACCCGCCAGAGCGAGCAAGGTGCCTTGAAGCGAGGCGGCATTGACCTTTTGGTCATGCCGTCGAAGCTGAAAGGCAGATTGCCGTTCTGGCGGGTTTGCAGCGTCGAGTCGTTACGCGGTTTGGTAAAACCGCGTAACTAAATACGTTCCGCGATCTCGTGGATGAGGTAGTCGGTCTTTTCCCAGCCCAGGCACGGGTCGGTGATCGATTTACCAAAGACGCCGCCGTCGACCGGCTGGTTGCCGTCCTCCAGGTAGGACTCGATCATAAAGCCCTTGACTAGCTTGGAGATGGACTCGTTGCGGCGGCAGCTGTCGAGCACCTCCTTGCAAATGCGATACTGCTCCAGCGGACGCTTGCCCGAGTTGTCATGGTTGCAGTCGATGACCGCCGCCGGATTGGCATAGCCGGCGTGCTCGGTATAGCGCTCGGCCAGACGTTCCAGGTGTTCGTAGTGGTAGTTGGGGTAGGTGCGCCCATCGAGACCGATGTAGCCACGCATAACGGCGTGCGCGAGCGGATTGCCGTCGCACTCGACCTCCCAGTTGCGGAAGATAAAGCTCTGGTGCGCCTGGGCGGCGTAAATGGAGTTGAGCATAACGGTGGTAGAGCCGGCAGTGGGATTCTTCATGCCGACGGGTACCGAAATGCCGCTCGACACCAGGCGATGCTCCTGGTTCTCGACCGAGCGTGCGCCCACGGCAACATAGCTCAGCAGGTCAACGAGGTATTGGTAGTTGGACGGGTAGAGCATCTCATCGGCGGTAAAGAAGCCGGTCTCCTCGATGACGCGCAGGTGCATGTGGCGGATGGCCTTGACGCCCTCGAGCAGGTCGTCGGGAGCCTCGGGGTTGGGGTTGTGCAGAAGACCCTTGTAACCGGTGCCCTTGGTACGCGGCTTATTGGTGTAGACGCGCGGAATGATGATGAGCTTGTCCTTGACCTCCTCGGCGGTCTTGGCCAGTCGGTTCATGTACTCAAGCACCGAATCCTCGCGGTCGGCAGAGCACGGGCCGATGATGAGCACCTTGCGTGCGTCTTCGCCGGTAAAGACTTTGGCGACCTCGGCGTCAAATGCCTGCTTTTTGGCGGTAAGCTCGGCGGAAAGCGGCATTTCCTCGCGGATCTCCATGGGGATCGGCAGCTTGCGTTTGAAATCCATGGCCATGCGGGGCCTCCTTTATCAATTAACGGCAACAATTGGCGAATTCTCGAATGCTCGGCATTATCCGCTGTCGCACGCTAAAGTGCAAGCGAAACCTGCCGAAAAGGGACAGGTTTATTTTGGTCGGTTTTATCTGGGGAAATGTCGGCGCTCGCCGGAAGGGGGGGCCGGCGTACGGCACGCTGGAGCAAGTTGGGTCTCCTGCGGCATACCCCGTGGACAAAAAATGGCAAATATGAGTACTGCTGCTAGCTTAGTATCATATCGACCTTACAAGATAATAGACACAACATTAAATATGTTCATTAACGTTGGCACACAGAAGCATGTTACCGGGCGTTTTGATCAATTTGATGGCATATCTAGGCCGCAAAGACGTCGTTTGGGGCTGTTTTGGCTGTTACTAAAAAAGTAACAGTACTCATATTTGCCATTTTTTGCCCACGGGGCCTCGAAGGGGCTGTCAATCAGGTCCCAGGGGAGGCGGTTCGAGGGTCGCAAAACAAAAACGGGGGCGCAGGTTGTCCTGCGCCCCCGTTTTCTTGGCATTGCGGTTGTTTGCCGCCGGTTTTTACGCCGCTTCGTCGAACTGCGAATTGTACAGATCGGCGTAGAAGCCGCCTTGGGCGAGCAGCTCGTCGTGCGTGCCCTTCTCGACGATGTCGCCGTCGCGAATCACCAAGATCACGTCGGCGTTGCGGATCGTGGACAGGCGGTGCGCGATGACAAAGCTGGTGCGGCCCTGCATCAGCGCATCCATGGCGCGCTGAATGAGCTCCTCGGTACGTGTGTCGACGTTGGAAGTCGCCTCGTCCAGAATCAGCGCCGGGCGGTCGGCCAAAATGGCACGGGCGATGGTCACGAGCTGGCGCTGACCCTGCGACAGGTTGGTGCCCTCCTCGTTGATCATAAAGTCGTAGCCACCGGCGAGCGTATGAATAAAGTGGTCGCAGCGTGCGGCGCGCGCAGCGGCCTCGACCTCGGCATCGCTCGCGTCGGGGCGTCCGTAGCGGATGTTCTCGCGGATGGTGCCGTTAAACAGCCAGGTGTCCTGCAGCACCATGGCAAACTCGCCGCGCAGTGCAGCGCGGTCCCAGTCGCGCACATCGACGCCCTCGACACGCAGCGAGCCGCCGTCCACGTCGTAGAAGCGCTGCAGCAGCTTAATGAGCGTGGTCTTGCCGGCGCCGGTGGGGCCGACGATGGCGATGGTCTGGCCGGGCTGTGCCTCGCAGCTAAAGTCGTGGATGATGGTCTTGTCGGGCGTGTAGCCAAACTTGACGTGGTCGAACTCCACATGGCCGGGGCGCTTTTCGGGAATCTGCGCGTCGGCTTTCTGCTCCTCCTCGGGCGCGGCCAGGAACTCAAAGACGCGCTCGGTGGCGGCTGCCATCGACTGCATCGTGTTGCTCACGTTGCCCAGTTGCTGCACGGGCTGCGTAAAGTTGCGAACGTACTGGATAAAGCTCTGGATGTCGCCGGGCGTGGCGTTGCCGGTCAGTGCGAGCTGTGCGCCCACCACGACAACGCCCACGTAGCCCATGTTACCCACCAGGCTCATAAGCGGCATCATCAGGCCCGACAGGAACTGCGAGCGCCAGCCACTAATAAAGAGGCGGTCGTTTTGACGGTCGAACTCTTCGATCGAGGCCTCGGCGCGGTCGAACACCTGGATGACGTTCTGGCCGGCAAAGTCCTCCTCGATAATGCCGTTGACGGCGCCCAGAACCTGCTGTTGCTCGCGGAAGTACGGCTGCGAGAAGTGAATCATCACGGTCAGGATAATCGCAGCGGCCGGCAGCGTGAGCACGGTGACGCCGGTAAGCGGCAGGCTGATCGAAAGCATCATGACGAGCACGCCGATAATCTGCGTCACCGACGTGATGAGCTGCGTCACGCTCTGGTTGAGCGACTGACCCAGCGTATCGACGTCGTTGGTGATGCGGCTGAGTACGTCTCCCTTGCTGTGGCCGTTGAAGTAACTCATTGGCACGACGGCAATCTTGGCGGCGATTTCCTTGCGCATGCGGTAGCAGATCTTTTGCGTGACGCCGGTCATGAGCCAGCCCTGGACCAGGCTGCAGACAGAGCTCGCCAGATACAGGCAGAGCAAAAAGCCGAGCGTCTTGGCGATCCAGTCAAAGTCAACGTCGCCGGTGCCGTTGACCTTGGCGACCAGGCCTTCGAACAGCTTGGTTGTAACCTGGCCGAGCACCTTGGGTCCCACAATGTTAAAGATGACCGAGCACACGGCAAAGGCGACGGCGGCAAACACGGCAATCTTGTGCTGGCCGATATAGCCGAGCAGCTGCCTCATGGTGCCCTTAAAGTCCTTGGCCTTTTCGCCGCGACGCATGCCGCCCATGCGGCCCATGGGACCGCGCTGGCGGGTGGGCTTGGGAATCTGAGTCTTGGTCTCGTCTGCCATTAGCGCTCGCCTCCTTCCATGACGGCTGCAATTTCTTCTTGGGTAAGCCCCAGCTCCTCGGCGGAAAGCTGCGACTGTGCGATCTCCAGGTACGCCGGGCAGCTGCGCAGCAGCTTCTCGTGCGTGCCGGTGCCCACTACGTGGCCGTCGTCGAGCACGATGATCTGGTCGGCGTGCATGATGGTCGCGATGCGCTGGGCTACGACCACGAGCGCGGCGTCGGTAACGTTTTTGGCCAGCTCCTCGCGTAGACGCGCGTCGGTCTTGTAGTCGAGGGCACTAAACGAGTCATCGAACACCACGACCTCGGGCTTTTTGGCCAACGCGCGGGCGATGGCCAGACGCTGGCGCTGACCACCCGAAACATTGGAGCCGCCCTGGCTTATAGGGGAGTCGTACCCGTCCTCGCGCTCGGCGATAAAGTCCTCCGCCTGGGCGACGCGTGCTGCCTTGTGCATGTCGTCATCGCTTACCATGTCGCCCGCAAACTTGAGGTTGCTCTCGACAGTGCCCGAGAACAGGCGTCCCTGCTGTGGGATATAACCGATGCGGCGGCGCAGCTCGGAAAGGGTCATGTCGCGCACGTCGATGCCGTCGAGCGAAATGCTGCCGCCCGTGACGTCGTACAGGCGCGGGATGAGCTGCACAAGCGTGGACTTGCCCGAGCCCGTGGAGCCAATGATGCCGAGCATCTGACCGGCGTGCGTGGTGAAGTTTACGCCGCTGATGACGTCGGCGCGGGCATCGGGATACTGGAAACTCACGTCACGGAAGGTGAGCTCGCCGCGCGGCGCGCTGGCAGCGGGCAGTTTGGGCGAGGTGGGGTCGTTGATGCTCGTGGGGCAGGTGATGACCTCTTCCACGCGCTCGGCTGCGACCTCGGCGCGGGGCAGGATGACCGAAACCATGGTGAGGATCATAAACGCCATGACGATCTGCATGGTGTAGGAGATAAACGCCATCATGTTGCCAACCTGCATCACACCGTCGGACACACCCTGCGCGCCAAACCAGACGATAAGCACGGTGATGCAGTTCATGACGAGCATCATGAGCGGCATCATAAAGCTCATGGCGCGGTTGGTGTAGAGCTGCGTGGTCATCAGGTCGAGCGACGCCTTGTCAAAGCGCTCGAGCTCATGTTCCTCGCGGTTGAACGAGCGGATGGGCATAAGGCCGTCGAGCAGCTCGCGGGCGGTAAGGTTCACGCGGTCCACAAAGCTCTGCATCTTTTTGAACTTGGGCATGGTGAGGCCCATGAGCACGCCGACGACGGCCGAAACCGCGATGATGGCCACAGCGATGGTCCACTCCAGGCCGGTGTGGTTGGCCAGGACACGCATGACGGCGACGATGCCCATGACGGGGGCCATCAGGCACATGCGGATAAACAGGGTTGCGGCCATCTGGATCTGCTGAATGTCGTTGGTGCAGCGGGTGATGAGCGAGGCCTGGCTAAACTTGCCCACCTCGGCCGGCGAGAAGTGCATAACCTTGTTGAAGGTCTCGCGGCGCAGGTCGCGGGCGATGGAGCAGGCGGTGCGCGACGCCACGGCGCCGGTCAGGATGGTGGCGACGAGCGATACCAGGCACAGCCCAAACATCGTGGTCGCCATGCGGCTCAGGTAGGCGTTCTGCACGTCGGCGGGGTCGATGCCCTGCGCCTTGTACTCGTCCTGCACATAGCTCACGGCGCGTTGGGTCACGATGGATCCCGACATGGAGCCCATTTTATCCGCCATTTCGTTGGCGCCCTCGACGAGCTTGCTTTGGTCTACCAGACCGCCCTCGACACCCAGGCGCAGGCTCTTCATGGTGATCTTACCGCCGTCGGCATCAATCTGCTTTTGCATGTTCTGCGCCGCCGCGGCTTTCTGCTGCATCTCGGCGAGCTGCTCGGGCGTCATCGCTGCCATTTGCTCGGGGGTGGGCATGGCCTGGGCAGCGTTGTCGTCTTTCTCGCTGGACGAGCCCGTCATGTCGCCCATGGAGTCGGCGTCGATGCCCTGGTCGAGCGAAAGAACGACGGTCTCGGGCAGGCTCATAATGTCGGCAATCTTGCCTCCATCGGCACGCTCTTCCTCGGTGCCCATGTACGTTCGAATGCCGTTTTTGTCAGCCTTGCTAAACACGGCCTCCACAGCCTTGGCGTCCTTGGCGCTCATAAAGAGTTCGAGGTCGTCGAGCGATTCGGCGCGAATGGTGTCGGGCACGGGCGAGGCGATACCGCCTTGCTGCACGCCCACGTCGACAATATCGCTCATGTAGGTAGGCAGTGCCAGATCGGCGTTGCAACTGATTACGATAAGTACGATAGCTGCGAACAGCGCCAGGATATGCTTTTTAAAGAGCTTGAGAATCCTCACTCGGCATCTCTCCTTTCTTGATTGCGGTCGATAATTTCGTTGGCACGTCTTAGAAGGCGCACCATCTCTTGGGTATCTGTTTCGCCAAGCTGCTCGAGGAAAGCCGCGGTGCGGTCCTCGAATTCCCGACGTTTGATTTCGATGACCTGGAATCCCTTGTCGGTCACCGTGACGTGTACGCGACGACGGTCGGTCTTTGAGTGCTCGCGCTCGACCCAGCCCTTGGCCTCGAGGGCGCGCAGGATATTGGCGATACGGGCGCTCGAGACCCACGCACGATCGGCGAGTTCGCTCGGCGTGAGCGAGTCGCCGGCGCGCATGAGGGCGCGCATGACGGCCATCTCGCCGCCGAGAGCTTTGTCCGCAAAGCGCGAAATACGCTGATGCATGCTGCCGAACTCAGTTAAGAGCTGACGCCCAAGCTCATGGAAATCGGTATCTTCCACCGAAAACCCCTAACACTAGAAACTATTTTCGGTGGAAGATGATACCCCTGCACGCGCACCCTATACGGTAGATTTTTGGGACATGTCTAGAAAACTACCTTTAGGCGACCTCCGTGCACCGTCGGTACCAGCAAAGTTAGGGGTAGATCTCTAGGCATGTCCCAAAGCCTACTCAGAGACACTTTACCCTGCTAAAGCTGGCATAACAGCTAGAGCGAACGTCGTACAAAGGCAAGGAAAAATAACATACAAATCGGTGAACGGTAGTTGTTCGCGCTCGCATTTCCTGCGGGTTTGTAAAAAACACCCTTATGATATAAAAAAAGAAACATATAACAGCCCAGATGGAGAGGGTCGCTATGTTATCCTTCTCAGACGGGTGAAATCTTGGGTTTTGGGTTGTAGTTCCAAGGTGGACAAACGTTTTCCCTGCACCAACGTGTGGTGAAGAACGGAAGAAGCCGGTAGTGCAAGCCGAAAATTCAAGAATTCAATAAGCAGCGGTGTGAGAGAGCGCCGCATTACACGTAACTAGGAGCGTGGTTACACAATGCAGGAGGCATGGGAAGGCTTCAAGGAAGGCATTTGGACGGGAGAGGTTGACGTCCGAGACTTCATCCAGAAGAACTACACCCCCTACGAGGGCGACGAGTCGTTCCTCGTCGGTCCGACCGAGCGTACCAAGGAGCTGTGGGGCGAGGTTCTCGACCTGCTGCTTAAGGAGCGCGAGCAGGGTGGTGTCCTCGATATGGACACCAAGATCGTCACGGGTATCGTGAGCCACCCCGCTGGCTACATCGATAACGCCCACCGCGAGAAGGAGACCATCGTCGGTCTCCAGACTGACAAGCCGCTCAAGCGCGCGCTGCACGTCAACGGTGGTATCCGCATCGCTTGTCAGGCTGCCAGCCAGCACGGCTATAAGGTCGACGAGAACGTTGTCGAGCGCTACACCTTCGAGCGTAAGACCCACAACGCTGGCGTCTTCGATGTTTACACTCCCGAGATGCGTGCTTGCCGCTCGGCTCACATCATCACCGGTCTGCCCGATGGCTATGGCCGCGGCCGCATCATCGGCGACTACCGTCGTGTTGCCCTGTACGGCGTCGACTACCTGATCAAGGACAAGGAGGCCCAGAAGGCTTCCACCCCGACAGTCATGACCGCCGACAACATCCGCGATCGTGAGGAGCTGCAGGAGCAGATCCGCGCCCTCGGCGAGCTCAAGATGATGGCCGAGACCTATGGTTTCGACATTTCCAACCCTGCTACCAACACGCAGGAGGCCATCCAGTGGATGTACTTCGCCTACCTTGCTGCCGTCAAGGAGCAGAACGGCGCCGCTATGTCCATCGGCCGTACCTCTACGTTCATCGACATCTACGCTGAGCGCGACCTTGCCAACGGTACCTTCACCGAGGAGCAGATCCAGGAGTTCGTGGATCACTTCATCATGAAGCTCCGCATGGTCAAGTTTGCCCGTACCCCCGAGTACCAGGCCCTGTTTACTGGCGATCCGCAGTGGGTCACCGAGTCCATCGGCGGCATGGGTGTTGACGGCCGTACGCTCGTTACCAAGATGAGCTACCGCTACCTGCACACGCTCGAGAACATGGGCACCAGCCCCGAGCCCAACATGACCGTTCTGTGGTCGACCCGTCTGCCCGAGAACTTCAAGAAGTTCTGCGCCAAGACTTCTGTCGCCAGCTCCTCGATCCAGTACGAGAACGACGACCTCATGCGCGTTTACCACGGCGACGACTACGGCATCGCCTGCTGCGTGTCCTCCATGCGCATTGGCAAGGAGATGCAGTTCTTCGGCGCCCGTGCCAACCTGGCCAAGTGCCTGCTGTACGCACTCAACGGCGGTGTTGACGAGGTCTCCAAGAAGCAGGTCGGCCCCAAGTATCGCGCCGTCGAGGGCGATACGCTCGATTACGACGACGTTGTGGCCAAGTACAACGACATGATGAAGTGGCTCGCTGGCGTGTACGTCAACTCGCTGAACATCATTCACTACATGCACGACAAGTACTGCTACGAGCGCATCCAGATGGCTCTGCACGACAAGCACGTGCACCGCTGGTTCGCTACGGGCATCGCTGGCCTTTCCGTCGTGGCTGACTCCCTGTCCGCCATCAAGTACGCCAAGGTCCACCCCGTCCGCGACGAGAATGGCATCATCGTCGACTTCGAGACCGAGGGTGAGTTCCCCAAGTACGGTAACGACGACGACCGCGTCGACCAGATCGCTCACGACGTTGTGCACCAGTTCATGGAGTACATCCGCATGAACGACACCTACCGCAACTCCGTGCCCACGACCTCGGTTCTGACCATTACCTCCAACGTCGTGTACGGTAAGAAGACCGGCTCCACGCCCGACGGCCGCAAGGCTGGCCAGCCGTTCGCCCCGGGTGCTAACCCCATGCACAAGCGCGATAGCCACGGCGCCATCGCTTCGCTGTCTTCGGTTTCCAAGCTCCCGTTCCGCGATGCTCAGGACGGCATCTCCAACACCTTCTCCATCATCCCGAGTGCGCTCGGCAAGGAGGACCAGGTGTTCTTTGGCGATATCGACCTTGATCAGCTGGGCGAGTAACTATTGTTAGTGCTATACTAACAATAACGATTACTGATTAGTGCGCCGGTTTCGGCCGGCGCCTATTAATCGAAGGAGACACATTATGAAGGTTTCTGAAGTTTCCGAGACCCAGGCCGATAACCTGGTCCACATGCTCGACGCTTACGCCGAGAAGGGTGGCCACCACCTGAACATCAACGTCTTCAACCGTGAGACGCTGCTCGACGCTCAGGCTCACCCCGAGAAGTATCCGCAGCTGACCATCCGCGTTTCCGGCTATGCCGTGAACTTCCACACGCTCACCAAGGAGCAGCAGGACGAGGTCATTGCGCGTACCTTCCACGACAAGTTCTAAAGGGGTTTAACTCCCGCAGGATCGCCGGGCCGCTTTGGGTTACTTTCCAAAACGTCCTCGGACATGCAAAGGGCTCCGCTGCGCGCTTCGCGCGGCGGAGCCCTTTGCATCCTGCGGAAATGTTTTGGAAAGTAACCCAAAGCGGCCCGGCGGGGGTCCTGTGTAGTCACCCTTTAGGCGGAACTCTCCTAATTATTTGGATGAGTCGTTTACTTACTTGTGCTGTTACCGTCTTCCCGCTGTTGTTGGGGTATGCTTTGTTCGTATGTAAACGTTTAACATGTTGATGGGGGAGGGTGCTATGGCTCGCGAGGGCGCTCGTTCTAAGGATTCTGCTAAGCCTGGCATCAAGGAAGTTGCAGCGGTGGCGGGGGTTTCGCCTACTACGGTATCTCGCGTGCTTAATAATCGCGGCTATATTAGCCAAGAGACCCGCGATAAGGTCCATGCCGCGATGGAGCGCATCAACTATACGCCCAACGATATCGCCCGTGCCATGCTCAACGGTCGCCTGAATCTTATCGGTATGATCGTTCCCTTTGTGAGCAGCCCGTTCCATGCTCAGGTTGTGCAGGCGGTCGAGCGCACGTTAGCGGAAAACGGCTTTAAGATGTTGCTGTGCAACAGCGCCAATCGACCCGATCTTGAGCGTTCCTATATTGACATGCTCCGCCGCAATATGGTCGACGGTGTCATCGTCAACTCCCTCAATATCGGTGCCGAGGCATATGCCGAGATGGGCTTGAGCCTGGTTGGCATCGACTGCGATCTCGGCGAGGGCTCTGTCCAGATTGCAAGTGACAGCTATGGCATCGGCGAGCTCGCCACGCGCCGTCTGATTGATGACGGCTGCAGGCGTATCCTGTGCCTGCGCAGCAATAGCCGCATGCGCATGCCTGCCAATAAGCGTACCGATGCCTACCTCGATGTTGTTGAGCAGGCCGGTTTGTCCGCGCTTGTCCGTGAGGTTGAGTTCGTTAAGCCCGACGACGAAAAGGGCGCGGTCGTTGCGAAGATCCTCGATGAGAACCCCGATATTGACGGCATCTTTGCGGGAGACGATACGATGGCGGCCATCTGTCTCAACGTGATGAAGCAGCGCGGCTTGAGCGCTCCAGACGATATTAAGGTCGTGGGCGCGGATGGTGCCCGCCGAACTATGACGTTTATGCCTGACTTAACAACCGTACGTCAAGATATCGATCGCATCGGAGAGCTCGCGGCGCAATCCATCATCGCTCTTATTAACGGCGATAATCCCGAATCGAATATCAAGCTCCCCGTTGAACTCATTGAGGGCAAAACCGCGTAGTTCATCCCGTGCCAAAAGAATTCCTCAAACGCCTCTGATGACCGTTCACCGGCATATGTCAACCGTTTGCCGACGACTGGAACTGCGAAAAGACGTATTGGTGTGAAAACGTTTGACATATAAAAACGATTGACATATCTTGCCATTGTACCGAGTTAGTATGTCGTGGAAAGGAAGTCTCGGATGCACAAGGTGTATTACCAGCCTGAGGGAATTTGGGTAGGCGACATCATGCCGTACGGCGAGGACGGCACGTTCTATCTCTATCATCAGCGTGACACGCGTAACCCCGAACCTTTCGGAGAGCCGTTTGGCTGGGCACTCGCTACGACCAAGGATTTCGTCAACTACAAGGACTTTGGCGAGAGCCTTGAGCGCGGCGGCGACGAGGAAGTCGACCAGTACATTTATGCCGGCACGGTGTTTAAGGTGGGCGACAAGTACCATGCGCTCTACACTGGTTGCAATCGCGATAAGGTCCGCGCACGTTTGATGAAGCAGGTTCTTCTTCACGCGACGAGCGACGACGCCGTCAAGTGGGAGAAGAACATCGCCGAGACGCTGCTTCCGCCCCAGGAGGGTTACGATGACCGCAACTGGCGCGATCCCTTTGTGCTTTGGGATGAGGAGAACGAAGAGTACATGCTCATCCTCGGCACGCGTGTGGGCGAGGACAAGCGTCTGATGACCGGCCGCCTGGTCAAGTTCACCTCCAAGGATCTGACCAACTGGGAGTTCCAGGGCGACTGGTGGAACCCGGGCCTGTACACCATGTTTGAGATGCCTGATCTCTTTAAGATGGGCGACTGGTGGTACCTCGTCTTTTCCGAGTACAGCGACGGCAACAAGACCCGTTACCGCATGTCCAAGTCCATCAACGGTCCTTGGATTACCCCCGCTGACGACTCCTTCGACGGCCGCGCGTACTACGCCGCTCGCACCGCATTCGATGGCGAGCGCCGCGTTCTCTTTGGTTGGGTCCCGACGCGCGACGAGGGCGGCGACCCCAGCTCTTACCTGTGGGGTGGCACTTTTATGCCCCTCGAGATCGTTCAGCGTGCCGACGGAACGCTCGGCACCAAGCTCCCCGACAGCATGCTTGGCGCCTTTGGCGAGGCTAAGGCAGTCGAGACCTTTGAGCTTTCCTGCGAGTCGGGCAAGGTCGAGCAGGTGCTCGCCGCGGATGCCGGCTCCACCTACTTGCTCGATGCCGACATTGAGCTCGGCGGTAACGCTGCCGGCTTCTCGGTCAAGTTCGCCGAGGACGCCGAGACTGGTCTTGCCTATGAGTTCCGCGCCAACCTGCGCGAGGGCAAGCTCGAGTTCACGCCGGCTCCCCAGTACCCGTGGTTCCAGGTCAACAACATGGGCCTCGAGCGTCCGTTGTTCTTTAAGGGCGAGGGCACTCACCATGTGCGTCTGGTCGTCGACGACGACATCGCGACCATCTTTGTCGATGATGTTGCGCTCAACGCTCGCTTCTGCAACAAGCAGGGCCAGGGTGTGGCGCTTACCGTCACCGACGGTGCGCTCAAGTGCGCAAACGCAACGATCGCGTCTCTGTAGCGGCAACGAACCGTTTTATGATTTAGAAAAGGAATGGAGAGGAACATGGACTACAAGGCAGTGTCCCAGCAAGTCGTCGACAACGTCGGCGGACTGGAGAACATCGAGGGCGCCACGCATTGCGTGACCCGTCTGCGTCTGGTGCTCAAGGATACGAGCAAATACAACAAGGCCGAGCTCGAGAACATCGATGGCGTCAAGGGCGTGCTGTACAACAGCGGCCAGCTCATGATCATCTTCGGTACCGGTACCGTCAACAAGGTTTACGATGAGTTTATGGCTCTGACGGGCGTTAAGGAGATCAGCGCTTCCGAGGTCAAGGGCGCCGAGGCGGACAAGAAGGGCAAGTTCTTCTCGGTCCTCAAGGTATTCTCGGACATCTTTATCCCCATCATTCCCGCCTTCGTCGGCGCTGCAATCATCATCGGCCTTAAGTCGCTGATCGTTGCCAACGGCCTCTTTGGCATGGAGGGCAGCCTCGCCGATCACAGCGAGTTCCTCAAGAACCTCGCAAGCTTCTTTGCCATTATCGCCACCACGTTCGACTACCTGCCTGTCCTGGTTATGTACAGCGCAGTCAAGCGTTTTGGCGGTAACCCGATCCTGGGCATCCTCGTCGGTATCGTCATGGTTCACCCGAGCCTTATGAACCGCAACACGTTCGTTATGGACCCGACGGGTGCTGAGTACTGGAACTTTGGTCCGCTCTCCATTCCCATGGTTGCTTTCCAGGGCGGCGTGTTCCCTGCAATTCTGACCGCCTGGTTTATGGCCAAGGTCGAAAAGATTGCCCAGAAGTACATCCCCGAGGTCGTTTCGTTCGTCTTTGTCCCGACCGTTACCCTGATTCTTGCTAACGTCGCCCTGTTCACCGTGTTCGGCCCGCTCGGTAACCTGATCGGTGACGTCCTCGCCGGCGTAATCGATATCCTGTACAACAGGATGGGCGTCTTTGGTGCCTTTGTCTTCGCCGCGTTCCTGCAGCCGCTCGTCGTTACCGGTACGCATCAGTTCATCCAGGGTATCGAGGCAAACCTTGTTGCCACGACTGGCTTCAACTACATCCAGGCCATCTGGTCGGTTTCCATCATCGCCCAGGGCGGCGGCGCCATCGGTATGTACCTCATTCACAAGAAGCACTCCAAAGAGCGCAACATCTGCATGTCGTCCTTTATCCCGACGCTGGTCGGAATCTCCGAGCCCGCTATCTTTGCTGCAAACATGCGCTATTCGATCATTCCGTTCATCTGCGCATGCATCGGTGCAGGCTGCGGCGGTGCCTTCGTCAAGCTCTTTGAGGTGCGCGCTATCGGTCAGGGTCTGACCGGCGTGCTTGGCCTGCTCATCGTCACGCCCGAGACCCTCGTGTGGTATGTGGCTGGCAATCTCATCGCCTTTATCGTGCCGATCGTCTTGATCTTTGCCTACAACAAGGCAAAGGGCGTGCCGACCACCGATGAAGAGGGCGCTGGCGCTGGCTTCGACGTTAGCTTCTAGTTGAGCCGTTCAGTGTAATCTGAGGATAAGTTCATTTGAGGAAGGGCGTTCGACTCGTGTGAGTCGAGCGTCCTTCCCCATAGACGAGAAAGTCAACGGCGATGTTAAATCAAAAAAACAAGGTGACACGCGCGGACTATGAGCAGTGGCGTGCCGGACAGGATGAGACGGCGGCTCGCATCGCGTCCGACCCCGATAGGCTTCTGTTCCATGTGGAGCCTGAGCTTGGCTGGCTCAACGACCCCAACGGTTTGGTTCAGATTGGTGATACGTATCACATCTATCATCAATACGATCCTTTCGATGCTGCGCATGGCGGTCCAGTGCTTTGGAACCATCTGACGACAAAGGATTTTGTGACGTACGAGAATCACGGCCCCGTGCTGTTCCCCGATTCCGATTTGGATTCGAGCGGAGCGTATTCTGGTTCTGCCTTTGTACGTGATGGCAAGATTCACTACTTCTATACCGGCAACGTCAAGCATTTTGACCGCGATGATTACGACTACGTGTTGACGGGCCGTGAGCAAAACCAGATTCATATGGTTGCCGAGAATCCCGACGAATTGGGCGAGAAGCGCATGGCTGTTGGACCAGTCGATTACCCCGACGATATCGGTACGCACGTGCGCGACCCCAAGATCCTTGAGCACGATGGTATCTACTACATGGTTCTGGGCGCTCGTACGAAAGACGACCGTGGCTGCGTGCTTGTCTATACTTCGCGTGATTTAGGGGTCTGGAGCTATGCGACGCGCATTGAGCTGGACGAGAACTTTGGCTTTATGTGGGAGTGCCCCGATCTGTTTGAGCTCGATGGCGAGCTTATTCTCGTTTGCTGTCCGCAGGGTGTGCCTGCCGATGGTTGGCGTTACCGCAATCCGCATCAGTGCGTGTGGTTCCCTATCGAGGCCGATTGGGAGGCGCCGAGCTTTAAAATCGTCGGGCAGGGCATGCCCCCGATGGTCGATGCCGGTTTTGATTTCTATGCTCCGCAGTCCTTTGAGGATGCTGCAGGCCGGCGTTTGATGATCGGATGGTCGGGTTGCCCCGATGCGACGGCAGAAAACCCGACGGTGGCGCGCGGGTGGCAGTGCGCGTTGACGGTGCCGCGAGAGCTGAGCATGCGCGATGGTAAGCTCTGCCAGCAGCCGGCGCACGAGATTGAGAGGATGCGCGGCGACTGCGTTCGCGCGACAGGCGGTGAAACCGTTGAGGAGCCGGGCCGCCTGTTTGATCTTGTGGTTTCCTGTGAGGGCGCCAAGATGGTCGAGCTCGAGATTCGCAAGGGTGTCTTTGTGCGCTATGCAGACGGGATGCTTACCCTCGACATGGGTGACGAAGGCTATGGGCGCGACCAGAGGTCGATCGAGCTCAGCGAGCTTCGCGACCTGCGCGTGCTTTCGGACACTACGATGGTCGAGATTTTTGCAAATGGCGGCGAGGCGGCACTTACGAGCCGTACCTATTCGCCGGCGGTTTCGGCGATGGGGTTGCATGCCGAGGGTGCGGCATCGATGAATTTCTACCGCCTCGTGCATTAACCGTGCATGGGGCACGATTGGACTTGCTGGGCGAAATGAATCGCAGTTGCCGCGGCCAACTACCGTTTATCGCGTATAGCGACCGTTTGCGGAGTAAGTAACACTTAGTAATAAACCGTGTAGAATCTCAGGTTAGCACGGAGTTTTCCAGGGAGACGCTGTCCTTTGTTGTGCGCAAGGGGCGGCGTCTCTTTGGCGCTTGGACGCCGTTGTGCAACAGTGCGGCGGCGCGTGCCATGTATTGAAAAGCCAATGTCGAGATGGGTCGTGATAATAATGGGCAAGTACGTAATCGTGGTTGAGTCTGGGTCGGATGTGACGCCGGAGCTCTGCGAGCGCTACGGCATCGTGCGCGTGCCCATGCATGTCACGATTGGTGACGAGACCGTCGAGGACGGCTCCATCGATCCGCTCGAGATTTACTCGCGCTGCAACGAGTTTGGCGTAATGCCCAAGACCAGCGGCTGCGCGCCTGCAGATTTTGCGCACGTATATGACCGTATCCATGCCGAGCAGCCCGATGCGACCATTCTGCATCTTGCGTACTCCGAAGTCACGACTTGCTCGCATCAGTCCTCCAAGATTGCGGCTAAGGGCCGCGACTACGTATTCTCCATGGATACGCGTTTTGTCTCGGTGGGCCAGTCGCTCGTTGCCGTCGAGACCGCCAAATACATCGAGGCTCACCCCGATGCCACCGTCGACGAAATTTTCGCCTTCACCAATTCGGTGATGGACCGTGTGCTGCTGGGCTTTGTTCCTACCGACCTAGCCTTCCTTAAGGCGGGAGGTCGTCTGTCCAACGTGGCATTCCTTGGCGCCCACCTGCTCAAGATTAAGCCCTGCATTGAGGTGACGGGCGGTAAGTTTGTGGCGACCAAGAAGTTCCGCGGCTCTATGCTCAAGTGCGCCCGCGCCTTTATTGACCACATGGTTGCGAAGGGCGAGATTGACTACTCGCACATTGGCCTGGCGTATTCGGTAGGCCTTTCCCAGGAGCTGCGCGACGACATGGAAGTCTATGCGCACGACCTGGGCTTTAAAGACGTTACCTGGACTCAGGTCGGCGGTGTCATCTCGAGCCATTGCGGCCCGACCGCCTTCGGTGCGGTGCTCACGCTCAAGGCGTAAAGGCTGTAGGCGAGCATTCTTCGCCTTCACATCTCGACATGGGCTCCCGTCACGGTAATGGGGGATAGATTAAAACGTGCCATTCTAGCCCGAGACGTTTAAACGCAAACGTATGGGCTAGAATGGCTCTGGCATTTATGTAGCTAAAATCAAAGAGAGGCAAGGTAGCGGGAATGGCTGAGATGACGCTCGAGGGTGTGGACGCTCGTCCTGAGGACTCCGCGTTTGCCCTGGGCCGCGTGCATTCGATTGAGACGATGGGAACGGTCGATGGACCCGGCATCCGCTTTGTGGTGTTTGTTCAGGGCTGCCCCATGCGTTGTGCGTATTGCCACAACCCCGATACCTGGTCGGTTAACGGCGGCACCATGGTGACCGTCGAGCACCTGATGGACGAGTTCCAGAGCAACCATGAGTTTTACCGCAGCGGCGGTATTACGGTGTCCGGCGGCGAGCCGCTCCTGCAGCCCGCATTTTTAGCCGACCTGTTCCGCGCCATGCACAATAACCCTGATGGTCGCGTGCATACCTGCTTGGATAGCTGCGGCTATGCGTTCGATCCCACGCATCCCGAGAAGTTCGATGCCGTACTCAACGAGACCGATATGGTGCTGCTCGACATTAAACACGCCGATCCCGTCGAGCATAAAAAGCTGACCGGTTGCGATCCCGCACGCATTCTGGCGTTTGGTGATGAGCTTGCCCGTCGCAAGATTAAGGTCGTTATCCGCCACGTGGTGGTGCCCGGCATTACCGATACGGTTGAGGAGTGCGAGGCACTCGGTCGTCTGATTGCCCCGTGGCATAACGTGGTGGGCCTGGAAATGCTGCCGTATCACACGATGGGCGTCGTCAAGTACGAGCAACTGGGGATTCCCTATAAGCTTGAGGGCATTCCACAGATGGATACCGCGCGCATGCCCGAGCTGCGCAACGCCGTCATGACGGGCATGAAAAAGCGCCGCGCGGAACTCAAAAACGCTATCGGCTAGCGAGCCATTCTGCTCCCCAAGGGCACTCATTGGGGACAGACTTAAATGAGTGCCCCTGGGCACCAAGTTGATTGCCAAAGAGCCCCGTCAAATTGCGGTGGAATAGTTCTTGTTTTTCGGCTTATGCCGCCCAAACAGGAACTATTCCACCGCAACTGCGTTTTGGGCGGAGATGCGCAACAGAATCGTGCCATATGGATAAATACGCTTGTGGTTTCTTTAAAGACACCTTAAACGCCGCTGAATATCTTTGGAAAGAAATGCCTGCTCGGTATTATGCTGCTCGTATATGAACGGTAGCAGTCAGGAGACCACGTGCGAAACAACGCATCGCGGGACGAGTATGTGCCGCAGCATAGCAGCAGATATGAGACGAAGGGCACGTCTTCGCGTGGCCTTGTTGACGCTCGCATCCGCGTGACGAAGATTGCCGCCATTGGGATGTTAACGTTGGCGGTTATTATCCTCGGAATTACCGCCAAAACCTACGCGTCGGAGCGAATGGCACACTCAGATGCGTCAACGGTACAGACGCAAAACAAAAAGGGCTCTGAATCTAAAGCCACCGCAAGCCAAACCCTGTCGACAGCGAGCCTTAAGACGAGGCTTTCGAAGGCGGACTTTAACGATATTCCCTCAGGCGATACCGTGCAGACCTTCTCACTGGTTGATAACCAGATCCCCGTCCTGGAGGATGAGAGCCTCGCCGCGCTCCAAGATGCCCTGAGTCAGGCGCAGGAGCTGGGCGATGTGGGCGTAGTGTTCTACGACCTATCGAGCGGCAAGGGCGTGACGTATAACGCGGACGCCGAGGTGTACGGTGCGAGTAGCTACAAGGCACTTTATGCGTTGTACATCTGCGAATCTCTGGTCGAGACGGGCCAGGTCTCACTCGATGATTCCCTTGGCACCTATGGCGGCTACAACATGGGCTGGCAGACGGTGCGCGACCTGATCGAGGCCGCGGTCGTTAATTCGGACAACGATTCGTTTATCGCGTTGCGTGCGGCGTTTGACCGTGTCGGTTACGAGGATTGGATTGTCGGTCTTGGCGTCGATTACGATACCGCACTCGATCCGATGAGTGATTTTCCCACTTATTGCCCGCGCACCTCGGCCAAGTTGTGGTGCGAGATGAGCGAGTATCTGAGCCATGATACCGAGACGTCACAATGGCTGTCGGGCCTTCTGGCCTCTACGGCCCGATCGTTTATTCGTGACGGCATTGCGGACGACCAAGCCTTGGTGCGCAACAAGGCAGGCTGGATTAGCGAGGATGGTTGCTATTCGACATGCGATGCGGGCCTTATCGACATCGATGGTCGTACCTATGTCATGAGCATCATGACATCGATGCCATGGAGCGATCGCTCGAGTGAGCTGGTGGCCGCGATTGCTAAGGCGTTCTTTGATACGCGAGCTGCGCTGGCCTAGCGTGTTCGTTTGACGAGGTCAAACAAAATGCTGGTACCATACCGTGGTTGAGAATTTCGTATAGGTTTGGGGAATGGCATGGCTACCATCGCGATTATCGGTGCACTCGAAAAAGAGATCATGCAGATTAAGGAAGAGCTGAGCGACGTTTGCGAGGCACAGGAGGCAGGCTTGAACGTTGTGAGCGGTGAGTTCGACGGCCTGACGCTTGTCGCCACGACCGCGGGCATGGGCACGGTGAACGCCGCTGCTGCGACGCAGCACCTCATTAGCAAGTATGCTCCACAGGCAGTTGTGCTTTCGGGTATCGCGGGCGGTTTGAACCCCAAGCTTCATATCGACGACGTGGTCATCGGCAAACGCCTGCGCTATCTGGATACCGATACCGCGCTTATTGCCGAGTCTGCACCGGGGCTCGAGGAGTTTGGCTCGACGCCTGCGCTGGTCGATATTGCTGCCGATGTGCTTGCTGAGCGTGGCTTTGTCAACGCTTCCACAGATGCAGCCGCCTCGAACGAGGGTGCAAAGCAGTTCCTCGTCGGCACGATTGCCACGGGCAACCGCTTTGTAACGGGCGCCGCCATGCGCAACGACGCTATCGAGGCGACGCATGCCGATTGTGTCGGCATGGAGGGCGCGGCGATTGCCCATGTCGCAACTAAAAATGGTGTCGATTGCCTGGTGCTGCGCGCTATCAGCGATAATTGTGATGAGGCGTACGATGCGATTTGCGACCGTGAGTTCGACCTGTTCGAGTATGCCCGTACCGCGAGTGGCATTACGCTCGATATCGTTCGCCGTATCGCTGCTATCTATTAGCGCGCTCTTTTGTAAGAACCTACGACCAAGGAGTGTCCATGGCCGATTCCATTAACTACCAGCTTGCCAAGTTCGTCGCCAGCTATGGCAAGGTTTCGCAGATTCCCGAGTCCACCTGCCCCGAGGTGAGCTTCGTCGGCCGCTCCAACGTGGGCAAGTCGTCGATCATGAACAAGCTTTTTGGCCGCAAGAACCTCGTCAAGGTTTCGAGCACACCGGGCAAGACGAGCAATATCAATTTCTTCGAGGCCGATGACGTGCACTTCGTTGACCTGCCGGGCTATGGTTTCGCCCGTCGTTCCAAGGCCGAGCGTGACCGCTGGGCAGAACTTATCGGCGACTTCTTCGACTCGGAGCGCAGCTTTAACCTGGTCGTGTCGCTGGTGGATATTCGTCACGACCCGAGCAAACTCGACCATGACATGATCGACTACCTGCAGGGCAACGAGTTCAACTTTATCGTCTGCCTCACCAAGGCTGACAAGCTCAGCCGCACCCAGCAAGCCCGCCAGGCAGCGGCCATCAAAAAACAGCTCAACGTCCCGGCCGAGAACGTAATCATTACAAGCTCCCAGACCGGCACCGGCATCGACGAACTCAAAAAACGCATCGCCGAGGCTTGCCTCTAGTAAGGGTTCTTGGCAGGCAATAGTTTGCATCTATCTATATCACCCCAGTGATAGTTATTGGTACACTATCACTGGGGTGATATTTTTGTTTGGAGGTCGATATGGAGCTTTGGCACGGGTCGGAGGTTGTTGTCGAGCATCCGTCGTTGGATAAATGCAAACAATTCAATGACTATGGGTGTGGGTTTTATTGCACGCCACATGAGGAAATGGCAATGGAGTGGGCATGTCGGACTGAGTCTGATGGCATTGCAAATCGATATGAGCTCGATATGGATGGTCTCGCAGTCTTGGATTTGGAGTCCGGGGAGTTTTCAATTCTCAATTGGCTTGCGATTTTGGCTAACAATAGGGAGTTCAATGTTTCGACACCGCTGGCGCGCGAAGGACTTCGCTATCTGCTGGATAACTGCCTGATTGATATTTCTCCCTATGACGTAATTCGAGGTTATCGCGCCGACGACTCCTATTTTTCGTTTGCAAGACAGTTTGTCAGCGGCATGATCTCGCTCAGGCAGCTGCAACGTATCATGCGCTTGGGTGATTTGGGTATCCAATATGCTCTTATGAGCGAGTGCGCATTTTCGGCGATTAGATTCTGCGATTGGAAGCAGGCTTTGGGGTCTGAGTTTTATCCCAAGCGTTTTGAGCGAGAGCAGAATGCTCGACGCAAATACTTGGATACGGTTAACGGGTTCGATTCCGAAGGTATCGACATTAGGGATTTAATGGCAGGGAGGGTTGATTTAAATGATCCAAGAGTTAACGGATTGTGGGCCGAGTAGGACATATCCCGTCTACTACCTTGAGGATGCAATGAACAACCTTGGCGACTGCTTTGACTATGCCGTGAACGACTATGGAGCGGAAGGGTCCGAGGTCGCTGAGCTCTTTTGCCTGAGCGGTGTAGCTCGCGAGTTCGAACGCGGCAACGCATGGGTCGTATCGGGAAAATCGGGCGTTGAGCTGTTCGCGCTTATCGCCGAAAGGTCGGGCTATCAATCAAGGCCGATGCCAAATCGAACCTACCGATTCGAAAAGACACCGGAATATTGGACAGGCTGGATATTGGCATACCTTCAGTGGCGCCTAGGAGAGTCTTTCGAAGATTTGCTGCATGTCGTTCCATTTGATGTGCTACGCAGTCTGTACTACCCCTGGCACGAAGCCTCGGAGGAACGTGTGGCTCGCCTCGTCTGCGATATGGCGAAGAAAGCGTCCAGGCGAACAAAACTTGCGTTAGCAAGAAAGAAGCTTAAGAAAACCCAACAAGACCTGGCATACGAATCAGGCGTATCACTCCGCTCAATCCAAATGTACGAACAGCGCCAACGAAACATCAACGAAGCCTCAGTAACAACCGTAAGAGCTATAGCAAAAGCCCTCCACTGCAATATCGAAGACCTCCTAGAACCAGTTTTCGAATACAAAGAAACCAGCGCCGCCTAAAGGGGATTTTGGCCACTGATTGCTCAACTTGTGGTTCACCAAGGGCAATTTGAGCAGCGAAGCCGGCTGTCTCGTTGGAGCGTGCAGGCCTTGTTGATATTTAAATCCGCTTTCATATTGAAATGCCCCGCCAAGCTAAAGTGCTCGGCGGGGCAATTTTCGATTGACGATGCTGCCAGGGGTTGAGTTTTAATATATCGCGAGTAAGAGGCGTCTGAATTTAGTAATCAAAGAAAATTATTCAATTCGAGCGCTTAGCCAGTACTCTCCATTCGAAGCTACGATTGCATACGTAATTCCATTTTTGACAGTTGGCGTATCTACGCAGGCAGCACCAACTTCCTTGGCGTCTGAAAACGAAAGTGTTGGATCGATTGCTTGTATAGTTGCCAATGCTGTCGCCGCGGCATAGTCGGAGTTTTCGAAGTACATGACTATGTTTTTGAAGCAGTTTTCGGATCCAAGATAGCTGAGTAGCACCGGGTTACTCGAGTCCGAAAAGAAGCCTCCAATACCGGCAATCTTTGAACCGTTTTTAATCTGAAGTTCGAGCCCCATGCCGCTATCGTCTAGTTCGTAATCCGCATTCATGCTGCTGCAATTGGGGATATCGGAGAATTCCTCGTTAAGTCGATCAATAAAGCCTTTTGGGGAAATTGAAAACTTTCCGTCGCCAAGAAAAGATGTGATTTCCTTCTCGTTGCGGGTGTCAACGACCTCTTCGCATCTCTCGCATTCTCGTATTTCCTTCGAAGTGGCATCTACGTAGTCGACTTCTTTGGTCCACGAGCCCGGTTGGTGTCCGAGTGGCTCCCCTTTCGTTTCGCCGCAACGCTGACAGGTCTTCGGTGTCGTACAAGTTGCTTCTTCCCATTCGTGCCCGAGAGGTTCTCCCTCGGTTTTGCCGCAACTTTTGCATACACGGGGGCTGGTGCAGGTTGCATTGGCCCATAGCTTGTGGCTACAAAACAATTGAGGAAACAGCATGGGCAAACTGAAGATGATGACAACTGCCACGGCAGCTGCGATTGCCGCTCGTTTTTTATTGCCTAATTTATGAATGGCCCGCGTTAGAAGTGAGTCGTTTTCTTCATTTTTGCGTGCGCCGTCATCTTCGTTTGATGGCGGAATTTCAGAGGAGGAGGTGTCGCTAGCACCATCAGAAAACTGCTCGGCTTTGAAATCCGGCTTCCGCTCGTCGGACTCGCTGAGTGCCTTTTCCTCGTCGGGCTCCTTCATCTCGTCATTCATGTTTATCGAGGCTCCTTCCTAGCTATGAATCTGCGATGGGCATTTTTGATAAGCGGAATGGCTGATGACATAAATATATCCCAGTTTGGGATATATCAAAATGGAATATAGCGTAAACGGCATGAACGTTGATGCTAACAGGACATGCGGAAAATGCCTTTCCCAGATTCGTCGGGAGCAAGGTATCACTCAGGTTGAACTCGCAAAGAAACTGGGGGTACCTCAATCGTTCATCTCAAAGGTCGAGACCGGGGAACGCAGCCTTAGGGTTTATGAGCAGTTTGTCTATGCGGACGCACTCGGAATTACTGTTGAGACGCTAGTACGTAAACTTGGGGCTGTTTTGAGTAGCGAAGATAATTAGATGACGTCACGTATCGATCATCAATTAGAAATTAAAACAGAGCTATAAGGCGAATGAGATGCTGGGAAGTGCGCCTTTATCAAATAGAAGCCAAAAAATCAGCCCAGCGACTTTCCAGAGCGTAGGTTCCTGTAGCCGCCGCCAGCGAAGTTAACGTAGGGGAGGCCAGGGGCTTTGCCCCCAAATCTTTCCGTATCGTGAAGGGTTCTTTGTCCGCTGCTCCGAAGGAACGCAAGATTAAATCAGCGAATGCGATATCCTGTCGAGGCTGCGCAGGCCCCCTTGGGGCTTCCCCTGAAAACAATCCGCAGATCGAATTGCCCCGTCGCGCGAAGCGCACGACGGGGCAATTCATGATCGAGGACGTTTTCAGGGGAAGCCCCAAGGGGACCGGTGAGAGCAATGAGGCAGGACGCTACAGGTATTCGATCTGGGCGCCTTCCGTGTCGCACGTCAGAATGTGCGTCTCACACTTGGGGAACTGCTCGCGCAGCTTGACCTGCAGGAACTTTGCCACGATGGTGTCGTCGGTCACAGCCATGAGGGTCGAGCCCGAGCCGCTAATCCAGATGGTTTTAGCGCCGCCGTTAAGGCAGGTGTCGCGCACGGCGTTGTAGTCGGGAATCAGGCGGCGACGATAGGGCTCCTGAATGCGGTCGTCATTAGCGGCGGCAATCAGGTCAAGGTCGCCGGTCTCCAGGCCGCGCGTCATGCCGGCGATGCGGCCCATTTGCCATACGGCGGTGGAGAGTGGAATCTCCTGCGGCACGACCTTGCGCGCCTCGCTCGTATGTACCTCGTAGGGCGGAATCACGGTAATAAAACGCAAGCGATCGCTCACCTCGTAGCGCAGACATTGGGGGAGCGAATCGGTCGGCGTAAAGGAGCAGACGGCGCCGCCAAGGATGGCGGGAGCGACGTTATCAGGATGCCCCTCGACTTCGGTGGCAATGCGAACAAGCTCGGCACGGTCGACGGTGTGGCCCGTCAGTGCGGCGGCTGCCATGATGCCGGCGACGACGCAGGTGGAGCTGGAGCCCAGGCCGCGGGCGACGGGCACGTCGGTCTGGATGTCGATGGCAACGGGGAAGGCCGGCTCGCCCCATGCGGCCAGCGCATCGACAAAGCTCACATAGACCAGGTTATTCTCGTTTTGGAACTCCTTGGGGCAGCCCGTGATGGTGAGCTTGTCGGCGCGCTCGAAGGTGAAGTGCGAGTAGAGGCTGACGGCCATGCCGAGGGTGTCGTAGCCGATGCCTAGGTTGGCGCTGGTTGCTGGGACGGTGATTTTGATCATGTGGGTCCTCCTGGCGTGCCTGGCTGTTTAGTTCGCTGCTCGGGCAGTCCTGCGCAAGACGGAAAGCACATTAAGTGCTTTCCTTTGCGTGCGGAACTCGCGACGAACTAAACAGCCAGGCACGCTGTGCGCGTTCGTCATCATCCCGGGGGTTATCTGATGAAAGAAAGTACGCCGGCTTTCGCCGGCGCTTAATAAGGGGTTTAGTTGGTGGCCATCTTTTTTGCTGCAGACTCGACGTAGCTTGCCATCTCATCGACGTCGCAGACGTCTTCGAAACGGACGGGCTTGGATTCGAGTTCGGCGAGCTGGGTCGGGGCGACCGTGTTGGTGGCCTGCTCGAGTACGCGCATAGCCTCAAAATCATCCTCGGGAACGTCGAGGCCCAGGGCGTCGCAGCAGGCGCGCGGGAACTTGTAGGGGCTGGCGGTCGAAAGCAGCACGCGAGCCTTGGCGCCCTCGGCGGGAGCGACCTTTTCAAAGACGTGATAGCCGCAAGCGGTGTGCGGGTCGATCACGTAGCCGTTGGCGTCCCAGCAGCTCTTGATGGCGGCGCGAACCTCGTCCTCGCTGGCCCAGCCGCAGCCAAATACGCTCTGGATCTTGGCCAGCAGCTCGGCGGGCACCTCGTAGCGACCAGTCTGCGCCAGCTGCTCCATAAGGCCGGCAACGAGCTCACAGTCGCCATCGGACAGGAAGTACAGCATGCGCTCCAGATTGGAGCTAATAAGGATGTCCATCGACGGCGAGATGGTCGTGAAGAACGGACGGTTGCGGTCGTAGACGCCGGTGGTCAGGAAGTCGGCAAGCACGTTGTTCTTGTCGCTCGCCACGACGAGCTTGGCGACGGGCAGACCCATGCGCTTGGCATAGTAGCCGGCCAGGATATCGCCAAAGTTGCCGGTCGGTACGCAGAACTCCACGGAGTCGCCGGCCTCGATGGCGCCGGCGCGCAACAGCTGCGCATAGGCGGCAAAGTAGTAGACGACCTGCGGTACCAGACGGCCGACGTTGATGGAGTTGGCGCTCGAAAGCACCGTGCCGGCGGCCTCCAGACGCTCGGCAAGCTCCTTATCGGCAAAGATGCGCTTGACGGCGCTCTGGGCGTCGTCAAAGTTGCCGCGGATACCGCAGACGGCGACGTTGTCGCCCTCCTGCGTGGACATCTGCAGGTTCTGGACGCGGCTGACCTTGCCCTCGGGATAAAAGACGGTGATGCCCGTGCCCGGAGCGTCGGCAAAACCGGCGAGCGCGGCCTTGCCGGTGTCGCCCGACGTGGCGGTGACGATCATGATGCGCTCGGCGCCGCCGTCCTTGGCGGAAGTGCGGGCCATGAGGCGGGGGAGCATCTGCAGGGCGACGTCCTTGAAGGCGCTCGTGGGACCGCCAAAGAGCTCCATCACATAGGTCTGAGGGGCGTCAGCGCCCGGCGCAGCGTCGAGTTTGACGAGCGGCGTAACCTCTTCACTCGCGAACGTGCCGCGGTATGCCTCGTCGACACTCGCCGAAATTTCTTCGGCCGTGTAATCATTCAGTAACATTCCCAACACATCTTGAGCGATTTCAAAGTACGATTTATCTGCAAGCGAGCTGATATCGACCTGCTGGGTGCCGAGCTCGTCCGAGACAAACAAACCCCCGTCGGGAGCGATGCCGGTACGGATTGCCACCTTACTTGAGCACGATAAAGTGCGTCCTCGTGTACTATGATAAGTTCCCATATAACACTGCTCCTCGGATGCCTTGGTCCCAATCGGTGAAACCATGGTATCAGAGCGCGCAAAATAGGTTCGCAGAGGCTTTTTAGAAAGGTAACCTCCAGCCCATGATTAAGATTGCCAAGTTTGGCGGCTCGTCGGTCGCCGACGCCGAACACTTTAAGAAGATCAAGGCCATCGTCGATGCCGACCCGGCTCGCCGTTTTGTGGTGGTTTCTGCCTGCGGTCGCCGTTTTAAGGGCGACACCAAGGTGACCGACCTGCTCTACTTGGTCAACGCGCACGTCAAGTACCACGTGTCGTGTGAGGAGCTGCTCGAGGACATTGGCCAGCGCTATTTTGATATCGCTGACGAGCTGGAGCTTACCTATCCCATCCGTGAGGAGTTCGCGGCCTTTGCCGAGCGCGCCCGCTCGGGCGGCTACTCCACCGAGGAGCTTGTGAGCCGTGGCGAGTACTTTACCGCCCGCCTGATGGCCGAGTACCTGGGCTTACCGTTCCTGGACGCCGCGACGGTTGTGGCGTTCCATCACGACGGTACGCTCAGCATGAATCGCACCTCCGAGCTGGTGCAGGAGTACGGTCAGCAGGGCGGCTTTGTTATGCCTGGTTTCTACGGCGCGACGCGTGAGGGCCAGATCAAGCTGCTCGACCGTGGCGGCGGCGATATTTCCGGCTCGATTTTGGCCAAGTGCCTGGGCGCCGACCTGTACGAGAACTGGACCGACGTCTCGGGCTTCTATTCTGCCGATCCGCGTATTGTTCCCGAGGCTCAGCCCATCGCCCGCGTTACCTACGAGGAATTGCGCGAACTTTCGTACATGGGCGCAAGCGTCCTGCACGAGGAGGCCGTATTCCCTGTGCGTGAGGCGGGTATTCCGCTGGTCATCAAGAACACAAATGCGCCGCAGGACCCCGGCACCATCATTAGCGAGACGGCTGACGAGGGCGAAGCAGAGCCCATCATTACCGGCGTGACCGGCAAGCGCGGTTTTGTCGCCATCAACGTGGCCCGCGACCGCACCAAGCCGCGCGTCGGCTTTATGCGCCGCGCGCTTTCGGTCTTCGAGCGCTATGACGTTTCCGTTGAGCACATGCCCACCGGTGTCGACCGCTTTGGCGCCGTGGTGCAGGAGAAGGATGTACACGATTCGCTGTACTCGCTTGTGGGCGACATCCAGCAGGAGGTCGAGCCGCTCGAGATCGAGGTTGTCGAGGGCTTGGCGCTCATCGCGACCGTCGGCCGTAACCTGCGAGGCCGCGCGGGTATCTCGGGCCACCTGTTTGGCATGCTTGGCCAGGCCGGCGTGAGCGTGCGCATGATTTCGCAGAGCTGCGACGAGATCAACATCATTATCGGTGTCGAGGAGAAAGACTTCGACCTGGCGATTCGGACCATTTACCGTGCCTTCTCCGACGAGAACGGCATTGTGAAGGTCTCTGACTTGGAGGCTCCCGCGCCGGCCGATCCCACCTTGGCCGCGCTCAAAAAGTAGCGACTGCTCGGTAGATTTTTGGGTCATGTCTCAAAAATCTACGGCGGGGCGTTTCGTTTCGGTTTCGTTTCGACGGGGCGGGTTTCGTGCCCGCCCCGTTCTTGTATACACTGGCAACAATAATCGGCCTGCTCGGCGTGCGGGCAAAAGCCACAACCTTTAAAGGGGGAAGCATGAAACAGTACACGGTTGCTATTTTGGGCGCGACGGGAGCCGTGGGCACCCAGATGCTCGAGTGCCTCAACGAGCAGGAGTTCCCGGTTGGCAAACTCAAGCTGCTGGCGAGCGCTCGTTCTGCGGGCAAGACCGTCGAGTTCCGCGGCGAGCAGATCGTGATCGAAGAGGCTTGCCCCGAGGCCTTTGAGGGCTGCGACATCGTACTTGGAGCCGCCGGCGACGACATCGCGAAGGAGCTACTGCCCGAGGCCGTCAAGCGCGGCGCCGTCGTGGTCGACAACAGCCATGCCTTCCGCATGGATCCCGAGGTGCCGCTGGTTGTGCCCGAGATCAATGCCGACGACATCAAGTGGCATCACGGCCTTATCGCCAACCCCAACTGCGCGACCATCATCGGCCTGGTTCCCACGTGGCCGCTGCATCAGCTTGCCGGCGTGAAGCGCATGATCGTCTCGACGTATCAGGCGGCTTCGGGTGCCGGTGCTCCCGGTATGGCCGAGCTCGAAGCGCAGCTTGCCGCCCTGGGCCGTGGCGAGGAGATTCCCGAGCCGCGCGCGTTTGCCGCCCAGCTGGCGAGCAACCTGATTCCGCAGATTGGCGGCGTCAAGGAGGAGGGCTTTACCTCCGAGGAGATGAAACTGCAGAACGAGGGCCGTAAGATCATGCATCTGCCCGAGCTGCGCGTGAACTGCACCTGCGTGCGCGTGCCCGTGCTGCGTTCGCACTCCGAGAGCATTACGCTCGAGTTTGAGCGCGACATCACGGTGGAAGAGGCCCGTGCTGCGCTGGCTGCCGCTCCGGGCGTGAAGCTGGTTGACGACATGGGCGCCGAGGATGCGCATGATCGCTTCCCCATGCCGATGGATACGTCCGATCAGGATCTGATCTGGGTCGGTCGCGTGCGTCGCGACATCTCGAACCCCGAGGCCACGCGCGGTATTACCTTCTGGTGCTGCGGCGACCAAATCCGTAAGGGCGCGGCAACCAACGCCGTCCAGATCGCTAAGCTGCTCTGCGAGTAGTGCGACCTGTCCGGCGGGGGCCGGGCTTAGTTTTCAGAACGTCCTCGACCATGTGTGGCGCCTTGTCCTGCTCCTTCGGAGCCGCGGACAAGGCGCCACATTGGTCTGCGGAGTGTTCTGAAAACTAAGCCCGGCCCCCGCCTGCGGTGACGCTGCTGCAAGCGGCCTGCGATGGGGTCGTTGTTGGTTGAGGCCGCTGGGCTGATGTGGGGGCGCGTGGCTGTTGCGGGCCCTGGTCCCGGCGGCGGCCTCGGCGCTGCGCGCCTGCTGCCTTGGGTGACTTTGGGGTCGATTGGGGTTGTCTGCACAATTCGCGGTATTATGTTGCGGAGTTTTGAAAGGAGCCGCTGGTGGTCACGACGACGTTTGCTTCGCCTTTGGGCGAAATCTTGCTTGCCGCTGATGGCCGCGGTCTGACGGGGCTTTGGTTTGAGGGACAGGAGCATTTTGGCTCCACGCTTCTCAAAGAAGATCCTGAACATGTTGAAGGCGCCGATGCAGTTTCTGGTGCTGGCGGCATGTCGTCGGTGAGTCCTGCAAATGGTGCGGCTTCTTCGGTGCTTGAGCGTTCGTGGGCTTGGCTGAATGCTTATTTTGCAGGGCAGGAACCTCGGTTTACGCCGCCGTTGCATTTGATTGGCACGGCGTTTCAGCGTGAAGTTTGGTACGAGCTGCTTTCTATTCCGCGTGGCGAGGTCGCTACGTATGGCGAGATCGCCCAGCGTGTTGCGGCTCGACATCGTGTGCCGGGAAATGAGACACCCGTTGTGTCTCCCCGTGCCGTGGGGGCCGCGGTCGCTCGCAACCCTGTTTCGATTATTGTGCCATGCCATCGCGTGGTGGCGGCCGACGGCTCGCTTAACGGATATGCCGGCGGGCTTGATCGCAAGGAGTGGCTGCTTCGGCTTGAGGGCGCGTACGAGGAGTAACACTCGAGCGCTTTGCATAGCCAAGATGCCGTGAAAGAACGGGACATGCTTTCCGAATGGAGGCTCAGACGGAAACTACGTCCCGGAATTCCGTTTTAAAGCGGGATGCGCTTTCCGAATGGCGTTCCAAGCGGAAACCGTGTCCCGGAATACAGCCTCAGAGTGGGACACCGTTTCCGGCTGAGACCACCTGCCTGGACATCGATCTACGCCCGCTCCTGCAGGGCGTAGATGGACTTATCCATGTTGAACAGGTAAGCCACAACGCAGACAATAATGAACATCGGCAAGTTACCAAAGCCGAAGACTTCGCAGCCAATAAGGATGGGTGCGAGCAGCGTATTGGTGGCGCTGCCAAAGACGGCTGCGTAGCCCAGTGCGGCGCAGAGCTCGACGGGCATGCCGAGTTGAGCCTCGTTATGGCGACATCTGGGTAACAGAAAGGCCCGCGTTCCTCAGAGGCAAGATAGGCAATTCTGCTTCTGAGGTAGATCTCAATTCTGCCGACCGCACTGCCGACCGCATCAAACATTAACTGCCGGAGGGCTCGGTCAAATTCATACGTGTAGATGATGGTTTCGAATGTTGTGCCTTCGCGAAAGATGGTAATCCCGGACTTGCATTTGGTTTTGTAGGGAAACCAGTAGGCCGACAGTCTGTAGTGGTTGGCTTCGACCAAAGCTCGCTCGAGTCCGCTTTGATCAGAGCACTTAAGACCCTTGTTTTCTGTCAATAGTGCTATTTGTTCGTTGATGGATATCCGCGACTTCTGGTATTTCATTAAGCCTCTTGATAGAAAAAGAGCTGGAGTTGCGCATCGTTGAGAGGCTTTCCAGCTTTAGCAAAACAAACTTATAAGATGCGACGGGCCGCGTCAAGATAATTACCGGACGGCCTAGGAGGCGGCTGGTTGGCTGGCTTAAAACCCAGCGCGTGAAATGACGCTCCACGCTATTCAGCGCGCTTGATAGGATGACGAACCACAGTCTTAAGTTTCTCCGGCGCACACTTGCGTGGATCGGAAAGATAGATTTCGTGATGTAAACGGGTGTCTGAGAAGTCGGGGACATAGCCCTGCTCGGTCGCATATTCATGCATGGCGTCTACGGTTGCCGGCTCGCTGTCGTAGGGTCCGGTATGCATGCATTGAACGCAGAGACCCTCGTCAACTTTAAGCAGCTCGACGGCAGAAAAGTCCAGTTTCTTTTTGGCCGTGGCTTCCGCGACCGCCCAGTCAAAGTCATCCTGAGTGACGAAATCGGGCAGGCGGATGCACGAGATAAAGTTGAAATCGTCCTTGCGTACATAATCGATGTCGCCGCTCGGGGAGTCTTGCCACCAGAAGCCCTCGAGCGGCGGTACCACAAAGTCGAAATAGCCCTCGATACTCCTTGAGCCTTTCTTTGACATCTTGACGGTATAGGCGATGCCGTAAAGCAGCGGCAGGGCATTTTGATACTCGCCACCTTCGGTATTTGGGTCGCCCTTTCCGCGAACGGCAACGTAGCTCATAGGCGGGACAGTTACGATGCCCGGCTTGCTTGCAGGTTTGTAGAGCTCCTTGCATTCCTTCTTAAAGTCGAACGCCATGTTGGCCGTCTTTCTGCGTATCGGCCTGCTTAGATAGCGGAATCATATTATAGAAACGAACAGCTGCTCGAATGATTTGGCTGACAGATTGAGATGCGTGCGTTGTGTTTGGCGGTCGGCCTGACCCCGCCGATGATGTCTCTGCCTCCCCGGCGCCTCATCTATAGCTGCCGTTTCCCCATATAAAACCTGCCAAAATAAACCTGTCCCTTTTTGGTCGGTGCGAAATGGGTAATACTAAAGAGTTATCCGACCAGATGGGAGCCGATCGATGGCCTATATCGAATTCAAAGACGTCGTCAAAGCATACGGCGAGGGCGATGCCCGCATTCATGCGCTCGACGGCGCGAGCTTTACGGTCGAGCGCGGCGAGCTCGCCATCATTCTGGGTGCTTCGGGTGCCGGCAAGACCACGGCGCTCAACATCCTGGGTGGTATGGACACGGTAACTTCCGGCACCGTGACGGTGGACGGGCGCGACGTGAGCTCTGCCAACGAGGCGCAGCTCGTGGAATACCGCCGCGCCGACGTCGGCTTTGTTTTCCAGTTCTACAATCTGGTCCCCAACCTGACGGCGCTCGAAAACGTCGAGCTCGCGGCGCAAATCTGCCCCGATTCGCTCGATGCCGAACAGACGCTTCGCCAGGTTGGCCTGGGCGAGCGCCTGGGCAACTTTCCGGCACAGCTTTCGGGCGGCGAGCAGCAGCGCGTGTCTATCGCCCGCGCACTGGCAAAGAACCCCAAGCTGCTCCTGTGCGACGAGCCCACGGGCGCGCTCGACTATAAAACCGGCAAGCAGATCTTGCAGCTGCTGCAGGATACCTGCCGCAAGCAGGGCATCACGGTCATTATCATCACGCACAACTCCGCGCTCGCGCCCATGGCCGATCGTCTGATCCGTTTTAAGAGTGGTCGCGTGGAGAGCGAGACGGTCCAGCAAAATCCCGTGCCGATCGAGACGATCGAGTGGTAGCGCCCATGGATCAGGACCGCCAAAACAGCCAAGGCCGCGACGCACGGAACACGGAGCGCGAGCAGGATTTTACGACCTACCGCACTGCCCAAAGCTCAAACGACATGGTGCCGACGGTGTTTCGCCGCGGTGTCTACCGCACGATTCGCGGCAGCCTCAAACGCTTCTTGTCTATCGTGGTCATCACCGCGCTCGGCGTGAGCGTGATGTGCGGCCTCAAGGCGGGTTGCGAGGATCTGTGCGATTCGGTTGACGCCTACTTTGATCAGCAGAATGTCTATGACATTAACGTGCAGTCGACCTATGGCCTTACGCGCGACGATCTTGCGGCCATCCAAGAGGTCGATGGCGTCGAAACGGCCGAGGGCATCTACACCGAGACCGCCTACACCGCCGTGGGCACAACGCGCGAGCGCGTGGTCGTGCAGAGTCTTTCCAAGGAGAATATCGATCAACCGGTGCTGGTGAGCGGCGATTTGCCCGAGAGCGCCGGTGAGGTCGCGGTGACCTCGAAGTTCCTGAAGGCTTCGGGCAAAAAGTTCGGCGATACGGTGAGTTTTGCCGCCAATGACGCGAGCTCGTCGAACCAAAGTGCCAAGGACCAGTTTGCCGCGGGCGATTACACCATCACGGCCGAGGTCCTCGATCCCACCGACGTGAGCTCCGACTCGACAGTCAACGCCTTTCGCGCTGCTTCGGCTGCGGACTATAAGTTCTATGTGAACGAGGACGCCGCGACATCTTCTTCCTACTCCTCGGTCCACGTGATCGTCGAGGGAGCCAAGAGCCTCAACTCCTATTCGGATGCCTACGCGGCAAAGATCAACGAGGTCAAGGGCAATATCGAGAAGATCCGCGAGGGGCGTGAGAAGGCGCGCGCTCAGGAGCTGACGGTCGACACGCCGGCAAGCTTGGATGCGGCCGAGCGTCAGGCGAATATGCTCTTTGGGATTGAACAGGGCAACATCAATCGCATGGCCGAGGGCAGCGACGAGCGTGCGCAGGCGCAAGCCGACCTGGACCAGCGCCGTGCCGCCGCCGACCAGCAGTTTGCCGATGCCCGCGCCGAGCTTTCCGATCTGGGCGAATGCACCTGGTACATCCAGGACCGCGGTAACATCGCAAGCTACTCGAGCGTCGAGAGCGACAGCTCTTCGATCGAGGCCATCGCCACGGTTTTCCCGTTCATCTTCTTTATCGTCGCCGTGCTCATCAGCCTCACCACCGCCACGCGCATGGTTGAGGAGGAGCGCACGCTTATTGGCCTGTACAAGGCGCTCGGCTATTCACGTGGGCGTATTCTGTCCAAATACGTGGACTACTCGCTGTGGGCGTGTCTGATCGGCGGCGTGCTCGGCAACATCATCGGATTTGTGGGCCTGCCGCTGTTCTTGTTTACGGTGTTCGACGATATGTACTCGTTGCCTCAGATGCTGCTTTCGTACGACATCGTGTCGTCGCTCGTGTCGGTGGCGCTGTTTGCCGTGGGCGTGGTGGGCGCTACGATTATCGCCTGCCGCCACGAGATGGCCGAGACGCCGGCTTCGCTCATGCGTCCCAAGGCGCCGCGTGCCGGCTCACGCATTCTGCTCGAGCGTATCGGCTTTATTTGGCGCCGCATGGGCTTTTTGAACAAGGTGGCAGCACGTAACCTGTTCCGCTACAAAAAGCGTGCCTTTATGACCATCTTCGGTATCGCCGGCTGCACGGCGCTCGTGATCTGCGGTATGGGCATCCGTGACACGTCGGTGGCGCTTTCGCCCAAACAGTACGGGCACATTACGCGCTACGACCTGCTGGCGGTCGCCAATCCCGACGATTTTTCGCAGACGTGCGCGGCATTGGATGGGCGCAGCGCGGCCAATGATTCCAACGTGACTGTGACTTCGACGCTGCCGATTATGACCGACAACGTCACCTTTACATTCGGCGGAAAGAGCGAGACCGTGCAGCTCATCGTGATTCCCGATGACCGCACGGGTGACTTGGGCGATTACGTGCGCCTGGAGGATGAGTCCAAAGAACCGCTGTCTTTGCGTGACGGAGACGTGTATCTGAGCAAAAGTTCACAGCTGGTGCTGGGGATTCAGCCGGGCGATACGGCTCACGTCCAGGATTCGTCGCTCAATGTTGCCAAGGTCAAAGTCAGCGACATTTCGCTTAACTATCTGGGCAACACGCTTTACATGACGCAGGGCACCTATGAGCGCACGTTCGGTCGAAGCGCACGCCTTAATGGCGTCTTTGTGCTGCTTAAGGGTTCGTCGGCCGACCAGATTGCGTTTAGCAAGAATCTTAAGAGTGACGGTTGGCTCACGATTTCGAGCACGGCCGAGCATTGGGAGAACTATGAGGCGAACTTTACGATTATCAATTCGGTCGTGGTGCTCGTGACCTTTATGGCGGCGTGCCTGTCGTTTGTGGTGGTGTTTACGCTGTCCAATACGAATATCTCTGAGCGCGAACGCGAGCTGGCGACCATCAAGGTGCTGGGCTTCCGCCGTGGCGAGGTACACCATTACGTCAACAAGGAGACGTTGATCCTCACGGCGATTGGCGCCGCGCTGGGTGTACCGCTGGGCGGTTTGCTGGCCGAGAGCTTTACCTACATTTTGCAGATGCCGTCGCTGTACTTTGACGTCGAGGTCGAGCCGCTAAGCTACGTGCTCGCCGTGGTGCTTTCCTTTGGCTTTACGCTTATCGTCAACCTCGCCACCAATCGTACCCTCAACAAGATCGACATGGTCGGTGCCCTCAAGAGTGCCGAGTAACCTGCCAAAAAGGGACAGGTTTATTTTGGCAGGTTTTATCTGGGCAAACGCCGGACAACCATTAGGTGGCCCGGCGTTTGCCCCGTTTTGCTGGGGATGTTTGTCGTTCGGTGCTCTTACTGGCCAATCCAGTGTTGCGCATAGCTCTTAATGTCCTCGGTAAAACCGTCAAGGTCGTCAAGGGTGATCACGCTGTCGATAAGCAAATTGGCTATCTCGCGGTGCATTGTGCTGCGGCGAATGTTGTTTGCAATTACGCCTGAGGACAGCTTGTCTCTATTGAGGCTCTCTTCTAGTGCCCAAAATCTACTGGACGCTTCGCTGCCGCCATTCAGTATCTCAACGTACTGGCCGATGAGCTTTTCCATATAACGTTCTTGCCATTGAGGAAGCATTTTCTTAAACAGCTTCCAGTCGCTTTCGGCTACGTCGCGCATATGTCCTCCGCTCGTCAAATGGGCTTTTCATTTGCCTTTCATTCTATTTGCTTTTCGCTCGCAGGCGTGGATGAGAGGCGCTCTTTAGCCTTCGAGATTGGGCTTGAATGGGTTGTATGCCACAAAACGGGCCTATCTACTACGTTTAATTGGATACCCTCAACCATGCCGGGAAAACGAAAAATAAAACCGACGCTCCTATAAGTTGTCAATAGGCAGTTTGCGGGAGCGCTCCCTTCAATTCGCACAGGAGCTCGTAATACCTCCTCTCCAGTTTCGTCGACCGCCGTCTCCCATGTTCCAGGTGACCGAGTGAGG
>JAXJET010000016.1:0-56572 GCA_036301285.1 Collinsella aerofaciens
CCCCTTCGACTCGAATTCTTGACGGCCTGAACAATCGTCAATATCGGTCGGAGGGGTGGCTTTGTAAAGCCGTTTGTCTCCACCCGCGTAGCGGGTGGTTCAAAGCTGGCCGCTGCGCGGCCAGCAGACTAAAGTCTTGAATAAAAAAACCGCCCCGTATGGGGCGGTCTGCCCTTTATATATCGAGCGCCTCGGCCATCGCTGCCGTAGTGATTGCCGTGGTTCCACAGCAACTGCCCACCATTGCGGCGCCGGCATGTCTCCATTCGATGCATGCGCGCGCGAAAGCTTCGGGATTCTCGTGCCATACGGGGCCATCCTGAGTCTGGACCGGATCGCCTACGTTGGGACGCACCGTAACGGGAGTAGTCGCCGATGCAACCATCCTGGGCACCGCCGCATTCGCGGCCGCAAGCGAACAGCAATTAACACCAACCGAGTTTGCGCCGTGTTTTTCGGCGTACAAAACGGCTGCCTCGATGTTGAGGCCATCGCCCAACAGGTCGCCTTTATCGTCAACGACAAAACTCACCAGAACAGGCATGCCATCGGCGGCATCTCGGGCGCCGGCAAGCATGGGCTGCAAATTACGGATAGACGTCACCGTCTCGATCAGCAGACCGTCAACGCCGGCGTTGAGCAAGGCGTGCGCCTGTTCGCGCGCAATGCCTCGGATTTCACGATACTCGGCAGAGTCCTCGGCAAACCACTCAATACCGATCGGGCCCATCGAGCCTAGCAGCAGCTGAGGGTGCGCCTGGCGGGCATCGTCGACGGCCCCGCGATTGACCTCCGCCACGGACGGCGCAATCTGGTCGTGCTTGAGGGCATAGCTCGATGCCTGAAAGGTATTGGTAATGAGCACCTGCGCGCCGGCGGCGACATACAAGCGATGGATACGAGAAACGGTCTGCGGCTCTGCCAGATTCCAAAACGCCGGTGGAATGTCGACGGCATCGTACTCACTCAACAAAACACTGCCCATGGGGCCCTGCGCCAACAAGGTCTCGCTCGACAAGCGGCGCGTAAGTTCCTCGGCACCAAAGCGGTTGTAATAACTCGTATCCATATATATCCCGCTATTCCTCGACGCTGATTCCCTGCTTTTCGAGATAGGCGAGCCAGCGGCTCATCGTGTCCTCGGATAGCGCATGCTCCATCATGCAGGCCTCGGAATCGGCTCGCTCAAATTCGACACCGAGCTCCTGAACCAAAAACGTGCGGATGAGGCGATGACGGTACCAGATAGCCGCGCCAACCTCGCGGCCGCGATCGGTCAGGATCACCTTGCCGTAGTGCGATTGCTCGACAAGCTCGGATGCCTTGAGAGCCGAAACCGCTTTATTGACCGATGCCTTGGAGACGCCAAGGCGCTGCGCGATGTCGACCGATCGCACGCCGTTGGTTTCCCCCTCTTCGCTTTCAATGCGAACCATGCACTCCAAGTAGTCTTCGTTCGCCACCGTCAGATGTAGTTCGCGCGAGCTATTTGTCGTATCCATGATCTTCCGTCCCTTCTGCATTCAATGGCTGATTCTACCCCATCCAAGCGTCGTGGTATGCCGTGGCATACCGTGCTAGAGTTCTTGTTGCACACGACGACCAAGATTGGAGCGGTCTTTATGGAAAACACCACCACGAGCCCCGATGTCCTCGAGCGCTTTTTGCGCTACGTCCAGATCAACACGCAGTCCGAGGATGCAAACTGCGACCAGGTACCCTCGAGCGCCGTTCAGTTTGACCTTGCCAACGTGCTGGCTGAAGAGCTGCGCGAGCTTGGTGCGGAAGATGCCTACGTGACCGAGCACGCCTATGTCTGCGCGCATATCCCCGCAAGTGCGGGCGCTGAGGACAAGCCCGCCCTGGGCCTGATCGCCCATCTCGACACCACCGAAGTTGCACCGGGCGCCGGCGTGAAGCCGCATATCGTACACTACGAAGGCGGCGACCTGGTCTGCGGCACGGCTGACGGTAAGCCCGTTGCCATGAGTACCGCCAAGCTTCCCGCCCTGAATGACCTCGCGGGTGAGGACCTGGTCTGCAGCGATGGCACCACGCTGCTGGGCGCGGACGACAAGGCAGGCGTCGCCGAGATCATGTCGCTTGTCGCGCGTATCGCTCAGGACCCTTCTCTGCCCCATCCCACACTCGGCATTTGCTTCTGCCCTGACGAGGAGATCGGCCACGGAGCCGAGCTGTTGGATATCGATGCCTTTGGCTGCAAGTACGCCTACACGGTCGACGGCGGCCCCATCGGCGAGCTGGAGTGGGAGTGCTTTAACGCCGCCGAGGCGACCGTCCGCTTTGAGGGCCAGTCCATCCACCCGGGCGACGCCAAGGGCCGTATGGTCAACGCAGGCAATCTGTTCTGCGACTTCAACGCGTTGCTCCCCTACGCGCAGCGCCCGGAGTATACGGAAGGCTACGAGGGCTTTTATCACCTTGAGGGTGTATCTGCGACCGTCGATCACGCCACAGCGCGCTATATCGTCCGCGACCATAACGCCGCCAAGTTCCAGCAGAAACTCGACCTTATTGATGCCGCCGCCTCGATGCTCAACCAGCGTCTGGGTGAGAAGCACGTGACGGTCGAGATTAAGCAGCAGTATCGAAATATGGCCGAGATCGTTCGTGACTATCCCGAGCTTATTGATGTTGCCAAGGAAGCCTACCTTGCCTGCGGCGTTGAGCCCCAGGTGCTGCCGATTCGTGGCGGCACCGACGGCGCTCAGCTGTCGTTCCGCGGTCTGCCCTGCCCCAACCTTTCCACCGGCGGCTATTGCTACCACGGCGTCAACGAGTTCGTCCCGGTCAGTTCGCTCGTCAAGATGACCGACGTGCTCCAGGAGCTCGTCGCCCGCTTTGCATAGGCCTGGCTGCACAAGTCCAAAAGACGAATTGCCCCGTCCTCAACCAAGAACGGGGCGATTTTTTTACTGCAACGAGAATAGGTTGACGCACGCCAGCCTCTTAACGCAAGGAGTGTCCCAAACTGCCGGCACAAAAGGAACGTCCCCAAGTGCCAAGTGCATCAAGAGTGTCCCCTTTGACCAGTCGTTTAAGAACGTCCCCAATGACTAACGTCGCAGGTAGAGGACGGACAGCGAGCGGGCCGCATTTGAGACAAGGTGACGTGAAACGAAAGGGCGCTGACCTTCTGGTCGCGCCCTTGAAGTTGAACGTCAGATTGTCCAAATGCGGCCCGCGCAGCGTCAAGCGGTTATGCGGTTTGGTAAAACCGCGTAACTCTAATAGTTGGCCTCGTAGCCGTTGCCGTCGCCGGTGGGCTCTTCGTAGTAGTCCGAATCGCTTGAATCGCTTGAGTCATCGGAATCGTCAGAGCTGACCGATGAGGTTGCGGTACCGTTTGCGTAGTCGTCAGACGTGTTGTTGTTCAGGTCGCCGATCGTAGAGCTGGAACCGTCGGAAAGACCCATGGTGTTGGGACCCTTGGGATCCTTGCCGGCATCGACGCGCTCCATCATTTCCTTGAGCTCGTCCTCGTAGACAAAGACGTAGCTCACTCCGTCGATCATGGTGCTGTCGTCGGCGTACGAGGGCAGGTTGGCCGAGTAGATACCGTCGACATCCATACCGCGCGTGGCATTGACCGTAGCCACGATATCCTGAACGCTCATATCGGTTACGAGCATATCGAACAGCGAATTAACCAGGCCAAAGATCTTCGTGGCATCGAAGTTATTGAGAATCTGGTTGGCAAGGGCGCCAAGCACCTGGCGCTGGTGGCGCATGCGCGTGTAATCGCCGTCGGCATAGGTGTAGCGGCAGCGGGCATAGGTAAGGGCGGTGGCACCGTCCATATGCTGCTGGCCAGCGGTAATCTTAATATCCAGGTGCTCGGGGTCGTCAACATCATCGGTTGCGTTAATGTCGATACCGCCAACCGAATCAATCAGCGCCTGCATACCGTCGAAGCTGACCTCGGCATAGTGGGAAATCTGAACACCGCACAGCTCGTTGACCGCCTCGACCATGGCCTCGGCGCCGCCAACGGTATGGCAGGCGTTGATCTTCATGGTCTCGCCCTTGTACTCGACCTTGGTGTCGCGCGGAACGGAAATGAGCGTCGCCTGCTTTTGCGTGGGGTCGATGCGTGCCAGGATAATCGAGTCGGCACGATACGTATCCTCGCCCGGACGGCCGTCGGTGCCAAGAAGCAGCACATAGAACGGATCCTTTGCCTCATCGGTGTCAACCAGAACCCGACGCAGATTGTCAGTAATGACATTAGAATCGCCGAGCTTGCCCATGATGGTGGCAAACCACAGGCCGGCAGCGGTAGTGGCACTCAGCAGCACGCCAAGCACGACAATGAGCGCGACGTGACGAATCGTGTGGCTACGACGACGTTGGCGAGCGCGCTCGGAATAGCGAGCCACGTTATCGCGACTGTAGATCTTGGCCTGCGCACCAGTTGAGGGTCTTCGGGTGGTGGTATCCGCGAGGGGCTTTTTATTAAACATAGGCAACCTGTATTAGTAGATGACGGGATCGGGGACGGTAGCATGCTCGACATGCGCGCCGAGCGCCTGCAGCTTTTCGACAAACTGCTCGTAGCCGCGCTTGATGTGATGAATGGCCGAAACCTCGGTCGTCCCGTCGGCGATCAAGCCCGCTACGACGAGGGCCGCTCCGCCACGCAGATCGGGCGAGGTAACCTGTGCACCCGAGAAGCCCTTGACGCCATGAATCATGGCGTGATGGCTCTCGATACGAATGTCGGCACCCATGCGCACCAGCTCAGAGGCGAACATAAAGCGATTCTCGAAGATGTTTTCGGTAATAACGGAACTGCCATCGGCAAGGGCGGAGAGTACCATAATCTGCGCCTGCATGTCGGTCGGGACACCGGGGAACGGAAGCGTCTGGATATCGACCGGCTTGATACGCTCGGCACGGTTCACATGGACGCCGTCGTCGGTACGCTCGCAATCGATGCCCATAAGCTCCATCTTCTTGAGAACCATGCCCAAGTGAATGGGGCAAAAACCCGTGACGTCAACACCGCGATCGTCGGCCATCAGCGCACCGGCGACGATAAAGGTACCGGCCTCGATGCGGTCGCCCACTACGCGATGGGTAACAGGATGCAGCTCTTCCACGCCCTCGATGGTCACGACGGGCGTACCGGCGCCAACAATCTTGGCGCCCATCTCGTTGAGCATGTTAGCGAGATCGACGATCTCGGGCTCGCGGGCGGCATTGTCGATAACCGTGGTACCCTGTGCGCGCACAGAGGCCATGATGAGGTTCTCGGTCGCACCGACGCTGGCGAACTCAAGCGTGACGGTGGTACCGCGCAGACCTTGGGGCGCATTAGCGTTGATGTAACCGTGGGCGGTATCGAACTCAACGCCCAGGGCCTCAAGACCAAGAATGTGCATATCGATCTTGCGAGCACCCAGGTTACAGCCGCCCGGCATGGCAATTTTGGCGCGATGGAAGCGACCCAGCAGGGGTCCCATGACGGCGGTGGAAGCACGCATCTTGGCAACGAGCTCGTAGGGGGCCTCCCAAGAATCGACCTGAGAGGTATCAATCTCGAGCGTGTGCTCGTCGAGAACATCGATCGTAGCGCCCATCCCCTTGAGCACCTTGCCCATCACGTGGACATCGGAAATATCGGGCACGTTCTGCAGCGTCGTCTTGCCCGGCGCCAGAAGCGTTGCCGCCATGAGTTTGAGTGCGGAGTTCTTGGCGCCCGAAACGGGCACGGAGCCTCCGATGGCGTGGCCACCCTCAACGCGGATAATATCCAAGGTCTACCCTTTCAAAAAGCATGCCCGGGATGGCTGGGCCATCCCGGGCATGATGTGTTCGCAAATGGTCGAACGCTAAATCGTTTGACTATTGGGCAAGCTTGAGCTTACACCATGCGATTTCATTATAGAGGTAGGCGCGGCGTGCATCATCCTCCGACAAATTACCCAGCTTCTCTTCAAAACCTTGAATATCAGCTTTAAGCTTGTCGGCATCGACGGTCGACAAATCGCAAGCGCGCTCGGCGAGAACGGTCACGACATCGTCCGCAACCTGGGCATAGCCGCCGGCCACGGCAAACGTGTGGTCGACAGTGCCCATGGCCTTATCGGAAACGCGAACGTAACCGCGGTCGATCGTGCAGATCTCGCTGGAGTGAGCAGGCAGAACGCCAAACTCGCCATCCGTGGACGGAATCGACACAAACGCAGCGTCGCCCTCATAGGCGCAGCTCACGGGGCACACGATGCGGATACGCATAACCTACTTCTCCCCCATCTTGCGGGCGCGCTCGCGCACGTCCTCAATCGTGGAAGCATAGCGGAAAGCCTGCTCGGGCAGGTCATCGGCCTTGCCGTCGACAATCTCGGCGAAAGAGCGGACGGTATCCTCGACGCGGACGTAGACACCGGGGTTGCCGGTGAACTTCTCGGCGACGTGGAAGGACTGCGAGAGGAACTGCTGAATCTTACGGGCACGGTTGACCGTAAGGCGCTGCTCCTCGGACAGCTCGTCCATACCCAGAATGGCGATGATGTCCTGAAGGTCGGAGTACTCCTGCAGGAGCTCCTGGACCTTGACGGCGACACGGTAGTGCTCCTCGCCAACGATCGAGGGATCGAGAGCGTCGGAGGAAGACGCAAGCGGGTCGATAGCCGGGAACAGGCCGAGCGACGAAATGCTACGCGAAAGAACCGTGGTGGCATCGAGGTGCGTAAACGTCGTGGCAGGCGCCGGGTCGGTCAGGTCGTCTGCGGGGACGTAGACAGCCTGGACGGAAGTAATGGAGCCCGTCTTGGTCGAGGTAATGCGCTCCTGGAGGTCGCCCATCTCGGTTGCCAGCGTGGGCTGGTAACCAACGGCGGACGGCATACGGCCCAGCAGTGCGGAAACCTCGGAACCTGCCTGGGAGAAGCGGAAGATGTTGTCGATGAACAGCAGAACGTCCTGGCCGCGATCGCGGAAGTACTCAGCGGTGGTAAGGCCGGCCAGACCGATGCGCAGACGCGCTCCGGGCGGCTCGTTCATCTGACCATAGACCAAGCAGGTCTTGTCGATAACGCCAGACTCGCTCATCTCGAGGAACAGGTCGGTGCCCTCGCGGGTACGCTCGCCGACGCCGGTGAACACCGAGGTGCCGCCGTGCTCCTGGGCGAGGTTGTTGATGAGCTCCTGGATCAGAACGGTCTTGCCGACGCCGGCGCCGCCGAACAGACCTGTCTTGCCGCCGCGGATGTAGGGCTCGAGCAGGTCGACGGCCTTGATGCCGGTCTCGAAGATCTCGGTCTTGGTGGTGAGCTCGTCGAAACGGGGCGCTGCATGGTGGATGGGGTAGAACTCCTCCACCTCGGGCATGGGCTTGCCGTCGACGGGCTTGCCCATGACGTTCCAAATGCGGCCGAGCGTCTTGGGACCAACGGGCATCTTCATGGGCTCACCGGTATCGGTGGCGATGAGGCCGCGCTGCAGGCCGTCGGTCGAGGACATGGCGACCGTGCGGACGACGCCGCCCGGAAGCTGGCTCTCGACCTCGAGGATCGTGCTCAGATGACCGATCGGGGTCTCGGCCTCGACCGTGAGCGCGTTGTAGATCGGGGGCACCGCGCCGTCAAACTTGACGTCGACGACAGGGCCGATGATTCGCACGATGCGACCATCACCGGCAGTCGTCTTCTTGGTGGCTTCCTCGACCGCAAGCTTTACGGTGTTATTAGCCATTACTGTTCCTCCAATGCTGAGGCTCCGCCGACGATCTCGTTAATCTCGGTCGTGATCGAAGCCTGGCGCACGCGACTATACGTGCGGGTAAGGGTCGAGATGATCGCGGTGGCGTTTTCCGTCGCGGAGTGCATGGCCTTGCGGCGTACACCCTGCTCGGCAGCCGCCGAATCGATCAGGGCCTGGTAGATGACCGTCAGGATATAAGACGGCACAAGCTTGCCGAGAACATGCTCGGGAGAGGGCACGAACTCGAACGTGGACGAGATGCGCTTAGGGGCGTCGGTCTCGTTCTTACGCGGACCGTGGGCCATAGCGATCATCTCGGGGTCGAGCGGCAACAGATGCTCGACGCGAAGCTCCTGATCCACGCGGTTCTTGGCGTGGTGGTAGACAAGCTCGACACGGTCAAGCTCACCGGCACGATACGCATCGCAGATATGAGAGGAGATCATGCGGGCCTGATTGAAATCGGGCTCAGAGGAGTTGCCCTCAAAGTGCATGACAACGTTTGCGCGGTCACGGAAATACGTGGCCGGCTTACGCCCGCACGCGATGATCTCGTATTCGATGCCGTCGTTCGCCCAAGAAGCGGCGAGCTTTTCGGCCGTGCGCTCCACCGTCGTATTGAAACCGCCGGCAAGGCCGCGGTCCGAGGCAATAACGACAATCAGGCCATGCTTGACGCTCTCATGCTTCTGCAGCATGGGATCGGTGCCCGAACAGGAGGCGTCGCCGGCGACCGTCAACATGACGTCGGTCAGCGCCTCCTTATAGGGCTCGGCCTGCTTGGAGCGATCGAGGGCACGACGAATCTTGGCCGTAGAGACCATCTCCATCGTGCGCGTGATCTGCTTGGTCGTGGTAACCGAGGAGATTCGCTTCTTAATGTCGCGAAGGTTGGCCATGGGGCTTAGTTCTCCTCTGATCCAGAAACATCCGAATGGTGCTTGGCCATGAACTGCTGCTTGAAGTCGCCGATGACGCGCAAGAGCTCAGCCTTGGTGTCATCATCGATCTTCTTGGCGCGAACCTTGTCGAGCAGCGAGCCAAAGCCATTGTCCATGTACTCGATGAGCTCGGCACGGAAAGGCAGCACGTCGGCGATCTCCAGGTCATCCAGGAAGCCCTCGTTGCCAGCGAACAGCGTAACGATCTGCTCGCCAACCTCAAACGGCTTGTAACGCGGCTGCTTCAGGAGCTCGGTCATGCGGGCACCATGGGTCAGCTGCTTCTGAGTAGCCTCGTCGAGGTCGGAGCCGAACTGCGTAAAGCCGGCGAGCTCCTGGTACGAAGCGAGGTCCAGACGGAGGTTGCCGGCGACCTGCTTCATAGCCTTGGTCTGCGCGTCGCCACCGACGCGGGACACGGAAATGCCCACGTCGACTGCCGGGCGCTGGCCCTGGAAGAAGAGCTCGGACTGCAGGTAGATCTGACCATCGGTAATGGAAATGACGTTGGTCGGAATGTAGGCCGAGACGTCGCCGTCCTGGGTCTCGATGATCGGAAGAGCCGTCATGGAGCCGTAACCGTTCTTCTTGGACATCTTGACGGCACGCTCGAGCAGACGAGAGTGCAGGTAGAAGATGTCGCCAGGATAGGCCTCGCGTCCGGGCGGACGATGCAGCGTCAGCGACATCTGACGGTAGGCCACAGCCTGCTTGGACAGGTCATCGTAGATGACGAGCACGTGGCCACCGGGGTTGGTCTCGCTGGCGGGCTTGCCGTCCTCGCCGTTGTACATGAAGAACTCGCCGATAGCGGCACCGGCCATAGGCGCGATGTACTGCATAGGGGCGGAATCGGCAGCGGTGGCCGAAACAATGATGGTGTAGTCGAGTGCACCGTGCTGAGCGAGGGTCTCGCGGATGTTGGCAACCGTGGAGGCCTTCTGGCCGATGGCGACATAGATGCAGACCATGCCCTTGCCGCGCTGATTGAGGATAGCGTCGATGGCAATGGCGGTCTTACCGGTCTTACGGTCGCCGATGATGAGCTCACGCTGACCGCGGCCAATAGGCACCATGGAGTCGATAGCGAGCAGACCGGTCTGAACCGGCTCGCACACCGGGGTACGGTCGATGACACCGGGGGCCTTGAACTCGATGGGGCGACGATGCGTGGCGACGATGTCACCCAGGCCGTCGATAGGCTGGCCGAGTGGATTGACGACGCGGCCGAGCATGGCACGGCTCACGGGGATATCCATAATGCGGCCAGTGGTGCGGCACTCGTCGCCTTCCTTGATGGAGTCGACGGCACCAAACAGAACGGCGCCGACCTCGTCACGGTCAAGGTTCTGGGCAAGGCCGAAGACGGTCTCACCGGTATCGGAGCTCTTGAACTCCAGAAGCTCGCCTGCCATGGCGCTCTTGAGGCCGGAGACGCGCGCGATGCCGTCGCCTACCTCGTCGACCGTTGAAACCTCATGCGTATCGACCGTCGCGGAGAGGCTCGTGAGCTGCTCCTGCAGTTTCTTGGCGATATCCTGGGCATTGAGGGTTTCGGACATTAGGCTTCACCTCCGTACGAATTAGCAGAGTTTGCGAGGGTCTCCTGCGCGATGCGCAGCTGCGTCTTGACGGTAATGTCACGACGCTCGCCGCGGGCCTCGAGCACCAGGCCGCCCACGATAGACGGGTCGACCTGCTCGATAAGGAATACTTTGCGGCCGAAGTCCTGCTCGCATTTCTTAGTGATGGTTTGACGCAGCTCGTCGTCGAGCGGGATCGCCGTGGTGACGGTCACGCCCACTACATCCTCGTCTTCCTCGGCAACATACTTAAAGGCAGCTGCCACCTTGGGAAGAAGGTCGAGCTGGTCGCGCTTGGACATGGTGTCGAGCACGGCGATGATCTCGGGGTTGGCAGAAGCCAAGCGCTCGATCATCTCGAGGTCCTCGAACACATGGTTCTCGGCCTTGGCGGCTTCCAGAAGGGAGCGCGCGTAGGTCTCGAGCACTTTGTCCTGATAGCGGCTAGTCGGCATTCAGGCTACCTGCTTCCTGGATGTAGCGCTCGATGAGCTTCTTCTGCTCGGCCTCGTTCTCGAGTGCCTCGCCCACGATCTTGGTGGCGACGGCAACGGACAGGTCGGCGATGGAGTTCGCGGCACCGGCGTAGATGGACTTGCGCTCGTCCTCGACGGTCGTATGGGCCTTGGCGATGATCTCCTCGGCCTCCTTGTGAGCAGCCTCGATGATACGGGCGCGCTCGGACTCGGCGTCCTTACGGGCCTCGAGAACGATGTCGGCAGCCTGACGACGGGCGTCGGTGACGATCGAGTCGGACTCAGCGCGCTTGGCGATAGCCTCCTGCTTGGTCTTCTCGGCCTCGTCGAGGCTCTCCTCGATCTTCTTGCCGCGCTCCTCCATGGTTTTCATGATGCCCGGCAGGGCGACCTTGGCCAGCACGATCCAGATAATCAGGAAGGCGATAAGCGCCGGGATGAACTCCGCCATCTTAGGGATGAGGATGTCCGCACCGGCGGCGCCGTCCTCGGCGAACGCGGAAACCGGCATGAGCAGCGCGGCCGCGGACGCGGAGAGTGCGATCGCGCTCTTCTGGGATGAAAGATTCATACTTGACGCTCCGTGCTATTTAACGATCAGCGCGACAACGAAGCCGATCAGAGCCAGAGCCTCGCCGAAGGCGGAGCCCATGATGAAGACGGTGAACACGCGGCCCTGGACCTCAGGCTGACGGGCCATAGCACCCGTAGCACCCAGAGCAGACAGGCCGATAGCAAGACCAGCGCCGATAACACCGAGACCGTAACCGATAACTCCCACGATTCCTCCTTTGTCGTGCGTGTCTTATTTCACGCAGGATAACCTTTTTATAACTGCCGGGCTCCATGGGTACGGGCACCGGCGGTTTAACGAATTGCCTTACCTTTAAGGCGCGAACGGAAGACTACTCCTCCTCCGCGACCTCCTCTGCCTCAGAGACATACACGGCGGTAAGGACCGTGAAGACGTAAGCCTGGATGGCGCCGACCACAAGCTCGATCGCATAGATCAGGATGAGGATGGCAAGCCAGGCCAGCGAAGGCAGGGCGCCGACGGCGTGGGCCGCGGAAACCTGCTGAAGCAGCGGCTGCATGAACATGCTCGCCATGATGGCGAACGAGCCCATGACCACGTGTCCTGCGAACATGTTGCAGAACAGACGGACGGCGAGCGTGATGAGGCGCAGGAAGGTCGAGAAAAGCTCGACGACCCACACGAGCACGTTCATCGGGAAGCTCACGCCCTGCGGGGCGAGGCTCTTGATGTAGCCGATCACGCCGTGAGCCTTGCATCCGTAGTAGATGAAGTACACAAAGGCGAAGATGGCGAGCGCGGCGGTGGAGCCGATTGCGCCGGTGCCGGGCTTCATTCCCGGGATCAGGCCGATCATGTTGTTGATCAGGATGAACAGGAAAAGCGAGCACAGGAACGGGAAGTGCTTCTTCCAGTTCTCACCCACGACACCCTTGCCGATATCGTTCTCGACGTACTCGATGATGTACTCGAAACCGTTGACGAAGAAGCCCTTGGGAACTAGGGTCTGCTTCTTCTTGAACACGGCCAGGACGATCAGGAGCACGATCGTGGAGACGATCAGCCAAAACGAGTACTGCGTGATGCCGCAGCTCAGATCGCCCACGACAGGGGTGGAGCTGAACTCGCTGACCAGATGATTAATCTCATCAGGCAGCTTTTCAAAAATTTCCACGACTTACCTTTCGACCTCATGAGGATCTCGCAGCGCCTTGGCGACGCGAACCGCGCAGGCGGCCATAAAGGCCACGAAGCCGATCGCCTCGCCCAGGAGGAACATGCGAAATGCCTCTCCGAACAACACAAACACAACCAAGGTAAAGACAAGCAACGCGATTGCCGAGACCGCGAGACTCACCATACCCTTGAGCATGTCCGCATTCTGCTTATCGTCAAGAACCGGCTTGAGCGTAAAGACAAAGGGAAGGAAGGCAATCGCGCCCGCGATGGCACCTGCAACGATAGCGAGCAGATCGGCTATCTGAAACACTGGCGTCCTCACTTTCCTTTTTTATCGCCTCACAGGACAGTTCCCGCCAAACATTGGTGACTATTGTACGAGCCAATCGCTAAAGTACAACCGAAAAACAAACGGTTAATACGCACCTGTTCGTTTTCTTAAGACCTTCTTTATGCCGCAGGTACGGTAATACGTTTTTCTCGAACCCTGCAGGGCAAAACGTCCGTTAACAGGAGTGCGCGCGGTCGTCTTTTGCTCGCCCGCGCGCACCATTTCTTCGTATTTGCAGCCGCGGCCGTCTTAGCCCAGCGACTAGAGCGTGCCGTAGATGCGGTCGCCGGCGTCGCCGAGACCGGGAACGATGTAGGCAGCCTCGTTGAGATGGTCGTCGATGGCGCAGGTATAGATATGCACATCGGGATCCTTCTCAGTCAGCGACTTGAGGCCCTCGGGGGCCGCGACGATGCACAGCATGCGGATGTCCTTGACACCGCGCCCGCGCAGGTAGCTGATGGCCATCTCGGCCGAACCGCCCGTGGCGAGCATGGGGTCGACGACCAGGCAGATGCGCTGGTCGATATCCTTGGGCATCTTGCAGTAATACTCGTGCGGCTCGTGGGTGACCTCGTCGCGCTCCATGCCGATGTGGCCCACGCGAGCGGAGGGCACCAGGTCGAGGATACCGTCGACCATGCCAAGGCCCGCACGCAGGATGGGCACGATGGCGAGTTTCTTGCCGGCGAGCTGCTTAAACGTTGCGGTGGTGATGGGGGTCTCGACTTCGACGTCTTCCATGGGCAGGTCGCGCATGGCCTCGTAGCCGTCAAAAAGTGCAAGCTCGCGCACAAGCTGGCGGAATTGGTTGGTGCCGGTGTTTTTGTCGCGCAGGATCGACAGCTTGTGCTGGACGAGCGGATGATCGACAAGGGTCACACGGGACGTATCGTAGGTGACGGTCATGGGTTGATTGCCCCTTTCGTTGCGGCCGGAAGATGGCCTTGCTGACAAGGCGCGGAGCAATGTTGCCGCCGCACGCCATGCATTAGTTTAGCGGTTTGTTATATCGAGCAGCCCATCACAGCCCTACTGTGCGGTGCTGAGCGAGCGCCTGACTGCATCACGCCAGCCCGCAAGGTTTTGCTCGCGGCGCTCGGCGGACATGTGGGGAAGGAAGGTCCTAACGATCTGGGCATTTTGCTCCAGTTCTTCCAGGTCTTCCCAATAGCCGACGGCAAGACCCGCCAAGTACGCGGCACCGATTGCCGTGGTCTCCACCGTCTCGCATTGCAGCACGGGGATATCCAGCAGGTCGGCCTGGAATTGCATGATGAACTCGTTGCGTGAGGCGCCGCCATCGACGGACAGGCGCTCAATCGAAAGTCCCACGTCCTGCTCCATGGCGCGCAGCACGTCATAACTCTGGTAGGCCATGGACTCGCAGGCCGCACGCACAATGGTCGCGCGACTCGAGGCACCGGTCAGGCCGCACACGATACCGCGGGCACGCGGGTCCCACCAGGGAGCGCCCAGGCCAGCGAAGGCGGGGACGAAGTAGCAGCCCTCGTTGTCGTTGATCGAAGCGGCGAGTTGCGCGGACTCGCTCACACTCGAGATGATGCCCATGTTGTTGCGCAGCCAGTTCATGGTTGAGCCGGCGGCAAAGATAGAACCCTCGAGCGCATAGCTGATCTTGCCGTCTGCGGCGATACCGATCGTGGAGACCAGACCGTTCTTGGATTCGACGACCTCGTCGCCGGTGTTCATGAGCATAAAGCAACCCGTGCCATAGGTGTTTTTGGTCTGGCCGGGATGGAAGCAGCAGTGGCCGAACAGCGACGCCTGCTGATCGCCCGCCACGCCCATGATGGGCGGCATGTTGGTCATGATGTCGCTCGCGACGCGGCCGTAGTCGCCCGAGCTCCAACGAACCTCGGGCATCATGGAACGTGGAACGTCAAAGAGCGCCAGCAGGTCGTCGTCCCAATCGAGCGTATGGATATTAAAGAGCGCCGTGCGGCTGGCATTGGTGTAGTCGGTGGCAAAGACCTGACTGCCGGTGAGGTTGTAGATGAGCCAGGTGTCGATGGTGCCGAACATGAGGTCGCCCGCCGCCGCGCTCTCGCGTGCGCCGTCGACGTTGTCGAGAATCCACTGCACCTTGGAGGCCGAGAAATACGGGTCAAGCGTAAGTCCCGTGCGGGAGCACACCAGCTCTTCTGCGCCCCGCTCGACCAGCTCGTCGATCAGAGGTGCGGTGCGACGGCATTGCCACACGATGGCGTTATAGATGGGTTGGCCGCTTATGCGGTCCCACACCACCGTGGTCTCGCGCTGGTTGGAGATACCGATGGCGGCGATGCGGTCAGAATGGATGCCGCTCTTAAACTGGACCTCCATCATCACGCCGATCTGGCTGGCAAGCACCTCCATGGGGTCTTGCTCTATCCAACCGGGACGCGGGAAGCTGGTTTTGACGCTACGACGTGCCTGCGCGACGATGCAGCCGTACTCGTCGACGATGGTCGCAAGTACCGAGGTGGTGCCGCAGTCGAGCGCCATGATGTAGGAACCGCCAAAGTTAAACGAGGCATCTTCCATGCCCAGGCTGCCCAGATTCAACGACATCGCTTACACCTTTCTATTGCATCGGGTCGGACAGGACCCGTTCGATCTCTGATGCGGGAAGTGCGCCTTGGCGCAGGATCTGGAGCCCGCCGTGCTGGAACGACACGATGGTCGAGGCGTCGCGACACGGGGTCTCGCCGGCGTCGACGGCAACATCGACCCCCTCCAGGATGCGACCTTCGACGGCGGCAAAGCTTGCCGGCGAGGGCGCGCCGTGTGTGTTGGCGCTCGTGCAGGCAAGGGGACTGCCGCAGGCGCGGATGAGCGCTTGGACCACGGGAGAGGCCGAAGCGCGCAGGGCCACGGTGTCGTCGGCAGCACGCATAAAGGTCGGCACGCAGGGAGCCGCCTTGACCACGATAGTCAGGGCTCCCGGCCAGCATCGTCGCGCAAGTACGCGGGCATCTTCCGAGATATCCACGCCATAGCGGTCGAGCGCCTCGACGCCATCGACCAGCCAGGCGACCGTTTGGGTGAGCTTGCGCTGCTTGAGGGTAAAGATGCGGCGGTAGCCAGTACCAAGCGCAGGGACCGCGGCGCCGTTAACGGTGGCATGCGGATCGCGCGGCCACAACAAGGATTCGCTTGTATCTTGGGGGACGGCATCGGAGAAGGCGTTGACTGCCACGGCGACACCGTAGACGGTCTCGGTCGGGATCAAGACCAGGCCGCCGCGGCCGAGCACCTCGGCCGCGCGCTCGACGGCAAGCCGATGCGGCTCGCGCGTTCCCTCGTATACCCGATAGACCGTCTGCATGTGTATGCCAGCCCCTTACGCTCTGGTGCAAGTTTGTTTACTGAGGGGCATTCTCGCACGAAACATTCAACCTATTTGCCCAGAGCGCATGTTGGTTTGGTGAGCGGCTTTAGTAGTCGGTGAAAGTGAGGGGGTTATTGAACTGCGACGAACTTCTTTGGCCTGCCGGCGTGGCGTTTTTGGGCGGCGTAGCGCTCGATGCTGTCTATCGTTATCATCCGACGGCCGTCGACGAGTTCAACATCGAGCTTTCCGGCTTTGACCAGAGCGGTAATCCGCGGAGCGGAGACTTTGAGGTCCAGCGCTGCGTCTTTAAATGTTCGGCACGCCGCTTCCCGAGCGTCCTCGTGGTCGATTTCGACTGAAAGGGCCACGACCTCGGCCGAGTGTTCGTACCCTGCCGGAGTCAAACCGTTGTTGAGGTCGTCGGCCAAAAACGCCATCAGCGCCTCGGTGGCATGGGCAATCGCTTCTTCGCGTGTATCGCCATCGGCAAAGGCGCCGGGAATCTGCGGGAAGCTGGCGCAGTAACCGTCGTCTTCTTTTATGAGAACGCAGTCATAGGTAAATCGCTGCCTCATTTTGCCTCCAACTACCATCCAGCTTGGCGACGAATACTTGCCCACGTGCCCTTCTTTGGTCGATCACCACCAGAGCCGTTCACGGTGACAACACGGTCACCAGAAACATACTTAGCATGACTACCGACTTGCGCGACCTTCACGAATCCATCGTGCTTGAGTAGGGCAATGATTTCCCGAAAGGTAGGAGGTTGCATGGGCCGACCTCTTTCAGCCGTCCTAATTATAAACTACTTTATAATTTTTGCTAACCAGTTAATGAATATTACTGGCGCTGTTTGGGCTCGGTGACGATGGCTCGAACGATGCGGGGACGATCGGTGAGGTCGTGGACGATACGCACGTCCGAAAGGCCTGCCTGGCGACAGAGCTCGGCCGCGGCATCGAGGGCGCCCTCGTAGAGCTCGCAGGCAAACAGGCCGCCGGCGCGCAGCATGTAAGGCGCCGCATTGAGCAGGCGGCGGAAGATGTCCAGGCCGTCGGCACCGCCCTCGAGCGCCAAGTCGGGCTCAAAGTCCTTGACCTCGTGCGGCAGCGAGCGCATGACGCCGGTCGGGATGTAGGGCGGGTTGGAAACGAGCACGTCGAAGGTGCCCCACTCTTCGCGGGGAATGGAGCTCACCAGGTTGGTGAGACTAAAGGCAACCTCATCTGCCGTGAGGCCGAGCGCGTCGCGGTTTTTGGTGGCCAGATCGATGGCGCGCGGCTCGATATCGGTGGCGGTGCAGGTAACGTGGCCGCGGCGCTCCCAGGCAAGGGAGAGCGAGATGCAACCCGTGCCGCAGCCGACCTCGAGAACGCGGGCGATACGGGGCTCGGCTGGGGCAGGCGCAGCGGCATCCTGAGCCGAAGCCGTCTCCTGGCCGGCACCCTCGATGGCGATGCCGTATTCGTCGAGCTCGGGCTCGGCGGCTTCCGCGGCTTCGGCTTCTGCTGCCTGCGCGGCGGCTTCCTCGGCCTCGCGGTCGGCCAGCTCCTCGGCATAGGCGCGGCTGCCCAATACGTCGCCGCCTAGCGCCGCCTCATCGGCAGCCGTCAGGTTAGCGGCACGGCGCTCGGCGGCCGCGCGTTCGTCTGCCAGCGCGGCCTCGGCCTTGCGTGCCTCCTCGACCTCATCGTTCCAAGGCAGCTCCACGCGCTGACGGGCAGCAGCCTCGGGGCTCAGCACCTCGGCATCCAGATAATTGAGGACTTCCTCGACGAGCATCTCGGTCTCGGGGCGCGGAATGAGCACGCCGGGGGCGCACGCGACGTCGATCATGCGAAACTGCGTGCTGCCGGTGATGTACTGCAGCGGTTCACCTTTAGCGCGACGAACAACGGCCGCGTGCATGGTCTCGAGCTGAGCCGCGTTAAGCGTCTCGCCCATGCGCATATATAAGTCGATGCGTGCCAAACCCGTGGCAGCGCAGAGCAGCCACTCGGCAGAAAGACGGGGGTGCTCCTCGCCGCGCTCGGCCAGGTACTCCTTGGTCCACTCGAGACAACGCTTGATGGTCCAAATCTCGTTTGCCATGGGGCCCTCCCCTCTTAAGCGCCGGACGGCGCGCGAATGTCGGAGCAGATTGTACGCGAGGCCAGCGCTTGGCAAGGGACGATTGAAGGCGATTATCGAGAATCAGCCCAGATTTTTGCTTGGAACCTGCCTGAAGTGCTCATTCGTCGACGTCAAAATCTGCATTCGTCAAGCTTTTGGCAAGGTTGACCCAAAACTGACCAATATCTAACCAAGAACTTGCCAAATCACTTGACGTGCGACGCATCAAAAAATGCACTGCGACTTCTTGAACGATTTTTTGAGCATTATTTTCAATAGCAGATAAATGCCGCTAATTTCTTTGAGCAGGTAGCCGGCTTCAAGGCCATCAAAGCCGATTGAATAACATCTCAAAGCAATGTGCCCAACCTAGTCATTTAAGAACGTCCCCAATGACTACCTCTAAGGCGCCGCAGGTTGAGCATACCGCATCCGGAGCAAGGCAGCGCCGCAGGTAGAGGACGGACAGCGAGCGGGTCGCATTTGAGACAAGGTGACGTGAAACGAAAGGGCGCTGACCTTCTGGTCGCGCCCTTGAAGTTGAACGTCAGATTGTCCAAATGCGGCCCGCGCAGCGTCGGCTGGTCCGCCGTTCGGTAGAACGGCGGAACCTACACAGCCTGTGCCAGCTTCTCGGCTCGCTCGGCGGCGGCGAGCGCCTCGATGACGGTACCGAGCTGATCGCCCAGAAGGACGCCGTTGTAGGTAGAGTTGAAGCCGATACGGTGATCGGTCACGCGGTCCTGGGGCTGGTTGTAGGTGCGGATCTTCTCGGAACGGTTGCCGTGGCCGATCTGGCTCTGGCGCTCGGCACCGAGCTCTGCCTGCTGCTTCTCGAGTTCCATCTCGTACAGGCGGGCGCGCAGCATCTGCATGCAGACCTCGCGGTTCTGGATCTGGGAGCGCTGTTCCTGCGACTGCACCACGGTGTTGGTGGGAAGGTGGGTGATGCGCACGGCGGAATAAGTGGTGTTAACGCACTGACCGCCAGGGCCGGAGGCGCAGTAGGTGTCGATGCGCAGGTCGGACTGGTTGATCTGGACGTCGATCTCCTCGGCCTCGGGAAGCACGGCGACAGTTGCCGTGGAGGTCTGGATACGGCCCTGGGACTCGGTCTTGGGAACGCGCTGGACGCGGTGCACGCCGGACTCGAACTTCATGACGGAGTAGACGCGGTCGCCCTCGACCTTGAACTCAATGGACTTAAAGCCGCCGGCCTCGCTGGGGCTGGAGTCGAGCACGGTGGTCTTCCAGCCGCGCGACTCGCAGAAGCGCTGATACATCTTGTACAGGTCGCCGGCGAAGATGGCCGCCTCGTCGCCACCGGCGGCGGAGCGAATCTCGACGATGGTGTTCTTGTCGTCGTTGGGGTCGCTCGGGATGAGCATGTACTTAATGTCTTCCTCGAGCTGGGGAAGCTTGGCCTCGTTTTCGGAGATGTCCATCTGGAGCATCTCCTTCTCATCGGCATCGGTAGTATCGTGGAGCATTTCCTTGGCAGCCTCGATGTCATCGAGCGCGCCGATGTACTCGCGCGAGGCGGCGATGAGGTCGGACTGGTGCGCGTACTCCTTGTTGAGACGCGTGAACTCCTTGATATCGGAGGCGACGGCCGGGTCGGAAAGCTTCTTCTCGAGCTCCTCGTAGGCCTTGATAATCTTTTCGAGCTTGTCGCGCATGGCGGGACTCCTTTATATGCGTGAAGGTGAAAATCGGCAGAGCTGATGGGGCGCACGGCGCCACTGCGGGGGTAAGCCCGGCTAGAACATGTCGATCTTCAGATACATGCGCATCCCTTCGCGTATGGGGTACATAGTTGCGGTCTAACCCATACATGATAGCGTGCGCAGGCAAACCTGCATATAACCCGCACGGAATGAGTGGACGTAGCCGTTGGGGACGTTCCTTAACGGCTAGTCGTTTAAGAGCGTCCCCAACGGCTAACAAAGAGACTGTCGCTTTGTCACATTCTAGAGCGTTTGAAGCAGGGCGATGAGGAAGCGAACACCCTGGAGGTAGGCGCGGCGGGTGATGCGCTCGTTGGTGCCGTGGACGCCGCGGTTGCACTCGTCATCGTCGACCACAAAGGCCGAGAAGCGAATGCACTCAGGGCAAATGCGTTGGTAGTTAGCAGCGTCGGTCGCGCCGATCACGGTCGAGGGGACAATCGCCAACGGCTCGGATGATCCGTTTTCCTCCATCCCCTTTGGATCACGGAAATAGCGGACGGCGATGGAGCGAACCGCCTCGAGGCCGGGACCACCGATGCGCGGGGACGGCGAGGGCTCGGAGCTGCCGGGGCCCAGCTCCACTTCGACACGGTCGGCAAGGTCCGCCTCGGCAACCGCTTCACGGCAGCGCGCCACAACGTCGGCCACGCTCGTGCCCTCGAGCATGCGGAAGTTGATGTTGGCCCACATATCCTGCGGCATTACGTTGGCGCCGGTGCTGCCACCCTCAATTTGGGTTGGTGCACAAGTGGTGGTCACGAGCGGATAGAGCTTCTTGCTAGCGAGGCACTCGCGCACGATGGCGTCCTTGTTGGCGGCAATTTCATCGGCCGTGTAGAGCCCCAACTCGACGAGCTGGGCGGCAAGCAAGTCGGTCACGCGCGTCGGCCACTCGATATCGCAGATTGCGGTGATGGCACGGCTGAGCACCTCGAGCGACGTGCCACCGTAGGGGTTGGAGGAATGCCCGCCCGCACTCTTTGTCTTGAGCACAATGTCGGCATAACCTTTCTCAGCCAGGTCGGCGTGCATGAGCCAACCCTCGCCCGCGCTGTACTCGGCAGCCGGAGCGATGCGGTAATCGCCCTCGTCGATCAGGTACTCAAGCTCAATGCCGCGCTCCTCGAGCGCGCGGCCAATGGCGCCTGCGCCGTGCTGCGTAGTCTCCTCGTCCTGGCCAAAGGCCAGGAGCAGTGTGCGCTCGTGCCGCCAACCGTGCGCCAGCGCATACTCAACAGCTTCGAGAATGCCTGCGACCTGGTCCTTCATGTCGATCGCGCCGCGGCCCCAGATGTAGGTGTCGTCCACGTGCCCGCTAAAGGGAGCATGCGTCCAGTCGACCTCGGTACCCGGTACCACGGGAACCACGTCCATGTGGCCCATGAGCATAACGGGTTTGAGGACAGGATCGGAACCGCCCAGTGTCACCAGCAGCGAGTGGTCGACAAGCTCGACCTCGCCCGCCGCAAACACGTGCGGCCAGGCCTGCTGCATATAGGCGCGCAGGTCGTCGAAGGGCTGCCAGTCCACCGCCTCGGCATCCATGCTCGAGATGGTCGGAAACGACAGCACGCGACCCAAGCGCTCGCTCGCGCCAGCTTCGTCCAAATCGGCAAAATCATCCTCATGCGCAAAGAAGCGCCAAACCTCGGCCATGACATCCTTTCGATTGTGATGACAAAGGCCGCCCCCACGGGAGCGGCCCTGCAACGTAAGCGTTTGCGGTCGGTTATTTGTCCTCGAGATAGCGAGAGAGGAACTCGCGAGTGCGCTGGTGTTTGGGGTTGCCGAAGAGCTCGGCCGGTGCCGCATCCTCGAGCACCACGCCCTTGTCCATAAAGACCACGCGGTCGGACACCGTGCGGGCAAAGGCCATCTCGTGCGTGACGACGACCATGGTCATGCCGTCGGCTGCGAGCTTGCGCATGACCTCGAGCACCTCTCCCACGATCTCGGGGTCGAGTGCGGAGGTCGGCTCGTCGAACAGCATGATCTGCGGATTCATGCACAGGGCACGGGCGATGGCCACGCGCTGTTTTTGACCACCGGACAGGCGGCCCACGGCGGCGTGCGCGAACTTTTCGAGTCCCACGCTCGCCAGATGCTCCAGTGCGACCTTTTCGGCCTCGGCCTTGCTCATCTTTTTGAGCGTGACGGGCGCAAGCGTGCAGTTGTCGAGCACATCCATGTTGTTGAACAGGTTAAAGCCCTGGAACACCATACCGATGTCCTCACGCAGTTTGTTAATGTTGCAGCGCTCGGCCGTGAGATCCTGGCCGTGGAACCAGATGTGGCCCGCGTCCGGGGTCTCGAGCAGGTTGAGGCAGCGCAGGAAGGTCGACTTGCCCGAGCCCGAGGCGCCGATAATGGTGACGACCTCGCCTGATTTAACGGACAGGTCGATGCCCTTGAGCACCTCGAGCGAGCCGAAGCTTTTGCGCAGGCCCTCGACGCGGATGAGCGGCTCATTGGTCTGTGCGGCGGCCGCAACGCCGGTAGTGGCGGTATCTGCCATGATGATTCTCCTCGTCTTGAGCCTAGTTGGAGCTGGGCAACGTGGCCGGAGCCTCGGCACCAAGTTTTTTGCCAAAGGCTTCGAGCAGGCGGCTCGCCACGAGCGTCAGGATCAGGTAGACCACGAGCGCCACGCAGTAGACCTCCATCTGGCGGTAGTACACGCCGGCGACGGTGGTGGTGGCGTACATGAGGTCGAACACGCCGATGACCGAGAGCACCGACGAGTCCTTGATGTTGATGATGAGCTCGTTGGTGAGCGCCGGAATCGCGTTTTTAATGCCCTGGGGGAACACGACTTTGCGCATGGCTTGCCACTGCGAAAGACCCAGCGAGCGCGCTGCCTCGGCCTGGCCGGGGTCGATGGACTCGATGCCGCCGCGCAGGACCTCCATCATGTAGGCGGTGGAGTTGAGCGAGATGGTGACGAGGCCGGCGGTGAAGGTACTCCAGATCTGGTTGGCCTGGGCGGTCTCGAAGCCCATGCCGCGCAAAACGGTGAAACCCGCGTAATAGATGAGCAGACCCTGGACCATCATGGGCGTGCCGCGCACGATGGTGGAGTAGACGGTCGCAAAGCCGCGGCCGATACTCTTAACGAAGCGCACCAGGTCGTTGTCCACGCGATCGAAGGTCTGAATGCGCAGGAACACGAAAAGCAGCGCCAGGAAGAATGCGATGACGGTGCCGAAGGTGGCAAGCGCGATGGTGATCTCGATACCGCGAATGAAGAAGTCGCCGCTCTTGTAGGTCATGTAGACCAGGCTCGACAAAAAGTCGCTGGGGTTGGAATCCGAGACAATGCTCACCTGCACCAGGTCGATAAACGACATGACGCAGCGGTCGATAAAGAAAACTGCCGCGATGGCGACCACGACGTAGCTGCCTAAACGTGCTCCACGACGGAAACGCTCAGATGCGAACGGCGACTTTTCGCGATAGTCGCTCCAGTGCATAAGCTTGGTGACCAGCGCCGCCGCCGACACGACGAGCCACGCCCACAGGATCGCCCAAAGACAATCTTGGAAGATACCGGTGGGGGCCAAGAAGCTCAGCGGCGTGGGGTTGCGTTGGCTAAACGCCAGGCCGAGCGCCGCGATAACACTCGTGCCCAGGTATACATAACGGTGGTCGGCCTTGATAAAGGAGGCCAGGCGATTAATGGTTTTCATGCTGCCTCCCTATGCCGGCTGACGGTCGAGGCACGCGTCCCACATTTGGTCGCGCTCCTCTTGGCTAATGCCCTTGAGTGTCTTGTCGATGAGCTTAAGCAGCTTGTCCGAGCCCTTGCGGCAGCCGACGTTTGCCGTGACCTCCTGTTTAAAGCCCTCGCCCTCGGCAAATTGAATCGGCACGATACCCGGGTTTTGGGCCATATAGCCCTTCTCGTTCTCAGTGTTGTAGGTCACGGCGTCGCAGGTGCCCTGCAGCAGATTCGAAAACACCGTGGGGACCGAGTCGACCGGGTTTTTGTGGACAACGCCCGGGATCTCGTCGATGACGGTATCGAGCATGGTGTCCTTTTGGCCGAGCACCGTAGCGCCGCTAAAGTCGCTGAGCTTGGTCGCGTTTTGGTAGGGGGAACCCTCTTTTACGAACAGGCCAAAGTAGCCAATGAAGTACGGATCGGAAAAGCCGACGGACTCCTCGCGCTCGGGCGTGGCGCTCATGCCGGCGATGATGAGGTCGATTTGGCCGTTGTTGAGCGAATCGATAAGACCCGAGAAGCTCTGCTTGACGGCAACGGGCTCGCCACCGAGGGCCTTGCAGACGATCATGGCGATCTGCACGTCGTAACCATCGGCATAGGCGCCCTGCACGTTGTCGATGGGGATGGTGTACTCGCTGGCTTCGGAGACCTGCCAGTTGTACGGGGCGTAGGTCGCCTCCATGCCGATGCGGATCTTGTCCTTGCCGATCACGGAATCGGACAGGTCGTCGCGACCGCCGCCCGTCGTGGGCTGAACTACCTTGAGCGTGGACGGGCGCTGACAGCCGGCGAGCGCGCCGGCGACGACGGAAGCGCTCGCAGCGAGAGCGCTACCCAAAAAGATGCGACGGCTGCATACCGGCTGGGTCTGCATGCCGCGCTGTTGCCGAGGTTGCATCTGGTGCCTTCCCTATTTTGCGTTACTGACAATAAGACAGGATATACGCCCGCAACCAGCAGCGCGGCATGTGCGCGAAAAATTAATAGACACACAGTAGTCGTTTAAAAACGTCCCCAATGACTACCTACCAAAAAGCCTCCCTGCCGGATGTGGCAGGGAGGCTTAGCGGACGGGAATGTGACAAAGGGACTGTCCCTTTGTCACATCTAGAGCAGCGTTACGCTAAAGCTACGTTTATCGGTAGCGCCGGGAGCCAAGGTAATGGTGTTGACCTTGTGCTCAAAAACGTCGTCCTCGGTGTCCATGGTGGTGTGGCCGGTCCAGGGCTCGAGCGCCACAAACGGGGCGTCGTTGGCGGCAGACCACACGCCGATGTACTTAAAGCCCTCAAAGTCGATCTTGACGCCGTGGCCCGACTTGCGGCCGCGCAGCGTGAGCGTGGAGCCCGGGGCATCGGTGAACATGATGGCATCGTTATCGAAGCTGCGGTGCGTGATGGGCAGCACGTCCGAGTTATCGGGAGCCTTGTAGCTACCCTCGAACGTCATGAGGCCATCGGGCGTGATGATGGGGGCCTCGTTGGTCCAAGCCTCGGTAAATGCCAGCTCGTAATCCTCGAACGTCTCGTCCTCGGCACCGGGGGCGGGCACGTTAAATGCAGGGTGGCCGCCCACCGAGAACGGCAGGTCCACGTCGCCGGTGTTGGTGACGGCAAAGGTCTGCGTGAGCGTGGTGTCGCCGGTTAGGGCATAGGTCATGTTGAGCTTAAAGTGGAAGGGGAAAGCCTTGAGCGACTCAGGCGTATCGGTGATCTCGTAGGTGACGGACGAGCCGTCCTCGGAGACCTCGACCAGCTTGTGCTCGACGATGCGCGCGAGTCCGTGGCGCGGCATCTCGCAGGTGCCGGCTGCAGACGTCGCCGTGTTGTTGCGCAGCGATCCCACGATGGGGAACAGAATGGGCGCGTGCTTGCCCCAAAAGGCCGGGTCGCCCTGCCACAGATACTCGTTGCCGTCGAGGGCAAGGCTCGTGAGTTGGGCTCCCATGGAATCGATGGCCGCGGTGAGGCCGCCGCGCTTGATGGTGGTGACGGTGGACATGCTACTTCCTCCAAAAGTAAACAACAGTGTCGAGGGCTATTGTGCCACTCTTGGCGGCAAGGTGAGGCGGCAGGCGCAGTTATTGAGCGATTGCGTAAAGGTCGAATCCGCCCTGCGGTGTGCTGTCGACCGTATCGGGCGCCTGCGAGTTAAAGCTCACGGGAACCATGCGCTTTGAGGCGCGGAAGCGCGTGCCATCGGTGGCGACGGGCGGCTCGTCGACCGTGAGCTCGTAGTCGCCGGGCTTGAGTTCGATGCCGTCGCCAGCGGAGTTGACATATTGATACTCGTCAATCGCCTGCCCCCTGAGTGTGCGGCCCACGATGTGGATGAGCATCTGACTGTCGCCGCGGGCGGTGTCCCATGTCGCACCGTCCTTGACCTCGACCGACACGTGCACCGAGCGCGTGCGGCTGAGCGATTGCTCGACAGACATCTCGACCTTGGCGGCATCTTTGCGCTGTTGCTCCACATGGCTCCAGACATTTCCGATCGCCGAGCAAGCGATGACGCCGGCCATGAAGGCGATGAGGATGGGGCCGAGCGGGGAGCGGCGGCCCGCGTCTTCCTCGCGAGCTAGGTCGGGGCGATGCGTGGGCGCAGGCGCCTGAGCACCATGCGCGGGCACGTCGAGTATGCTGAAGGATGCCGTGCTGCCGGGGTCGATGTTATGGCGCGGCTGCGGGGTCTTTGCCGGCGAGATGGACATGTCGGCTGGCTCACCCAGTGTGGCCGTGGCATCGGCCTTAGCCTCGTCGGCCTCGGCCTGGGCCCAGGCCCATTCAAAGGTTAGGGGTTCGGCGGAGTCGGAAGCGGCGTCCGTCTCGACGGCATCGTTGCCGGTCTCGTCCTCGCTATACCACCATTCAAAGTTATCGATATCCATACGGGGCGCCCCTTAGGCCTCGCAAATAAACACTTGTTAGCCTTATACCCGCAGATGGCGCTGGAGCTCGCACGGAATGCGATAAAGGGACTGCTCCTTTGTCGCATCGAAGTTGCGGTGGAATAGTTCCTGTTTGCACGCCCACTCGAGCTATTTAGGGACTATTTCACCGCAAGTTATTTGAGGGCGACGGGGATTTGGATACAGCAGAAGTCCTCTTGGTGAGACTCGTCGTAGCTCGTGGTGTCCAGGTAGCAAAAATCGAAAGCATTGCCGATGGGCTGGAGCGCGTGCCTGTCCATGCAGGCCACGATGGCGCGGATACCCTCGGGCTCGTACGGCATGCCCCAGCGACTCATGCACAGGTACGTGCCCTCGGGCAGCACCTCGACGCCAATCTCCGCCAGCTCGGCAGGATCGCTCGGCAGTATTTCCTCGGCACCACGCGGCAGTACGGCAAAGGAACCGGCACCGGCGATGGGGTCGTCGGAATGCAGCGCCTCGCGACGCAGCATGGCGCCCCAACCGCGCATGGGGCGTGTGCCCGTGAGCGCACGCATGCGCAGAATCGCCCGCATGAGCGTGGGGTGCAGCATCGAGCGGCCACGCTCGATATCGCTCGGGAACTCCTCAAAGACCACGTAGCGGCGCTCGAATTGCTTGAGCTCCGGTTTGCCCTCGCGCTCGCGCCAATAGACCGCCTCGTCGTAAAAACTCAGGCGTTCCTGCACGCTCGCGCGCTCGGCTTTGAGCCCGGCAATCTGCTCGTCGAGCGCCTGCACCCGCGAGCGCAGGTGATCGGTCATCTCGCCAATGTCGAACGTCGAGGTCAGGCGGTCAATCTCGTCGAGTTCGAGCCCCAGGTCGCGCAGCATGCAGATCAGACGCATGAGCGGGATCTGCGTAGGCGAATAGAAACGGTAGCCCTTTTCGTTCACCACGGCGGGCTTAAACAGGCCGATCTTGTCGTAGTAGATGAGCGTTTGGCGCGAAACGTTAAACAAACTCGCCATCTCGCTAATCGCATACATGCCCGTCTGCATAGGTCCTCCCGACACATCCTTTTTGCGCACAAAGCCCGCCGCCCACAGGGGCAGCGGGCTCAAACACTACTCGTATCCTACCCTAAAGACGCCTATGACCAGCGCTTATAGTTGGCGCACGACACGCCGACGGCCTCGAGTGCCTTGGCGGCGATGTGATGCACCGCCTCATCGAGCGTGGCGGGGCCGTTGTAAAACGTGAGCATGGGCGGCATGAGCATGACGCCCGGCACGCGCGCCAGGCGTGCCATGTTGTCGACATGGATCGCACTGAAGGGCGTCTCGCGCACCATAAGCACCAGGCGGCGCTGCTCTTTCATCTGCACATCGGCCGCACGCAGCAACAGGTTTTCGCTGTAGCCGCTCGCGATGCCGGCGAGCGTCTTCATGGAGCAGGGAGCCACGATCATGCCGTCGACCGGATAGGTGCCGCTTGCGATGGCAGCGCCAATGTTCTTGTTGTCGTAGACCACATCGGCATAGCACGCAAACTCGTCGAGCGTCATGCCGAGCTCCTGCTCGATGGTGATCTCTCCCCCGCGCGTGACGACAAGCGCCGACTCAGCGCCGGCCTGGCGCAGGCATTTGAGGCATTCAAGGCCCAGTGCCGCACCGCTGGCGCCAGACACGCCAACGACAATGCGACGGGGACGAACAGAAGACTCAGGCATGACAACTCCTTAACTACTTGGTAGGGCTACTTACTAGAAAGCAATCTCCTTGGCCCACTTGTCCTTGTCGATCTCCATGAACTGCGAGCGGATGAAGTTCTTCTTGAGGTTAAACGGAACCGTGCAGTCGAAGATGGCCTTGCAGGCGATACCGTGCTCGCGGATCGAAGGATCGAACGCGGGGTCGTTGGACGGATCGAGCACGTGGCAGTGGCAACCGGGGATGGTGATGAGGTCCACGTCGGCCTGGAAGCGCGTGGTCATGGCCCACATCACGTCGCTCATATCGAAGATGTCGACGTCCTCGTCAACAAGGATCACATGCTTGAGCTCGGAGAATGCCGAGAAGGCGAGCATGGCGGCGTTGCGCTGACGGCCCTCGTCATTTTTGCTCGACTTCTTGAACTGCATAATGGCAACGAACTTGCCGCCGCCGCAGGGAGCAGCGTGGACGTTGAGCAGGCGGCCCGGGATAGCGGTCTCGACCATCTTGTAGATGGAAGCCTCGGTGGGGATACCGGCCATGGACACGTGCTCGTGCGAAGGGCCGATGCAGCTCTCCATGATGGGGTTGACGCGCGTGGTGACGGCGGTGATCTTGATCACCGGGCAGACCTTGGCGCCGCCGGTGTAGCCGGGGAACTCGGGCATGGCGTAGCCGTGGCCGTTGACGTCCTCGTTGATGGTCTCGTCGTGCATGAGGTAGCCCTCGAGCACGTACTCGGCATTGGCGATGCACTTCTGCGGAACGGTGACGCAGTCGGCAAGCTCGACAGCGTGGCCGCGCAGGGCGCCGGCAATTTGCAGCTCGTTGAAGCCGAGCGGTGTGGTGGGAGCCTCAAAACCGCAGCACATGTACACGGCGGGGTCCAAACCGATGGAGATGGAGATGGGCATGTCTTCGCCGCGCTGGCAGTACTCGTCAAAGAACGCGCCCAGGTGACGGCTGCCCGGGGTGATCCACATGGCGAGCTTGTCCTTGTCGACGCAGGAGAAGCGGTGGATGGTTACGTCGGACTGGGTGCCATCGGGGCTCGTGCCATAGGCGAGGCCCATGGTGATGTAGGGGCCGCCGTCAACGGGCGTGTTGGTGGGAGCGGGAACGATCTTGCGCAGGTCAAAGCCCTCGTCGGTCGCCTTGTACACGACCTCCTGGCAGTCGACGTGCGCACCCTCGGCGATCTGCTCGGGGGCGATCAGGTTCTCGAAGCGCTTGCCGATCTCGAGGCCCAGGTGCTCCTCGTCCAGGTCGAGCAGGGCGGCAACGCGCTTGCGGCTGGCAAGCATACCGATGCAGACCTTGGCGTCGTCAAAGCCCTTGACGTTGTTGAAGACCATCGCCGGACCCTCTTTGGTCGGGCGCATGACGGTGCCGCCAGCACCGACGTGACGGTAGACGCCCGAGACCTCGGCATCGGGATCGACCTGGGTGTCGGTCTCGAGCAGCTGGCCCGGCATCTCACGCAAAAAGTCGAGCGCGGAACGCAGGTCGTGGATCTGGGAAGCATCGGTAGTGGACATGGCGTACTCCTTTCGGGAGAGTGTCCGGCGACGGGGTGCCGCCGGACGGGGTAACGTAATGGGGCCGCGGCGCTCACAAATGGAGCGCTCGACCACTCGAAGTTCAAGCGCTTGGCTGCTTACAGCCGGGGCGCTCGACCGCTTACATCAGGCCAAAGAGGTGGAACCAGGCGGCCTCGACCAGCACGACGATAAAGACGACCGCGGTGAGGGGAATGCCCATGCGCATGGCTTCTTTGGAGGTGTAGCCGCCGGCGTCCTTGCCCTCGCCGATAAGGATCGGCAGGTTATGGAACGGCAGGATGTAGTGGATGTTGATGGACGTGAAGACGATGAGTGCCACGGCGAGCGGGCTCACGCTGGAGCCGGCCGCGAAGCTGATGAACGCCGGCACGCACACGCCGAGTACGGCCATGACCGAGCCCATGAACATGTGGATGATCATGGAGAGCGCGGCGACAAGCAGGGCGAACAGGAAGATGTTCTCGGGCACGGAGCTGGGAAGCACGACGTCGGCGATCCAGGCGTTCATGCCGGTGGCACCGCCCACAGAGCCTACGGCCATGGCGGCCGTCAGGAACATGAGGGACTTGATGTCGACAGCATTCCAGCTGGCGGGGGTGAGGACCTCGCCGATGACGGGCATGGCGAGGCAGACGCCGATGGCCAGGGTGACCCAGCCGATGTAGTCGCCCGAGACGGTGAGCCACAGCGCAATGGCGATGACAAGCCACACGATGGTGCGGATCTCCTTGACGGAGAGCTTGCCGAGCGCGGCCTGCTTGGCCACGATCTGCTCGCGATCGTAGACGAGCTCCTTGCTGGGCTTAAAGAGGAAGAGGCCCAGGAACAGGGTGCACAGCAGCGCGACCAGCATGGGCACGCTCATGTACAGGAACCAGTCGACGAAGGACGGGCTCATGCCGCCGGCCTCGGCGCTGTACTGCGCAACGAGCGGGTTGAGCGTGGAGTCGCCCGTCAGGAAGAACATGGAGCCCGGGGCGGCAGCGGCAAACACGAGGAAGCCGAGCTTGCCGCGGTCGTCGTCACCGTAGCCGGCGGACTCGGCGATAACCGAGACGACGGCGAGGATGAGGAAGGCGCGGGGGAACGGATGCGGGATCAGCAGCGACAGCACAAAGGTGAGCGCGAAGATTGAGATGATGAGCGACTTGGCATCGCGCACGAACTTGAGCATAAACGCATAGGCGATGCGCTCGCCCAGGCCCGACTCCTTGACCGCGCTGGCGATGAGGTAGGCGCCGATGACGAGCCACATGGTGGCTTTGGTCCACGAGCTAAACGTGGAGGCGACCGTCGCCGAGATGCTCGCGGCACCCGTGTCGTCCACGCACACCTTGAACAGAACGAGCAGCGCGCAATAGAGCAGGCCCACAAAGCCCGGCTGTGCCACGCCACACGCCCAGAACACCACCGTGGCGAGCGTCAACGCCAGACAGGTCTGACCGCCGACCGTAAGCTCGACCGTCGAGCTCAGCTCCGCCAAAGGAAGAAACTTCACCAGCAAAAAGACAACGATACCCAGCACAAAGCCAATTTCGCGCTTGGTGATCTTAAACGCCTTCTTTTCCGCTTCCATCTCCCCACCTTTCTTGTTGGGGGCGCTCCGGATTCGCGGCCACGTTGCCACTTAAAAAGGGGCGCCCGTTATCGGACGCCCCTTACGTTGCGCTGTGTTGTGGCAATACAGTCAAGCGGGATTTTTGGATGAGAAGCGATCCTCTGGACAAAAAGCGTCACAACATTCGACGCTTTTCCTCGTTTTCGAGATTTTCATCAAATGTTGTGACGGTTTGGATGTGGCAAAGGGACTGTCTTTTTTCACATAGCGAGGGCTGCGCGGATGGAGGGGACCTCCAGAGCCTCGCGGAGCCAGGGGGCCAGCTGCTCGGGGTGACCCTGCAGGTAGCCTTTAAGCTCGGACGGGGCCACGCGGCGCACTTCCGAGATCTCCTCTTGGTTGATATGCAGCTCGCCCGGCTCAACATGGGCAAGGTAGACCTCGCACCATTCGCACTCGCAGCGGCCGTCGCCGTGGTCCTCGCGGTACACCACGTGTCCGAGGTGCTTGAGCTGATCGGGCTCGCGCGTGATGCCAAGCTCTTCGTTGATGCGACGTGCCGTGGCGGCCGCGACGTCTTCCCCGGGGAGCGGATGGCCGGCACAGTCATCGGCCAGCACCCCGCCCCACAGGCGTTTGAGCGGACTGCGACGACAGAGCAGCAGGCGCGCGTCTTCGCCCTGGCCCTCGACCAGAAGCGTCAGAAATGCCTGATGCAGGATTCCCTCGCCGGTATGGGCCTCGATGCGGTCGACGGGGCCAAGCGCCTCGCCGGTCGCGGCATCGACCGCCACGACCTCGGAGCCTGCGCCGCCCTCATCCCAGCCGGCGCGCAGAATGCGGGCTGCGGCCTCCTCGAGCGCGGCGATGAGTTCCTTGGTGGTATCGAGCATGCGCCGCAAGTCGTCCGCGGTCGCGTTCTCCACATGAAAACCCGTGCTTGCAACTACCGGCACGCCAAAGCGCGTGGCCAGCGCCGCCGCAATATCGTGCGCCGGAATTTCGTCTCGATGGCACGGAACGGCCAGGATGCTCACCGTCGCCGTACGGCCGGGCTCGGGGCGAGGAATGGCCTGCGCCGTGGCGCCCAGGTGCGCAAACTCCGGCGAGCAGGCGTACACCGCCATGCCTCGCGGCGTCACCGTCAACTGGGCCTCGAGCGCAAACTTGCCCTCGCCCACTACAACCTTTGTCGTGTGCATACCCATGGGATCTCCTGTCGCCCGCAATGTACCTGAGACCATCTTCGCCTGTATTGCGACTATACAGGCAAGCGCAGCCTGCGACAAAGGAGGCAGGCACCTGACACATTCTGTTAGAGTTGCAGGGATTGAATCCCGCTTATTCATGCGACATTGGAGTGACAACCTTGACCGCCGCAACCACGCCTAAAAGTAAGTCAACCGCCGCCGCGCTCTCCCCCGCGCGCACCAGGCTCTGCCTGGCGCTGCTCGTGCTGTTGGGATTCTCGCTCGGCTGCTCCGAGTTCGTGGTCATCGGCATCGAAAGCGACCTGGCGACGGAACTCGGCGTATCACTTGCCACTGCGGGCCAGCTCATCAGCGTGTTCGCGCTGGTCTACGCCATCGCGACGCCGGTGCTTGCGCTCAGCACGGGGCGCTTCCGTCGTTACCAGCTGCTCGTGTGCTACAGCATTATCTTTGTGCTCGGCAATCTGGTCATGGCGTTGGCGCCCAACTTCCAGGTACTGTTTATCTCGCGCATTGTCCTGGGATCCGTCTCGGGCGCACTGCTCGCCGTGGGCGTGACGTACATCCCCGAGCTGCTGTCCCCGCAGCAAACTTCGCTTGCCATCTCGGTCGTGTACGGCGCGTTTTCCGTGGCGATGGTCTTTGTGACCTCGATTGGCAAGTTTGTGGCCGACACGCTCGACTGGCACGTGGCCATGTACGGTACGCTGACCTTTGCCGTTTTGATCTGCGGAGCGCTCGTGGCGTTTATGCCGCGCGCCGGACAGACCGACGAACCCGCTACCTTCCGCGAGCAGGCGGGTCTGCTACGCGAACCGAGCATCATCACCGGTATGCTCATCTTTTTGTTTGGCGTGGGATCGGTCTATGTGTTCTACGGCTACGTGACGCCTTATCTTGAGCAGGTGCTGGGCATGGGCACTGTTCAGGCAAGCACCACGCTTATGGCCTACGGCGTGTTCTGCCTGGTCTCGAACATCTTGGGCGGATGGATCGACGCGCGCTTTGGCATGAAGGCGCTGCTTGTGACGTTTGTGCTGCAAGCTGCGGCGTTACTCGGGCTGTTTGCCGTGGGCGACACCATGCCGCTCGCGCTGGTCTTTGTCTTTAGCCTAGCGCTGCTCATGTACCTGTTCTCGGTGTCATGCATCACGCACTTTATGGACGTGGCGCGCAGCCGCCATCCCAAATCGATGGTACTCGCGAGCTCGGTAGAACCCATGGCGTTTAACGTCGGCATTTCGTTTGGCACCGCAGTGGGCGGCGCCGTGGTGAGCAGCGTTGGCATTGCCTACGTTGGCGCGGTTGGTGCCGCGTTCTCGCTTGTGGCCTGGGCGCTTACGCTGGTGACGATTAAGTTGGCTCGCTGGGAGCGCAAGCGGGCGAGGGCGTAAGCGCAGATGCGATACTCGAGCTCGATGATGGCGATCGAAAGGAAACCGCATATGCAACGCGTACTGTTTATCTGTCATGGGAACATCTGCCGCTCGACGATGGCTGAGTCGGTGTTTACCGAGCTCGTGCGCCGCGCTGGGCGCGAGGCGGAGTTTGTCATCGATTCCGCAGCGACCTCAACTGAGGAGATTGGCAACCCGCCGCACCACGGTACCGTTGCCAAGCTACGCGAGGCCGGAATTCCCATCGTCGCACATCGCGCACGTCAGGTGCGTCGCGCGGAGTATGGCGACTAGGATCGCATTGTCTATATGGATGCCGAGAACGCGCGTGGCCTGCGTCGCATCTTTGGCGACGACCCCGACGGCAAGATTACGCGCTTGCTCGATTGGACCGAGCGCCCCGGCGACGTGGCCGATCCCTGGTACACCGGCAACTTCGATGCCACCTACCGCGACGTGCTCGACGGTTGCATCGCTATGCTCAAGCAGCTGTAGGCAAGCGAGCTCGCGAGGTGCGCCATTGGCATAAAACGAGCGTGGATTATCTCCCGCATACAAATTGAGCGTGGATTTTCTCCCACTTTGAGCGCGAAATAGCTCCAAAAACGGGAGATAATCCACGCTCGATATTTCGACGGCAGAAAATCCTCGCTCGATACTCACCGACGAGCTCAATGTGACAAAGGGACTGTCCATTTGTCACATTCCTAGACAGGTTTGACCTCCAGCTTTATCCCCTCGACACGGGAGTCGCCCAAAACATCCGGAAGGGTCCAAGTCGCATACAGAGGCAGATAGAGAACGCCCCCGTCACGCTCAACGTTGCCTCTCGAGAAAACAATCCCGCGCTTTACGCCATACTCGGCCGTTTCTAGCACATGGTTCAACGCGGCGTGCGCATGGTAATACGTCCCCAATTTAGCCTCGATGGGCACAGCCGTCCCATCCGGGCCGTCAATCACGAAATCGACCTCGCCCCGTTTCTTGGTCTGGTAGTAATACAGCCCTCTTCCCTGGGCAGCCAGCTGCTGAGCCACCACGTTTTCGTACACGCCGCCGAGGTTGGGCTCCTTGCTGTCGAGGTACGCCGCCTGGGCGACCCCGATAGGATAACGGGCCATCAGCATCCCGATATCGGACTGGTACAGCTTGAACTGGGACGCCCGTGCCGTCTTAAGCAGTGGGGACTTGGGCTCGGTCACGATGTCGGTCTTGAGAGCGACGCCGGCATCGACAAGCCAGACAAAATCTCGCTGGTATTTCTCGTAATGCGCCTTGGGATCTATGGAGTTGAGCACGAAACGCTTGTTCTCGCCCTCCAGCATGACAGGAAGCTGGTCGAAGATACTCTGCACCTGGAGCGCGCGCCCGTTCGCGTATTTCGAGATATCCCGACGGTATTGCCCGTTCAGCTCGGACTGGAGCTGGCGGACAGATGCCAGATCACCCTGCGTGTCGAGGAAGCGCTGCACGATCTCCGGCATACCGCCGACGACGATATAGGTCCTGAAGTTTGCCATCATTGCGTCGTGAATATAACCAGGAACCGGCGTCTCGTTGCGGCACGCATCGCAAATCGAGCGCCGCGCCTCTTCGCTCACCCCGATTGCCCAGCTGAACTCCTCAAAATCCAGCGGGAACATCCTGAGCTCATGGACGTACCCCACGGGATAAGACCTGACGCCCTTGAATTGGGTCCCAAGCATGGACCCCGAGAATGCCCAGCGACAACGGCCGTCCTCGACAAGGAACTTGGCCATCGTCATGATGTCCGGCGCCTCCTGCACCTCGTCGATAAACACGAGGGTCTCGCCCGGCGCTATCGACTTTCCCGAGAGAAGCGTCACCCTGCTAATGAAATCATCGGCATCTCGCGCCTCGAGGAGAGCGTCCCTTGCCTGGCGATTTTCCATGAGGTTGAGCTCGATGTAGGTTGCGTAGTTCGACTTACCGAACTCGCGAATCGAGTAGCTCTTGCCGATTTGGCGAGAACCCGTGACGAGCAGCGCCTTTCGTTCGATGAATCTCTGCCAACGATTAAGCTCGTCTGCGATTTTCCTGCGCAACATAAGCTCTCCCTTCGCCACGATAAATGAAATTCAGAAATTTATATCGACTATTATCAATGAAATGCAGAAATTTTTAGTACCGAAATTGGATGAAATGCAGAAATTTGACCTTACTCGCATACAGAATATAGACGAGAGCGCCTAAGCATAAGCGAGCTCATGATTCCCATATACAAATCGAGCGTGGATTTTCTCCCACTTTGAGCGTTCAATCGCGCCCAAAACGGGAGAAAATCCACGCTCAATGTTTCAATGGGAGAAAATCCTCGCTCGGCTACTCGTCGACGATCTCGGCGAGCCAGACGTTTAACGTATCGACCTCGGGGCAGCAGAACTTTGCCGTACCAGGCTCGTTGCCAGGTACGGTTCCGCCATAGCGCAGGATATCGATATAGGGAAAGCCCACATGGCAGGCCATGGCGCACATCTTGCCGCGGTCTCGGTCAAAGTCAAAGACGTCGCCCGGCTTGTGACCATGGTGGCAGCGGCACGTCCCCAGCTGGTCCACGCAGCTCACGCGGATACGCGGCCGCTTGCCACGCGGCGCGCCGAGCGGCCTGTTCTCGCCCGCAGGCTTGACGCCGCCCTCGCCAGCGTTACTCATGGTCAATCACATCCAGGCAGGCCTCGATGGGAAGGCCGGCCGACTTGTCCTCTTGGTCGGCATTGCGCTCGATAAGCTCAGCCACCACACGCATGGCATCGGACGTCGCGCGCTGCAGACTCCAACCTGCCATAACGCGGCCCATGAGCACCGCCGAGAACGTATCGCCCGTGCCCGGGAAATAGACCGGAATGAGCTCAAAGGGAATCGTGAAGTACTCCCCCGCCACATGGTCGTAACCGATAACCGCGTTCGTGCCATTTACCACGGCGCTCGTAATGACCACCGACTTGGCACCCAGCTCGCGCACGGCGTCCACAAGGGCGCGGGCCTCATCGGGCGTGATCTGCTCTGCAATAGGCGTATCGGCGAGCAGACAGGCCTCGGTGTAGTTGGGCACCGCGTAGTCTGCGCACTCCAGCAGGTGCCGCATAAGGCCAATCGTGGACTCGGGCACACCGGCATAGAGCTTGCCGTTGTCGCCCATGATGGGATCGACGAACACCTTGGTGCCCTTTTGCGCGCGGCGGTGGCAAAAGTCCGAGATGATACGCGTCTCTTCCTCGGTCACGATAAAGCCGGTCGAGATGGCGTCGAACTCAAAGCCGAGCTCCTCCCAGATGGCGAGGCTCTGGCGCACGTACTCGGTGGTGTCGTGGATGTAGAACTTGGGATAGTTGAGCGTATCGGACACAAGTGCCGTCGGCAGGTTATGGATACGGTAGCCCATGTGCGACAGCACCGGCAGCATGGCGGAAAGCGCGACCTTGCCGTAGCCGCACATATCGTTAATCAGCAGCAGCTGAGTATTCTTCATGAGGGTCTCCCTTGTTTCGGGCGCGGCGCGGCAGCGCCACAGTGCGACTAAGTGTAGCGCAGGGGACGTTGTGAACGGGCGCTGGCACCGCAGAGGACGAATTGTTGCGGAAAGGTTACGGGAAGGAGGAAGTTAGTCGTTGGGGACGTTCTTAAATGACTAGTCGACACAAGGAGTGTCCCCAAATGCCGGCACATAAGGAACGTCCCTAAGTGCCGCTCGAACATAATAAGTTTGGTACCTTGACATTTATTTACCGTGCTCCTAAATTGGTTAGGCACAAAACAATTCAACTACCTAACTAAAGAAAGGAGCGAAGCTTAGATATGTGTGTTGAACCACTCGTCCTTCCGCATGAGCCCAGCGGTGACCCGTCGCAACCGGTAGACATACCCGAAGCGGTCAGCGCCGAAGACAAACTCGCCAAGCGCATCCTGAGCGGCCTGGGCTTTTGCGGCCATTACATGCATTTTCATGGCGGAGGCGTGTCCGGCAAGGCGCCCATCATCTGCCTGCTGGCCAAGCAACCCGGCGGCGAGATGTCGCAGCAGGAACTCGGCATGCACTTTGACCTCAAGCCGGGGTCGCTTTCCGAGATCCTGTCCAAGCTCGAGCTCAACGGCCTCATCGAGCGCAGCCGTAACCCCAAGGATCGACGGCAGCTCACCATTCGCCTGACCGAAACCGGCCGGGAAAACGCCCGCATCGACCAGGCGGCCCGCATTCGCTTTAGAGAGCAGGCCTTTAGCGCGCTCACCCATGACGAGCGCGAGGACCTCGCCGAAATGCTCGATAAAATCCGCGTAACCTGGGAGGAACTGGATGATTAAAACCCTCATGGGCAGCATCCGCGACTATATGAAAGTCACCGTTGCCACGCCGTTGCTCGTGCTTGGCGAGGTGCTCTGCGAGATGCTGATTCCATTTATCACCGCCAACCTGATCGACGCCATCAAAGACGGCGCCACCGTAGCCGAGATGCTTCCCACCGCGGGCCTTTTGGTGCTCATCGCGCTGACATCGCTTGCTTTTGGCGCCGCGGCAGGCGTCACCTGCAGCCATGCGAGCTGCGGCTTCGCCAAGAACCTGCGTCACGACCTGTTCTACAAAATCCAGACGTTCAGCTTTGCCAACATCGATGAGTTCTCGAGCTCCTCGCTCGTCACGCGCCTGACCACCGACATCAACAACGTGCAGCAGGCCTTTATGATGATCATCCGTATCGCCGTGCGCGCGCCGCTGGTATTGATCTTCGCCTTTACCATGGCATTTATCATGGGCGGCAGCGTTGCCATGGTCTACCTGGTCATCATTCCGCTGCTGGGCTTTGGGCTGTTCTTTATCATCTTTAAGGTGCGCCCCATCTTCTCGCGCGTGTTCCACAAGTACGATGCCCTTAACGAGTCCGTCGAGGAAAACGTCACCGGCATGCGCGTGGTTAAGAGCTACGTACGCGAAGACTTTGAGAAGGAGAAGTTCGCGGCCGCCGCGCGCGATGTCCAGACGGACTTCACCCGCGCCGAGAAGCTGCTCGCCTTTAACAACCCCATGATGAACATCTGCGTCAACGGCGCGTTTGTCGTCATCATCTACCTGGGCTCCAAGCTCATCATCACGAGCCAGGGCACGCTGTTCGACGTGGGCCAGCTCTCCTCGACCTTTACCTATGGTTTCCAGATTCTCATGAGCCTGATGCAGCTGTCGATGATCTTTGTCATGGTGACCATGGCCGACGAATCGGCGCACCGCATTACCGAGGTGCTGGCCGCCGAGCCCACGATCGCCGATCCCGCTGAGCCCGTGCTCGAGGTTGCCGACGGCTCCATCGACTTTGACCACGTGAGCTTTAAGTATTCCGCGCATGCAAAGCGCCAGGCGCTCGACGATATCGACCTGCACATTACGAGCGGCGAGACCATCGGCATCATCGGCGGCACCGGCTCGGCCAAGTCCACGCTTGTAAACCTCATCGCCCGCCTGTACGACGCCACCGAAGGCACCGTGCGCGTAGGCGGCGTGGACGTGCGCGACTACGACCTGGACGCGCTGCGCCACCAGGTCGCCATGGTGCTGCAGAAAAACGTACTGTTTAGCGGCACCATTGCCGAGAACCTGCGTTGGGGCGATCCGAATGCCACCGACGAGGAAGTCCGCGAGGCCGCGCATCTGGCCTGCGCCGATGAGTTTGTCGACGGCTTCCCCAAGGGCTATGACACCTGGATCGAACAGGGCGGCTCTAATGTTTCGGGCGGTCAGAAGCAGCGTCTGTGCATTGCGCGTGCCCTGCTGCGTCGCCCCAAGATCTTGATCCTGGACGACTCCACCAGCGCCGTCGACACCAAGACCGACGCCAAGATCCGCGCGGGGCTGGCAAGCTATCTGCCCAACACGACCAAGCTCATCATCGCCCAGCGCATCAGCTCCGTGCAGGACGCAGACCGCATCATCGTCATGGAGGGCGGCCGTATCGCTCAGATCGGGAACCATGACGAGCTGCTCAAGACGAGCGAGATCTACCGCGAGACCTTTACCTCGCAAAACAAGATGAGCGCCGAGGGCGAAGGAGCCGTCGAGGCCGACACCGAGACATCCGTAACGCAAGCTCAGACCCAGGAAGGAGGCGAGGCACATGAGTAAGGCAACGACCGCCGAGCGCGCGCTCAACCGCAAGGGTGGCACCATGTCGCGCCTCATCAAGACGCTCTTTGGCTTCTACCCCGTGCTTTTGCCCCTCGTCGTCGTCGGCGTGGTGCTCTGCGCCATCATCAACTCCATCGGTGCGACCTTCCTTCAGAGCGCTCTGCAGATTATTAGCGAATCGTGGCAGTCGGGCGATTGGGAAGCCGCACAGCCCAAGATCGCACAGCTCGTGACCACCCTCGCCTGCATCTACGGCGTCGGCATCCTGTCCTCACTGTTCTGGAACCGCGCCATGGCCATCGTCACGCAGGGCTCGCTCGAGAAGCTGCGCGAGAAGATGTTCAACCGCATGCAGGACCTGCCGATTCGCTACTTCGACACGCACCAGCGCGGCGATGTCATGAGCCACTACACCAACGACATCGACACGCTGCGCCAGATGATCAGCCAGTCGCTGCCCAACCTGCTCATGACGACCATCGTCATCGTCACGGTGTTCTTTATCATGCTGTACTACAGCGTGTGGATGTGCCTGGTCATTGTGGTGGGCGTCGCCTTTATGACCTTTATGACCAAGCTGCTCGGCTCCAACTCCGCGCGCTTCTTTATTGCGCAGCAGACCGAGCTCGGCGTGGTCGAGGGCCATATCGAGGAAGTCATGAACGGCCAGAAGGTCGTCAAGGCGTTCTGCCACGAGTCTGCCGCCGAAGCCGATTTTGACGAGCGCAACGAAAAGCTCTTCGAGGTCTCGCAGAAGGCCAACGTGTACGCCAACATCCTCATGCCTATCCTTATGAACCTGGGCAACCTGCTCTACGTGCTGGTCGCACTGGCGGGCGGCATTTTCCTGGCGCTGGGCGTGCCTAACCTGAGCATCTCGGGCATGACGCTGTCCATCGCCGTCGTAGTGCCGTTCCTCAACATGACCAAGCAGTTCTGCGGGCAGATCGGCCAGATCTCGCAGCAGATCAACGCCGTGGTCATGGGCCTCGCCGGCGCCGACCGCATCTTTGAACTCATCGACGAGAAGCCCGAAGCCGACGAAGGCTATGTGACGCTCGTCAACGCGCAGGTGAACCCCGATACCTGGCAGCTCGAGGAGGCCGACCACCACACCGGCATGTGGGCATGGAAGCATCCGCACCGCGCGACCGGCGAGATCGAGTACGTGCCGCTGCGCGGCGACCTGGTCATGGACAACGTGGACTTTGGCTACACGCCCGACCACGAGGTGCTGCACGGCGTGTCCGTGTTTGCCAAGCCGGGCCAGAAGGTCGCGTTTGTCGGCGCCACCGGTGCCGGTAAGACGACCATCACCAACCTCATCAACCGCTTCTACGACATCGCCGACGGCAAGATCCGCTACGACGGCATCAACGTCAACAAGATCCGCAAGGCCGATCTGCGCCGCTCGCTGGGCGTGGTGCTGCAGGACGTGAACCTGTTCACCGGCACCGTGATGGACAACATCCGCTACGGCAACTTGGACGCCACCGACGAGGAGTGCATCGCGGCGGCCAAGCTCGCGGGCGCGGACGACTTTATCACCCGCCTGCCCGACGGCTACGACACCATGCTCACCGGCAACGGCGCGCAGCTGTCGCAGGGCCAGCGCCAGCTGATTTCGATCGCGCGCGCCGCCGTCGCCGATCCGCCGGCGATGATTCTGGACGAGGCCACGTCGAGCATCGATACCCGCACCGAGGCCATCGTGCAGGCAGGCATGGACAAGCTCATGGAGGGTCGCACGACGTTTGTCATCGCGCACCGTCTCTCCACCGTGCGCAACTCCGATGCGATCATCTGCCTGGACCACGGCCGCATCATCGAGCGCGGCAACCACGACGAGTTGATCGCCAAGCGCGGGTATTACTACCAGCTGTACACGGGTGCGTTTGAGCTGGAGTAGGAACGGTTACTGACGGAGGGTGCCCCGGGGCGGCGGGGTAATTCCTCCGTGCTCAAACATTCTCGCTTCGCTGCGAAACTGCGCGCGGAGGAAATACCCCGCCGCCCCGGGGCACCCTCCTGCGCGCAATCAGCCCGTTGTTTAAAACGGAATAAAGGTTAGTGAGGCCCTGGCCGTTTGGCCAGGGCCTCGTTTTGTGTAAGCTACTTGAGGAGTTGGGCCATGGCGTTGACGAATTTTTGTACTTGGAGGGTGGGCTCGAGCGGGTAGTGCAAGAAGACCGGCACCTCGCGGCCACATAGGAACGGCACGCCTACAAAAGCCGGGTGCACGCCCGACCACGCCCCGCAAGTGAGCACCGCGTCGCCCTTTTCCTCCGCCTCGTTAAAGAGCGCAAAGTCAAAACTGTCCACGTCGATCACGTCCACGCCGCCATCGGCCAAAAGATCGATGCGCAGGCTGTCCATGGCGTCGTTGCCGTGGCGCAGTACGCGCAGACGCATACCCTCCAAGTCGGCAACCGTAATGCGATTCTTGCGCGCCAGCGGGCTCGTGCGCGGCACATCAATATAAAACGGTACGTTGACGATAAGGAGCTTTTGGCAGGCATCACCCCAGCGTGGGGTTGAAAAACTCGATTGCACCACATCGACCTCGCGGCCCAAGCTGCGCATGACGGTCTCGCGCTCGTCGTAGAGATCGCTTACCGGCACGATCTCAAATCGCAGCGACGGTTCCAGATCGTGGATGCCCGACCACATCGACAGCGTTTGGCGCCCCGGGCACATCATCGACACGCCCAGGCGCACGGCACCGCCATCGCCCGCCGCGCGTCGGGCACGGCGCAACGCATCCTCGGACTGACGCATGATCGAGCGCGCATCGTCTACCAGCAGCGCACCCGCCGGCGTCACCTTAACGCCCGAATGCGAGCGCTCGAACAACGTGATGCCAAACTCGGCCTCGAACCCCGACACCTGTTTGACGAGAGCCGGGGTCGACACACGTAGTTTTGCCGCCGCGCGCGAGAAGCTTCCCAGCTCCGCGGCGGCCGATATGGCCTCAAGTCGTCGATCGTACACGTTAATCTCCCGTTTTCGCGCCCGTGGCCACATGGTGCCACAGGAGGTTGTTTTCGCAGGTCATGCGCTCAATTGAGAATAAACTGCATCGCACAGTGTAAACCTATGGTTAACGCCATTCTAACAAATATGCAATTCACCTGCGCAAATGCAAAGCATACGATAACCAGCGAAAACCACGTGGGTCGGTTAATGGGAGCGACCCACCGGGAGGCATAAGAAGGGAAGTTCCTATGAGCAATTGGCTTAAGCTCGAGGGCGATGTCTGCGCCGTGACCGGCGCGCTCGGCGGTATGGGCGTCGAGATTTGCCGCGAGTTCGCCCGCAACGGCGCCAACGTCGTCCTGCTCGACCTGGACGAGGAGAAGGTCAAGGCCGCTGCCGCCGACCTTGCTGCCGAGTTTGGCATCCACGCCGAGGGTTACAAGATGAACGCCACCGACGAGGCCGAGGTTCAGGCTGCCGTCGACGCCACCATCGCCAACTTCGGCCGTGTCGACGTCCTCGTCAACACCGCCGGCATCCTGCGCTTCGCAGCCATGGAGGACCTGCCGCTCTCCGACTGGAACGAGGTCATCAACGTCAACCTCACCGGCTACTTCATCACCTCGCAGCGCTTTGGTCGCGAAATGATCAAGGCTGGCCAGGGTCGCCTGGTGCACATCTCGACCGTTGCCAGCCACTCCCCCGAGACGTTCTCGGGCGTGTACAGCTCCACCAAGGCCGGCGTCAACATGATGTCCAAGATGCTCGCCGCCGAGTGGGGCCCCTACGGCGTGCGCTCCAACTGCGTCGAGCCCTGCTTTGTTAAGACCCCGATGTCGGCGAGCTTTTACGCCGACCCCGAGGTCGAGAAGAGCCGCAGCCGCCTCATCGCCACGCGCCGCATCGGCGAGGTCAGTGATATCGCCAACGCCGTCATGTTCCTGGCGTCCAAGCGCTCGGACTTTACCACCGGCGACGCCATCAAGGTCGATGGCGGCTTCTCCAATATGATGGGCGACCTCACCGCCAAGCCCGGCGGCCGTCGAGCCTTTGCCGACAACTACCTCAAGAACAAGGGTGTCGAGCTTTGGTCCGACGAGTCTGGCGTCGCAAAGCCCACTGACCAGTAAACCAGCCTGACAGGGAGGCTCGCGGTGACGCCTGCCCCTCCCCCGCATCGATTAGAAAGAGTCCAATGGCTTCCACCAACTCCAACAAGGGTCGCGCCGTCGTGCTTTCCGCCGCGTGCGTCACCATGTTCTTCATCAGCTCCATCGCGCTGTATTCCGTCGTGAGCAAGAACCTGCTCGCCGTCTACCCCGAGTGGTCCAGCGCTCTTACCTGGGCTTTCCCGGTCTTTCAGACCATCATGGCCGTAACGGGCATCTTCGCCGGCCGCATCTCCGATAAGATCGGCCCGCGCAACGTCGTGATCGCCGCCGCCGTGTGCTACGGCCTGGGCTGGTTCATGTCCGGCACCGTTACCGAGCCGTGGCAGTTCTACCTGTGGTTCTCGCTCGTCGCCGCCATCGGCAATGGCCTGGGCTACAACCCGGCGCTCACCACCGGCCAAAAGTGGTTCATCGACAAGAAGGGCCTCGCCTCCGGCATCACCCTTGCCGCCTCCACCGCCGGCCCCGCCGTGCTGTCCCCGGTGCTCGCCTCGCTGCTCATCCCGAGTCTCGGCATCTTTGGCGCCCTCAAGGCACTCGGCGTCATCTTCTTTGTAATGATCGCCGCCTCCGCCCTGTTCCTGAAGGCCCCCGAGGCCGGCTGGCTGCCCGAGGGCTTCGAGGCCCCCAAGGGCGGTGCGCACGCCGGCACCTTCGGCGACCTCACCCCAGGCGAGATGGTCAAGACCCCGCGCTTCTGGGTCCTCATCGTCACCTTCGCCTTTGCCGCCACCGCGGGCACCCTGCTCGTGGGCAAGGTTGCCTCCATCGCCGCCGTCCAGCTCTTCGCCGACCCCACGAGCGCCGCGGCCGTCGCCCTCGGTGGCGTGGTGGTCTCCGTCAACACCTGCGCCAACCTGGTCGGCCGTCTGTCCTTTGGTCAGATCATCGACAAGCTCGGCGCCTACAAGTCGCTGCTCATCAGCCTTGTCGTCACCATCGTCGCACTCGTCATCATGTCGATGAGCTTTACGCAGAGCATGTTCTTTGTGGCGCTCGCCCTGCTCGGCTTTAGCTTTGGCGCCCTGCTCGTCATCTACCCGCCGCTTACCGGTGGCGCCTTTGGCACCAGCAACATCGGTGTCAACTACGGCATCATGTTCTTGGGCTATGCCGCTTCTACCTGGATCAGCCAGCCCATCACCGCCGTGCTGTATCACGCCGAGGCCGGCAGCGCTGCCTACCAGCAGTCCTTCTACGGCGCCATCGTGATCGCCGCCATCGCCGTCGTGCTCACCGTCTACATGATGGTCTCCGACAGCAAGAAGAAGTCCGCCTAGTTATACCAATGTGGCAAAGGGACAGTCCCTTTGCCACATTCGCCAGCCACCAGCATTAAGGAGTCGAAATGTCTGAGCTCAACCCCGTCCGCATTGCCGTCATCGGCGCCGGCGCCATGGGCCGCAACCACATCCGCTTTGTCACCGAGGAGCCCGAGGCCGAGCTCGTCGCCATCGCCGACGCCTTTGAGGGCGCCCGCGCCACGGCCGAGGCCGCCGGCGTGCCGTTCTTTACCGATCCCGCCCAGATGATGGACGAGGTCAAGCCCGAGGCCGTCATCATCGCCACCCCCAACGACCTGCACCTGGGCGTTGCTCGCGAGGCCATCAAGCGCAACATCGTGCCGCTGGTCGAAAAGCCGATCTCCAACGATCTTGAGGATGCCCAGGCCTTCGCCGCCGAGGCCGAGACCGCCGGTGTGCCCGTGCTCGTGGGTCAGCACCGTCGCCACAACCCCTTCGTCAACAAGGCCAAGGAGATCATCGAGTCCGGCGAGCTGGGCAAGCTCACCGTGTCGAGCTTCCACTACATGATCTATAAGAACGACGAGTACTTCGATGTCGAGTGGCGCCGCAAGAAGGGTGCTGGCCCGATCCTGGTCAACCTGGTGCACGACGTCGACCTGCTCCGCTACCTGTTGGGCGAGCCCGTTGCCGTCCAGGGCATGCAGTCCAGCGCCGCCCGCGGTTTTGAGACCGAGGACTCCGCCGTGGTCAACGTCCGCTTTGCCGATGGCGCGCTCGCGAGCATGACCATCTCCGACGCCACCGCCAGCCCCTGGAACTGGGAGGCAACCGCTCGCGAGGATCCGCAGTACCGCCCCTTCGACGCTGACGCCTACTTTATCGGCGGAACCTTGGGCGCCCTGTCGCTGCCCCGCCTGCACCAGTTCTCCTACGACGGCGCCTCTAACTGGCACAAGCCGCTGCAGATGGAGATTCCGGCCGTCGACCCGGCGCTTCCCCACAAGATGCAGCTCAAGCACTTTGTGAAGGTCGTCCGCCGCGAGGTCGAGCCCGTCGTGACGCCGGCCGACAACGTCAAGACGCTCACGCTTCTCAACGCCGTCAAGGAGGCCGCCGAGACCGGCCAGCTCGTCGAGCTGTAACGCCTTAAGAGCGGCCGCGACAGAAACCCCATGCCGAGCCCCTCGGTCCGCCACAAATAAGCCCCTCTTCTTTGCCCCGCGAGCAGCCTCCTGCCCGCGGGGCTTTTTGCTACTTCGCTGACGATTTTTCTGAGATGGGGGCCTTTTTGCACCTCAGCTTGATTCGTTCGCCACGAAAGCGGCCTATCTACTACGTTTAACCGATCGCCCTCAACCATGCCAAATTTCGCGGAATAAAAACCGCAGGTAAACGGCTTGCCACTTTTCGGAAAACCGGGGGATGGTCGACCCACACGGTTCAAACGTAGTAGATAGGCCGCTTTCATGGCGCGGCCCCAAAACAGTCTTTTGGGACGGGTGGTATCCTTGGTAGCTCTGTGCTGCAAACGCACCTTAAACGCAAGGAGTCCCATGGATCTTATCGCCCAGCTCGCGCGCGAGCTCAACCTTAAGGCCGCCAACGTCGAGGCAGCCGTCAAGCTCATCGACGAGGGCAACACCATCCCCTTTATCTCGCGCTACCGTAAAGAGGCCACCGGCGGCATGGATGACGTCGCCCTGCGCGCGCTCGACGAGCGCCTGTCCTACCTGCGCAATCTTGAGCAGCGCAAAGAGGACGTCATCCTGCTCATCGACGCGCAGGGCAAGCTCACGCCCGAGCTTGAGCAGCAGATTCGCGAGGCCACGCAGCTCCAGCGCGTCGAGGACCTCTACAAACCCTACCGCAAAAAGCGCATGACCCGAGCACAGAAGGCCCGCGAGGCGGGACTCGAGCCGCTCGCCAATATGATCATCATGCAGGCCTCGGCCAAGGGCAGCGCGCTCGACGCCGCCGCGGCATACGTCAACGAGGAGGCCGGCTTCGACACGCCCGAAAAGGCGCTCGCCGGCGCCGCCGACATCGTGGCCGAGACGGTGGCCGAGGACCCCGAGAACGTCGCCGATCTGCGCGCCTTTACGCAAAACACCGCCGACATCGTCGTTGAGGCCACCGACCCCGCCGAGAAGACCCCCTACGAGCCGTACTACAGCTATGACGAACCGCTGCGCCGCATCCCCAACCACCGCGTGCTGGCTATCGACCGCGGCGAGCGCGAGGGCAAGCTCCGCGTACGCGTGAACGTCGACGGTGCCGCCGCCACGGCGCGCCTCGGCAGCCGCTGGCCCCGTCGCCAGGGCGTCTTTGCGCCCGTCTTTGACGCCGCTATCGCTGACGGTTACAAGCGCCTCATGGCCCCCTCGCTGGAGCGCGAGGCACGCGCCAAACTCACCGTCCGCGCCCAGACCGAGGCCATCAACGTCTTTGCCAAGAATCTCGAAGGCCTGCTCTCGGCACGCCCCGTGCGCGGCGCCCGCGTGCTCGCGCTCGATCCGGGCTACCGCACCGGCTGCAAGGTCGCCGTCATGGACGAGACCGGCAAGCTACTCGACCACGGCGTGGTCTATCCCACCAAGCCGCGCCACGACGTCGCCGGCACCAAGCGCGAGCTCGCCCGCCTCGTCAAGAAGGACGGCGTCAACACCATCGTCATCGGCAACGGCACCGCCAGCCGCGAGACCGAGGAAGTCGTCTCGGAGTTCATTACCGAGCAGGCGCCCAGCCTTCGTTACACCATCGTCAACGAGGCCGGCGCGTCGGTGTACTCCGCCTCCGAGCTCGCCAGCCAGGAATATCCCGACCTGGACGTCACCGTACGTGGCGCCATGAGCCTGGGCCGCCGTCTGCAAGACCCGCTGGCAGAGCTCGTCAAGATTCCGCCCCAGTCCATCGGCGTTGGCCAGTACCAGCACGACCTTGACCAGGCCGAGCTTTCGCGCACCCTGGGCCACGTGGTGGAAGACGTCGTCAACCGTGTGGGCGTCGACGTCAACACCGCGAGCGCAAGCCTGCTGGGCTACGTGTCGGGCATTACGCCGAGCGTAGCCAAAAACATCGTGGCCTACCGCGAGGAAAACGGCGCCTTTACCGATCGCCGCCAGCTCAAGAAGGTCCCCAAGCTGGGACCCAAGGCGTACCTCAACGCCGCAGGTTTCCTGCGCATCAGCGGCGGCAAGAACCCGCTCGACGCGACAAGCGTCCACCCCGAAAGCTACGAGGTGGCCACGGCCGTCCTGGAGCGCGCCGGCGTTGCGGCAAGCGAGCTCAGCCGCGGCGGCGTGCCCGATATCGAGCGCCGCCTGGGCAGCATCTCGGCGCTGGCAAGCGACCTGGACTGCGGCACCTTAACGCTCATCGACATCGTCAACGAGCTCAAGAAGCCCGGCCGCGACCCGCGCGACGACGCGCCCGAGGTGGTCTTTAGCCGCTCGGCGCTTTCGATCGACGACCTGGAGCCCGGCATGGAACTCAAGGGCACGGTGCGCAACGTTGTGGACTTTGGCGCCTTCGTCGACGTGGGCGTGCACCAGGACGGCCTCGTGCACATCTCCAAGCTGGCCAACCGCTTCGTCAAGCACCCCAGCGACGTGGTGCGCGTCGGTGACACGGTCAAGGTGTGGGTTGAAAAGGTCGATCGCGACCGCAAGAAGATCTCCCTCACCATGGTACAGGGCAAGTAAACCGCCTAAAGCAAGGGTCCCCCCCTCTCGCGATGTGCAAAATCGCGAGTATTCTGCAAATTCCACCGTTCCGGATGCCCCTCAGAGACGAAAAAGCAAGAAACAGCCCCCGTTTTAGCGTCATCAGAGCCAAAACGGGGGCTGTTCCATGCTTCACCCAGCTGGTAAAAGCCTTTACCTTGCTGAATACTCTCAATTTTGCACGGCGCAGGCGGGGGTACCTTTGTCCACGGCAGGATATGGAAGCCTATCACCAACCTACCGGCAAGTTCGTGTCGGCAGCCCCGGCCTTTCCTTTGCCTAGCGCGACCCTCGCGAAGCGCGTGAGCGATAGGGAAAGGAAAGGCCGGGGCGAACAACCCGCGATGTAGCCAGCGTTCGCGTTACGGCAGGATATGGAAACCGAGCGAGGCGATATCCTTGGCAAAACCGCGCACGGTATCGAGCGAGACCTCGTACGGGTCACGGCCGATGTTCTTACGCTTGGCCAGGATGCTGTTGGGCACCGTGATGATCTGGCAACCGCATCCTTCCGCCTGGTAAATATTGATAAGCTCACGCGTGGATGCCCACAGGACCTCGCAGTTGGGCTTGGCGGCGGCCTTCTTGACCGACTCCGTCATAAACGGAATGGGGTCGACGCCGGTATCGGCGATGCGGCCGGCAAAGAGCGAGATGATGGACGGTGTCTCGGCATCAACGGCCTCGACCATCTCGTCGACCTGCGTAGGCGTAAAGATGGTGGTGACGTTGACCTTGATGCCGTCGGCCGAAAGCTTGCGCACCAGCTCGGCGGTGGACTCACCCTTGGTGGTCACGCACGGAATCTTGACGTAGACGTTCTCGGCCCAGGTAGCGATCTCGCGGGCCTCGACCTCCATGGTCTCGACGTCGTCGGCAAAGACCTCAAACGACACGGACACATCGGTGATGTGGGCCAGGACCTCCTTGGCAAACGCGCGGTAATCCGTCACGCCGCCCTTCTTCATAAGGGACGGGTTGGTCGTGAAACCCTGAACGTTGCCGTTCTCGTACATGTCGAGCATGCCCTCGAGATTTGCACCGTCAGCGAACACCTTGATTGCCATCTGCCTGATTCCTTTCGTTAGCATACGGCCGATAAACTGCTAAACACTTTACCTACGTTTATCAAGGCGTGAACTGCGGGTTTTTATCTTCTCGGCGAACGGTATAAACACCTCAGTGTTTGGATTGATAAATCGATTGAGCATGCAAAAGCAAAGAGTCGCAGTTTGAGCAAACGTCAGAAGGCGAGATTCATTAGATGAGGCCGAAATGTTGCATCGCTGTGACGGTGCCATCGTGTGCGACATCGTCGGTCACGTAGTCGGCGACTGCCTTGACCTCGGGCATGGCGTTGCCCATGGCTACAGCCGTCTCGACGGCGGCGAGCATACCCAGATCGTTGCCGGAATCGCCAAAGCCAAAGGTGCGCGCGTTGCCGGTGCGACCCAGGTATTCCAGCGCTCGCGCCACGCCCACGCCCTTGTCGATGCCCTTGGGGCTCAGCTCGCGATTCTGACCACCGGTGTTGCACAGCTCAAACTCGCGCTCGATAAAGCCATCGTCGTTGGCTACGCGAGCTAGGTCGCACGCGTTAATGCACACCTTGCCTACGCGCAAATGCCCATCGACGCGCATCTGATCAACGCCATGCACCACGCCGGCGCCTAGCAGAAATGACTGTTCGACACCAACTGGCTCAAGTGAATAGGTGGCACCGTTCGTCTCGAACAACGCCTCGCCGCCCGCCACAGTAATGCGACGCGCGAGCTCCTCAACAATGTCCTCGTCAATGCAGTCCTCGTGTGCCACGCGGCCCTCGACCTCGAGCGTGGCCCCCGCCATGGCAACGACGCCCGCGGGGTCGAGCGCACGCAAACTGTCCGCGATGAGCCACAGGGGACGACCCGTGCAGATAAACGCCTTGTGCCCCGCATCGCGCAGTGCATGGAACGCCTCAACCACCGTCTGCGAAGGGCGAACCGCCGAAAAGTCCTTATCGGTCATATCGTCGGGATCGAACGACGTCAGCGTGCCGTCCACGTCAAAAAAGAGCACAGCGGGTTCGGGACACGCATCAATCATATGGGTTCCTTTCGAGGATAAGGGCAAACGAAGCATCCATCATATAATGGAGCGACGCAACCAGAGAGGTCACCCATGGAATTTTACGCAAGCTGCCCCGAGGGCTTTGAGTCCGCACTCGCCGATGAGCTTAAACGCCTCGGGCTTTCGCATGTCCGCCGCCTGAAAGGCCGCGCTACGTTTGAGGGCGAGCTCGAAGAAGGCTACCGCGCCTGTCTGTGGTCGCGCCTGGCGAGCCGCGTGTTCGTGGTACTCGGGCGCTTTGAGGCGCAGGATGCCGATGAACTGTACGATAGCGTTTACGACATCGCCTGGGAGAGCATCGTCCGCCCCGGCGCCACCATCGCCATTACCGCCCGCGGCGTGACCGAGCAGCTGCGCAACACGCGCTTCTCGGCCCTGCGCGCCAAGGACGCATTGTGCGACCGCTTGGCCGAAACCACGGGCCGTCGCGCCGATGTCGACGCCGCCGATCCCGATGTTCACCTGCTGCTTTCGCTGCGTCAGCGCCGCGCGAGCATCAGCCTGGACCTTTCGGGCGACCCGCTGTTCAAACGCCTACCGCCCGCAGCGACCCGCGCCGGCGAGGGCGCGCACGTGCTGCGCCCCGACTACGCCGCCCTGGTGCTGGCGCAGGTCGGCTGGACCGCACTATGCGAGCGCGAGCTGACGGCCGACGATTACGAGAACGAAGCCCTTCCCACGCTGATCGATGCCTCGTGCGCCGGCGGCGGTCTGCTGCTGGAGGCCGTGAACATTCTGACCGACCGCGCCCCGGGCGCCGCACGCGAGCGCTGGGGCTTTGAGGGCTGGCAGCTGCACGATGCCGCCCTGTGGGAGCAGCTGCTTGCCGAGGCGCGCGGGCGCGAGGCGGCAGCGCGCGAGCGCCAGGCGCGCATCGTGGCCGTGGATGTTGACCCCGCCGCCCGCAAAACCGCTGAGCGCATGGTTAAATGTGCCGGCTACAAGCGCTTTGTCGATTTTTGCGCCGCCAAGTCCGCCACCGTACTGGACCACGCGGGCGCTGTCGCCGGCGCCGCCGTGGTCGCGGATACGACCGAGACACCGCTTTCGCTCATGCATGACACCATGACGCTCATCGGCGAGTTGCGCCGCGCGCCCGAGCTTGCCGCGGCGCCGGTCGCCGCGCTCACCCGCGACGGATTGCTGGCCCGCGCGCTCCACACCGAGCCCGAGCGCTCGATCGCCGTCATGCCCAACAACGAAGAGGCGACCGTCGAAGTCTGGCCTTCGCTCGACCACGCCGCCGCAGCGTTTGAGGCTGCGACCAGTGCGGATGCCGAGGCCGAGGCTGCGGATGCCAACGAAGTCAACGATGAAGCCGCCGCTTCCGCCATGCCCGAGCCTGCCGCCATGCTCGACCTGGGCGACGGCAAGCCGCTGCCCGTGCTCATCCCCGAGTCCGAGCAGTTCGCCAACCGCCTGCGCAAGAATGCCCGTCTGCGCCGCAAGTGGGCCAGGCGCGAGGGCGTGAGCTGCTACCGCGTCTACGATGCCGACCTGCCCGACTACTCCGCCGCTATCGACCTGTACGAGGGTTGCCCGCAGACGCCGGGCCGCTGGCTCGTCATCGCCGAATACGCCGCGCCCAAGACCATCGACCCCGCACTGGCCCAGGCCCGTATGCTCGACATTCTGGCCATCGCGCCGCGCATCCTAGATGTTCCCGCCGAGCATGTGCACGCCAAGGCCCGCATGCGTTCGCGCGGCGGCTCGCAGTACGGCAAGCAGGGCGCCGGCAAGGGCGGCTCGGGTGAGCGCGCCAATATCGCGCGTCGTCGCCTGCCGCTCATCGAAGAGGGCGGCCTCACCTTTGCCGTCAACTTTGACGACTACCTGGACGTCGGCATCTTCTTGGACCACCGCGTCACCCGCAACCTGGTGCGCGAGCACGCCAAGCAGGCGCGCCGCTTCCTCAATCTGTTTGCCTACACCGGCACTGCCACCTGCTACGCGGCCGATGGCGGCGTCGAGGAGACCGTGACGGTCGACCTCTCCAATACCTATCTGGACTGGGCCGAGCGCAACATGCGCCAGAACGGCTTTGTGGGGCCTCAGCATCATTTTGTGCGCGACGACGTGCTCGCTTGGATTCGCGACCAGCGCCAGACGCGCAACCGCTGGGACCTGATCTTTGTCGACCCGCCCACGTTCTCGAACTCGTCCAAGATGGGCCGTCGCACCTGGGATGTCCAGCGCGACCATGTTGAGCTTTTGGCTGGCGTATCGCGCCTGCTCGCGCAGGGCGGCCATGCCATCTTTAGCTGCAACCTGCGCGGCTTCCGCCCCGAAACGCGCAAGCTCGCGCGCGCGGGCGTCGTGCTGGAGGACATTACGGCGCAGACCATCCCCGAGGACTTCGCGCGCAACCAGAAGGTGCACCACTGCTACATCGTGCGCCGCCTGCCCATCGAGGACGCCATGGCCGAGGTCGGCTTTAGCGCCGAGGAAATTGCCGAGCGCGTCGAGGAACTACGCAACCCCGAGGCCCGCAAGCCTCGCGCAGCAGCACCCGCGCACGCGCAGGCCGGCGACCGAGGGCCGCGCGGCGACGGCAAGCCCTCCCCCGCCGGCAAGCCCAAAAAGAAGAAGTTCTACGCCAGCAAGCCCAAGGGCAAATAACAAAGTTGCGGTGGAATACGGACTGTTTTGCCTGGAATTAGGCAAATTTAGACCGTATTTCACCGCAACTCATATTGGGATGATGGTTGGCGATCTAGCCTTGGGTGACCAGGCGATAGCCAATGCCCACGTGCGTTTGGATATAGCGCGGATGCGCGGGGTCGGACTCGATCTTCTTACGCAACGTGCCCATAAAGACGCGCAGGCTCGCCAGATCGCTCTTGGTCGCCGTGCCCCAAATCTCGTGCAGGATATATTGGTGCGTCAGCACCTTGTCGGCGTTGTGCGCCAGCAAGCAGAGCAACTTATACTCGATCGGCGTCAGATGCAGCTCCTCGCCATCCATCGTGGCGATGCCGGCATCAAAATCGATATGCAACTCGCCGGTATCGAACGAGCCCTCGGAGACAACACCGCCCGCCTGCGCATACGAAAGGCGCCTGAGCGTGGTGCGAATGCGCGCGAGCAGCTCCTCGACCGAAAACGGCTTAGTCAGGTAGTCATCGGCGCCGGCATCGAGCGCTCGGATCTTGTCCGCGTCCTCGCTGCGCGCCGAAACCACGATGATCGGCATGCCCGACCACGCGCGCACCGACTCCACCACCTTGACGCCGTCCATATCGGGCAGGCCCAGATCGAGCAGCACAATGCTCGGCGCCTGCGACGAAGCGGCGGCGATGGCGGCGTGGGCGGTCTCCACAGCCATATGGCGCAAACCGTGCGCCTCGAGCGCGGCGACGATAAGGTTGCGGACGGCGGGATCGTCCTCAACGACCAAGATGAGCGGTTTCACGGCAGAGTTCGGCACAGCGCTACTCCTTATCAAACGAAACGTCGGCGGCGGGAAGCTCAATCGTAAAGACCGAACCGTGAGGGTCCGCCGCGGTAACCTCTATGCTACCGCCATGTGCCAGCGCAATGGAGCGGCAGAGCGAAAGCCCCAAGCCCACACTGCGGCAGCTGTCGGCCAGGCCATGGTTGGCGGTGTAGAACGACTCAAAGATCCGCTCGCGGTCCTCGGGCGCAATGCCCGGGCCATCATCAGCAACCGAGCACGCCACGCATCCATCATGGACGCCAATCGAGATTACGATATGCGAGCCCGCGGGCGTATAGGCAATGGCGTTGTTCACCAGGTTGACCACCAGCTGCACCATCAGGCGCGCGTCGACGTTGACGAGCGCCGGCTCATCGCACGCCACCACCTTAAGGTCGTGCTCGCGCACGGCCGGGTTCACGTGGCGCAGCGCCTCCTCGACGATATCGTCCATGAGCTCGAGCGTGGTCGACAGGCGCATACCGCCACCCTCGAGCTTGGTGATGGCGAGCAGATTCTCGACAGTGGCGTTGAGCCATTGCGCGTCCGAGCGAATGGATAGGAGCATGCCGCGGCGTGTCTGGTCGTCGAGCACGGCCGTGCCGGTCGAGCCCTGGTCGAGCAACACGTCGGCATTACCCGAAATACTGGTGAGCGGCGTACGCAGGTCGTGCGAGATGGAGCGCAGCAAGTTGGCACGCAGCTGTTCGTTTTTGGCGAGCACCGCCGCTTCCTCGCGAGCCTCCATGGCGCGGGCGCGATCGAGCGCCAGCTCGCCTTCGCTCACGATGGCATCGGCAAGCGTCCGCTCCTCGGGCGTCAGCGCATCGGGCTCGGCGACAATGGCGAACACCCCCACCACCGAGGCGGGATCGCCCGCGCGCACCATGGTGTCGCCCGAGCGCACGGTCAGGTATATGCCGTAGAACGCCGAGGCGCCATAGGTGGCATCGAGCGGCGTTCCCACATAGGCGGACGCCGAGAGCCGCGGCGGCATCTGCGGCGCCAGCTGGTGTACCGGCGCGGCATCGCCCACGGCCGTGTACGTCGTGCGCGGCAGCAGGTCATCGTTATCGGCATCGGCGCTATACCACACGACCGGACAGTCCGAAAGACGCGCCAGCTGCGTTGCCATAGCGTGCACAATCTGTTGCTGATCGCCACACCGCTGCAGCATGCGGTTGGTCTCGAGCACCATCTGCGTGCGACGGTCGCTGGCGGCAGCCTGCGCCAAGGCGCGGCGCAGGGCCAGCGCGATCGAGCTCGATACGAGCGAGACCGCAAACATGATAAAGAACATGCCGGGATAGACGCGGTCGATAAACGACAGCGCGTAGCGCGGGTCGACAAACAAGAAGTTGTAGAGCGCCACGGCGGCAGCCGAGCTCAGCAGGCAGTACAGGCGGCTCCAGGTAAAGAAAGCGCACAGCTGCACGGCGAACACATAGACGATCATGATGCTCGGCGCGAGCCCCGGATGGTCGAGCAGCGCGCCCACAATCGTCGCCGCGGCTAGCAGCCCCGCCGATACGCAGGCGTCATACAGAGGACTGCGACGCGTCAGCGTTGTACGCCGCCACCAAAAGTTCTCGGCAATATCGCCGTCCGCACGGACGTCCATCAGCGCCCCGCCCCTCTCTCAAAAACAAAAACCACCACAAAGGTGCCTGTGAACTGCCTCCCATTTCTTGGACATCGGGAAATGGGAGGTTTTCCATGAGTATAGACCTCAGGGTGAAGCACGACCTGGAGTCCAGGAGGCGGGCCGTCGAGCTCTTCGACGCCGGCG
>JAXJET010000017.1:0-14034 GCA_036301285.1 Collinsella aerofaciens
CCCCTTCGACTCGAATTCTTGACGGCCTGAACAATCGTCAATATCGGTCGGAGGGGTGGCTTTGTAAAGCCGTTTGTCTCCACCCGCGTAGCGGGTGGTTCAAAGCTGGCCGCTGCGCGGCCAGCAGACTAAAGTCTTGAAACGAAAGGGCGCTGACCTTCTGGTCGCGCCCTTGAAGTTGAACGTCAGATTGTCCAAATGCGGCCCGCGCAGCGTCGACCGGTCCGCCGTTCGGCAGAACGGCGGAACCTACTTGACTCCGTACTGCTCGTAGTAGGCGTCGATGGCGGTCTTGAGCTCGTCATCGATGACAACCTTGCCGTCGATCTCGTGGTTGTAGAGGGTCTCGACGACCTCGGCCATGGAGACGATGCTCGCGACGGGGAAACCGTACTTGGCCTCGATCTCCTTCTGAGCGGTGGTCACACCGCCCTTGCCGACCTCCATGCGGTTGAGGGACACGATGAGGCCCTTGATCTCTACATCGGCAGCAGCCTTGACCTTGGGATAGGTCTCGTCGATGGACTTGCCGCTGGTGGTAACGTCCTCGACCATGACCACGCGGTCGCCGTCCCGGGGCTCATAACCCAGCAGGTTGCCCTTATCGGCACCGTGGTCCTTGGCCTCCTTGCGGTCACAGCAGTACTTGACCTCCTTGCCGTACAGCTCGTGGTAGGCAATGGCGGTAACAACAGCCAGCGGAATACCCTTGTAGGCCGGCCCAAACAGGACGTCAAAGTCGTCGCCAAAGTTATCGTGGATGGCCTGGGCGTAATACTCGCCCAGCTTCTTGAGCTGATAGCCCGTCACGTAAGCGCCGGCGTTCATAAAGAACGGGGACTGACGGCCGCTCTTGAGCGTAAAGCTGCCGAACTTAAGAACGTCGGACTCGACCATAAACTTGATGAACTCTTGCTTGTAAGCCTCCATGCGGGCTCCTCTCGTGATCGCGTACGTGCCTTCCAGTTTAGCGCAGGCGAAGCGTCGATGCGGGCGCGCTTTGGAGCCACGGCATTCTGTAAAGGCTTTGTCAGGGGGAATGGTTTTCCGAACAATGGGGTTGACATGGCAAACCCCCTCATCAAGAATACGGGCGGATTAAAAAGGGTACGAGATACCCAAAGCGCGCTGCGCTCAGCCTTTAGGAGGTGTGCCATGGAAGGCAGTCCTAGTCGAAAAACCTGCATGTCACCCTCGGCACGCCGCGAGGACTCCGCACACGCATAAACGCCACCGGCAGATCGCCAAAACCACCGCAAAGGCGCGCTGCACCCTTTGTGGGCTCAAGAGCTTGACGTGAGCGACATCTAGGTTTTTTGAAGCAAATACGACACGTACGCTAACTCCCCTCAACAAGGAGGACCCTATGCTGATGCTCAAAACCGTCACAGTACTCGAAGCCATCTCCAAGCGCCGCCGCACGGCGCGCCCTGCCGCTCATACCGGCCTATCCAAGAACACCATATTCGCCGCCACCCATAGTGCCGAGGACGCCCTCGTACTGCTTGACGCCATGGCAAACGGCCTCACCGTCGAGCAGGCAACTGAGCGCCTGAACGCCGTCGGCCCCAACACCATCGAGGCAACGACCAAAACGCTCGCCCGCCGCATCGCCGACGCGTTCATCGATCCCTTCGCCGGCATCCTCGCCGCGCTCGCACTGGTCTCGCTCTACATCGACGTGCTCGCCGCACCCGAGCCGCAGCGCGACCCCTCCACGGTCATCGTCATCGGCATCATGCTGCTGGTATCGGGCGGCATGAAGTTTATCCAGGAAGCCCGCAGCGGCAATGCGGCCGAGGCCCTCAAGGACTTGGTCTCCAACACCTGCACCGCGCTGCGCGACGACGAGCGCGTCGAGATCCCCTTCGACGAGCTTGTCCCCGGCGATGTGATCCGTCTCTCTGCCGGCGATATGGTGCCGGCCGATGCCCGCATCATCACCGCGCGCGATCTGTTTGTGATCGAGTCCGCGCTCACCGGCGAGAGCGAGGCTGTCGAGAAGACCGCTGCCGCCACCGTCGTCGAGGGCGCCGACGGCTCCGCGCTGCCACTCTCCGCCTGCAAGAACATCGTCTTTACCGGCACCTCCGTGCAAAACGGCACCGCCATGGCGCTTGTCGTTGCCACCGGCTCGGACACTTACCTGGGCGGCATCGCCAAGATGCTCAACGGGCGCGGCGAGAAGAGCGCGTTTGATCGCGGCGTCTCGAGCGTCTCCATGTTGCTCGTACGCCTCATGCTCGTTATGGCGCCGGCCGTCTTTGCCATCAACGCCGCCACCAAGGGCAACGTCATCGACGCGCTGCTGTTCGCCACGAGCGTGGGCGTGGGCATCACGCCGCAGATGCTTCCCGTCATCGTGACCACGAGCCTGTCACAGGGCGCCAAGGACCTCGCCCGTCGCCAGGTTATCGTCAAGGAGCTGCCGGCGATTCAAAACCTGGGTGCCATGAACGTCCTGTGCTGCGACAAGACCGGCACCCTCACCGAAGACCGCATCGTGCTCGAGCGCTACCTCAATACCGACGGCAACGAGGACACACGCGTGCTGCGCCATGCGTTTTTGAACAGCTTCTTCCAGACCGGCCTCAAAAACCTTATCGACCTGGCCGTTATCGACCGTGCCGATGTGACGCCCTCGACCGTCGCGCCCGATTCCATGCTGGGCCAGAGCCTGCGCGACCGCTACACCAAGGTCGACGAGGTGCCCTTCGATTTCTCGCGCCGTCGCCTGAGCGTAGTTGTAGCCGACGCCCAAGGCAAAACCCAGATGGTCACCAAGGGCGCTGCCGAAGAGATGCTCGAAATCTGCTCCTTTGTCGAAGTCGATGGCATCGCCCAGCCGCTCACCGACGATAAGCTCGCTCAGATTCGCAAGCAGGTCGCTAGACTCAACGCCGAGGGCCTGCGCGTGATCGCCGTGGCACAGAAGACCAGCCCGCGCACCGTGGGCGAGTTTGGCATCGCCGACGAGTACGACATGGTGCTCATGGGCTTTTTGGCCTTCCTCGATCCGCCCAAAGCAAGTGCCGCGGGCGCTGTCGCCACCCTCGAGGCCAAGGGCGTGGCGGTCAAGGTCCTGACTGGCGACAACGACCGCGTCGCCGCCACCGTCTGCGAGCAAATCGGCATCGACGCGAGCAACGTCTTGCTAGGCTCCGAAATCGATGCGCTCGATGACGCCGAACTTGCCGAGCGCGCCAAGAAAACTCACCTCTTCGCCAAGCTCTCGCCGCTGCAGAAGGCGCGCTTGGTACGCGTCATGCGCGAACTGCTCGGCCACACCGTGGGCTTTATGGGCGACGGCATCAACGACGCCGCCGCCATGCGTGCGAGCGATTGCGGCATTTCGGTCGATTCGGCCGTTGACATCGCCAAGGAATCCGCCGACATCATCTTGCTCCAGAAGGGCCTGGGCGTGCTCGAGCGCGGCATCATCGAAGGCCGCCGCACCTACGGCAACCTGCTCAAGTACCTCAAGACCACGGTAAGCTCCAACTTTGGCAACGTGTTGTCCGTGACCGTCGCGAGCCTGTTCCTGCCGTTTTTGCCCATGAGCGCCCTGCAGCTAGTACTGCTGTCGCTGGTCTACGAGATCGTGTGCATTGCGCTGCCGTGGGACACCGTCGATGACGCCTGGACCGCCCGCCCGCGCGCCTGGGACGCCGCGTCCATCAAAGGCTTTATGCTCGAGCTTGGCCCTGTGAGCTCGCTGTTTGACATCGTGACCTTCGCCGCGCTCTTCTTTGTGGTGTGCCCCGCCGCCGTGGGCGCGAGCTGGGCCGAGCTTGCCGCCGCGGGCAATGTTGCCGGCATGGCAACCTTTGCGGCGATTTTCCAGAGCGGCTGGTTTGTCGAGTCTATGTGGTCGCAGACGCTCGTGATCCACATGCTGCGCTCCCCGCGCCTGCCGAGCCCGCGTGACCACGCCGCGCCCGCGCTGTGCGCTCTCACCGTGCTAGGCCTGGCGCTCGTCACCTGGCTGCCGGCAAGCCCCATCGCCGATGCACTCGGACTCATGACGCTACCCGCGAGCTTTTTCGCGCTGCTCATCGGCATCGTTACCGCCTATATCGCGCTCACCCAGCTGGCAAAGCGCCGCTACATTGCACGCCACGGCGAGCTGCTGTAGCGAGCAGACGGAAAACACCCTGCCAGCTGCCGTTGCCACTACCACAGCTGCCAACGCCTCTGCCGCTGCCGCAGTCTGTCCCCTCAGCAGTTGCGGTGGAATAGTTCCTGTTTAAAGCCCCATGACTTTGATTTAGGGACTATTCCACCGCAACTTATTGGAGGATTAGCTAGTCCTTGGGCGTCCAGGACCAGAAGAAGTTGATTGGGGCCACACGCGAAGCGGCACCGGTCTTTTTGTTAATCGAGGAAATGTGACGGTAGAGCGTTGAGCGCGAAAGGAAGAGCGTTGCGGCGATGTCCTGAACGCTCTGGTCCGAAACGACCAAGACCTCAAGAATATCGCGCTCGCGCTCTGTAAGCCCAAAGGCGGCAACGAAGGCATCGAGGCACTCATCGGGCGTGAACTCCGCTGCCTCCACGGGCGCGGAATCGGAACATGCGGGTGCAAAATCCCCACCAAAATCGTCGGTAGCAAGTGCCAGTCCATCCCACATCACGACATCATCGGCTCGTTGCCCCAACTGCCCCAGCAGCGTAATCGCAATGCCCACAAACATCACGAGCGCCGCACCGATCGCAGCCAGCACGTTTTGACTCGAGATGATCGCCACTGCCGGCGCCGTCACGAACATCGAGCACACGTTGTTGACGACGCGACCCATGCACGGCCAAAAATATGCCCAGCGCGCATAGAGCGAGACGGCGGCATATTTTGTGGTAAAGAACACCACGAAAAAGCCCGAGCCCAGATAAAAGATGATCGTGGCAGCAAGCTCGTTGCCGCCATTGCCATCGACGATGAGCACAAAGAACGAAAGCGTGGACAGTATGGCGGCACATGTCATGCCGATATTCATATACGAGCGGCCGTGCAGGTCAAATAGTGCGCCAGCGACCAACGAGCTCACGACAAGCAGCAGGCGCGGCCAATCGCCCAAATCGACGGTTCCGACAGCATGCAGGGTCGTGAAGCCCGCGTTGAGAGCGGCGAATACGCTGGAAAGATACGCCGTCGCCACGGTCAGGCGAACTACGGCGCGACGGAATGCCGCCTTTGCCTCGGGATCGTCATGCCACTTGGCGCCATATTCCAGAGCATCTACCGAAAGCCCGGCAGCACTGGGTTCAAAGCTGGGATCGGACTCGTCGCGCAGCTTGGCGCGTCGGGCACCGTGGAGCAACGCCACCTGCGCGATCGCACAGACGACCAGAACAGCCTGCTGAGGAATGCCGACAGGCATCACCATGTGGTTGAGAACCTGCACCAGAACGCCCATGGCGTAAGAAAGTGCGGCGGCGCGCGCCAAGCAGGGCGTTCGCGCAAAGCGCCTCGCAAAATTTGCATGAGCAGTCGATCCGCAGTAGCCCAGCGCGCAGCACGCCACCAAACCGCCGGCAATTACCACCTCAACCTGAACCGCCATAATCAACAGCAGCAATGCCGCCACCAGCAAAACGCCCGTGACGTCACTCGTTGCGTCGATAGCATGGGGACGGCGATAGTACAGAATGGGACGCACAAAAAAGCCAATCACGCTCGCGCCGATGACAAGGCTCTCATAAATAACGACCTCGTTCGGAGACACGAACTCGGCCATGCGCACATCAAAAAGATACTCGCACGCCAAAAACGTGAAGAAGAACAGCGCCAGGCATATAATCTCCCGAATGCCCCGACGCAAATATGCAGTTGTGTCTCCCATGCCCCTCATGGTTAACCCCCAGCCGCTCAATTGTCTGGAAATCTATTTTAATAAAGAACCAGTCTCAATATCGAAGCCAGGCTCGAAATGCTGCCAATTCGACCCCAGCCGTCCACATCACGCCGCGATTTTGAGCCGCATGGACCAGAAGGGACGCGCGCGATCTCTAGCTCGGCCAGGAGTGTCCCCAACTACCACTCATTTAAGTACGTCCCCAATGAGTGGCCGAAGAGTGTCCCCCGCGACTAGTCGTTTAAGAACGTCCCCAATGACTAGTCAAAAATGGGCCATGTGTCCCAGTTGTGGAGACTCCTTGAGCCGTCTGGGTATCGCGAAGGATCGCGCACTCCCCCATCATCAAAAGTGACACACGCTACCAGTTGATGGGAGGCAGCCATGGGCTTCTTTGACAAGATGTTCGAGAAGAAAGAGTGCGCGATTTGCGGTACCGAGCTGGGACTTCTAGGTAAGACAAAAATCAATGAAGGCTACCTGTGCAAAGAGTGCGCCGGCAAGCTCTCCCCCTACTTTCACGGCTATCGCTCCAGCACCGCGGACGATATCCGTGAGCAACTCGCCTACCGCGAGGCCAACGCCGAGCGCCTGTCTTCGTTCAACCCCACGCGCACGCTTTCTGCCGGGCGCACCAATATTATGCTCGATGAGGACGCGGGCCTGCTGATCATCACTTCGCAGAGCCGCTGGCGCGACGCCAATCCCGACATCATCGAGTTCTCGCAGGTACTCGGCTGCGATATGGATATCGACGAGCATCGCACCGAGATCTATCGCGAGACCAAGGACGGCGAGCGCGAGAGCTACAACCCGCCGCGCTACGACCTGGATTACGACTTTAACCTGACCATCCACGTCAACACGCCGTACTTCACCGAGATCAGCCTGTGCGTGAACGACTCCACCATCGATCAGCGCGGCTCCATCGAATACCGCGAGGCCAAGCGCCAGGCAACCGAGGCCCGCGACGCGCTGGTGCAGCTGCGCCAGGAGACGCGCGACAGCGTCGTGGCCGCCAAGGCCCCCAAGACCGCGGTGACCTGCCCCTTCTGCGGAGCCACCACCATTCCCGATGCCAGTGGGCGCTGCGAATACTGCGGCGGCGCCATCGGCGCATAGCCTCCGGCAGCGAAAGGACCGATCATGGCCTTCGAGAGCGTTAACTATCAGTGCCCTGCCTGCGGTGGCCCCTTGCATTTTGCCAGCGCCGAGCAAAAGCTCGTCTGCGACTACTGTGACTCGCGCTTTGAAGTCGAAGAAGTCGAGGCACTCTATCGCGAGCGCCAGGACAAGGCAGACGCCAAAGCCGACGCCGCAGCGGCAGCGCCCAAGCCCGCCGCCGACGCTGCGGTGCAGGAGCTGGCTCAAAACGCCGGTTACATCTGCTCGTCGTGCGGCGCCGAGCTCGTGTCCGACGGCACCGTCGCTGTCACCACCTGCCCGTACTGCGGCAACTCCGCCGTAGCGCCCGGTCAGCTTTCGGGCGACTTCTCGCCCGACCTGGTGATTCCATTTAAGCTCGGGCGCGATGACGTCACGGCCGCACTCAAGGAACACTACAAGGGCAAGATCTTGCTGCCCAAAAGCTTTGTCACCGGCAACCACATCGACGAGGTCCAAGGTGTCTACGTGCCGTTTTGGCTCTACGGTGCCCGCGTTGACGGCGAAGTGTACTTTGACGCGACCAACGAGACCGTGACCGAGGAATCCGACCGCACCGTCACGACCACCGACCACTACGATGCCTATCGCAAGGGCAATATCTCGTTTAAACGCGTGCCCGTCGACGGATCGTCCAAGATGCCCGACGGCCACATGGACGCCATCGAGCCGTTTGACTACGACGCACTGCGTCCGTTCTCGATCGCATATATGCCCGGCTACATCGCCAACCGTTACGACGAGGACTGCGAGACCTGCAAGGCGCGCGCCGAGCGCCGTATGGAAGAAAGCACGATCTCGGCCCTGCGTGAGACCGTCGTCGACGAATACGACGATGCCACGGTCGAAAGCAAGCAGCTCGACTACACCTGGGAAGACAGCGACTACGCCCTGTTCCCCGTCTGGATGCTCTCCACCTCGTGGAACGGCAAGAGCTACCTGTTTGCCATGAACGGCCAGACCGGTCGCATGGTCGGCGAGCTCCCCTGCTCCAAGCCCAAGCTCGCCATCGCCTCGGTGCTGTTCTTTGTGATCGGATTTATCCTCTCCCAGATTCTCTTTATGGGGGAATACGCCTTCGATCCGGATTACCTCACCTTTGATATCGAGGGCATCCTCATCAACGTCATCGCGCCACTGATCATCGTAATCATCGGAGACGTGCTGCTGGTAGGCCAGCTCAAGACGGCCAACGAAGCAACCCATGCCGATGAGTATTGTGGCGAGCTCGACCTGACCGAGAAGCACGACACCTTCAGCCACACCGAGACCACCGTTGTCATGAAAGACGACAAGGACGACTAAGCAATCCAACCAATACCGCCCGGCCTTTGACGAGAAAGGAAGATCACCATGGGACTCTTGAAAGCTGGATTGGGAGCTGCCGGCGGCGTCATGGCCGACCAGTGGAAGGAATTTATCTACTGCGAATCGATGCCTGCTGACGTCTTGGCCTGCAAGGGCAGCAAACGCACCGGTGGCCGCAGCTCCAACACGCGCGGCGAGGACAACGTCATCTCCAACGGCTCGGTCATCGCCGTCAACGACGGCCAGGGCATGCTCGTGGTGCAAAACGGCAAGATCATCGAAGTCGCGCTGGAGCCCGGCGAGTTCGTCTTCGATACCGGCAGCGAGCCGAGCGTCTTTAGCGGCAACCTGGGCGACTCCATCAAGGAGACCTTCGCCAATATCGGCAGCCGCTTTACCTTTGGCGGCGACGCGGGCAAGGACCAGCGCGTCTACTTCATCAACACCAAGGAGATCATCGGCAACAAGTACGGCACCGCCTCGCCCGTGCCCTTCCGCGTGGTCGATAACAACATTGGCCTGGACGTCGACATCTCCGTGCGCTGCAACGGCGAGTATTCGTATCACATCACCAACCCGCTGCTGTTCTACACCAACGTGTGCGGCAACGTGACCGATAGCTATACGCGCGACAAGATCGACAGCCAGCTTAAGTCCGAGCTGCTCACCGCCCTGCAGCCCGCCTTTGCCAAGATTTCGGAGATGGGCATCCGCTACAGCGCCATCCCCGGCCACACCACCGAGCTCGCCTGTGCGCTCAACGAGGTCCTCTCTGCCGACTGGCGTGACCTGCGTGGCGTCGAGATCGTGAGCTTTGGCGTCAACTCCATCGCCGCCTCGCAAGAGGACGAGCAGATGATCAAGGACCTGCAGAAAGCCGCGGTCATGCGCGATCCCACTATGGCGGCAGCCAACATTGCCAGCGCCCAGAGCGACGCAATGCGCGCGGCAGCCGCCAACCCCAACGGCGCGATGGCGGGCTTTATGGGCATGGGCATGGCAGGCGGCATGGGCGGTATGAACGCCAGCCAGCTGTTCGCCGCCGGCCAGGCGCAGCAGCAGGCCGCCCCGCAGCCGGCTCCGGCACCCGCTCCCGCACCGGCTCCCGCCGCACCTGCGGCCGGCACATGGACCTGCAGCTGCGGCGCCACCAACACCGGCAAGTTCTGCTCCGAGTGCGGCAGCCCCGCGCCCGCGCCCGCACCGGCCAAGTGGTTCTGCAGCAACTGCGGAACGCCCAGGCCCTAGCGCCCCTAACTGGTAATGAGCGGGGGATCCGCCACCCCCGCATTTGCTTCTATGGGTTTCGTTCGATGAAGGAGGACACCATGAAGACAACGTTCAAAAAGTCCGTACTCGCATTTCTGACATGCGTCCTGGCGCTCGCCTTTGCCCTGACGGGCTGCAGCGGCGGCGGCAAAGACCCCAAGGCCAACTTCGTCGGCAGCTGGCAGTACTCGGGTGGAACCTTGGACGGCGAAGAGCTCACCGATGAGTACATGGATATGCTCAAGGAGTGGGGCCTCAACTGTATCCTGATCCTCGACGAAGACGGCACGGGCGTCCTCGACATGTTCCTTGAGGTCGCCGACCTGAAATGGGAGGCCAAGGACGCCACCACCGTAACGATTACCGCCGAAGATGAGTCGCACGACCTGAAACTCAAGGACGACAAGCTCGTCCTCGAGGTGGAAGGCGACAAGCTTATCTTTACGAAGTCCGACAAGGATCTGTCCGGTACGGTGAAGAAGGATCGCGAGAACGCCGAGAAGGAAGAAGAGATCGATGAGGCCGTCGAAGACGACGACGTCCAGAGCATCGAAATCTCCCCCGCCGTCACCGTCGCCGATGACGACCTGTGCACCATCACCATCACCGAGAAGTTCAAGGACGACTGGGGCGACATCGGCTTTGTCGTCAACATCACCAACAAGAGCGACAAGGACCTGACCTTCTACGCTCCTTCCGGCAAGACCAACGTCAACGGCACCATGAAGGAACCCTGGTTCTCGGCTCACTTGATGCCCGGCACCAACGCCACCGAGGAATTCACGTTCTCGAAGGGCACGCTCGATAGCCTTGACGACCTCGTCAATACGACCATCGGCATCGACGCCTACCTGACCGATTCCTACGAGGACGTCGCCTCCTACAGCGCAACCATCGCGTAACGGCAGACACCGACAGCCGCGGATTGGCGGACACATCCGCGCACATGCCAGACGGGGCCGCAGGAGTTGATCCTGCGGCCCCGCCGCTTTATGCCGATGCGTAACGAGCGCTAGCGCTCCATGTTGGGAACGATGCTGCCCTCCGTTACTGCGCGCACGGCCAAGCGCATGATGTTGTCGTAGCCGGTCTTATTGAGAATCTCCGAGATGCGGCGTTTGATGGTGCCCTCGCTCATAAACAGCTCGGCCGCGATCTCGCGGCGGCTTTTACCCTCGCAGGCAAGGCGCAAGATCGACAGCTCGACATCGTCGAGGGCCGCCGTGCCCGAGAAGATGCTCTCGGGCGGCTTGGGAAACGTGCAGTAACCCGCCAGCGTGGAGCGCATCACGGCGAAAAGCTCGTCGATACCGACGTTCTTGTACACAAAGCTGTCGACGCCCGCCTCGCGTGCCTGGTCCACAAAGGTGATTTCGGGCATACCCGTCATGATAATGACGCGGCACTCGGGCAGTTGTTCTTTGATGCGCGCCGCCGCCACGATGCCGTTGGAATCGTGCTCGGTGCACACGTCCATCAGTATCATGTCCGGGCGCTCCTTAAGCACAACGTCCAAGGCATCCGAGGCGTCGGCGATCGCGGCAACAACCGTCATGTCGGGCTGGTCACCGACGGAGCGCGCGAGGCTCTCGCGCAAGATAGCCTGGTCTTCGACGATTAACACGCGAATCATGAACTTCTCCTTTGGGCCGTGGCGCTGGAGGCGAGCGGGATGGACACCGTAAGCGTGAAGGGCGGGGCGGTGTGGACTTCCAGGCTGCCGCCCAGATTCTGTGCGACATGCCTCATACCTGGGATACCCGTTCCCTCGCGATACGATACGGGTGCAGGCGCGCCGTCGTTAGAAACGACCATCCGCGCGACAGCGCCGTCTTCTGTCCCCTCCTGCCACAGGCGCACATGGACCTGATGGGCCTGTGCATGCTTGGTGGCATTGGTCGAGGCTTCGCGGATAATCTGCAAAAATGCTGCGGCGACACGCGCGTCGTTTGGCAGCTCGCCTTCCACATCGATCTGCACGCTCACCAGGCCAAAGGCATGGACGATATCGCCCAGTTGCTCTGCCGGTTCGCTGTCGCCCCCGCTGCGCAGATCGGCAGCGATTGAGCGCAGCAGCGGGTCGATCTGCTCGAGTGACTCGTCATCCAGGCGCCCTTCCTCCAGATAACGATGGAGAATGGACAGGCGCTGCCCGATCACGTCGTGCACGCGAGCGCGCATACGCAGATAGGCCGCATTGTCAGCAACTTTTTTGACTTCTTCGATCTGGGCTTGGAGCTCTTGGCCCGCAAGCTCAAGCAGGTGGTTGGCTTGCGCTAGGCGATCATGGGCATGCGCATACTCTGTTACATCCAGACCGATAATGCGCTCGAAGAGGCGGCCCGAAACCATAACGTCATCGTGCACGAACAAGCGAATCTCGGCGGGAGAAACCTCGACCACAACGCGCGCCTCACCAAAGCGGTCCAGATTAATCCGCACGCGGTTCTGGCTGCTTTCGGGCATTTGCATGCTGAGTTTGCGCAGGTCGTTCCATGTACCGCTCATATCGCCTAGGTCGGTGGGCATATGAAGCTCCACCAGGTTTTTTCGCATGCAGCGGTTCATGAGCAGCGGACGGCCCCTCGGGTCCAGATACAGGATGCCCACGGGAATCACGTTGATGGTTTCGATCGTCGAGAACGCGGTGATATCCTCCTGGCGGTTGCGGACATCCATCAAGAGCGCCGCAATGGAGCGGAACAGGAAAAACGCTCCCTCTGCGATAAGGACCGTGGTCCACGCCGAGCCCATGGCAAAAACCACCGGCGGTGTCACGGCGGCAACGAGCAACAGTTCGGCCAGCATGACGGGGCGACGATAGTGCACCATAAGCACCATGCCGTAGGCAAAGATCACGGCATTGAGCCACAACGCTCCGCCCATTGCCCTGGCGCAAACGTCAAGCGGCGCCACCAGATATGAGCCAGACGACGCGAACAAGATGAGCGCCGAAATAATTAGGTGAAGCACAAGGCTCGCCTCGTAGGCACAAATCACCTTACGGTTATAGGACGAGCGGCGCGATGCGATGAGCGGGACGTGGATCGTCTGCAGACACGCAGCCAGGGCAAAGACAACATCGAGCGCAACGATTTGGGGAAGAATGAGCGAAATCTGCATCGTCACTCACCCGCCCTCGGCATCAAGACGATCATGCGCAGCTGGCCGGGCTCGCCCTCAAGGCGGTATGCCACGTTGCGCCCTTGCAGAGCGCTTTCGAGCTCTTGCGCAGCGGGCGTCTGCGAAAGATCTGCATCATCGTTGGAAAAAAGCGCGGCACGCAGCTCGACACTGCATCGGTCATGATCGCCCAAGTGATACATAAGCGCCGGATGGTCGGTGGTGTAGGCAAAAAACGCAAAGTCATACACGCAGTCGTACAGGGCGCTTACCGTACTGGCGTGCATCGGGCGCCGTATGGCGACAATCGAGGCGCAATCGATATCGATGGTGCGCAGGTCGCTTGCGAGCTCGTTGGCAATGAGCTGAATGCGGTCGCGATCAAAACCGCTCTCCCCGTGCTGTGCCAACGTGAGCGACCCCTTGCGCTTGCAATAGGCGACGAGCATCTTGGCGCGCTGCAGCATGCGGTAACGCTCGTGCGAAGACGATTCATCGGTCAACGGCGGTAGCGAGCTCAGCAGGTCGTATCCCTTCGAGCGCGCGGGCAAGCGCCTGGTCCACGTCTTGGACCAGCAAGGTCTCGGCCTCTTGGTCTGCCAGGTGCGTCTTAAGGTCGTAGTCGGCGGCGAGCAGCTCATTTTGACGCTGCAGCTCCATACGACGATGTGCCAGTTCACGGTTAAGCTCGTTGAGATCCGACACGTCTTGGGCAAGCAGGGCCGATCCGCCCAGCAGTGGAAAGGCACGGCACATCACATCGGGATCGGACGCCACGGCAAAGGCATGGGCGCGGCTGTGCGCCTGGGTCCGCAACTCCTCGCGCACGCCCACCGGCATTGGCTTTGACACTGGCGTGGCATAGACTTCCTGCAGGTCGCGCGTTAGAACTTTGAGGTCAAGCGGCAAGGTGTCGAAAATGCCGGCGATGTCGTGATATGACGGAACGACACCGCAATCGAGACAGATTTCCATCGCCACCACGCACAAGACGCAATAGACGAGCGAGAAGTTGAGCCTCCATGCCCAGGGCACGCGCAACGCATATGAGATGGCAAAGAACGCGCCGCCCAGCAGCACGAGCGCCGCCGTGCCCGAGAAACGTTGGATGCGAAAGGACGAGGACCGGCCCACCAGGATAAAAAAGGCCACAAAGTTAAAGGCCGTCCACACGAGGGGGGGGTGCGGACGATTTCTTGGACCGCGCCTAGGCGTATCCAAGCTTCCTGCGGTACTCCATCGGGCTCAGCCACCCGAGGGACTTCTTGATCCGCTCCTCACGATAGTACACGAGGTAGGCCTCGAGCCTTCCCATGAA
>JAXJET010000018.1:0-8381 GCA_036301285.1 Collinsella aerofaciens
CGGCCGAAGAGGCGTCAGCAGGTCAGTGGGTCATCGTCCCGGCGTTCAGCATCAGGGTAGCGCTGCGACGCGGAAATCGCGCGCCGTTGCCGCGCCCCGCAGTGCCCGCTTCCCCCAAGGACAATTATCAGTGCAGGTAGACAGCTTGTCGATTTTCGAAAAAGCCGGCTATGGTTGACCTCTGCGGCTTAAACGTAGTAGATAGGCCCTTTTTGTGGCGCAGCACTACTTCACCCCAAATTGGCACCCCGAGCCCTCGTGAGTTGCCAACAAGCTGTTCGCCCAGCGCTTTATCCGCGCAGCATTCGGAAAATAGCACCACCGTAAGAACCCGCGAACAGCGCTATACGTTGCTATATCTCACTATACTTTGCTATATCTTTCTATACTTTGCTATATCTTTCTATACTTTGCTATATCTTGCTATATCTTGAGCAAAGGTGGCTCACATGCAAACAAACCCTTTTAAGCCCACAGCAGGTAAAACACCTCCCACGATTATCGGCCGCGAAGATGTGCTCGAAGAATTCAATGAGGGCCTCGTCAACGGGCCTGGTGCCCCGGGGCGCCTAATGCGCATAGCCGGCGTCCGTGGAACGGGCAAGACGGTCCTCCTTGACGAGTGCTCACGTTTGGCGCAAAGCCGTAGCTGGACGGTCATAAAAGAGGTCGCAACCGAGGGACTTTGCCAACGCATTCTCGAACAGCTGCAGCCCAAATTCCAGGCCAAACACGCCAGATTTGAGCCCACCGTAGCTGGCATATCCATCGGCAGCATAGACATTGAGCGAATCGGTCCATCGCTACGCGACGCCATGAGACAGACAATATCCAAGAATGAAAATGGCCTGCTCATCACTCTCGACGAGGTTCAAGACGCAGAGCTCGATGAGGTCCGAACGCTCTCCATTGCGATTCAGCAGGTTATCGGCGAAGACCTTGATATCGCCTTTGTTTTTGCGGGTCTGCCTTCGATGATTGAAAGCATCATCAACGGAAAGACACTTGCGTTTTTGCGCCGCGCCCTCCCCTTTGACCTGAGGGCTGTGGCAGTAACCGAAGTGTCGTACTCCCTCGAGGAAACCATTGAAGCGTCTGGCATGGAGTTGCAGCCAGGTATTGCCGGCCAACTTGCCGAGGCAACGCAAGGTTATCCTTTCATGATCCAACTCGTTGGATACTACGCATGGCAGTTGGCAAGACGCGCACATACACCGATTATTGGAGAAGAAGAAGCCGAGCGCGGCATTGCAACGGCACGCGAACGCTTCTGTGCCATGGTGATTGAGCCCGCGCTACAGCGCATTCCGCCCACGTGCATCGCTTATCTGCTGAGCATGGCATCTTTGGGGCAGACGAGCTCGACCAGCATGGTTGCCGATGCCCTAAACAAAACGCCTCAACAGGTGAGTTCCGTCCGCAGCCGCCTGTTAAGAGAATCGATTATCGAGGCTCCCTCGTACGGCAAGGTCTCATTTGCCATCCCCTACATGCGCGACTACCTCTACGAACACAAAGCCGAACTGGAAGTTGAACTGTAGAAACGACAACTGCCCTGCAAGACGAAAACCGTTTTCGTACGGATTTAAAGCAGACGTAAACGATTTTCGTCTTGATTTGCGTACGGAATTAAGACGTAAATTGCGCTTTCGTACGCTTATTACCAGACACAAATTGTTTTCGTCCGGCCATGCGTCCCCAATCCAGACGAAAAAGGCCCCGAGCTCGTGTGAGCTCGGGGCTCTTTGTGCCGCACATCTATGAGAGGGAATCGATGCGCATGGGCGCTACTCAATGTAGCCGCCCTGAATGGCGGAAACCGCATGCTCGGTAAAGAACTTGAGCGTGCCGGAGGTATAGCGATTAGCCTTGGGCTTCCAAGCGGCTCGACGCTCGGCCAGGACGGCGTCGACCTCGGCCGGCTCCATCTTCTTGCCGGCGATGCCCACGATAGACAGCGAGCGCTCGGGGATGTTGATCCGGATAAGGTCACCCTCCTCGATCAGGGCAATCGGGCCGCCCACGGCAGCCTCGGGCGAAACGTGACCGATAGCCGGGCCCTTGGAAGCGCCAGAGAAGCGGCCGTCAGTGATCAGGGCGATGCTCGCGCCCAGCTCGGGGTCGCTGGCGATAGCCTCGGTGGTGTAGAACATCTCGGGCATGCCGGAGCCCTTGGGGCCCTCGTAGCGAATGATGACGGCGTCGCCGGGCTTGACCTCGTGCGTCAGGACGGCGTGAATGGCGTCCTCCTCGCAGTCGAACGGACGGGCCTTGAGCGTAGCCTGGAACATCTCACACGGAACGACGGTGTGCTTGACGACGGCGCCCTCGGGGGCAAGGTTGCCGTGAAGGATGGCGATGGAGCCATCGGTGCCGAAAGCCTGGTCAAACGGACGGATGATGTCCTCGCGCTTGAGATTCCACTTCTCAAGGTAACGACCGCACTTCTCGTAGTAACCGTTGTTCTTGAGGTCCTCGAGGTTCTCGCCGAGAGTCTTGCCGGTGACGGTCATAACGTCGAGGTGGAGCATCGACTTGATCTCCTCCATGATGCGCGGCACGCCGCCCGCATAGTAGAAGAACTGCGCCGGCCACTCGCCTGCGGGGCGAACGTTGAGCAGGTAGTGGGCGCCACGGTGCAGGCGATCGAAATCGTCGGCGGACATCTCGATGCCAAACTCGCGGGCGATCGCGGGAATGTGCAGCAGCGAGTTGGTGGAACCGGAGATGGCGCCGTGGACCATGATGAGATTCTCGAAGGACTCCTTGGTCACGATGTCGCGGGGGCACAGGTTGTGCTCGGAGAGCCACACGGACTGACGGCCAGCCTCGCGCGCAAACTCACGCAGATCGGAGCTGGTTGCGGGCAGCAGAGCCGTGCCGGGGAGCATAAGGCCCAGGGCCTCGGCGGTAACCTGCATGGTCGAGGCGGTACCCATAAAGGAGCAGGCGCCGCAGCTGGGGCATGCGTTGTGCTTGGCAAACTCGAGCTCCTCGCGGGAAATCTCGCCGCGCTCATAGCGGGCCGAGATGGCGCCGAGCTGCTCCAGGGTCAGCAGGTCGGGACCGGCATCCATGACACCGCCGGTAACGACGATGGAGGGGATGTTGATGCGGCCCATGGCCATGAGGTTCGCAGGCAGGCCCTTATCGCAGCTGGCGACAAAGACGCCGGCGTCGAACGGGGTGGCCTTGGCATGGATCTCGATCATGTTGGCGATCATGTCGCGGCTGGGCAGCGAGTAGTTAATGCCGTCGTGGCCCTGGGCCTCGCCGTCGCAGATATCGGTGCAGAAGTAACGGGCACCGTGACCGCCAGCCTCGTCAACGCCAGCACGGACCTCCTCGACCAGCTCAAACAGGCCGGCAGAACCCGGGTGCGAGTCGCCGAACGTCGACTCGATAATGACCTGCGGCTTGTCCAGATCCTCGATGGACCAGCCAGAGCCCAGACGCAGCGGGTCCATCTCGGGGCTGATGGTGCGAAACTTGCCGGAACGCGGCTGCAGCTTGGCAACCAGGTCGGCTGCTTCCTGCTGAATCTGTGCCTTGGTCTTCTCGTCCATGATGCTCTCATCTTTTGATTTGAACGGTTGTACCAATCGTTGGTTAATGAATCAGGTGTAAATGGGTACCGAGCGATGCCCTCGGCAAAAGATGCTTAGCTACGCGAACTAGGCGAAGAACGAAATCACCAGGGCGCAGGCAAGACCCGAAAGGCCGATGAGCGTCTCCATAATGGTCCAGGACTTGAGGGTGGTTTTCTCGTCAATCTCCAGGAACGAGGAGCACATCCAAAAACCGGCATCGTTGACGTGCGAGAGGGCCGTGGCACCGCCGCAGATGGCACGCATGGCGGCCGAGCACGCAACCAACGACCAGGTCGTCTGTATCAAAGAGCTCTGCGACGAATCCGAGCGCCTGGCCGAGGCCGGTGAGGATTACTCCGCCGCCGACACCGCGTTCCACAATGCCATTGCCGAGAGCTCCGGAAACCTCGTCGTTCCCCGCCTGATGGGCGTGCTCAAGGCATCCGTCCCCCTCTTTATCGACGTGACCGGCAAAAAGCTCGTCGAGGAAACTATCCGCACGCACCGCGATGTGGCCGACGCCATCGCCTCACGCAATCCCACCGCGGCACACGATGCGATGTACCTACATCTGGTGTACAACCGCAACATGATCGCAGAGGGCGCGCAGGCAAAAAGCGAGTAGGGGCCCGCACGGCAAGGGCGTTTCTACCGTTCACCTTTTAAAAGTGAACGTTCACCTGTTTTTAGGGGAATAGGAGCGTTAATTCCTCCGCTTCTCCTATACTGAGCTTGTACTAAAAGCAAGACAAATATAGATGAACGTTTCTTTTGAAAGGATCGCTATGTCTGATCTTATGGACAGCTTCCGCTTGGATGGCAAGGTCGCGCTCGTGACCGGCGCCACCTATGGCATCGGCATGGCCATTGCCGAGGCACTCGGCGAGGCCGGCGCCAAGGTTGCCTTTAACGCACGTCACGCCGACAAGGTCGCCGAGGCCGAGAAGCACTACCGCGAGCTGGGCTTTGAGGCTCATGGTTACGTGGCAGATGTCACCGACGAGGCCGTCGTCGCCGAGCTCATCGCCAAGATCGAGGCCGACTTTGGTACCACGCCCGACATCCTGGTCAACAACGCCGGCGTCATTCAGCGCACACCCATGCTCGACATGAGCGCCGAGGACTTCCGCCGCGTCGTCGATATCGACCTCAACGCACCGTTTATCGTCTCCAAGGCCTGTCTGCCCGGCATGATCGCCAAGGGCCACGGCAAGATCATCAACATTTGCTCGATGATGAGCGAGCTGGGCCGCGAGACCATCGCCGGCTATGCCGCCGCCAAGGGCGGCCTGAAGATGCTCACCAAGAACATCTGCTCCGAGTTTGGCGAGGCCAACATCCAGTGCAACGGCATTGGGCCAGGCTACATCGCCACGCCGCAGACCGCGCCGCTGCGCGAGACGCAGCCCGACGGCAGCCGTCACCCATTTGATCAGTTCATCATTGCCAAGACGCCGGCAGCCCGTTGGGGTACGCCCGAGGATCTGAAGGGTCCCGCCGTGTTCCTGGCCTCCGACGCATCGAACTTCGTCAACGGGCACATTCTGTACGTGGACGGCGGCATCCTGGCATACATCGGCAAACAGCCACAGTAGGGCATTCGGGCGAGTCCATGGACGATAAGGTCTGCTGCTCAGACAGTCCTGCTCGCACGGAAAGCACATTAAGTGCTTTCCGGCTCGTGCGGAACTCGCGACAGACCTTATCGTCCACCGCCCGCAAAACCAACCTCGGGTTGGAATAGCCGCCACCCGCATACAGAAACAAAAAATGGAAACATTTGGTTGAAAGGTTAACTCAAATGAAGATCGCTCTGATCAACGAGAATTCTCAGAACTCCAAGAACCCCATGATCGAGGCTGCCCTTAAGAAGGTTGTCGAGCCCATGGGCCACACCGTCTTTAACTATGGCATGTATGCCGACGCCGACTCCAAGCCCCTCACCTATGTGCAGAACGGCATCCTGGCCGCCGTGCTGCTCAACTCCGGCGCTGCCGACTACGTCGTGACCGGCTGTGGCACCGGCGAGGGCGCCATGCTCGCCTGCAACTCCTTCCCCGGCGTGCTGTGCGGCCATGTTGCCGACCCGCTCGATGCCTACACCTTTGCCCAGGTCAACGACGGTAACGCTGTCGCCATGCCCTTCGCCCTCAAGAACGGCTGGGGCCAGGAGCTCAACCTCGAGTACACCTTTGAGAAGCTCTTTGGCTTTGGTTCGGGCAACGGCTATCCTGCCGAGCGTGTTGAGCCCGAGCAGCGCAACAAGAAGATCCTCGACGGCGTCCGCGCTGTGACTATGCGTCCGCTCGTCGACGTTCTGGGCGAGATCGATCAGGACCTGGTGAAGGGCGCACTTGCCGGCGAACACTTCCAGGAGTACTTCTTTGCCAACGCAACCGACGAGGTCATCATCGCCAAGGTCAAGGAGATCCTGGGCCTCTAATCGCACGGCTCATTGCAGCTAACGCAAGCGGCGGTCGTCCCATGTACGGGACGACCGCCGCTTTTTGCTATCTACCGACTGACGCCGCGGGGATAGGCCTCACATGCACCAAGGGGTTGACTAGAGCTCGCAAGCAACCTTGTAGCCATCGCCGATGGCGTCGCGGATGTTGCCGCACTTGTTGGCATCGCCCAACACGTGGGTGGTAACGCCGGCTGCAGCAAGGTCGTCGGCCAACTTGGTATTGGGACGATAGCCCATGGCAAGTACCAGCGTATCGGCATCGGCGATGGTGTGGATCTCGCCGTCCTTTTCGTAGTTGATGGCATCCTCGGTAATCTCGGTCACCTTGGCCTCGGTCAGCACGTGAACGCCCTTGGAGAGCATGCGCGTGATGAGCACCGCGCGACCGGCGCCGCCCTCGTTGGCGGCGAGCGTCTTGGTCATCTCGATGACGGTGACGTCGCGATTGGCCGGCGACAGATCGTTGACCAACGGGGCCAGGTAGTCGGCCGTCTCGCAACCGACGGTGCCGCCGCCCACGATGACAATCTTCTTGCCCGGGAAAGCCTTGCCGCCCAACAGGTCGTCAGCCGTCATGACCTGCTTAAATCCCTGCATGAAGGCCGGGGCGATGGGCTCGGCGCCATAGGCCAGGACGACCTCGTAGCCGGCGTAGTCACGCTGAATGTCCTCGGCAGTAAGCTCGGTGCCAAATACGCACTTCACGCCGACCTCGGCCAGGCGACGGTACTGATACTTGATCACGCGGGTGAGTTCCTGCTTTGCCGGCGGAACGGCCGCGATGCGCATCTCGCCACCCGGCTCGTCCTGCTTATCCACGAGCACTACGTTGTGGCCGCGCTTGGCAGCAATGTAGGCTGCCTCCATGCCCGCAGGACCAGCGCCCACAACGAGCACGTTCTTAGCCTCGGCGGCAGGCTCGTAGCCGGCCTCGTCGCGCTCAACATCGGGATTGACGGTGCAGGAGATGCGCTTGCCAAACATAATGCCGTTCAGGCAGCGCAGGCAGCCAATGCAGGGGCGGATGTCGTCGGCGTTGCCGGCAGCGGCCTTATTGCAGAACTCGGCATCGCACAGATTGGCGCGGCCCATCATGCAGATGTCGGCAGCGCCGTCCTCGATCAGCTCCTCGGCGATCCAGGCCTCGTTGATACGTCCGACGGTGGCGACGGGAATGTTGACGTGCTTTTTGATCTCGCGCGAGCAGGCAGCGTGCGAGGCCTGCTGCGTACCGGCGGCAGGAATCGCGGAACCGCGCTTGATGGTGGTGCCGCCCGACGCATGAATCATGTCGACGCCGGCCTTCTCCAGGCGACGCGAGACGTAGATCATGTCGTTGAGGGTCAGACCGCCATCGGTGTACTCATCGCCCGAGATGCGGACGTCGATGATAAAGTCCTTGCCGCAGCGCTCGCGAATCTCGGCGATGACCTCGAGCAAAAAGCGCATGCGGGCGTCGAGCGAGCCGCCGTACTCATCGGTACGCTTGTTATAGAGCGGGGTCAAGAAACCGCCGAGCATGCCGTGGGCGTGCGCCGCATGGACCTCGACGCCATCGACACCGGCCTTCTGCATACGCACGGCAGCGTCGCCAAACTGATGCGTGAGCTCGTGAATCTCGTCGACCGTGATAGGACGCGGTGCCTCACGGGCATAGGACGGTCCCACGAAGGACGGAGCGATCAGGCGCGGCGTGCCCGGAATGTTAAAGGCCATGTAGGCGGGGTGAAAGAGCTGCGGCATGATCTTGCAGCCATACTCATGCACGGCGGCGGCGAGCTTTTCCCAGCCAGGGATAAACGTGTCGTCGTAGCAGCACATGTCACCCGGCAGATAGGTATAGGTGGGCTCGACCGTCACGACCTCGGTAATGATGAGGCCCACGCCGCCCTTGGCGCGGGCACGGTAATGATCGACCAAGTCGTCGGTCACATAGCCATGATCGGCCAGGTTGGTGGACACCGGCGGCATAAAGACGCGGTTCTTGACCTCGGTCGTACCGACCTTGATCGGACTAAAGAGCATCGGGTAGGCGGAGGACTCCATACAGGGTTCCTTTCATTTGAGCCGCTCGGCGGCAGTTGCTGACGTACCTATTGTACCAGCAACCGCGCAGCACCCGACCGTGCGCGTTCCTCCAGCCTCTGCTCAACCCCAAAAAGTTGCGGTGAAATACGGAGCAATGGGGGTGCGGACGATTTCTTGGACCGCGCCTAGGCGTATCCAAGCTTCCTGCGGTACTCCATCGGGCTCAGCCACCCGAGGGACTTCTTGATCCGCTCCTCACGATAGTACACGAGGTAGGCCTCGAGCCTTCCCATGAA
>JAXJET010000019.1:0-70259 GCA_036301285.1 Collinsella aerofaciens
CACCTCAATGGTCCTCCTAACGCCGGCGTGTTGGCACCACCAGCGTAGTGGCGGCGGGGAGGCACGGTGGCCATTATTCGGTGACCGGGATTGGTCAAAATAGTTTGACTATTAGCGGCTAAAATCGCCCGGCGCTAACAAATTAACCCAAATGGCTCGATAATGGAATTACGCTCTTTTGTAATGGAGTCCTCCGGCTGATTCTATTATCTGTTCTACATTATTAATACAAAACTATTCGACCACGACATAACAGCTGAAACAACATTGCAGCCGGAGCAGGGATATCGCCTCCATTGACAAGCAAATGGCAACCCGCGATGAGAATCATCGGATTTGGTACCGATCCAGACCTCAGCAAAGGGTATAAGCAACGTTTGTATAAGGCAGATTTCCACTTTCCTCAACTAGCAACATTGAAGAACTAAAAGTAAACTGAATCAAATAATTGTATCAAGCTCAGTCATAATAATCCAACCGATTCTCAAGCTCTTTTTCGAGCAAGGCAATCCTTTGTGTAAGGCTTTTGATTGCCAAAACATGACGGCTCACCGCAACGCTAAGGGATAGAGAGATTGCAAGCAACAGCACAATTGCACCCAGGAAGAGGAAATTGGCCGGGTTAACAAACCCAATAGCCGTGGAGCAATAAAAAATAAGCTGAGGGAATAAATCACAAAGCAAGGCCGCCATGCACATTAAAATCCAAAGCAAAGAATACTTAAGAAGCATCTTTCCTTTGGATACGAGTCGAAGAACATAAACGAGGAACCCACCAAAAAAGATGGCTGCCCCAATCCTTAGAAAAAAATTCATTATTGGTCTCCCCTATGGATCCAACACACAAGGACAATAGCAAGCGTAACTTTAATCATGTAGTAGACGGAAGAGAGAACCCCAATGGATGAACGCCCGCCCTGGCGCTCATTCATCTTTACAGGTGCCTCCATAACGGGGAGACCAAGCTTCATAGCCAAAGCTATCGATTCCGGCTCCGGATAATCATCAGGATAGCTCTTGCAGAATAAGTCGATGGCGTCTTTATTGCAGGCTCTAAAGCCAGAAGTGGGATCGGTGACCGCCTTACCTGTAAGCAACTTAAGCAAAAAAGAGAGCCACCTGATTCCAACACGACGCATAAAGGTTGATTGGAAACCGTCGGTCTCGACCAAGAATCGAGAGCCTATCGCCAGACTCGCCCCACCCTCAATCAGCTTAACAAGCTCAGGTATATAAGAAGGATCATGTTGGCCATCGCCGTCAACCTGAATGTCAATATCATAGCCAAATCTCTGAGCATACTTATGCCCCGCCTGGACCGCCCCACCGATACCAAGGTTCTGTGGGAGATCCAATATGTTGACATCATGCTCTCGACAAAGCCTAAGTGTCCCATCCTGTGAGCCGTCGTTAATTACGACATAGTCATATCCAGCAGCCTTAATAGAAGCAACGGTATTGAGAATGCATTCCTGCTCGTTATAAGCGGGAATAATTACCAGAACACGCGGATATCCTTTTGAATCTTTTGTTAAAGCAAATGACAATCGAGTTTCATCCATTCCAAATAATAGTTGGCCCTTAGCGACGCTCGAAGAAAATGCGGCCCTTACAGTCCAACGCACTGTCTAGTAATGAATAAAGTTTACAGCATCCGGACTAACCATCGCGAAGTTACATCTCAAGCTTGGATATTTAGTTTGCACGGCTGGCATACAGCTGACGTTCACCTGGAGCCCCCATCTGCCATCGCGAGATACAAATCCGCTGCGGCTCTCGCCCAATTGCGCGGTGCATAAGACTTCGACGCCATTCTAATCGGACAAAACTGCTCCAACTATCCCCCCCATCCCAACGATAGCCTTAATCTTTGGCACTAGCTTAAGGAAACGCGGTCTGGGTTGATACAGGCGAGGCCAACATGCAGCAGCGACGCGACGCCGGACGCTAGCAATAAATAGGCGCCGAGACCCATGTCGGCCCCAAAGCCAGGCGCAATAACAGCGGCGTGCTTCTTGATATTAAGCGGTGCTCAAGCGAGCAAATATTCATGAAATAGGAGGAATCGACAATACCAAAATCGGCACTTATATCCAACTTCACGCAAAAGCCGAACAAAAGCCCTTGATTATCAACTTCATCCGAACAAAAGCCAGCCAAGTATCACTTAGCAAATACAAAACGCCTTCTCGACATCCATAGCAGTGGCATCCCAGTTATATCGATTTTCAACAAGCGCCCTAGAGTTTCGAGACTGAAGAGAAAGCAGCTTTCGATCATCAAAAAGCCTGCATAATGCCGAAACCACCTCATCAGATGCCATGGACCGAATTATTGTGCCGTAGCTATCATCTAAGATAAGCTCGCGTGCCCCGCCCACGTCTGTTACCACTGCAGGCGTTCCGCAGGCTGAAGCTTCAAGAAGTACCGTTGAAAAGCCTTCGGAACGAGTTGGAAGACAAAGCACATCTGCTTGCTGAAGTAAGGAGGAAATATCCTCTGTGTTACATCTCCCAAGCCAAAACAAGTTAGACGAACAAGCTTCCTTGACCTCATTAGCCAGCGGACCATCCCCTGCAAGAACAAAACAAATATCACGCTTGGTAATATCTTTTGTGCGAGCCGCCTCAATAATTGAATAAATTCCCTTTTCAGGAATAAGCCGCCCGACAAAAGCTACAACCAAAGATGACTGAGGGATACCTAATTCAGATCGGAAATCTCTCCCCGAAGAAATACTCCTATAGAATGAGGCATTGATTGAGTTTGAAATTACGCCTTTTGCAGTGATATTAAAGTGCTGAAGCCATTCAACACTTTTAGAAGAAATCCCATAGAAATCAGGTTCAAACGACTTTACGCGATCAGTAATCCAATCTTCATATCGGCGAACAAAATAATCAAGAAATGGCTGATTGAAAGAGAGATACGCTGAGCCGTGGTCGAGAACAACAGCCTTAGCACTATGATCCGCAGCAAACTTCAGCCCTTCGAGCGAGAGAGGGAAAAGTCTCGTGTTTATCAGAACACCATTCCACTCATAATCATCAAGGGTTTGCAGGAGTCGGTAATAATCACTGGTTTTTTTGGGAAGAGGAAGTCTTCCATCAAGTAACGGAATGCAAGGAAGACGAATTACCTCCAGGCCGTTTTCGACTGAATGACCGACTCCCACGCGCATCGAATCATTAGTAACGATAACCACCCTATCGCCGCGTGCAGTCAAGGCGTGAGCGAGACCATCGACAAAATTACCAATTCCACTAAGTTGCGGGTGATAATGGTGAGTGAAAATACAAATAGAGGAGCTCATCACATAACCTCATCTGATATAGATGTCATATCCTTAATTCTGTGCCGTCCAGACTTCCCCATCTCCAAAGTCGAGCAAGAGCGGAAGATGGGTATGTCGATTATCCGGTGACGGTATTTTTTTCCAATCGCCATACATCGTTGTAAGATATTTATCCGTCATACGAGGAACAGGGAATTCACTGCCTTCGAAAACCGCACTGCTCAGAGGGAAAATCTCTGAAATAGGCACTGGCGCCATATTCGGCCAGCTTAACGTCAGACAGTAATCAGAGACCTCACCCGTATTTGAGTCGGCAATACAGGAATCGAACAAATCCTGGTAAGAGCATGCGCCTCGAGAAACCAGTTGTTCCACCACGTGCATAGCAGAACAACCAATTTGCTCGAGTTGACCAAGGAACCCTTTATGAGGGACAACAATGGAAGAAGAATGATATAAATAGGCTCTTTTCTGTGCAATTGATGCAGTTCGGACTTGCTTTGCACGAAGGCGTTTATCTGTATAGAGCTGGTCATATGGAAAGATGTCGACAAAAATGCCCATCGAACTGGAAGCCTCTCGAGCCTCTTGATTCTCGAAGCGAGTTCCATCGCGATACACCTTAGCAAACATCGCAGCATAGCCAGTAGTATTCCGCGATGTATGGAGCGAATATCCTTCCGGTAACCCACCCTCGGCTAAAGAGCAAAAGCGGTCATAATCTGAACGCATCATTCCGATATCTATATCATCATCCCAAGGGATAAACCCCCTATGACGCATTGCTCCTAAACATGTTCCACCGTCAAGCCACCACCTGATGCCGTGCTTAGAGCAGAATGCGGCGACAACCTGAAGGATATCCAATTCAGTGTTTTGAAGCTTTAATAGCGCGTGAGCTTTAGACATCATCGGCCTATCTCTTTTCCCCGAACCATTGTTGCGTCTGTTTCCCCAAAACAGAAGACTGATAAATAAGGCAAATGGCATTGGATATAAGCGCCGATACAGTAGGGCCATTTAAGCCAAACAGCATTTGCGCAGGAGCCATAACAGCGACAGCACTAATTAAGGACAGCATGCTGCCAACAAATACCCCTCGGTAATTATCAAGAGAAACCAACAAATCGTTGACAAACCAAGCGATGCCAGTCAAAAAGGCACAAGCCAACATAGGCTGAAGGAGATCGGTATGTTTAGCTATTCCAGCGCCATAAAACAGTGACAGCAATAATTTACCGAAAAAGAAAAGGGCAACTGAAGATATGACACCGACAAAAAAGATGCCAGCAAGTATTTTACCTATGAGCGAAAAAAAGGACTTTTCTCTAGAATGGTAACGCTCTACTAGATAACCTAATAAAGGATTATAAATATAGGTCGCACCCATTTGGATAATTGCCACAGGTGCAGCAACTGATGCATAAATACCCAGAGCAGAATCTCCGAATGAATAAGATAAATACTGCCTGGGAATATTCGGCGCCGCAGAAGCAGCAATGCCGCCCAGAACGATGGGCAAACAGCTACATAGGAAGGCTCTGACCTTCGCTCGGCTAATTCCAAGCTTGATTGCAGAAATCCGATTTGATCTTGGATAATCGTAAATAACTCCGATGCCTATTGTCACTACCGTCATAAGCAACAGTGCACCTTCGAGGCTATTAAAAAATCCAAAGACAAGAATGAATGAAAGGAGAGAGCCGATGCCCTGCATTATGAGGGATTTCCCAATATAGTCCATCCTATGACCAACCTGATCATTAGCATGCATGACATCAATGACTAAGCCAGCGGTTTTATAGAGAGCATACAGAAGAATAGCGGGCACCGTACCAATACGACACGTTGCAATGGAATAGACGGCTAACATTGCAAACGCTATAAAAGTAGTAAAGAAACGAAAAGTCAGGTATTCACCAGCAGAGTTTTTCCTTTCAACATCTGCAATTTGCACCGTGTACATCCTGTATTGGGCTAATTGAGAAAACATGTTGAAAATAGACATAGCCAGCGAATAAATGCCTGCAGCACTATATCCATCAGACAGCCGAACGACCAAAATGGTGATAAGCCACTGACAGCCTAAATTAGTCAACGAACCGACGGTATTCCAGAACATATTATGTTTAATCGAAAGAGTCTTCTCTGTGGCCTTCACAAATATAAGCGCCCTTCTAAACCTGTCGAAATGAGGATACGGAGCTATCTCGCAGCTTTAAGTTCTTTTAAAATCAAAATAAACAGCCAATTCGGCATAAGACGTATAATGATATCTGCTTTAGCGATAGACGGGCAAGCTCGTCGGTATTTAAGTAAACCAATTATGGAGCGCCGCTCCCTTGCTTCAGCGAACCCCAATATTTCCTTTAGATGCGGTGAATCGGGAAATCTATCGGCAAATCGCCTAGCAGTATCAACCCTGTTTTTAACTCTTGTCGAATACCAATCATCTTTTGAAGAAACACCTGCAAGGAATCCAGTTTCGTTACCACCATGTCGACGATACTTAACCAAAGGAGTCATAGTAAAGCTGCACTTCCCCAGTTCACTGCAACCCAATGTCAACCACAAGTCATGTGCAGTCGATTCCGGAAAGGGAATCATCGACTTCGCCGCACTCGCATCTAACATGAGAGCCATACCAATGCCGTAACATACGCTTGCGGCCTGTACAGTAATATCCTCTCCAGAGCACCAATTTACTTCCGGCGAATTAGGATGAGCTTTCCTATAACTCTTTACCAGAATATTTCCGTTTTCGTCAATTACCGATCTATCACAAACATCTAGAATTGAGCCTTCTTCTAGCATATGGTTGAGCGAAACTTCAACTCTATTAGGCTCCCAAATATCATCCTGATCGCAAAGTACTACGTAATCCCCTTCCGCCAAGGAGAGCAGCGCCTCGAACGATTTGACATAACCGAGATTATTATCACCGTGATAATACCGATAGGCGTTTTTCGTTATATGCGCTTGGATAAACCGCTCTAATGAATCCGATTCAGGGCAGTCATTTCTAACTAGAAGCGTAAGCGGAAACGTTTGTTTATCTATCGAATCAAGTTGTTCCGCGAAAAACTTAAGATCGGGTTTATAAGCTGAGAGAAGTACGCATACGCCAATATCATTTCCCATTTCTATTTCCAAAAATCCTCCCAAATTCATTGCTTAAAGATTATCAAAGCACCCTCAGTTAAAAGAAACTCTTTTAAAAATAGAGTATTTATCCCTGTCTCTTAAAACGAGTGCCTAATATCAATAAGTAACAACCTTTGTTCCATAAGGAATGTTATCGTAAATCCATTTTGCATTCTGAATCTCAAGGCGTACGCATCCAGCAGAGGATGGAACGCCCATCGTGGGATCCATCACGCGGTTGCTGTTGACGTAGTAGGGTGAGGAATGGAATAAGTAATCACCATAGAACTGCGTGTAGTAATAGCAAGTATATCCATGCCCAAAGGAGTATCCCTTACCGTAGACTTGATACTCCCCTATCACCGTAGGCGTGCTAGCTTTTCCCGTCGAACATACATATCGACGGTTTAAGGACCAGTTATTCCAGGATCCAGTGTAAATACTCGTAACGCAACGTGACGTATCGACAAGTATCAGCCAATTTGTATTGCTTGAATAACTTTGAGCCTTAGCATCCATATAGTCTGACACCCACGCGCCGTTAGCCATAAAGAAATTCCAGGATCCGTCCACAACGCGCCAGCCAGTAGCCATAGCTCCACTAGCATCAAGCCAATACCAGGTGGCGCCCAGATTGAGCCATCCTGTCTGCATATAACCAGACGAATTCAAGTAATACCAAGATCCGTTAACGGCAACCCAACCGGTTTTCATAGCATAAGTGGACGGATCTAAATAGAACCAGGAGCCATCCTTGTACAGCCAGCCAGATCGTGCATAGCCAGCGGTCTCATCAAAAAAGTACCATTTTCCGTTAACGTTCTTCCATCCAGCGCAGGGGGAGCCATCGGTTGAATCAGCATAGAACTTACAGCCTCCAAGCATCACAAACCCGTGAGCTTCGGCCAATTCGCCATCGCCGTTTGATGTAAACAGTTTTCCATTACGCAATGCTCCACACAATGAGCAATCAGAACCAGCAAAAGCCTTAGATGGCTCATCCTGAACCGAGTCCTGGACATCTACCCATTCACGACAAGCAACAGCGCCTGAAGCTTTTGCATAATAGCTTTTCCCATTTACAGAAAAATGACCAAGAAGCATTTTACCGTCGGCGGCAGGATCGAGATAATAGTATTGACCACCGTCCTTCAGCCATTCAGTCTTTATAATGCCCGACGCTTGAGAAGGCTCAGCGTAATACCAGTCTCCATCGCTCATAAACCAGCCAAGTGACAACGCTCCCGTTGAAGAAAAATGATACCGGTTGGATCCGATGACATAAAAGCCGGTAACCATTCTATTGTCATTTGCGACATCGAGCCAATACCAAACGCCATTCACCAAACGCCAGCCCGATGCAAGTGCGCCGGAACCGTCAGCGTAATACCAGTCCGTCCCATCAAACGCCCAACCAACAGTCATTGCGCCGGAATCCGATAAATAGTAACGAGACGAACCGACAGAAACGATTCCTCTAGACATAACACCATCATTGGCGGGATCAAGCCAATACCAGTTATTGCCAGTTTGAAGCCAGCCGGTTAAGACTTCACCATTGCTACCCCAATACCATAAACCGTTATCAAGGTACCATCCATTAATCAGTCCATAGGTTCCAAGAAGATAAGGGTGCCCATCAATAACACGTCGACCAGTAGCCATAGAACAGCTGTTAAGGGAGTCAAACCAGTACCATTGGTCTCCAATAAACTGCCAGCCACTTGCCAAAGCGCCTGACGGACCCGCGTAATACCACTTATTTTCAGTAAAAATCCAGCCGCAGCTCATTGCGCCGTCACGAGCGGGGTCCAAGTAGTACAGCAAGTCGTCAATATTCTGAATTCCGGTCAAACGACAGCCATCTAGATAGTAATACCAGGACAAACCGTTCCATTGCCATCCAGATAGTTGTTCTGTAGTCGACGGGTCATGGCTATCGACAACCTGTAGGCTCGAATCTTCCGTTGTTTTGCCGGCACAATCGCTGGAGTCTTGAGAGCAACCGCCACCGACCAATGCTCCCGGCCCTCCTGTCGAGTCGCGCTCTACGACACCGTTATCCGCCCCCTCTTCCACGGCATAAGCAGTGCAAGAAAATGCGGGGGCTGTAACTGAAAGTAAGGCGGAAAATAGCATCAAGCCAATTACTCGCCAGCAAATTCGATGATCAATCCGAGCATTCATTTCAAGCCCCCAACCGGTACCGACTGTCTTGCAGGGAATCTATTAAATAAACGGACGAGCTGCGCCGATTACATTTCCCCTTGCGCTAATAGGATGAATTCCGACACCTTGATGAGGTCAGGAATCAATCATCAAGCCGCCGCCAAGTGCAATTGCAATATGACCGCGGTAATAAATCACATCGCCGCGTTGAATCGAGCTCGTGCTCACGGGCATAAAGATATTGCTTCGATACCAATTCATGGAATTGTAGGTTTGGCTTGGATCCCAGCGATGGTTATAAGGGTTGTAAACACCCATATCCATGCCAGTAGCATAAAGGCACTGCAAGACAAAACCAGAGCAATCAACAGCTCCACCGGGAGCGGTAGACCAAGGCTCAATATATTGCGTACCGATATACTCATAGGCGCGCTGGATAAAGGCGTTCACGCAATCTTCCCGCGTTGCTTCGACAGAAATGCGAGAAGGGGTCACATAGGTAAAGTATCCGGTGCAATAGCTAGGCAGCTGAACAGTCCAAGAACTGACCTGAGGATACTGGGATGGATTTTGCCAGCCAACTTTGTCGCACTGGCCATCGCTCCAGAAAATTCGGCGAACACCGTCGATGGTCCTTGCGCCCGTTGCCATAGCGCCGCTGCCGTCTAACCAATACCACTTACCCGAATCTTTAAGCCAGCCAACATGCATGCTTCCATTGGACTCAAGGTAATACCATGTTCCATTCAGGCATTTCCAACCAGTTGCCATTTTTCCGTCAGCGTTTAGGTAATACCATGAACCACCAGTAAAAACCCATCCGGTCTTCATCACGCCAGAATTGGCATCAAGCCAATACCAATCGCCGTCAATCTGCAGCCATCCAAGATGAATGGCACCCGTTCCGGGCTCAGCGTAAAACCTTAGATTTGCGACATTAACCCAGCCGGACGCAACCTGCCAACCATCAGCTCCAGCGGTTTTTAGAATAGCGCCGTTTTCGCGAATCACATCCTTGCAAAGATATCCATTATCATCGGCATATCTTTCAACGCCATCATTAACGGTAACCCAGCTTGAAACCATGAGCCTACCGCTCTGGTTTGCAAAACAATCGTTGCCGCTCACCTCAAATAAGCCCGTTTTCATTAGATGGCTAACAGGGTCCAGGTAATACCAGCTAGCGCCTTCTTTATACCAGTCAGAAATAAGCGCACCAGATTGAGAGGCTAGATACCAGCCGTTCTCGGACTGAGCCCAGCCAACAGCCATAACCCCATTGGGGTTCAAATAATATGCTGCATTGCCAAGGTCTAAATACCCAACGGATATCTTACCATCGGAGGCTGGGTCGAGATAATACCAAGCGCCGTTAACGAGTTTCCAGCCAGTGGCCGCAATACCGTTAGAGCAGTAATACCAATCTGCTCCGTCTTTGTACCATCCATTTGCGAGGCCATAGTCACCAAAAATGTAGGTTCTTCCATCAATCTTTTGACGACCCTTAAACATGATGAACGTCTGTGGGTCAAAATAATAGCGAGCCCCACCTATCGTTTGCCATGACGAAGCAAGGGCACCCGATGAATAAGCCCAGTACCAATTCCCGTCAACGAGAATCCAGCCGGTTTTCATAGCACCAGTGGCATCTAAATAGTATTTCCCGCTCCCGAGGTCGACAAAACCAACCTGCATTATATGGGTGGCAGGATCCAGGTAATACCATGTGCCGTCTTGATAAAACCAACCAGCAGCTAAATCGCCTCCAGCATTGGCATAAAACCAATTTCCATCTGAGTTACGTAGCCAGCAGTTCTGATATAGCGCGCCAAAAGGCGTTGCGGCATTGCCGTCATTCGCATAAAACGAAGCAGTCGATCCGCCAGCATCGGTCACATTGAAATAACCTGTCTGCATTGCACCATCATTGGCTGGATCAAGCCAATACCAATAGCCCCCGCTTTGCAGCCAGCCAGTTTGGTGTTTACCGTTTTTTCCGTAATACCAAACTCCAGACGACTCGTCTCGTTGCCAGCCATCTTTTATGACGGAAGAATTATCAGGTTGCAAATCATCGGAAACCACAGAAGAAAAATCCGCTTTTGACTCAATACTCTGAGCCTCAACGGAATCCTGTGCAAACGCGACATTCGCACTCAGGGGCAAGCAACAAGCAGTGATTAATGACGCAGCAGCACAAACAAGCGTGGCCTTCTTTTCGAATCGATACATAAGCGACCCTCCCAGATATCTCATTTATTTATTTTAATCCACATTCCAGGATTGATTTTCGTTACTGTCTGTTCAGTCTATGTAGATAAATATATTAAATTGAACATAACGTTCAATCATTCTATTCTTTCCCTAAGCAATGAACATCTTAATTGGAGGCCTGCAGTGGAACTGACCAAGCGTAACTTTACTGTTCTGTACGAATACCTAAAGAACCCATATGCCAGCCAGCGAGAAGTTGCCGAGCGCACTGGCCTCTCACTTGGATCGGTAAACGCAGCAAATAAAGAGCTTACGAATGAAGGCCTTCTCGAATCGGACAGCCTAACCGACAACGGTTACGAAGCACTTCACCCCTATAAGGTTGAAAACGCAGTGATATTGGCTGCGGGGCTTTCGAGCCGCTTTGCTCCCATTTCGTATGAAAAGCCCAAAGGCCTTTTAAAGGTACGTGGTGAGATTCTCATCGAACGTCAGATTAGGCAGCTGCAAGACGCAGGTATCAGCAATATCACCGTCGTTGTCGGCTATAAAAAAGAGTATTTCTTCTATCTCGAAAGCAAGTTCGGCGTTTCGATTGTCGTCAACAACGAATATGCATCCAAAAATAACCACGCATCGCTTATGTGCGTAAAAGAGCGGCTTGGCAACACCTATATTTGTTCAAGCGATGATTACCTTCTAAACAATCCGTTTGAAGCATACGTTTGGAAAGCATTTTATTCTGCTCAATATGCTGAAGGCGCCACCAAAGAATGGTGCATTCAAACCGGAGCAATGGACAGAATCACCAATGTTACGATTGGCGGTTCCGATGCTTGGTATATGCTCGGACATGTCTACTTTGATAAAGCCTTCTCGCTTGCATTTAAGCAGATTCTCGAAACGGAATATAACAAGCCCGAAACAACGGACAAGCTTTGGGAAGATCTATATATCGAGCACATCAAGGAGCTCGATATGGTGATCAAAAAGTATCCTGAGGGCGAGATCAACGAATTCGATTCTCTTGATGAACTGCGTGCCTTTGATCCGCATTTTATCGAAAACGTTGACTCCGATATTTTCGATAACATCGAGCAAGTGCTCGGCTGCTCCAAATCAGAGATTCACGACGTTTATCCCCTTAAACAAGGTCTTACGAATCTATCGTGCCACTTTAGAACCAATGACGGAGAGTACGTTTACCGCCATCCGGGAGTCGGGACCGAACTGCTTATTAACAGAAATGGAGAAGTAGCCGCACTTAAAAAGGCCAAGGAACTCGGCCTTGACGACACGTTCATTCATGAGGACCCAAAGCGCGGTTGGAAAATTTCGAAGTTTGTACCCAACGCAAAGCAGCCTGATCCGCATGATGATGCCCAAATGAATCGAATGATGCAGATGTGTCGTTCGCTTCACGAGAGCGGTGCAAATGTCGAAACCGAATTTGACTTCTACCTTGAAGCGAAGCGCTACGAATCACTTCTTCTGGAAAAAGGCCCTATCGACATTCCAGGCTACAGGGAAATGGCCGCCGAAATCGATGAATTGGAGCACTTTGTCCAGGCCGACAATGCGCCAAAATGCCTTTGTCACAATGACTTCTTTTACCTCAATTTCCTTATCGATGAAAACGACAAGTACTATCTCATTGACTGGGAATATGCTGGCATGAGCGATTATGCAAACGATTTTGGAACGTGCAGTGTCTGCTGCGAGCTTTCCGAAGATGAAGTCGACCGCGCGCTTGATGCATATTTTGGGCGCAAGGCAACAAACAACGAAGTTGCACATAACTATGCGCACATTGCCCTTGCAGGATGGTGCTGGTACCTCTGGTCTCTTCTGAAAGAAGCCGAAGGCGACTTCGTAGGCGAATGGCTCTATATCTACTTCAATTACAGTGCCAAATACCTTAAAAAGGCACTGGAGATCTATCGAAAAGGTGAGTAACGATGCAATTCGGCTTTTTTAGCGGTCTTCTTTGGGGCCTTGATACAGTAATACTTGGAATCGGTTTGGCGCTCGCGCCCTATATTGGATCGGCGGAAGCGCTTGCATGTGCCTCCATTGCGGGATCTTTTCTCCATGATGCCTTCTGTGCGATCTGGCTCTTTGGGTACATGGGAGTTCGAGGCAGATTAAAAGACACGCTCGCTGCACTTAAAACTCGTTCGGGCAAGGTCGTCATCGCCGGCGCACTGCTCGGTGGACCTATCGGAATGACCGGATACGTATTGGCGATTAATAATATCGGAGCAGCCTACACGGCAATTATATCCGCCTTCTATCCCGCTGTCGGAGCATTCCTTTCTTTCGTGCTGCTGAAGGAGAAAATGGGCAAAGGACAGATTCTTTCCCTTCTCGTTGCTCTTTGCGGCGTAATGACGATGGGCTATCTATCGGCCGGATCGAGCGAGATTGCAAATGCCCCCCTCGGCTTACTCGGCGCGGTGCTTGCTGTTATCGGATGGGGATCCGAAGCGGTGCTGTGCGCATGGGGAATGAAAGATGATGCCGTTGATGACGAAACGGCTTTGCAAATCCGCGAAACTACAAGTGCGCTTGTTTATGGAGTGCTTGTACTCCCCCTCTTCGGAGCATGGCATTTCACGCTGGGTGCCATCCCGAGCATGCCTACATTGATTATTGCACTCGCCGGACTCGCAGGAACTGCATCCTATCTGTTCTATTACAAGGGGATTGCGGCAATCGGAGCAGCGCGTGCGATGGCTCTGAATATCTCCTATTCGGCATGGTCGGTGGTCTTTGGCCTGATCTTGCTTGGAACAATTCCCGATATGGCATCCGTAATCTGCTGCGTTGTAATTGTATGCGGAACAGTTTTGGCAGCTAGTAACTGGGACGAACTATTTGGACGTAATAAGACGGCGTAGCTTGATTAACAATATAGTAAAAGGGGAGAGCTCGACGAGCTCTCCCCTTTTAGCATCATGGCTATTCAATTACCACAGCCTGGCTATCCATCTGTTGCCACGTGCCGAAGAACACCTGGGCATTTCGCGTAACATTGCCGTTAATCGAATCCGAAAGATAGACAATTCCCTGCTCGTCATCATAGCCTTTAAGGACTACGGCATGATTACCGCCCCACAGACCATAGGAATGCCCGTTATACCAACGAGCAGCATAACGGCCTCCTGGCCAACTTCCCCATTCGGTATTCCACATCTCAACAGGTTGTCCACAGGTCAGTCTGTTCTTAATGGAAGAAATTGACGAGAAAGAAACGTCTTTTGCCTGCATGATACTTCCCGCAGCGCGCAGAAAGTTATTACCAGCAATAGTAATCGCAGGGGCGACGCATCCCATGAGACCCCCGCTGCTACGCCTTGGGTTGCCATCAAAGGCGGTAACAAAGTTGCCGTTGCTTCCCTTGGGCAAGTAATAATCCGCAATAATCGTCTTACCTAAACCGAAACCATAGTAGTTAAGCAAGTTTGTAAGGGCAACCGACTCACAGCCAATAGGAAGTTGCGGGTACTGCAAATAGCACGGGACATCGACCCAAGCGCCAACCATTGCGCCGGATGAACTGAACTTGTAGTCAGTAGAGCCGATCCAATACCAACCGTTGCTCAACATTACTCCCCCACGTGCGGCATCAAGGTAATACCATGTGCCCCCAAGGGAAAGCCATCCCGTTTTCATCGCGCCAGAAGCGGAATCCAGCCAGTACCAGTTGCTGCCATCGTTAAGCCAGCCGGTCGCCATTCGACCATCCGGGTTAAAGTAATACCAAGACCCAGCAATTTGCTGCCACCCAGTCAGAATTACTCCACTAGCAGAACAATAATATCGAGCACCCTGACTCTCAATCCAACCAGTTCTGGCATTACCGTCGTCGTCAATCAGCTGGATTCCCGAATCGGTCATGATGCCTTTAAGGTCAATTGCGCCGCTGGATGACGAATGATACATCCAAGACCCATCACCGTTTGACCAGCAATTAGCCATCATCTTGCCGGTACTATTAAATATGTATTCACATGATCCGATAGTTTGAACGCCCGTGGCCATGGCGTGCGTCGAGGGATCGAGCCAGTACCACGCACCGTTTAGGTTGAGCCAGCCGGAGGCGAGGGCGCCGGAGCCAGTCGCGTAGTACCAGGTCCCGCCGTCGAGGACCCATCCGGTCGCCATCGCGCCGGAGGCGCTGAACCAGTACGCTGAGCCGTTGCACGCGTGGAGGCCCGTCACCATGGCGCCGCCCGCGTCGGGGTCGAGCCAGTACCAGGAACCGCCGGTGTAAAGCCAGCCGGTCGAGGCGATACCGTCAGCGAACCAGTACCAGGAGCCGTCGACGAAGCCCCAGCCGTTAAGAGGGCCGCAGCTGCCGAAGTAGCGGCGGACGCCCTGCGCATCAGTCTGGTAACCCGTCAGCATGGCCCCCGTCCGGGCGTCGAAGCAGTAGGGCACGCCGCCGACGGATACGGGGCCGCGCGCCAGCGCGCCGGAGCCCGTCGCGTAGTACCAGGTCCCGCCGTCGAGCACCCAACCGGTCGCCATCGCGCCGGACGAATTAAACCAGTACAGGGAGCCGTTGCACTCGTGAAAGCCCGTCGCCATGGCGTGCGTCGAGGGATCGAGCCAGTACCACGCACCGTTTAGGTTGAGCCAGCCGGAGGCCAGCGCGCCTGAGCCCGTCGCGTAGTACCAGGTCCCGCCGTCGAGCACCCATCAGGTCGCCATCGCGCCGGAGCCATTGAACCAGTATGCGGAGCCATTGCACGAATGGAGGCCCGTCGCCATGGCGCCGCCCGCGTCGGGGTCGAGCCAGTACCAGGAGCCGCCGGTGTAAAGCCAGCCGGTCGAGGCGATACCGTCAGCGAACCAGTACCAGGAGCCGTCGACGAGGCCCCAGCCGTTAAGAGGGCCGCAGCTGCCGAAGTAGCGGCGGACGCCCTGCGCGTCCGTCTGGTAGCCCGTCAGCATGGCCCCCGTCCGGGCGTCGAAGCAGTAGGGCACGCCGCCGACGGATACGGGGCCGCGCGCCAGCGCGCCAGAGCCAGTCGCGTAGTACCAGGTCCCGCCGTCGAGGACCCACCCGGTCGCCATCGCGCCGGACGAATTAAACCAGTACAGGGAGCCGTTGCACTCGTGAAGGCCGGTAGCCATGGCACCGCCCACGTCGGGCTCGAGCCAGTACCACGTGCCACTCTGAAACAACCATCCGGTATACGCCTTGCCGTTGGAGGCTGCATAATACCAGGTGCTGTCAATTAGTTGCCAATGATAAAGGGAGACATCAACATACGCGTAGTTCATATCAACGTTGCCGTTGATTCCAGGGACTTTTCCGTTGCTCTTATACTGCCAAAAACTGTAATTGCCGGTATAGTCACATTGCGAGTTATATTGAGCAATCCAATGATCCCAAGAGCTACTCTTAAATACAGAGTCAGTCAAAATGTTGTTAAACCAATTTAAATTTGCATAAATACCAGGCTCATATCCTGCGGCAGAAATCCTATTACAAAAAACCTGCGCCCTCAATGCAATTCCGGTTTGACGTCCATTTGCAATTATCGAGTTATCCTCAAGATCGTAATACACCGGCAATCTTGGATTATGCCCAGAAAGGCAATTGATCACCATTGATGCCTCATCGGCTGCCTGTTGATTATCAAAAGCATATGAATAGACATAGACGCCGTAGGGAATTCCGAGTCGCTCGCACTCAGAAATATTTCGATTAAATTGATAGTCAACTCGACCGCCGAAAGACGGAGCGCCAAACCCAACGCGCAGAATAGCGAAATCGATGCCAGAAGCTTTAACTGCGTCCCAATCAATACGCCCTTGGTGCTCGCTGACGTCAATGCCCTGAGCTGTAACCCCATCGGGAAGAGCGTCCATAGACAATAAAGCTATTCCGTCTTCTTCGGAAGAAGCATCATCTGAAACTAATTGTCCACCCTCATAACGCCAAGAATTCTCAACCAGAGTCTGAGCAGCCTCTGCATCCGCAGGGCATACAAACATAGAAACGGGCGCAAAGAGCATCAGCACCAACAATGCCGAAAACAACTTAAGATGTTTGTTCATGTAAACCTCGTCATTCGCTCTTGATTGCGTCTAGCTTACAGCATAGCTATGAAAGATTCCCGAACATCTAACAGGACAAGATGCCATCTAGGACAATAAATAGTTGGGCGCAATGCTGCAAAGAAAAGAAGAACTTACCGGCAGGGTTGAACCCGCAGGCTCATTGCCCCCTCCTCTTGCCCCCAAGAATACCGACTTCAAATAAACTTTCAAACCAGATGTCAAAAAGGTAGGGGGCCCAGAGAGTCCCCTACAACTCGGAATTCTAACGAATCAGTATTACTTTCGATGGGCCCAAAGCGGTCAAACCGGAGATGCGATTTCCATAACCATCACTATGCCAGAACAAATTTTCGCTCGGCGAATTGCCCCAGAAAAAGCCAATGTGGCTATCGTCCGCATATGGGTTGTAAGGATTGAAGAACACAATGTCCCCCTTACGAGCCAAACCACTACGTAACAACTCATCAATAGAGTTAAAATAAGTCACGTTCGCACACGTATCGATAGCGTAGCCGTACCAACGATAAGCGTTTACGCAGCCGCCCCTTCCGGGACCTCCACTCCAAGGGGAATGGCTCTGCTCGGCGGCAATGGGAGCTAAATTCCCGCCCGCCTTCATATATGCATGCGATACAAATCCACCACAATTCATGCCCGTATAACCGTCCCAACGCGGATCACCCTTTGGGTACATGCACGTTTCCTGGCTGAGATGCGTGTCGTAGCGTGTTCCACGGTAATAGCCGTCGTTTTCGTGGCTCATAAGCCAATTGACCAAGCTGGACCTATTGACCCCCAAAACAGAACCAGACGTATTCAACCATGCACCACTTGCATTGAAGTAATAGTCAACGCCATCGATTTTCAGCCACCCGTTAGCAAACATGGCACCCGAAGGCTGGAGCCAGTACCACGTACCGCCGTCATTAAGCCATCCAGTTTTCATCTTGAATGTGGAAGGGTCCATCCAATACCACGCACCGTTGACATATTGCCAACCAGACTTAAGGACACCATTGGAAGATGCGTAGTACCAAGTATTGCCACTTTCGTCAGAAGCGTCTTTCGACATAATCCAACCAGACGCCACGTTAACGACACCATTCGCATCCGCATAGAAAACCGCATCTCCAATATGAATCACACCTGGCAATGAAGACGAGTCAGTACGATCAGCGACTACAGGAGATCCATCAGATGAAGTAGGCAACGGCTCGCTCAGTGCTCCAGACGAATTCGCCCATGCCATACCATCGTTCAAGTTGATCCAGCACGAAGATGCCATTGCACCGGAATCATAAGAAAAATAGCGCTTGCTTCCTACCGCAAATTCACCAGTACGCATTGCGCCGGATACATCATCAAGGTAATACCAGGCGCTTCCGGACTTTATCCATCGCCCTCGTTGAATAGCTCCGTTTGATGCGGCGTAATACCAAGTACCATCAGCAAGTGCCCAGCCTGTTGCCATGGCACCTGAGCTCGTAAGGAAATAGGTGGACGAGCCCACTTGCACAAAGCCCGTGAGCATAATATGGCTTCCTGGATCCAGGTAATACCAAGAATTCCCTAGAAGTAACCAACCTCCATGCAGTAAGCCGTTGGAGTCAGCGTAATACCAGTTGTTGTCAATAAGTGCCCACTGGGAGGATAGCATGGCCCCTGAACTGTTAAAGATATAAGAGGTGCCATTGCATTCATTCAGCCCGGTGGCCATAGAACCGTCTGCAGGATCAAGCCAGTACCAACGACCCCCATCCGAGAGCCAGCCCTTTACCAGAGCGCCAGAGCCGGAAAAATAATGCCAGACAGAAGCATCAAGATGCCATCCGATAAGCATTGCACCAGAAGAAGAGAATCCATACGTGGCTCCCCCAATCTGCAGCATCGCATCGTGGACCATCTTGCCCTCATCATCCAGCCAATACCAGTTGCTGCCGTCTGAAAGCCAGCCTTTTACCATGGCGCCAGAACCGGAGAAATAACGCCAAGCAGAAGTGGAGCCCGTAGAATCTAGGTACCAGCCGACACGCATTGCGCCCGAAGAGGAGAAGGCATACGTCGCACCCCCGACTTGAACCAACCCATCCTGAGCCATTCGAGCTTCGTCGTCGAACCAGTACCAGCTACCGTCTATATGTCTCCAAGAAGAAACAGCGATTGTTCCGTCGGACAAGCCCCAACGCCAAAAACCAGCCCCTTCTTCGGGTGATATCCACCCCTGATGCCAAATAATTTGATTCGAAACCTCGGAAGGGGTCTCATTATCCACCTGAGAGTTCTGCTCGACAGCGAAGGTCGATTCGCGCTGAGCATCAACGCCTGACTCGACAGAAGCAATAGCAACGTTAGATGCGGGACCTTCGTCAGTGTTATTCGAATCAAGGGCGTATAACATCGAGGGCGAACCCAAAAGGAGCCCCAAAGAAACAAGGCCCGAAAAGACCAGCACCCCGAATGACCATTTCTTCATAGCAGCACAGTATCCAATCACGCAGTGGCCCCGTCACCTCAGGGCAACGGGGCCTCAATCAAAACTAGCTCAGTAATGTACTAGCCAATTTGCTGGCAGTTTTTGCACTCTCGTGAAGCGCCACGCCTCTGGGCCTCCTGGATAGAGATCTGCGAATAGCCCTTTGCGTCCTTGCCAACGGTACGGCACTTATGCGTATGGTAAACATGGCTACCGCTCTTATACCAAACTAAACCATAGCCCGGAATCCACTTGCCGTCCTCGCCGACATAGTAGGAGCCAACCCAGGCATTCGTAGCCATGGCACCGGAAGACTGGAGGTAGTAGTCGCCGACCCAGGCGTCGTGGGCCATAGCGCCGGAACCGCTAAAGTAGTACCAGGCGCCGCCGACCTGACGCCAGCCGGTAACCATCGCGCCGGAATCGTCGAACCAGTACCAAACTCCACCAACGTTAGCCCAAGAGTTAGAGGCCATAGCGCCCGAACCTCCGAGCCAATACCACGTGCCGCCATTGCTGAGCCAGCCGGTTGCCATGGCGCCCGAACCGCTCGCATAGTACCAAGAGCCGCCTGCCAAGAACCAGCCAGTGGCCATTGCACCGGAGTCGCCGAACCAGTACCAGGAGCCGCCGAGGCTGCGCCAGCTGTTAGCGACCATGGCGCCCGAACCGTCGAGGTAGTACCACGTACCGCCGATGTTGAGCCAGCCAGTGGCCATCGCACCGGAAGCGTTGGCGTAGTACCACGTCCCCGAAACGTTGATCCAGCCGGTCAGCATGACACCATACTCGTCGAAATAATACCAAGTTCCACCGATATTATGCCAACCGGTCAGCAGTTCGCCACTGGAGGTCGCATAGAACCACTTTCCATAGATGGAGTCATAGAGCCAGCCGCTATGCTGCATGCGGCCATCGGCGTTGGCACCAGGGGTGTTCAGGAAGTAGTTCTTGCCGTCAATCTGAACTCGGCCGTATGCCATATCATGGCTTTCGGGGTAGAAGTAATACTTGTCCCCACCGATAGACTGCCAGCCCGACACCGCGATCCCGTCAGCGCCAAAATAGTACCAGACAGCTTCGTATTCGTTATGCCACTGGTTCGTGACCATGGCGCCAGTTTCGGGATCGAAATAGCGAAGGTTGCCGTCCTCGCACCGAACGAGTCCAGTCTTCGGACGACCGTCGGAACACCATTCCGTAATCGGTCCACCGCCTCCGCCACCGCCAGCAATATCAGCAAATGAGGGCGCCGGGGCAACCGTCATGCAGACAGCGGCAAATGCAACAACTCCCAGCACTGTTAGTCCGCGCCATCTTTCTCGAAGGTTTTTCATACGACATCCTTTCTCCGAGATTTAAGGCTCTCTTAAGTTATTTTTAAACTATCAATTCAGTATTTCAACGGGAAATCGATAAAAGGTGTCTTTGTGACTGCAATTTAAATATGAGTCGCCGAACCCCAACCGTTACGCCAAATAGCTTCTAAGGCAAACTGAGCGCATGAGCGAACCGATTTAATACAACCACCTGTAAAAATCTTGAGGCACGTTTTCGATATGACAAGAGCTGCTTGAACGAGGAGTACTTGAACCCCACCGCCCTTGCAGCTCTTGAGGATACTTTGCCGGAACTTGGCATTACTTCGCACTAAAACGAGAAGTACTCACTGTCGGAGGACAAGTTCGGCCCCAACCATGAATCGCCCGTCAAGAAGAACTCAGGCCAGCGTTGCATGAACAGTGCCTGTTCGCGCTTCCAGCGGCGCAACTTTTCCTCGTTGGCCTCTTCCCTGCCGCGCGAGGTGAACTCGTAGTGATACAGCTCGGCATAGGGCGTATAGATGGTGCGGTAGCCCGCCTCCCATACGCGCAGGCAAAAGTCTGCGTCGTTAAAGCCAACGGCGAATTCCTCGTTGTAGCCTCCGACCTGCTCAAATACGTCGCGTCGCACCATCTGACAGGCGCCCGTCACGGCACTAAAGTTGCCCGGGCGCACAGCGCGGGCAAGATAGCCCTCGCGCTTTGCTGAGAAGTCCTGGTTGGCATGGGCAAGTGCGCCACGCACGCCAACCATAATGCCAGCGTGCTGCACCAGATGATCGGCAAAGTAGAGTTTGGCGCCCACCACGCCCGCATCGGGACGCTGCAGATAGCCCATCATCTCTTCGATAAAATCGGGGCTTATGACCTCGGTATCGTTGTTGAGCAGCAGCAGGTAGTCGCCCTTGGCATGCTCCACGCCAAAGTTAATGATCTGGGAGTAATTGAACTCACCCGGCCAGTACACAACGCGCGCGATACCCTTGCCTTCGGATGCCGCAGCCACGCGTTCCGGCAGGGTTTCGTAATACGCAAACGTCTCCGGGGCTTCGCTGTTGTTCTCCACCAAGACGATCTCGAAGTTGGCATACGTTGCCTTCTGAGCGATCGACATCACGCAGGCGTCGAGCGTCTCAACGTGGTCCTTGGTGGGAATCACAATGCTCACCAGCGGCGTAGGCTCCGGCAGTGCATAACGCATGCGGTAGACAAACGGCGTCTCAGTCTCCTCGACCGTTCCGCAAATGCCCAGCGCGTTAAAGTGGCGCTGCAGCGCAAGGCGCCCGGCTTCAATAGCATACGGCTTACTATCGGCAGAACCGTCGGCGGTCGATCCCGGATGCACGCGCCAGTGATACAGCACATGCGCAACGTGCTCAAAGCGCGCGCCGGCTACAAGGCAGCGAAGCGTCAAGTCGTAGTCCTGGGCGCCCGCAACGTCTTCTGGGGACAAACCAATGTGATCGATGAGCGCCTTCTCCACCATCAGGAAATGCGTCACGCAGTTATGGCTATAGAGCAGGTCGACGTTGAGTACGGTCTTAAAGACCGGCTGGCCCCACTCCCCCGTTTTCTGGAACATGTCCTCATCACAGAACAGGACCTGGGGACGCTCGCCCTCGGCCGCCTTATTCAGTGCGGAAACATACTGGAATAACGCGTCCGATTCCAGAATGTCATCGTGGTCCAAGAAAGCGATGTAGTCGCCTGTCGCTTGCTCGATACCTGCGTTGGTGTTGACCACAATGCCGCCGTTGCCGGGAAGCTCGATGCGACGGATGCGCTCGTCGTTGGCACCTGCCGCAAGGGCGGCCACCGCATCCCATTCAGGCGAGGCATCCATAAGGAGCAGTTCCCAGTTGTCATAGCTCTGGGCTAGCACCGAGTTCAGCAGCTCGCGCAGGTATTCCCGATCAGTCTTGTAGCACGGCACCACAATGCTCACGAGCGGTCTATAGGCAAAGGCCGCCGAAGCGACACGCTGGCACGCCAAATCGCCCGGCTTTGCGCGATGTCGCTCAAACCAACGTCGATAAGCTGCGTCGTCTGCACGCACGTCCTTCATGCGGTTCCAACTGTCATCGACCATGCCGTTGTACAGGCGACCATCCATGGCGCAAAACCCGCTCTGGATCTGCTCTGTGGGGTCGCTCACAATCGCGACAAAATCTCGTATATCCTGAGGCATCTCAACACTCAGATACGTTTTATTGACGCGGCATCCGTTCTGCTGCGGCACATCGACCTGCGATTCAAACACATGCACGGTGACATCGATGGCATTCATATGCGCATCGAAGATCTGGAGCTCAGGCGCGCACTGGAGGTCTCCCGCCCAAGTAACCTCATAGCGCCACACCGCGCCGGCGTCTGCCGGTAAATAACGAACGGCATCGATCTCATAGCGACCGCAGCACTCGCTGCGCTGTGCATCGCGAACAAGCGCACACATCGCAGGCTTTGCTTTGTAGTTAATCTTGGATTCCAGCTTGGCCACGCGGCTATCGAGGCGAATGGCGCCAAGCTTTTGGCCACCGGACACAAATGCAGCGTCGATCGCAGAGCCATCCAAAAACGGAAGCACCAAGACGGCAAGCTCGCGCTCGTAATCGGAAACGGAAGGGCAAAGCGCCAGCACACGGCCATGATCGACTGGGAACACCAGCGACGGCACACAAGAACCGCTCGTTGTCGCATGGGCAAACGCCTGAGAACCCTCCCGCTCGATAAGCGCGGCGACATCCTGACCGGCAAAACGAAGCAGCACAAACAGACGGCCCTGACTGCGGCAAAGTGCCAAACGCTTGATACTCATCTACACTTCTCGCTTTCCAAGGGCGTTCGCTGCCATTCGTTTGCAGGCACCCAGGCGCCCAAACCTCAAGACGTCGTAATCGAACATGAGCTTTTTGCACGCACGGGCATTGGGGGCATTGCTGGTAAGCGCTGCACGCACCATAGCAGCAACAGAAGGAGCGCATTGCGCGAGCGCAGTATCGCTGCCCACGGCAGAACCGGCAAGCGCCGTGGCAACGGCAGCAAACACCTTGCCGCAATCCGTACTCAACAGCCTGAGCGCATCGTACAGCACCAGATCGCAGAGGAAGTACGCCAGGTCATCGGCATGCTGAGCATCGAGACCTTCGCGCTGCCAGTCAGCCAGCACCGCAGAGTAAATCTTCACGTGCTCCAGCAGACGCGTCTCGTCGTCGTAGCGCATGGTGTCCATGAGCGAACCCTTGCGCGCCACGCGGTAATCATACAGCTTGTTCGAGATAAGCGCGGTCTTGTGCGAACGACCGTACACGGCAAAATCGAAGACCTGGTCCTCGCCATACTTAACGGTTTCGTCGAACACGATCCCGTTGCCCAGCAAAAACTCACGCTTGCAGGCGGTGCGCCATGCAAACGGGCGAGATGCTTCCTTAAACAGTAGGTCGGAGCTATAGCCTTCAAACGACACATCGCGCGGGCTCAGCACATAGTTAAGCCACGGATACCCCGCCTCAAGCGGATACGGATTCGCGCCAAAGGTCAAAACGTCGCAGTCCTCGCGCTCAAAGGCATCGACGATCACGCGGCATGCATCGGGCGTAAATCGGTCGTCGGAATCCAAAAACGCAACGATAGGCGCCGTGGACGCGGCGATGCCTGCATTACGCGCACTCGACAGGCCGCCGTTCTCCTTATCGACCAGCGTAAAGCGCGCGTCCTTTTCGCAATAGGCAGCCGCAATATCGCGCGAGCCGTCCGGCGAGCCATCGTTGACCAGCACGCCTTCCCAATCGGGCATGTCCTGCGCAAGCAGGGAGTCCAGGCACCAGGCCAGGCACTCCTCCACTTTATAGATGGGAACGACAACGGAAATCTTGGGGGTAGCCATAGTCACTCGCTCCTACTGTGCGGCCGGAACGTCATCGGGGTGCGGGTTGTCGCCGTAGGTGCACTGATACGTCAGCACACGCCAGACCAGCGGCAGGCCGCCAATCTTAAAGTAATGCTTAAACGTATTGAGCTTGCCCGGCTTCTTAAAGTCAAAGCGCGAATCGATATAGGCGCGGGGCGACTTGACCATCAGGCGCAAGTCGGTCTCGCCACGCGGATCAAACAGCGACAGATCAAAGCGACCGGCATCCCAATCGGCCTTGAGCTCGGGCGAAGCCTTCTCCCAAAACTGCTCGCGCAGCTCATCGACCAGACGCTCGTCATTCCAGCGATACGTATCGACCTTCATACGCATTAAAATGCCCTGGAGCTGAACCTTGAGCTCGGGACGTTCATCCAAAAAACGTTGCATCTCGGCATATTCGTCGCACACGCAAAACACCTTGTTGGGCGAATTAACAGAGCTCTTCTCATTGTCCTGGCGATAGCACAGGATGGGGTCCGCAATAAACGCGGCACGCTCGGCGCACGCCCAGACCTTAAAGTTAAAGCCTGCGTCCTGATACGAGGCGCCCGGCGTGGGAAGGAACCGAATCTGATTGTCGTTGAGGAACTCGCGCCGATAGATGGCAGACCAAATGGAAGGTTTGCGGTAGAAGATGCCAGGGCGATCGACGGGGCGATACGCGGCGCCCGTCATATGCTCATCGATAATCCCAAACAGCTCACGGCGCTCACTGGGCGCGGACCAATACAGGTAAAAGTCGCCCTTTACCACATCGGCATGCTCAGCATCGGCCTTGGCAACCAGCTTTTGGAGCGAATCCTCAAACATAAAGTCGTCGGACTCAAGGATGCCCACGTACTCGCCGCGCGCCATCTCCAGGCCGCGGTTCATCGAGTCACCGTAGCCGCTGTTGGCCTTGTCGATCATCTTCACACGGGGGTCGCGCTCCATGTACTCGCGGATGATATCCGGCGAGCTATCGGTGGAACCGTCATTGATACAGATGATCTCGATGTCCTTAAGCGTCTGCGCCACGGCGGAATCGAGGCACTCGCACAGGTAGCGTTCGACATTGCAAATGGGGACAAGCAGCGAAACTTTAGGGGTATCAGAGTTCTGCAAGAGAACCTCCTGTTGAGTAGCGTGTAACAGGGTTATTTTAACAGCCGAGTTGCGGCGAGCGGCAGCGCTTGGAATTAGATAAAGCGCTCCAGGCAGGCTTTGAGACCGCGAGTCGAAAGATAGAACAGCGTGGCGTCTGCCATCGAAACGCCCGAGGTCGCCGCAACGAGCTTGTGGGCAACACGGCGAACGGCGCCCTTAGCAGGCATATCTGCCCAGTCCGTTCCCAAAAACGTCGCGAGGTCCATGTTGACGCGAGCCGCCACGCGATGGAAGTCATCGGCATCCAAGCGCGCCAGGTCGAACACAGTTAGGTCCAAAAACCAAGTTATCAGCTCGCCGGGGCACAGGTCTAAAAGACCGTAGGCCGCCCAGTCCTCCAAGACCTCCTCGAGCATCCTCATGTGGGCGTCAAGCTTTTTGGCGCGAGCCTCGGCACTGTTGAACTCGTGCGTCGCCGATTCACTCTCCATCACGTAGTGGTAGAACTTGTCCGGCATGACGACGGTCTTGCGGGCAAGCGCATAAGCCGCAAATTGGAAGACGACGTCCTCGCCCAAAGCCAAACCGGGGGCGAAGCGAATGCCTTCGCGATTGAGCAGCTCGCGCGAAAAAGCCGCACGGCAGGCATAGGGCTGCGCATTCGAATGGAACAGTAGTTGGGGATCACGGGCGCCGAAGGTACCAGCTTTGGGGCTCATGAGTTGCTGGACGCGTTTGGGGGCAGCATCGGCAGGTTCACAGACGCCGCCAAAAACGGCGGCCTCGGCATCCGCAGACTCCATGACATGCAACACGCGCTCGACCGTCTGGGCATCGATGTAATCGTCGGCGTCCACAAAAAAGACGGTCTCGCCCTCGGCGGCATCGATGCCGGCGTTTCGAGCGCACGAGACACCCTCGTTTTTCTGGTCAATCACCAGCACACGTCCGTCGGTCTGCGCCATTTGATGCAAGACGCTCAGGGAATCATCAGTCGATCCGTCATTGACACAAACGACCTGAATCGAGCGCTCGGACTGTGCCAACAGCGAGTCGAGGCATCGCTGAATCGAGCGTGCCGAGTTGTATACGGGAACGACGATGGTCGCTTTGGGGGTCGAAGCCTCTCCCATGTCGACCTACCCCCTCAGCGATTCGATGAGGAAGGCGGCGACCACGCCTGGGCCTCCAACCGAGGCGTAGTATTTGGCGCGTCCCAGGGCGCCGTCCGTCGCAAAGTGCGGGTGCTCGTCCACCCAAGCTTCAGGGTCTTTGAGGATCGCAGCAAGATTCGCGCGCTTCCACGGCTTAAGGTCGTCCAGCGAAAAGTCTCCTGCGTCCAAGGAGGCCTGGAACTCCTTGGTCATCTGGACCAGGAACTCCTTATAGAACTTAGGCGCCAGGCGCACGTAGTTCCACATGTACGAATCGTACTTAATAAGTTGATTGAACTTGAGCATGCGCGCGACGTCATCACTTGCGTGATTGCGAGCGTAATCCTCTCGGATCCAGCGCTCGATCTCGGCATATTCGGCATTGACGCAAAAGACCTTAGCTGAAGAATTGACCGAGGAATTCTCGTTGTCCTGGCGATACGACAACACGGCATCGTGCAGGTAAATAGCCTTATCGGCGCACGCGATCACCTTAAAGGCGAATGACGTGTCCTGAAAGGATGCCCCCGGAGTCGGCAGGAACGTAATGCCGTTGCGCTCAAGAAAATCGCGACGGTACACGGCCGACCAAATCGACGGCTTTTGCTTAAAGAACTGCGTCGTATCGCTCGGGTGCACTGGCTTGCCACAGTCCTTGGCTTTAAACATCTCGTGCAGCGAACGGCGCTCCTCGGGCTTAGACCAGTAGAAATCAAAGTTCGCCTTCGCAAAGTCGGCATTATTGCTATCGGCGGCCGAGACAAGCTTTTCGAGTGCGTCGGGCGCCATAAAGTCATCGGACTCCAAGATACCAACGTACTTGCCACGCGCCATCTCCAGACCGTGGTTCATCGAGTCGCCGTAGCCGCTGTTGGCCTTGTCGATCATCTTGACGCGCCCATCGCGCTCCATATACTCGCGGATTATCGCCGGCGAGTTGTCGGTCGACCCGTCGTTAATGCAGATGATCTCAATATCCTTGAGCGTCTGCGCCAGGGCGGAATCGAGGCACTCGCGCAGGTAGCGCTGAACATTGTAAATGGGAATAAGCAGCGACAGAACAGGGCTGCCAGAGGCGTTAGTAGACAAATGTGCTCCTTAGGAAATACCTGTCGTTTCATGGTATCAAAGGGTCAGCGCGCCAGCGGGCGTTTATATAATCTATGGAGCCTCTTGCGGGCAAAGCAGCCCCACGTCATGCGGCGGGCCCATGGCAGGTTCCTGCGTTTTATTCAAAGCTTGCCGCTAAGGTGCGCCGAGCCTTTACAATAGGACAGTCCCAAGGACGTATTCGATAGCTTCCGTGCAGCGCTCGCCCGCCGCGCGTGAAAGGATATATTGCCCCATGCCTTCAACCCTCCCCGCCCCCATCGATAAGCTCGCCATCGTCGTCGTTACGTACAAGCGCCAGGAACTCCTGGCCAACTTGTTCGACTCTATGACCGAGCTCACGGCCGCGCCCTGGCGCATCGTGATTGTCGATAACGAGAATTCACGCGAGACCGAAGCCATGTGCACCGCATTCAACGAGCGCCTGGCCAACCTGTGGGGCATCGACACCGAGAAACCTGACGCACAGGGCGGCACCGACCGCGTTATCTACGCGCCACAGCTTGAAAACGGTGGCGGCGCGGGCGGCTTCTCCGCAGGCACTAAATGCGCCTACGACCTGGGCGCCCAGTGGTTCTGGGTGATGGACGACGACGTGCTCGTCATCCCCGAAGGCATCGAGCGTCTTGCCAAGTGGACCGACCGCTACGATGTCATCCAGGGTTCGCGCCTGGACTTTGACGGCGGCGCCTTCTTTTGGCAGTACCAGCTCATCCTTTCGCTTGGTATCCCCAACCCCATCGCTAAGTGGGACCTGGGCCCCAAGGGCTACCGCGCCATGAACCAGTTGTGCTTTGAAGGCGGCCTGTTCTCGCGCCGCGTGGTCGACAAGATCGGCCTGCCGGATGCGCGATTCTTCATCTACGGCGACGATGCCTGCTACGGCTACGTGGCCAGCCAGCACTTCCCCGCCGCCGTTGTTGCCGACGTGGTGCTCAAGCGCGCCCGCGCCGTCTCTAACTGGGATATCGCCGGCAAGCGCCAGCTCAACTCCACGAGCGACACCAACCGCTACTACATCATGCGCAACCGAGGCTTCCTCGCTCGCTATATGCAGATCTACGGTGACTACCACCCCATGCTGTTCCGCCTGGGCAATGCCGCGACCTTCTGCAAGGAATTCATTCGCCTGGCTGCGGTCGATAAGTGCTTTAAGACCGGCATTCCGGCGCTGCGCCGCGGCATGAAGGACGCCCGCAAGATCATCAAGGATCCCAACTGGAAGCCCATGCCGCCCATGAAGGACACCGAGTAACGGAAGCCGGAAACACCTCAGCGCTTAAAGCCTCTGGTACACCGTAGCCACATGCTGCCCATCAAAACCGAACCCCCAGCGCATGCGGCCAACGCCGGGTCGCGGCACACGGATTTCGTCGATGCCGTCGCGCTCTATGTCGAGCAGCGCCTGCACGGCCAGCAATTCCAGGCCCAGCGCATCCACACCGGGGTCATACATCATGTTGATCGTTATCAGCGGACGTTCATCGAGCATACCGATCGTATCGGCTATGTCGAACACGGCGCCCGTAGGAAAAACCTGGATGTCCCAGCGATTCGCGCCACACTTTCGCCTCGAAGCAGGATTGGCATAGCCCGGCAATCCAAAGCAGAGTCCTTGCAAGAGTAGGTGATATGGCAGCGGTGTATCTGGGTCGGTCACACCGATTCCCGCATCTCCCAAGATGCGGCTTAGCGCCCGCCTCACGGTATCCTCGTTCCCATGGCACAGCCCGTCGCGAAACGCATCGACGTCTCGAATGTCTTCTGCAGCGCACTCAAACCACTCAATAATCACTAGACGCAAGGCCTGGCGAAGCTCGTTATTGGGCAATCGCAAAGCACAGAGGCGATCGCCATACTCTGGCTCCTCAGTCATATCTGTCGTCAGGAAACCTGACAGATACAGCGCCGTCCACAAGCCATCATCAGGCGAGGCCTCTAGCCCCGCAGCGCCCAAACAAAGCGGGACCCCAACGCATCCATGGGCCTCGAGCAAATCAAACAAGACCGAAAGGCGGTCGAGATTCCAGTCACTAACTACCCTACTCAGGCAATCCGCATACCCATACAGATCGGCACGCACGGGCGCCGTGCAGCCTCGGTCCAGAAAACCGATCACACGCGCTGGACTCGAGCAATAGGCCCTACCAAACCGATATCCCTCGAGCCATTCACGCGCATCATCCAGGTATTCCTCGCGCCCAGCATGATTCAAAAGAGCCTGGACCTCGGCATCCGAAAAGCCGAAACAACGGTCACACCAGGTCGAAAGCGGCGTCGTCAGACAATACGAGCAGCCATGCAAAGAAAGCGCCGCTTCGGCAGGGCCGGGATACTCCCCCATCAGACACGTCAGCCGCAACGAATCGCGCGCAGCGGCAATGGCGTCGAAAAGCACGCGATCGAATAGCCCTGCCGGATCAGCACCGGAAGCGCCCCTCGCGCTTGCACGGCCCAACCATGCCGCATCGTACCCATCAACGAGCAATACAACCTGCTCATCGCAGGCCATCTCCAGCAGCTCAATGAGCACGCCAAGCACCGAGGCGACCTCATCCTCGCTCGCCGCGCCACGCGCAACGAGTTCGATGTGACGTACCTTGTCTCGAGCTAAATCCGGAGCCTCCAAAAGCGCCAGCAGGCGAGCGCACTCGTCCGAAAGAGCATCGCACACGACGTCGGCAACATCGGTGCCACGCCTCGCAGCGCCAGAAAAGTCCAGCGATATCACCGGATAGCAAGCATACTCATCCCGATAGCGCCCGCCGTCTGCATCCCAAATCTGAGCATCGGCAAACAAACGCTGACCAGCGCGACCGACCGCTGGACGCTCCAGAAAAGCCCTGAGCATCGACAAGTTCATGCTCTTGCCAAAACCCTCGGGTCGACAGCACACCACAACGGACGCGTCGCAGTCCAACACATCGGCAATAAACATGGTCTTGGCAACCAGCATGCAGCAACCAAGGGCCTCCGCATAGTCGTGCATGCCAATGGGCAAAGCAGCATCGTCGGCACAGCCGATCAAACGCACGCCAAAGCCGGCAGCACAACCATTATCTGCCTGTTCAGACACCAAAACGTTCCCCCTAAATCGCAACACGGTGCCAATTGTAATGACCGCCTCGCGCGTACCGATGTCGCCGCGCAAACATATCGGGCAACGGTAGCAACAAGACGTGTGAGGGGGGCACAACTAATCGTTGCACAACAAAACGGGACCCGATGCATTCGCACCGGACCCCGTCCCAACTCTTTAGTTATCTAGCAACCGAGAGGCTACTCCTCCGAGCCGTCCTCCCCAGAAGCTTTCTTCTGCTGATCGAGCTTATGCTTACCACTTACGATAGACGTAGCGCCCAGTGTGGCCAAGCTTGCACTGGCAAGGCTCGCCATCACAATCAGATCGCCCGTCTTGGGCATATTGCCGCCAGATGACTTGGTAGTTGTAGTCGTCGTGGTTGTAGTGGTCACCGCCTTGGAGTCATTTTGCTCTTGACTCTTGTTGTCGGTGTTGCCCTTACCGCCGTCCTCGCCCTGCTGCTTTCCGTCCTCGGTCTTGTCCTTGCTCTCGTCCTTCTTCTCAGATTCAGACTTCTTATCCTCGTCCTTCTTCTGAGCGGATTTGTCGTCCTTCTCCTCAGAGCTAGAACCCTTATCAGATTCGGTCTTCTCGGAAGCCTTGTCCTTGGAGTCGCCCTTTGCGGCCTCGGTCTTTTCCGTGGAAACCTGATCAGAGTTGTCCTTGTTCTGGGTCGAGCCATTATTGACGCCAGCCATCAGCGAAGAGCCCAGCGTAGAACCGAGTTGCACGGAGAAAGAAGGCTTCTTGTCCGGCGAAGCAACAGGGGCGTCCGGCGCCTTATTCGAGTCGTCCTTGGAAGCATCGGAATCAGGGGCTGCGTCAGAGCCGGAGCCGTTGTTAGAGCCGGTGTCAACGGACGAATCGCTCGAGCCGGTAGATGAGTTAGAGGTGTCAGCGCCAGTCGAACCAGAAGCGTCGCTGTCCGTATTGCCGGCAGAGCTTGAAGGCGAATCGCCCGCAGCAGAGCCGTTCAAATTGGAGCCGTTCGGGGTAGAGCCGTCGTTGGTAGTGCCACCAGCAGAGCCATTACCGTCAGCATCGGTCGAGGGCGCATCCATCCTGTCATCGTTGGCGTCGTCACTCGAGTCGTCATTCGAATCAGGTGTCGGCGAGGGCACCGGCGTAGGCTCGGGCTGCACGGGCGTCGCAGCGGCAGCCTCATCCTCGGCGATAAAAACCAAGCAGTCCTTCAGCTCATTCTTATAACGATTCTTCCAGCCCTCATGATACTGGGACTGACTTGAAAACTTGGTGGCGACATTGTTGACCACGCTATTGGAGAGCGCCGTCACAAACTCGCGGTCGGACATATCGTTGGAAAGATTCGCCCAGCGGAAGAAGTCTCTGCAGCCACCGGTGCCGCACATGTTGGTGATGCTCCACACCATGCCCTTGACGCAATCGGCGCGGCCCGAAATATCAATGCCCAGGCCGCTCTTGAGCCACGCCTCGGTCACCGCATAGTACGAGTTGTACGCATAGGCATCTTGAAGTGCTGAGAACTCAACAGGATCGGTGTTGTACGCACCTTGGAAGGCATCCTGAGCGATATGGCCCAACTCGGTGAGCTGACCGTTCTCGTACATGGCATTGCTCGTGTTGGAAATCTCGCTGCCGCGATCAATCGCATCCTTGAGCATGCTGTATTTTTCGGGGCTGTAGTTGTAGACCTGCTTAATAAACGGAATGAGCGACCAGCGGCGGTCGAACTGGTAATAGCCCAACGCGTTATAGCCGTCACCGTACGAAAAGCCCTGGTTGTAGTTACCATGGCTCTCGTACTTGGTAAAGTACTTCATCTCGGGAGTCACGTTGACAAACGAAACGCCCTGGACCGACCTCAGCACGCCCGAGAAGGACTGTTGGGTGTAAAGGCCCTTATCGATATCGGTGGCATCCGAGGCAACGCCCGGCGTGGGCTCCTCGGCGGCGGCGGGTGCCGGCGCGGAAACGGCACCAAACGAAAGCGCCAGCGTCAGGCCCGCGACAATCGCAGAATGCTTGGGCTGCATAAGATCCTCCCTGCATTGGTATAGTTAAAGTGCAGTTTGCAAAGATAAGAGTAAGTATTGCAGCTCGCCCGTTGTTGCACAACAACCCCTCGGTAAACGGCAACAACCTTCCGCGAAATCTTAAGGAATTAAACAAACTGGTCGTCGGGCGCCATCAGAAGCTCGCCGTATCGCTCCATCAGCCCGTCCCTCAACTGACAGAAAGCGGGAATATAGACGTTCAAGATGCGCTGAATCAAATCTTGAGCGAGCTTGTTGTCATAGATATGGACGTTCGTATTGCGGTCTCTGAGCATATCTAGCCAGGCCGCCTCATCAATAAAGTCGTAGAATCGGTACGACTCCTTCAAGATGGCACGAGGAGACCCCGATGCGGCAAGCGTGGCGCCCTCATACTCGAGCAGACGCTTAAGGAGCTTCCAGCTCAGTTCAAATTGAAGATTGAACTTATTAATCAAACCACTCTGAACAAAATCATTGTTGAGATCCTGATTGGGCGCATCCTCAAGATTCGCCAAGGCGCTGACAAAGTTCTCATATTTTTTCATACAGAATCACACCATCCCTGGCAATTTCATCGAGCAATTGCTGCGACAAGGACTCGTCGAGATTGACGACATCTACATCTAAAAGAGTATCAAGACGCTCCTCGATCAAATATGAGAAACGGCCGAAATCCCGACAACCTGCTACGGCGATGTCAATATCGCTCTTGGGTAAGTTGTCGCCTCGAGCACGAGAACCAAACAGCACAACCTTCTCGGCGTCACATTCCCGAGCAAAAACTTCGATTTGTTTGTACACCTTGTCGAGAGATGCCATTTGCAGCCCTACAGCTTAATGTCAAAGTTGATTTCGGGGACGGCGGCCAAGTCGGCCAACGTCACGCCGTCGACGTACTTTTCGATCACATCGTCCAGGCCGCGCCAGAACTTGACGGTGGAACACAGGTCACTGCGGGCGCAGCTGTTGTCGATGCCGTCGCACGCCACGGGCGCCGTGCTGCCCTCGACAGCGCGCAGGATGTCGCCGGCACGCACCTCGACCGGGTCCTTGGCCATCATGTAGCCGCCGCCCTTGCCGCGCACGCTCTTAAGCAGGCCCGCCTTCATAAGCGGACGAACCAGCTGCTCCAAATACTTTTGCGAGATACGCTCACGGTCAGCAACCTCGCGCAGGGCAATCTTGCCCTCGGCGTCGCCCAGCGCCGCGATATAGATCATCAGTCGGAGGGCATAGCGGCCCTTAGAAGAAATGAGCATACCTACCCTCCCATCGTTACTGGGACAAAACCAGGCTTGTTTGTCCCAAATCCTATGCACGCGGGGCAAACAAACCTGATTTTATGTCCCTCATCTAAAAAGTCGAGTGGATTAGTCGGGTTTTCCCTTGACTAACGCCGAACCCATAGTAACTTTATTCCGAGAAGATTCCTAGGGTTTAGTACACCTATGAGTACACCATATACAGAGAGGGACAGCATGAGCGCAAATCCGCTGCTTTCCATCGAAGGTCTTACCGCCTCCGTGGACGAGAAGACCATCCTCCACAACGTCAACCTCAACGTCGCCGCCGGCGAGACCCATGTGCTGATGGGACCCAACGGCGCCGGCAAGTCCACCCTCGGCCACCTGGTCATGGGCGACCCCGTCTACACGGTCAACGACGGCCGTATCGTCTTTGACGGCCAGGACATCACCGAGCTCACCACCGACAAGCGTTCGCGCGCCGGCCTGTTCCTGAGCTTCCAGGCCCCGGTCGAGATCCCAGGCGTGCCGCTGTCGAGCTTTTTGCGTGCCAGCATCGCCGGCCGTCCCGGCCTGGAGATGAAGGGCAAGGAATTCCGCCGTCGCGTCAAGGAGCTCGCGGCCGAGCTCAACATGGATACCGCCTACCTCAACCGCGAGTTGGGCGTGGGTTTCTCGGGCGGCGAGAAAAAGAAGGTCGAGATGCTCCAGCTTCTGCTGCTGCAGCCCAAACTCGCCATCCTGGACGAGACCGACTCAGGCCTGGACGTCGACGCCCTGTCCACCGTCAGCCACGGCATGGACGCGTACCGCAAGAGCTGCGACGGCTCCATGCTCATCATCACGCACAACACGCGCATCTTGGAGCACCTGGATGTCGACCGCGTCCACGTTATGGTCAAGGGCCACATCGTGCGCGAGGACGATGCCTCGCTCATCCCCTGGATCGACAAGAATGGTTTTGAGACCTTCGAGCGCGAGGCCGCCGAGCAGCGCGCCCAGGCCGAGGCCGCCGCTGCCGAGCAGCAGGCGTAAAGGGGCGACGCAATGACCAAGAACCGCACCGAGGTCGCGGACATCGACCGCAGCCTCTACGACTTCACCTATGGCGAGGAGGGATTCGAGCGCCTCGACGCCGGCATCACGCCCGACATCGTGCGCGAGATCAGCGCAAAGAAGGACGAGCCGCAGTGGATGCTCGACCTGCGCCTCAAGTCCCTCGAGATCTTCAACCGCTTCCCCGACCCGACGTGGGGTCCCTCCATCGAGGGCCTGGACATGGACAACATCGTCACCTACGTCAAGCCCAACACCGACCAAAAGCACGACTGGGAGTCGGTGCCCGACGACATCAAGAACACCTTTGAGCGCCTGGGTATCCCCGAGGCCGAGCGCAGCTACCTAGCGGGTGTCGGCGCGCAGTACGACTCCGAGCTGGTCTACCACAACATGCAGGACACGGCGTCCAAGATGGGCATCGTCTACTCCGGTATTGAGGAAGCCCTGCATGACCCGCAGTGGGAGCCGCTCATCCACGAGAAGTTTATGACGCTCATCCCGCCCACCGACCACAAGTTTGCGGCCCTGCACGGCGCCGTGTGGTCGGGCGGCTCGTTTGTCTACGTGCCCAAGGGCGCCAAGTTGGACTTCCCGCTGCAGAGCTACTTCCGCCTTAACGCCAAGGGCGCCGGCCAGTTTGAGCACACGCTCATCATCGTCGAGGACGATGCCGACCTGCACTTCATTGAGGGTTGCTCCGCGCCCAAGTACAACGTGGCCAACCTCCACGCCGGCGCCGTCGAGCTCTTTGTGGGCAAGCGTGCGCACCTGCGCTACTCGACCATCGAGAACTGGTCCAAGAACATGTACAACCTCAACACCAAGCGTGCGCGCGTGGACGAGGACGGCGACATCGAGTGGATCAGCGGCTCCTTCGGCAGCCACGTGGGCTACCTCTACCCCATGAGCGTGCTCAACGGCCGCCGCGCCCGCTCGAGCTTTACCGGCATCACCTTTGCCGGCGCCGGTCAAAACCTCGACACCGGCTGCAAGGTCGTGCTCAACGCGCCCGAGACCTCGGCAACGGTCGAGACCAAGGGCATCTCCAAGAGCGGCGGCATCCAGACGTTCCGCAGCTCCATCGTGGCCACGCCCAAGGCCGAGGGCTCCAAGGCAACCGTGAGCTGCCAGTCGCTCATGCTCGACGACCAGAGCCGCTCCGACACTATTCCGGCCATGGACATCCGCGCCAAGAACGTCGACATCGGCCACGAGGCCACCATCGGACGTATCGGCGACGACAAGGTGTTCTACCTGATGAGCCGCGGTATCCCGGAGGAAGAAGCCCGTACCATGATCGTCAACGGCTTTGCCAACCCGGTCTCCAAGGAGCTACCGCTGGAGTACGCCGTCGAGATGAACAACCTGATCAAGCTCGAGATGGAAGGAGCGATCGGATAATGAATCAGACCACGAACACCGCTGCTACCACGCTCGAGCAGGTCAACGCGATGCCGGCTGCCACTTGGGGCTGGCTGAAGATGAATCAGACCAAGCTCGAGCTCTCTGACGAGCTTGCCGCCGCTCCCACCGAGACCATTGAGGTCGAGGGCTTGGACGAGCAGTTTACCGGCGTGGCAGACGCGTTCGACGCCGCCATGGACGCCATGGCCGAGCGCTTCCCCGAGCGCCGTGCCTCCGCCCCCGGTGATGCCGCCGACCGCGCCCGCATCACGCCCGAGACCGAGCTCGACGTGCCCGCAACCTCCGTCTACCAGGCCGGCGCCATTAAGCTCGAGGAAGAGCTCTCCCCTGCTGAGGCCTTCGAAACCGGCATGGGTGAGGCTGCCTACGCCTACTTGGCCGAGCACGCTACCAAGCGCATCGTCATCGATGTGCCCGCATACAAGCACGCCACGGTTACCGTGCGCGTGAGCGGTGTCGATGCAGCCGCGGCCATCGCCGCCATCGACGTCGTCGCCCGTCCGCAGGCAACACTCGACCTGCGCATAGCCCTGGACTCCCCCGTCAACGGCCAGGGCGTCGTGGGCTCTGTGCTACGCGTGTGCGCTTACGAGTACGCCACCGTCAACGTAATCTGCACGCAGACGCTCGATGACAGCTGGATCGCACTCGATGACACCGGTCTATTCCTAGACGAGGGCGTGCGCGTCAACGTGCAGCACACCGTCCTGGGTGCCGGTGCCAGCGCCACCGGCCTCGCCGGCGACCTGCTGGGCGACACCGCCAAGGTGACCATCGATACCGATTACCTGGGCGCCCGCGAACAGGTGCGCGACTTTAACTACGAGCTGCGCCACCGCGGTCGTAAGACCGAGTGCGAGATCGACGCCAACGGCGTGCTGACTGGCACGTCCAAGAAGGTCTACCGCGGCACCATCGACCTCGTGCACGGCTGCAAGGGCGCAACCGGCACCGAGCGCGAGACCGTGCTGCTCGCCAACAAGGGCGTCGACAACAAAACCGTCCCCGTCATCCTCTGCGACGAGGACGACGTCGCCGGCAACCACGGCGCCACCATCGGTCACGTCCGCGACGAGCAGCTGTTCTACCTCGCCTGCCGCGGCCTTGACCAAAACGCCGCCGAGGACCTGTTCATCCGCGCCAAGCTGGAGGACGCCGCGCTTTCCGCCACCGACGAGCGCACCCGCGCAGCCGTCGTCCGCCTGGGCAACAACCTGATCGACAACTTTGAAGAGGAGCTCGCATGATCGACACCGAGCACGTTAAATGCGATACCTGCACTGCCCCCGAGCCCATGGAGCTCGACGCCAGCGACGAGGCTTCGCGCGGCTGGCCCACCGTAGACATCGAAACCAACCCCTACAAGGCGCAGTTCCCGCTCTTCCAGCAGCACCCCGAGATCGCCTTCCTCGATAGCGCCGCCACCGCGCAGCGCCCTGCCTGTGTGCTCGACGCCGAGCGCGACTTCTATCAGCGCATGAACGCCAACCCCCTGCGTGGCCTGTACTCGCTGTCCGTCGAGGCAACCGACGCCATCGCGAAGGTCCGCCAGCAGATCGCCGACCTCATCGGCGCTCCCCAGGCCAACGAGGTCGTCTTCACCCGCAACACGAGCGAGTCGCTCAACCTGGTCGCCAAGAGCTTTGCACCCACGGTGCTCGAGCCCGGTGACGAGGTCGTCATCACCATCATGGAGCACCACTCCAACCTGATTCCGTGGCAGCAGGTCTGCCGCGAGACCGGCGCCAAGCTCGTCTACCTCTACCCCACCAAGACCGGTCAACTCACCACCGAGGAGGTTCTGTCCAAGGTGGGCCCCAAGACTAAGATCCTGGCCGTGAGTCAGGTTTCTAACGTGCTGGGCGTCGAGAACCCGGTCAAGAACCTCGGCAAGCTCGTGCACAAGTACGGCGGCTATCTGGTCGTCGACGGCGCACAGTCGCTGCCGCACATGCCGGTCGATGTGGCCGACCTGGGAGCCGACTTCTTTGCCTTTAGCGCACACAAGGCCATGGGCCCCATGGGCATCGGCGTGCTGTGGGGCAAAATGGACCTGCTGAACGCCATGCCGCCCATGCTCACCGGTGGCGAGATGATCGACTCTGTCACCGAGCAGGACGCCGTCTGGGCGCCCGTCCCCGAGAAGTTCGAGGCCGGCACGCAGGACGCCGCCGGCATCTTCGCCACGGGCGCCGCCTTTGATTACCTGGTCAACACGGTGGGTTACGAGAACATCCAGGCCCGCGAGCAGGCACTCGTCCACTATCTGATGGGCGAACTCATGCAGCTCGACTTTGTCCAAATCATCGGTTCCATCTACTGGGACAACCACCACGGCGTTGTGAGCTTTAACGTCAAGGGAATTCACCCGCACGACGTCGCGAGCATCATGGACATGGACGGCGTCTGCATCCGCGCCGGCCACCACTGCGCGCAGCCGCTGCTCACCTGGCTGGGCGTCGAGAACCTTGCCTGCTGCCGCGCCAGCGTGGCCTTCTACAACGACAAGGCCGACATCGACAAGTTCATCGCCGGCCTGCATCACGTTTGGAGCACGTTCAATGGGTAATCTGTACACCTCCACCACGTTTATGGAGCACAACTCGCACCCCGACTATAAGTACGAGATGGATGCTCCCACGCACGAGCACGACGGTATCAACCCCAGCTGCGGAGACGAGCTCACCTTGCAGCTGCGTGTCGAGAACGATGTAATCGAGGAAGCCTCGTTTACCGGGCACGGCTGCGCCATAAGCCAGGCCAGCGCCGACATCATGGCCGACCTCATCACCGGCGAGACCGTCGAGGAGGCGCGTCGCTTGGCGGGACTCTTCCTCGCCATGATCCGCGGCGAGAAGCTCTCCGAGGACGACCTGGAAGACCTGGACGAAGCCGCCCAGCTCCAGGACATCTCGCACATGCCCGCCCGCGTCAAATGCGCCGAGCTCGCCTGGCGCACTCTCGACGGCATGCTCGAGGGGCAAACAAACCAGTAGCTTATGCCCCGAATCCAAGGGTTTTGATTGCCGAGCCGCCCGATACGGGCGGCTCTGTTTTTACCTAATGAGCGCGGTGGCACAAAGTCCGCGCGTCCGGCGCCCCGTCTGACATTTGCCACACAGCCAGACGCGAACACGGGCGTTTTCCACAGCACCAAAGGCCTGCGGCAGGGCCCCGGGCCCGCCAAGCAATGCGCCAAGCCCCGTTCTGCGAAGCTCCGACTCGCTTCGCGCCTGCCGCAGACGGGTCCCATAGGGAGCGGCGTGCATTTTTGCGAGTATTCAGCACGCCAAGCTGTGTGTATACGCATCGAAAGCGTTAATCAACATCTTCAGGCGCATATATATTGTGTTTAGAACAAGCATCGCGGTCTGACGGGACGCAGACACGTGCTTCGGGGGCGCAACGGCAGGGATCAATAGCTTCGGGGTCCGCATGTTGCAAGATTGCGTCGGTGCCGACAGCACCACGATGCTGAAAACTCCGTTTTTTGCACGGCGCAGACGGGGGTAGGCACGGGCAAACCCGGACTGAGCCGTTATTTTATGCAAGATGGCGATTGTTCTATGCATATTAAGAAGTGCAGTTACCTCACCAAGCTTTTGAACGCTGGTTGCGGCGTATGGACGACCCCAGCTGCGGTGAAAAGGCGACCTTACATCACGTTTCCGCCAGCCCGCATCGCCGTTCGCGCGCGGGCGCGCACGATACGAGAGACGGTACTTTTGCCAATCCCGGTATACCGCTCAATCTGGCGCACCGTAAAGCCGGCATTGTTCAATCCAACAATAACAGTATCGCGCTGCGCCGGCGGTGCAGTTTTAACCCCGTTGAGCGGAACCCCGAGACTCTTCGCCAACTTGCCGGCAAAGGCATTGCGTTCCCACTCTGTCTCTTTCATATCGCACAGCGCTGGCTTGCTGCCGTCGGGCGTCGAAAGCGAATAGGCAATAAAGCCCTCGGCAGAACCAAAAAGCTCAAGCACGCAAGAAGGATCAGAAAATCCCCTCGCGACATCAGCCGCGTCACCGTCGTAAGCGCACAAATGCTCCGCAAAGCTACTCCAGGGATAACGCTCGATTAGGCTAACGCCCGCCTCCTGCGGATCGGCGTGTACGGAGCGAATAGCCTCCATCACCTGCCAGTCGGTATCGAGCGAGCGCCGGTCAAAACGGTTCTGGAACAGATGGCCTGTGCGCCTCGTGCGTTTATTGAACCGCCGCGCGTACGTCAAAAGCAGCCGGTGCATCGCCGCGCTCATCCTGTCCTCGTAATCTGCAAGCACCAAATGCACGTGATTGCCCATAAGGCACCAAGCGATAACCGTCACACCCTCCTCGCGGCAGCACTCGCGCATCAGCTCCAAAAACTCCCACCGGTCCTCATCGCCCTCAAAGATGAGCTGCTTGCCCGTACCGCGGGCACAGACATGGTAAAAGCCGGTAACCGTTCTCCAAACGCGCTGCATGGCGCTCCCTTCGCCGGGATCTGCTTGCCATCCAATACAGCACGATTGAAGCGTGCCATCAAAAACATTCACGCAAAACAATACACTCGCGCGGCCAAAGGCAGTAATCAGGCGGCGAACGGCATCGTTGCAACAGGTCAACCCCCGCAATGCTTACAAGAGCTGACCAATAGCTTGCCCAAGACGGACCCCCTCTACGGAAGTTCACGACCACAGAACATAGAGTTAAACCGTTTCAATTAAAACTTCCGGACTTCTCGCTACGAAAACTGAGCCGTTCGCCGAATATTCCGTGCATTTCGCGGTATTATAGGGGCTGCATGTCATGTCCCTTTCGAAGGGTCGCCCGGCAATCGCCAGCCACGGCCCCCAGACGGGACGCCAACACGATAGAGAGGAGAGGCATGCAGTACTCACAGGAAGTGGAGAACATGTGCCCCGTTGCCAAGGGTGCATACCACGGCCCCGCACCCATCCCCGAGGAGGGCAAGTGGGTCCAGGCTAAGGAGATTTCCGACATCTCCGGTCTTACGCACGGTGTGGGTTGGTGCGCACCTCAGCAGGGCGCCTGCAAGCTCACGCTGAACGTCAAGGACGGCATCATCGAGGAGGCCCTCGTTGAGACCATCGGCTGCTCGGGCATGACCCACTCTGCCGCCATGGCTTCCGAGATCCTTCCCGGTAAGACCATCCTCGAGGCCCTCAACACCGACCTCGTCTGCGACGCCATCAACGTTGCTATGCGCGAGATCTTCCTGCAGATCGTTTACGGCCGCAGCCAGACCGCGTTCTCCGAGGGCGGCCTGCCCGTGGGCGCCTCCCTCGACGACCTCGGCAAGGGCCTTCGCTCTCAGGTCGGCACCATGTTCGGCACCAAGGCCAAGGGCGCTCGTTACCTCGAGCTCGCTCAGGGCTACGTCACCCGCATGGCTCTCAACGACAAGAACGAGATCATCGCATTCGAGTTCCTGAACCTCGGCAAGTTCACCGACGCCGTCAAGGCCGGCAAGTCCCCCGAGGAGGCCATCGCTGGCGCTATGGGCCACTATGGTCAGTGGGAGAACGCTGCCAAGTACATCGACCCGCGCACCGACGAGGAGACTCACTCCGTCGCCAGCGTGTTCCCGGTTCACGAGTAGAAAGGGAGGGAAATAACTATGACTGTTACGTTCGAAGGTTACGAGCGCCGCGCTGACAAGATCAACAAGTGCCTCGCCGACAACGGCATCGCCTCCCTCGAGGAAGCTCTGCAGATCTGCACCGACAAGGGCTTCAACCCGCGTGAGATCGTCAACAACACCCAGTCCATCGCCTTCCAGAACGCCGAGTGGGCCTACACCCTCGGTTGCGCTCTCGCTGTCAAGCGTGGCGCCAAGTCCGCTTCTGAGGCTGCCGCCATCATCGGCGAGGGCATCCAGGCCTTCACCGTTCCCGGCTCCGTCGCCGAGGACCGCAAGGTCGGTCTGGGCCACGGCAACCTGGGCGCTATGCTGCTCTCCGACGACACCGAGTGCTTCGCCTTCCTGGCAGGTCACGAGTCCTTCGCTGCCGCTGAGGGTGCTATCGGCCTGGCTCTGAACGCCAACAAGGCTCGCAAGAAGCCGCTGCGCGTCATCCTCAACGGTCTGGGCAAGGACGCTGCTCAGATCATCGCCCGCATCAACGGCTTCACCTACGTGAAGACCCAGTTCGACTACTTCACGGGCGAGCTCAAGGTCGTCGAGACCATCCCATACTCCGATGGTCCCCGCGCCGCCGTCAACTGCTACGGCGCCGACGACGTCCGCGAGGGCGTTGCCATCATGTGGCACGAGAACGTCGACATCTCGATCACCGGTAACTCCACCAACCCCACGCGCTTCCAGCACCCCGTCGCTGGCACCTACAAGAAGGAGCGCCTCGAGGCTGGCAAGAAGTACTTCTCCGTCGCTTCTGGTGGCGGCACTGGCCGTACCCTGCACCCGGACAACATGGGCGCCGGCCCTGCCTCTTACGGCATGACCGACACCATGGGCCGTATGCACTCCGACGCCCAGTTCGCCGGTTCTTCCTCCGTGCCTGCGCACGTCGACATGATGGGTCTCATCGGCATGGGCAACAACCCCATGGTTGGTGCCACCGTCGCCTGCGCTGTCGCCGTCGAGGAGGCCCTCAAGGCCTAATCGCGCCCGCGCGATGCTCATATAGTTGAGCTTTGGAGCCGCTACCTTTCGAGGTAGCGGCTCTTTTTGTTTGCCCCGTCTCAAATTGGTTACTCTTATTAAAGGGTCCGATGTATCAGTTGTGGTGAAATACGGACTGAATTGCATCCATACAGGCCAAAACAGTCCGTATTCCACCGCAACTTATCAAATGGGCCGACCGAAGTGGCCGAGTCCACCTGACGCCCACCTGCCATATTTGCCCTTTACCGATTTGCCGGGTCTTTGCGGCCCCATTGCCGATCACCCGTGCGACAATGCGCCGGACGAGAAAGGAATCCGATGGAATCGACTGATGTACTGGTAATTGGATCTGGCATTGCGGGCCTTTGTGCCGCCATCGAAGCGGCACGCACGGGCGCAACCGTCGCTGTGGCAAGCGCCGGCAAGACCATGAGTGGATCGAGCTTCTTCCCTGGAACCTGGGGCCTAGGGCTTATCGGACCCGTTAACGAAGACGACGAACAAGACCTCATCGACACCATCCAGACCGTCGGCGGCGGTGTCGCCGACCCCGAGCTTGTCCAGACGTTTGTCCACGGCATTCCCCAGGCAATTGAATGGCTCGAGCAAGACCTGGGCGTTGAGCTCAAGCGTCCGCAAAACGCTGAGAGCGCTCAGCAAAAGCAGTTTATCCCCTGCTTTGACCACAAGACGCGCATGTGGCGCGGCCTCACCCGCAAGCCCCTTGAGGACGCTCTGACAGCCCGGATCGAGTCGCTCGGCATTCGCCTGCTCCCCCGCCATGAGCTTATCGACCTTATTGAGGACACGAACGGCAGAATCACCGGAACCGTGCTCTACAACCTCACCGAAGATCGAATCGTGCCCTTTGCTACCAAAGCCACGATCATCGCAGCCGGTGGCACGGGTGGCCTGTTCGAGCGAAGCCTCACTTCCGCCGACGTGCTCAGCTCATCACAGGCCATCGCGCTGGCGCACGGCGCATCGCTTACTAATATAGAGTTCATGCAGATGATGCCCGGCTTCATCGAGCCCAAGCGCAACCTTGTCTTTAACGAGAAGACCTGGCGCTACGTACATGTAGACCAGCCGGCAGATATTGCCGACGACAAGCTGGACGACCTGCTCGAGCAGCGCTCTGGATATGGTCCCTTCACGTCACGCTTGGCCTCCCGCGCTATCGATCTCGTCATCGATCAGGCAGGTGTCGAAGGCCTGGCACTCCACTACGACTTCCCCCGCGAGGATGTCCCAGAGTTTGTGCAGACCTTTGCCACCTGGCTGCAAGACGAGCACGGCATCGCCCCGACTGACGAGATGCGCGTTGCGATGTATGCCCACGCCGCTAACGGCGGCATCAAGATCGATAAGACCGCGTACACGGGCGTTGAGGGTCTCTACGCTTGCGGCGAGGCGACAGGCGGCATGCACGGAGCCGACCGCATTGGTGGCTTGTCAAGCGCCAACGGCATCGTGTTCGGGCGCATCGCAGGCGCATCGGCAGCCCTTGCAGCGCAGAAAGAGCCTAAGACAGCCCTGAAGGCGGATATCGCCCTCCCCCAGCACGGCATTGCCACAACAGATGCCGAGCGCCTGACCCGCAGCCTTAAGCACACGATGAGTACCTATTGCATGATCAACCGCACCGAAACAGGCCTATCCGAAGCACTACACGAGCTTGAGGGCTTGAAGACGGAGGCAACGACCTTGAGCACACAGAAAGCCCAGGACAGCGAAATCGCTGCCCTCGCCCGCCTTCAGTCGCAGATTCAACTAGCACAGGAAATGGTCAAAGCCATGCGCAAGCGAACCGAAAGCCTCGGATCGCACTATCGAACGGACTAAACTGGACACCCATCTAAAGCAGAACACACCTAATCGATATCTATGGGCCCCGTGAGCTCGAGGTGGCACGGGGCCTATTCGTGTCCGCACGGCAGCGTATCCTAATTCTGAATACAGAGTGGGCAAAGCCCGCACAGACAATAGACCAGCGAGGAGGAGATATGGACAGTAGTGATATCGAGAAGTGGCGTGTCAAACTTGATAGCTACGCCAATGTGGAAGAGGGCGTTGAGTATTGGCTCGCACGCGATTTAATGGAACCCATGGGGTACACTCGATGGGAGAACTTCGCCGAAGTTGTTAAGAGGGCAACAGTCTCATGCGAAACAAACAAAACTCCAGTTGATTCCCATTTTCGTGACACCACGAAAATGGTAACTGCCGGTGTCGCCGCTCGCGCGGTTAAAGACTACAAACTTACGCGCTATGCATGCTATTTAATCGCACAGAACGGAGATTCAAACAAGCCAGAGATCGCGCTCGCCCAGGCATACTTTGCCGTGCAGACGCGCCGCCAAGAGCTCATAGAGCAGCGCTTCGCAGAGATTCAGCGCTTGCAGGCGCGCCACTCGCTATCCGATTCAGAGAAACAGCTCTCGGGTATTGCGTTCAAACGCGGCGTGGACTCCAAAGGATTCGCGATCATCAAGTCGAAGGGCGATGAGGCGTTATTCGGCGGCAGAAGCACGGCGGAAATGAAGCAGCAGCTCGGCGTACCCAAGAGCGCGGCATTGGCGGACAGGTTAGCCGATGTCCTCATCAAAGCAAAGGACCTTACGAACTCGATGACGGCCTTCAACGCCGAGGAACACGACCTGTACGGCCTGGACCAGATCAAGCAAGAGCACGTCGAGAACAACACAAGCGTGCGTGGCAGCCTCATCGACCGCGGAATTGTCCCCGAGAACCTACCGCCTGCCGAGGATACAAAAAAGCTCGAGCGTCGCGTGAAGGCAGACGAGAAGAAACTCAAGGAGGGTACTGACGGTTTTACCGATCCCCAGGGTAGGCTCGATCTGTGAAAGCGGCTGTGCCCTTTCGGGTTCGACCCCATGCGAGGTCAACAAAAAAGCGACCAGCCGAAGCCAGTCTCTTTAACATGCTTTGGTGGGCCGTCAGGGGGTCAGCCTGCTGCGCAGGCGGCCGCTGCGGCGCCAAGGCGCCTTGCGCGCTACGCTGGTAAATGCTTACGTATTTCCTCAGCTCCGCGCCCTTACGGGTTCGACCCCATACGAGGTCAACAAAAAAGCGACCAGCCTGAGCCAGTCGCTTTAACAATCTTTGGGTGGGCCGTCAGGGGGTCGAACCCTGGACCTTGGGATTAAGAGTCCCCTGCTCTACCAACTGAGCTAACGACCCAAAGCTAAAGTCCGTTGTGGCGGACTTTAGAGGAGATATCGTGTGGTGGGCCGTCAGGGGGTCGAACCCTGGACCTTGGGATTAAGAGTCCCCTGCTCTACCAACTGAGCTAACGACCCGATATCAACACGAAGCAAGAACTGGGGTGGGTAAAGGGACTCGAACCCTCGACCTACGGGACCACAACCCGTCGCTCTAGCCAACTGAGCTACACCCACCGTGTCCTGTGCGCTTCGCGCTCGACTATTATTGCAAGGAACGCCACGCGATGCAAGCCCCAATTTTCAAGAATTTTGAAAAGAGTTTTTCGAGACCATTTCGAGCAAATCCCACCGGTTTCATAGGAGTAAACTTGCCCCACTGCAAATGCTCGAAAGGACCGGCATGAAAGAACTCTCCAACCGCACGGCAACGTTTACCGATTCCGTCATCCGCCGCATGACGCGCATCTCCAACAAGTATGGCGCCGTCAACCTGTCGCAGGGCTTCCCCGACTTCGATCCCCCGGCGCAGCTGCTCGATAGCCTGAGCACCATCGCCAGCGACCCCAAGCCGCTCTATCACCAGTACTCCATCACCTGGGGCTCCCAGGCCATGCGCGAGGCGCTCGCCGCCAAACAGGAGCACTTTATGGGCATGCCGGTGAACCCCAACGAGAATATCGTAGTCACCTGCGGCTCCACCGAGGCCATGATGGCCGCCATGATGACGGTCACGAACCCCGGCGACAAGGTCGTCATCTTCTCGCCGTTCTACGAGAACTACGGCGCCGACACAATCCTTTCGGGTGCCGAGCCCATCTACGTGCCGCTCAACCCACCCACATTCGACTTTGACCGCAAGACACTCGAGGCGGCCTTCCGCGACAACGACCCCAAAGCCATCGTCCTGTGCAACCCTTCCAACCCCTGCGGCAAGGTCTTTACGCGCGAGGAGCTCACCTTTATCGCCGACCTCTGCAAAAAGTACGACGCCTACTGCATCACCGACGAGGTATACGAGCACATCGTCTACGCACCCCATGAGCACGTCTACATGGCCACGCTGCCTGGCATGTTTGAGCGCACCATCAGCTGCAGCTCGCTGTCCAAGACCTACTCCATCACCGGCTGGCGCCTGGGCTACACTATCGCCCCTGCCGAAATCACCGAGCGTATCAAAAAGGTCCACGACTTCCTCACCGTGGGCGCCGCCGCTCCCCTGCAGGAAGCCGTCGTCACCGCCCTCAATTTCGACGACAGCTATTACGATGAGGTCCTCGACCTCTATACCGCCAAACGCGACCTGTTCTGCCAGGGACTCGACAGCATCGGTCTTGAGCATAACGTGCCGCAGGGCGCCTACTACGTCATGATGGACATCTCTGAGTTTGGCTATGACAGCGACCTCGAATTCTGCGAGGACCTCGCGTCTAAGGTGGGCGTGGGCGCCGTGCCCGGCTCGAGCTTCTTCCGCGAGCCCGTCAACCACCTGATTCGTTTCCACTTTGCCAAGCGAGACGAGACGCTTAACGCGGCACTGGAGAACCTCAAGTCCCTGCGTGATAAAATCAAACCGCGCGGGTAAGGACGGCCCGGCAACTAAAGTAACTAAAGAAGCCCCGCACCGCCTGCCGCGTTGCGAGGCTTCTTTTTATGGCGCTTTCTTAAATGGTTTAGAGCTCTATACTTTAGTCATGGAGCAACTCGTCCCAGTGAGAGGAATATTATGGAAGAGCAGCAACTTATCGGAGCGCTCGAGGCCGGCGGCACCAAGATGGTCTGCGCCACGGGCTATGCAGACGGCACGGTCCTGGAGCGTGAGCAGATCGTGACCACGACTCCGCAGGAGACCGTCGAGGCCGTCAACGCATGGTTTGCCGACAAGGGCATCGCCGCGCTGGGCATCGGCGCCTTTGGCCCCACCGCAGTCAACCCTGCCTCGCCCCAATACGGCAAGATCCTGGAGACGCCCAAAACGGCATGGCGCTACTTTGACCTGCTGGGCACCATCCAAAACGAGCTCAATATTCCCTGCGGCTACGACACCGACGTCAACGTCGCCTGCCTGGGCGAGGTCACCTTTGGTTGCGCCCAGGGCCTCACTGACGTTGTGTATCTGACCATCGGTACCGGCGTGGGCGCCGGCGTGCTCTCGGGCGGCCAGCTCGTGCACGGCATGATGCATCCCGAGGCCGGCCACATCCTGGTCACGCGCGACCCGCGCGACACCATTGGCGAGCACAGCGCCTGCCCCTTCCACGACAACTGTCTCGAGGGCCTCATCGCCGGCCCCGGCGTTAAAAAGCGCTGGGATGGCAAGAGCGCCGGAGACATGGCCGATGACTCGGAGGCCATGGACCTGCTCGCCGGCTATCTGGCACAGGCACTCATGACCTACACGCTGTGCTACGCGCCGCAAAAGATCATCATCGGCGGCGGCGTGGCCGACCACACTCCCATCGTGCCGCTCGCACGCAAAAAGTGCGCCGAGATGCTCAACGGCTATATCGTCACGCCCGAGGTCAACGACATCGATAGCTACATCGTCAACAACAGCCTCGAGGGCAAGCAGGGCATCATGGGCTGCCTGGCCCTGGGCGCACAGGCGCTTCAGTAGCAGACGCACCCACGGGGCGTGGCACGCCCGGCAAATCCGACCTACGGAACGACGCCACCACGCCTCATATAAGCCCTCAAATAAAAAAGGCCGCCTAGGACCAAACAATACGTCCTAGGCGGCCTTTTTGGCGCACATCAGCGACCGTAAGAGATATCGGAGCACAACGCCCGTTGCCGCTCCACAGCAGTCGATCATCACATCGGTGATCATGCCGGCGCGTCCCGGCACAAAGAGCTGAATCGTCTCGTCGATCGAAGGAATCAGCAGCAGGAACACCGCCGTGGGCAGCAGCACGTCAAAGGTGCGCCGGCTCTCAAAATCAAAGGCGTGCGTTGCCAGGATGCCGAGCACCATATACTCGGTAAAATGCGCGCACTTGCGAACAACAAAGTTGGTCACCCATTCATATGGAAGTCCCACGCCGTGCAGGAAACCGCGGATAGCTTCCATGACCGTTAGACTCAGTGAGCCCGACCCCGAGCCGGGAACCAGCGAATTGCCCCAGATCAAGAGCGCCATCAGGCAGGTCACGACCGCCCATTTTCGATTGATCTTAACCATGCAGAAGTTATGCCTCCGCGCGGAGCGGCGCAAAGCTGGCGGTACCGCCCTCGATAACGCTCAGATAGGCACGGCCCGTACGCTTGGCGGTAGAGGACTGCAGGCGCTCGATCTCTTCCTCGAGGATCTGATTGACGCGCTCGTGACGACGATTTTCCATAATGCCGGCGGCAATAGCCTCGGCTCGCTCGATGCCCTCGCGCGAGATACGGGCAGTATCCTCGGGGAACACAGCACTGTGACGGCCGACATAGGCGGGGACAGCAGGCTGAGGGGCAGCGACGGGAGCGGGGGCCGTAACAGGAGCAGGCTCGTCAATCTCATCCAGGATGGCGGTGGCGGCGGCCCACATGTCCTCGTGGCCCGAGTAATCGGCCATGGGGACATCAACCTCGAGCGAGGCATCTGGAAGGTCGCCGGTGTTGATGCGATCTTGGGCATCAATCGATGCGGTGATGGCTGCAGGCTCATCGAGGTCATCGAGATCGATGTCCGCGGCACCGGAGATGATAGGCATGCTGGCGAGGTTTGCATTGTACGGCGCAGCCTCAGCCGCCTGCTGCTGGGCAGGAGCGCCCCACAACGAGCTTTCGGCGGCACGGCGGGCGGCAACGGCCTCCTCGTCCGCGGCCATGGCTTCATCAACGTACGAATTGTCGGCAGAAGCGTTCGCGTCCGCCGAGGTAGCGCTGTAGGCGTTATTGGCTGCCGCGTTGGCGACGAGTGCCACGAAAGCCGCCGTGCTGCCCGCAGGGGCGGCCTGGGAGCCAGACACGGCGCGTGCCGCGGCGGCGATGTCGTCGCGATTGAAGGAGCCGGTCTGCCCGCCGTTGGTGAGCTCGTCGATGGCGACTTGATAGACGTCGCGCGAGTGTGCAGGGTCGCAGCTCACCGGCGAATCGTCGTCGAGCATACTGTCGATCATGGACCAAGCCTCGGCCTCGTCCATGGCATCTGCGGCTCGAGCGATGGTAGGGACACCATCATCGGCATGACGGCGCTGGAACGCACCAGTCAGGCCGGAAAGGAATGCCGAGGTAGACTGCTCCGCCTGAGCCTGAGAAGCAGAAGCCGCAGCGTAAGGAGTCGCATCCTGCTGCTGAGCTGGAATCGAGGCGGTCTTGAACTCGCTTTGATGCTGATTGAGATTGGCGGCACCGCCCATGGCATCAGGCTGGAACAGACGCTCTTCACGCTGCGCACGGTACTCGGAGATACCCAGCGAGGCGGCATAGATACCCACGCCCGCCACCGCGCCCACGGCGAAGGGAACCGCACCCGCCACGACCGTCTCGTTCACCGACGAAAACGGCAGCGTCGCGGCATACATAACCACGGGAGCGGCAAGGCCGATCCCGCACGAAAGTCCGGCAAGGACTGCTCGTTGTGTTGCATCAGAAGAAGCCATGAGCTCTCCCCATCTTCCAGCACCCAAATCGCATCATTCAGTTGGCTGCGCGAGAGAAGATGAAGCGGGGCTATGCCCCAAAGCAACGGTATATGGTTCGTTTCATCTGCGTTTTCCGTCGCGAAGCTTAAAAGCTATTATGCGAAACCGCCCTGTCGATTGCAAGCGACGATGTCGGATTGAAACGGGAAACCTGCTGCTTGCCAGTCTTATGGTCAAAAATAAGCGCGGAGCGGCGATATGGAAAAGGGCCGAGGCTCAAAGCCCCGACCCTTTATCGCATTGATGACTATCGCTGCGCGTGGATGACAACCTAGAACGTCTGCTCGTAGTCGCTGTGCTTTTTGGCCGAACGCACCAGGAACTCCTGGTTGGTGTTGGTGCCCTTAAGACCCTTGATAAACGACGCGGCTGCGCGCTCGGTGTTGTTCATGCCGGCAAGAATGCGACGCAGACCAAAGACAAACGGACGCATCTGCTCGTCGACCAACAGGTCTTCGTTGCGCGTACCGGAGGCAACGGGGTCGATAGCCGGGAAGATGCGGCGGTCGGCCAGGTCGCGGTCGAGCTTAAGCTCCATGTTGCCGGTACCCTTGAACTCCTCGAAGATGACCTCGTCCATCTTGGAACCGGTGTCGATGAGGGCAGAGGCCAGGATGGTGAGCGAGCCACCGTTCTCGATATTACGGGCTGCGCCCAGGAAGCGCTTGGGCGGATACAGGGCCGCCGAATCGACGCCGCCCGAAAGGATGCGGCCCGAGGCGGGCGCCGCCAAGTTGTAGGCGCGGGCAAGACGCGTGATGGAGTCGAGCACCACCACGACATCGCCGCCCAGCTCCACGATGCGCTTGGCGCGCTCGATGACGAGCTCGGCCACGCGGGTGTGGTTGTCGGCGGGCATATCGAAGGTCGAGGCCACGACCTCGCCCTTAATGGAGCGCTGCATATCGGTGACCTCTTCGGGGCGCTCGTCGACGAGCAGGCAGATGAGGTGCACCTCGGGGTTGTTAATCGAGATAGACTGGCAGATCTTCTTGAGGATCGTGGTCTTGCCGGCCTTGGGCGGGGACACGATCAGGCCACGCTGACCCTTGCCGATCGGCGACACGATGTCGATGGCGCGACCGGTAATGGAGTCCTTGCCGTGCTCCATGCGCAGCGGCTCGTTGGGATAGACCGGAGTGAGGTCACCAAACTTGGGGCGGTTGCGAATCTGCTCGGGGTCTAGACCGTTGACGGTCGTGATTTTGGCGAGGCCGGCGCGCTTGTCGCCGCCGCGCGAAGGACGCAGTGAGCCCTCGATGACGTCGCCCGTGCGCAGGCGCGCGGAGCGGATGAGGTAGGCGGGCACGAAGGCGTCGTCGTTGGACTTCATGTAGCCATGGGCGTGGATGATGCCGGAGCTGTCCGGGCGAATCTGCAGAATGCCCTTGATGTCGCGGAAGCCCTCTGCCTTCGCGGCGGTGACGTAGATCTCCTCGACGAGCTCGGCTTTCTTCTTGCCGGTCGTCTCGATCTCGAACTCCTTGGCCTTCTCGCGCAGTTCGGCGACCTTCATGGCAGCGAGCTCCTCACGCGAAAGCGTGGGCTCGGTGGGGGCGGCGTTACGCTCCTTGTTGCGCTGTTTGCGATCGCGCTGGCGATTGCGACGGTCGTTGTTGCGCTCGTTGCGTTCCTCGTTGCGCTTGTGCTGGCGACGGTTGGAACGAGTGCCGTCTTCGGCCTCGGCGGGCGCGGCAACATCGGTTGTGGCGGCGTCGGCATTGACCGCAGCGGCTTCATTGGCCTCGGCGCCAGAATCGACCTGCGCTTCGACATCAGCCTGATGCTCGGACGCCTTGGCCTTAGCGGACTTCTTACGACCGCGCTTGGGCTTCTCGGACGCAGGCTGTTCGACGTCTTGGGGCTCGGCGGCATCAGTCGATGCATCGGCGGTCGTCTCGTCGGAATCCTCGGACGCACCCTTCTTGGCAGCCTTAGCCTTGGACGTGCGCTTAACAGCAGTGCGACGGCTGCGACCGGGGCGGACGTCGGCGGGCTCGGCATCGGCGGGAGCGGCCTCGGAAGTCGCAGCATCCTGAACGGGTGCATCGGCAGCGGTTGCAGACTCGGCGGTCGCCGCAGCATCCCGAGCAGCTGCGGCTGCGGCTGCGGCCTTCTCTGCCTCGACGAAGGCCTTGGGCTTGCGACCGCGACGGTGCGGGCGCAAAGCCGGATCGACAACGGGAACTTCGCTGGCCTCGACAGGCGCAGCGGGCTCAGTTGGCGATGCGCCCTCCCCTGCCGCGGAACGGACCGAAGCCTCAGTGAGCTCGGGGGTTACCTGATCGGCAACCTGCTCGGCCTTAGCAGCCGTGCGACGGCGTGTGCGCGGTGCCGGCTTCTCGGTCGGTTGGTCGGCGGCAGGGGTCTCGGGCACAGACGGGGCTGCAAGCTCGGTCAGAGCCGCGGCCTCGCGCTCGGCAGCACGACGGCGGGCGCGCACCACCTGAGCCTCGCTAATCTGCGCCAACGCACGTGCCTGCGCGACCTCATCGGAAATCGGCGCCGAGGAGTCAGCTGCAACGGTGCGCTTGGCGCGCGTCGTGCGCGCGGTACGGCGCTTGGGCTTGGTGACCTCCTCGCCGTCAGCGGCAGGCTTGGCCGCGCGGCGCGTGCGCTTGGGCTTTGCCGGAGCAGCCTCCTCACCAGTTGCAGGCACGGCCTTCTCAGCCGTTGCAGCCTTAGGCGTCTCAGGAGCCGAGGTTTGCGCGGGCGCCGCGACCTGGTCCGACGCAACCGGTGCAGCGGGAGCGGCTTGCGTCGTCGTTATTTCGTTTTCTTGCTGTTGATCAGACACAGTGTTTGCTCAACTTTCTTTTCAAGCCCTGTGATCACATGCTCCCTGCATAAACCTTCAGGGCGGCTAAACAGTCTAGCTCCGTCAAATACCGACGGACATCATTGATCTGTATCGAGATATTTGCGTCATATACGCAGCGTTAGTGTAACACAACCGCCGCCACCTGCAACTTAGTCATTGGGGACGTTCTTAAACGACTATTCAAAAGGGACACTCTTTGGTTTACCGCCCACAAATCTGACTGCCTCCGCCAAAACTATGGCGGTTTACTACGATGAATCGCTCAACCGCGACCACTCCGAAACTTGTTGAACTAAAACCGCAGGTAGATGCCTTGCACTTTTTAGCGAAAAGCCGGCGTGGTTGGAATATCTCAATTCATCGTAGTAAACCCGCATAGTTTCGTATTTCCAGCAGTTCCAAATTCGTCAATACGTCGGCGTTTGCAAAAAGCCCGACCTCCGTGGGAGATCGGGCTTTCAAGGCTTAGTTAAACCAAGTCTGTACGGTCAAATGACCCGTAGCTTACATCTGCTCGGGCGCGGAAACGCCAACGAGGGTGAGCACCAGGGCGAGCGTCACACGGACGGCATCGCAAGCGGCCAGACGGGCACGCGAAAGCTCGGGGTCGACGGGACGGCCCTCGCTCGGCAGCACCTGACAGGCAGCGTAGAAGCTGTGGAAGTCGCCGGCGAGTTCCTCAGCAAAGTGCGTCAGACGGAACGGGGCGCGGTCGCGAGCGCAGCTGGCGATGAGGTCGGTGAGCTCGTTGAGCTTGCGCGAAAGGGCGAGCTCGGTCGGGTCGGTCAGCAGCGAGTAATCGACGTTCTCACCGATGGCCTTGGCGGCGACGGCCTTCATGCCCATCTCGTCAGCCTGCTCGGGCGTAACGTCAGCGGCACGGCGCAGGATGGAGCACACGCGGGCGTGAGCGTACTGCACGTAGTACACCGGGTTGGAGTTGTCGCGCTTCTTGACGGCCTCAATATCGAAGTCGACCATCTGGTTGGAGCTCTTGGAGATGAGGGTGTAACGGGCAGCGTCGGAGCCGACCTCGTCGACGAGCTCCTGCAGGGTCACCATGGTGCCCTTACGCTTGGACATACGGACGGGCTTGCCGTTGCGCAGCAGGTTGACGAGCTGGCCCAGCAGAACCTCAAACTTGCCGGGGTAACCCAAGGCATCGCAGACGCAGCGGACGCGCTCGATGTAGCCGTGGTGGTCGGCGCCCCAGATGTCGATGACGTGGTCGACGCGCTGGAACTTATCCCAGTGATAGGCAACGTCGGAGGCGAAGTAGGTGTACTCGCCGTCGGACTTGATCAGAACGCGGTCCTTGTCATCGCCCAGGTCGGTGGAGCGGAACCACAGGGCGCCGTCCTTGGTGTAGAGATAGCCCATCTTGTCGAGCTTCTCAAAAGCGCGGTCGACGGCGGAGGTGCCGGCGGTCTCGCCCTCGGTGTCCTTCACATACAGCGAGCGCTCGGAGAACCAACGATCGAAGTCGCAATTGACGGCGTGGCAGAGGTCGCGCATGTTGTCGACCATCTTCACATAGCCGCGCTCGCGGAAGCTCTCCATGCGCTCCTGAGGATCGGCGTTGACCCACTTATCGCCGTCGGTGCGCCAGAACTCGGCGGCCTCGTCGATAATGTAGTCGCCGCCATAGGAGTCCTTGCCAAGGGTCTCGGCAAAGTTATCCTGGTACGGATGAGTCTCGGGATGCTCGTCGTTCTCGTCGGCAACGAAGGCGTCGCGGTCGGCGATCAGCAGCTTGTGAGCCTCATCGATATCCACGCCCTGCTTGGCGATGATGTCGGCAAGCTGCATATAGCGCGTGCTGATGGAGTTGCCGAAGGTGTTCATCTGAGAGCCGTGGTCGTTGATGTAGAACTCACGCTGGATGTCGTAACCGGCGTGGTCCATAACGCGGCAAAGGGAGTCGCCCAGAGCGGCCCAGCGGCCATGGCCGATGTGCATGGGGCCGACGGGGTTGGCGGAGACGAACTCGACCTGGGTCTTCAGGCCGCCACCGACGTTGGACTTAGCGAAGTCCATACCCTTCTCGCGAGCCTCGCCAAAGATGGCATTCTTGACGGCAACGGAGAGGTAGAAGTTGATGAAGCCGGGGCCTGCGATCTCGACCTTCTCGATCGCGGGGTCCTCGGGCATATGGGCAACGATGGCCTCGGCGATCTTGCGCGGGGCGCAATGGGCCAGCTTGGCGGACTTCAGGGCCATGGTGGAGGTCCACTCGCCATGAGAAGTGTCAGCCGGTCGCTCGATGGCGCAATCGTCAAGTTCAAATGCGGAAAGGTCGCCGGCCTCCTGGGCCGCAGCAAGCGCAGCGCGTACCAGCTCTTCAATCTTCTCGGGCATAGATCCTCCTTGTGTTAAAGCCCCCGAGCTCTTGGTCACTCGTAGGGCAAAAGCCAGAGTTTGTAGCACTCTATCACAAGCGACGGGCACTGTCGCAGGGTAAAGCCAATCGATATTGCATATGCACAAAATTGACTACAGCTTGTATGGAGTCACTCAAAGATGCCAGTCTGCCTGCAGATTATGCAGGCGACGAAAATGCATAAAGGTGTGAATGAGCTGCGCCTGTTATCGAATACTCTTACCTATCGGAGTTGTGTGCTTTTCCTGCATAAAGTAAGGGTTTGCGCACGTCAGCGTGTTATTCTAGACATACGTAAATTCGTATAAGTTGGAGGTAGCATGTTCTCAATCGGTCAACACGTCATTCATCCGGGTCAGGGAGTCTGCACCGTCGTCGGTTTTAGGGACGACACACCGCAGCCCATGCTACTGCTCGAGACCAAGCAGGGACATGCGCAGACGATCCTCATGTACCCCGTGGCGCAGGCCGACCGTTTGCACGCCGCCATCTCGCAGCAAGATGCCGAGCACCTGCTGAGCCACTATGACGAGCTGGAGTGCGACACTTTTACCGAGCGCAACAGTTCACTTGAGGAGACGCACTTTAAGCAGCAGCTCAAGCTGGGCGCGCCCGAGACGGTTCGTGTGGCAAAGACCATGATGCACCGCATTCGCCAGGCCGAGGAAGCTGATAAAAAACCCAGCTCCTACTACATGCGCGTACTCAAGGAGGCCAAACGCCGCTCCATCGAGGAGTTCGCCGTAGCCCTTGGTGTCACCGAGGAGGCCGCCGAAGCCCGTCTAGCTCAAGCCGCCCTCAATTAACCTGCCAAAAAGGGACAGGTTTATTTTGGCAGGTTTTATCTGGCCAAACATCAACAAACAATCAGTAAATGGTCGGGTGCTCCGTTTTGTTTAAGAGCGCCCGACCATTTTTCTATCGCCGTAAAAATGCGTGAAGCCCATTTGCGATGACATCACGCAAGGGCCGTCCAGATCGACGTAACCAACGCCCGCATCCACAACAAGCGCGCCCGTCTTACTCAATTAACATTAAAAAGCATCAATTTGAAAACGCAATTATATTTCGGCAGGTAGCAGCTATAGTCGGTGAACTGAATCTCGACAACCGAAGCCCCCGAATGAGGTATCTTCAGCCCATCCAAGCTAAAGGAGGGGCCATGCCGAGAAAACCTCGTTCAAAGTCACCAACCGGTTATTTCCACGTCACGTTGCGTGGAAACGGAGGGCAATTGCTGTTTGACGATGCCGAGGACCGAATCGCCATGCTTCAGATCCTCGATGCGATCCTCCCCAAACACAATATCGAGCTTATCGCTTGGTGTCTTATGGGGAGCCACATTCATCTACTCATCGACGATCCGGACGACCGTAAGAGCGACGCGATGCACGCGGTAGCCGTATCGTATGCGGGCAGGTACAATGCGCGGACAGGGCATATCGGCCACGTGTTTCAGGAACGGTTTTGGGATTCGCCCATTAAGTCGGAAGTATATTTACTCGAAGCAATTCGATACATCCATCTGAATCCACAAAAAGCAGGACTGGCGGCATATGACGAATATCCCTGGAGCAGCCATCGCGAGTATCTAATGAGCGCCAGGTCACGGCCGCATGTCACCGGCAGCGTTGTCGGTGTTTTATTCCCAACACCTCGCTCATACCTTAAGCTCATGGAAAGCACGCCGTCGCTTCCCTATCGCCCCAGCGCAACAGCCAAGGTTCGCGAGGAAGATCTATGCGAATTTGGCACGGCAATCGTGCAGAGTGTCGCAGGATGTGCTCCGACGGAACTTAAATCCGTCTCCAAGCCACTTCGCAATGAGGCGATTCTCGCGCTTCGAAAACAAGGGCTAACGGTTAAGCAGGTTCAGCTGCTGACCGGACTGGGAACATGGATTATCAAGAACGCGTCCTAACGTCGCGTTTACCGAGTTACGGATACGGCGAAGCGCAACTGCCTGCCGCGAGGCACCGCATTCGCCAGCGTCTCCATGTCAAACAGAAAACGCTTCCGCTGAATAACGTCCAACGGAAGCGTTTTCCCAGATAAAATCTACCAAAATAAACCTGTCCCAATTTGGCAGGTTAGGCCTGGAAGGTGTCGCGGTCGGGCGCGAAGGACTGCATGGCCGCGATGGTGCGGTCAAAGAGCTCGGGGAGCTCCCAGCCGAGCATCTCGGCGCCCTGCGAAATCACGTCGCGCGAGCAGCCGGCGGCAAAGCGCTTGTCCTTGAACTTCTTCTTGAGCGACTTGGCCGTAAAGTCCATGACGCTCTTGCTCGGACGCATGATCACGGCAGCACCGATCAGGCCGGTGAGCTCGTCGCAAGCAAACAGGATCTTCTCCATCTGCAGCTCGGGCTTGGGCAGCGAGGTATTGAAATCGGACGTGTGCGTCTGAATAGCGCGAATGAGTTCGGGAGAGGCACCCTCGCCCTCAAGGATCTCGGCCGCATAGATGGTGTGGTTCACGGGATCGTCCTCATGCTCCTCCCAATCCAGGTCGTGCAGCAAACCGACGATGCCCCAAAACTCCTCGTTCTCGGGGTCGAACTCGCGCGCAAAGTAGCGCATGGTGCCCTCGACCGTTTCGCCGTGGGTGATGTGGAACGGGTCCTTGTTGTGCTCGTTGAGCAATTCGAACGCACGGTCGCGGGTGATTCCGGCGGAAAGCGTCTGGGACATGGCAATACCTCCAGGTGAGTCGGTGCTAAGACACGGTGTCACTATCGTATATCGCCGCGGCTCAAGCCGAAAGGCAGAAAAAGCATGCGGAGGAAAAAGCCGGGCGAACGCGTCGCCCGGCAAAACCGCAGATAAAACCTGCCAAAATAAACCTGTCCCTTTTTGGTAGGTTTAGGGGCGGACCTGGCCGGTGCCGCGGAGCTTGTATTTGTAGGTGGTGAGGGCCTCGGCGGCGAAGGGGCCGCGGGCATGGAGCTTTTGGGTCGAGATACCGATCTCGGCGCCCAGGCCAAACTCGCCGCCGTCAGTGAAGCGTGTGCTGGCGTTAGCGTACACGGCCGAGGCATCGACCGCATCCAGGAAGCGCTCGCAAGCATCCGTGTCCTCGGCAACGATGGCCTCGGAGTGCATCGTGCCGTAGCGGTTGATGTGTGCGATGGCCTCGTCCTCGTTTGCCACGGCCTTCACGCTCATCTCGAGCGCCAGGTACTCGCGACCCCAGTCCTCCTCAGTCGCGGCGACGTAGTCATCGCCTTCCACAAAGCTGGCGTCGGCGCACGCGGCGCACGTGGCCTCGTCGCCGTGAATGAGCACGCCGTGGTCGTGCAGCACGGCAACGACCGCAGGCAAAAACGCATCGGCCACAGCACGGTCGACCAGCAGCGACTCGGCGGCATTGCACACGCCTACACGCTGGGTCTTGGCATTAACGATAATGTTGAGCGCCTTATCAAAGTCGGCGGATTCATGCACGTAGATGTGGCAGTTGCCCGTGCCCGTCTCGATCACCGGCACAAGCGACTCGCGCACGCAGCGCTGGATCAGGCCTGCACCGCCGCGCGGAATGAGTACGTCGACAACGCCGCGGAGCTTCATGAGCTCGCCAGTGGCCTCGCGGTCGGTGGACTCGATCATCGACACGGCCTCGCGCGGGAAACCCTTGGCCTCGAGCGCATCGGCCAGCAGCTCGGCGATCATGGCACACGAGTGATAGGCCAGCGAGCCGCCGCGCAGAATGCAGGCGTTGCCGGTACGGATGCAGATGCCTGCGGCGTCGGCCGTCACGTTGGGGCGCGCCTCGTAGACCATAGCGACCAGGCCCAGCGGCACACTCACACGGGTCAGGTCCACGCCGCTTGCAAGCACGCGGTGGTCGAGCACGCGGCCGACGGGATCGGGCAGCTCGGCGAGCTTTTCCAGGCCGGCGGCCATGCCCTCGACGCGCTCGGGCGTCAGCAGCAGGCGATCGAGCAGTCCGGCCGAGGTACCCGCATCGCGCGCAGCGGACATATCGAGCTCGTTGGCGGCGACGATGGAGTCGACACCGTTGCGCAGTGCTGCGGCCATGGCGCGCACGGCCTCCTGGCGCTGCTCATCGCTCGCCGTGGCAAGCGAGGCCGACGCTGCCTTGGCGGCAACGGCAAGATCGTGGACATACGTGGCTATATCGACCGACATGGGCGGCCCTTTCTCCTAGAAGTTTGCAACCATGGTAGCCGATTTGCGCATGGCCTCGCCCGCGGCGGTAGAATTGGTCAACCCGAAACACCGCAACGAACGGAAGACTCACATGGCCCTCATCACTTCGTACCACGTCCCCGGCCTTTACGTCGAGGACCACAGCATCGACGTCCCCCTTGACTGGCGCGGCCTGGAGCCGATGCTCCTGGCCGTCGGCAGTACCATGCGCCGCGGCGCCATGCCGGCACCCATCGCCGGCGCGCCCGAGAGCATCAAGCTCTTCTACCGCGTGGTTAGCGCGCCCGACCGCATCAACGACGATCTGCCGCTGCTCCTGTTTTTGCAGGGCGGCCCCGGCGGCGAGAGCCCACGTCCGCTGTCGCCCACAAGCGACGGCTGGATCGAGGAGGCCGTCAAGCACTTCCGCGTGGTCCTTCCCGACCAGCGCGGCACCGGACGCAGTAGCTGCGTGGACGGACGCACGATCAAGGCACTGGGTGATCGCGCAACGGCCGCCGGCGCCGATACAGCACGCTCGCAGGCGGACTTCCTCAAGCGCCACCTCGCCAGCTCCATCGTGCGCGATTTTGAGTACCTGCGCCTAGTGGGCTTTGGCGGCAAGCCGTGGGTCACGCTCGGCCAAAGCTACGGCGGTTTTTTGACGCTGAGCTACCTGTCGCTCTTCCCCGAGGGCGTGGCGGCGAGCTTTACCTGCGGCGGCATCCCCCACGTACCGGCGAGCGCAAGCGAGGTCTACGCGCACACCTTCCCGCGCATGGCCGCCAAGACGCAGCAGTATTATGACCGCTATCCCGCTGACGTCGAGCGCGTGGCAGCCCTGGCCGATGCGCTCGAGGCTCAGAAGCCCGTGCTGCCCGACGGCTCGCCGATGACGGTCGAGCGCCTACAGCTCATGGGCAGCGACTTTGGCATGAAGCCGAGCTTTGAGCGCATGCATTGGACTATCGATCACGCTTTTGTTACTGGCGACGGTACGCTGAGCTGCGGCTCCTCGGTATCCGACAGCTTTTTGATGCGCGCCTTCGAGCGCACCAACACACGCACGAACCCGCTGTACTGGACACTGCAGGAGTTTATCTACGCCGACGGCGACACCATGCCCATTCGCTGGGCCGCAGCAGAGGAGAAGGCCCATCGTGCCGAGTTCGACACACTCGCGCGCCCGCTCATGTTTACCGGCGAGGCCATGTTCCCGTGGATGTTCGAGCAGATGCCCGAGCTTAAGCCGTTTAAACCCGCCATGGACCTGCTGATGGAAGACACCAGCTGGGACAAGATCTACGACCCGCAGCGACTGGCGTGCAACGAGGTGCCCCTGCAGGCCGCGGTGTATTTCGACGACATGTACGTGGATTCGGGCCTGCAGCTTGATGCGCTCAGCCGCGTGGGCAACTCGCATGCCTGGGTGACCAACGAGTTCGAGCACGACGGCCTGCACGGCAGCGTGGTATTCAAGCACCTCTTCGACGAAGCCCTCAACCGCGGAGACCTGCGCCAGATCTTCTAGCAAAGGAGTGTCCCAAAGTGCCGGCACATAAGGAACGTCCCCAAGTGACGGATAAGTGCCGACAACGACAATGCCGCAGGTAGAGGACGGAAAGCGAAAACGCCCCTAAGCGAGTGGCTGTAAATCGTAGGTCGAACAAAAGAAGCGAGCGCCGCCCAGAGCGAACAAGTTGGCATGAAAAAGGTGAGGCATAGACCTGATGGTCATGCCTCACCTTTTGAATGACAAATTGTCGCTCTGGGCGGCGCGCAGCGTCGACCCGTTAGGCGAAGACGATCAAATTATCTCGATGGATCGCCGGCTTCTCGGCCAGGTCTGCCAGCAGGCGGTTGCTGGCGATCTGGTCCTGGCGGCGGCCGGCGGCAAGTTCCAGCACGTCCGAATCGGCCTCGGCGATACCGCGGGCGACGACCATACCGCTCGGATCGCACACATCGAGCACATCGCCCTCGGCAAACTGGCCATCGACCTCGCGAATACCCACCGCAAGCAAGGAAGAGCCACGGCTAACCAGCGCCTTCGCAGCACCATCATCAACCGTCACCGACCCATGTGCCTTGTCGCCCAGCGCGATCCACAGCTTGCGGGGCGCGATGTCCAGACGCTCCGCCGGCGGATCGAACAGCGTGCCCACGCTCTCGCCGCGGGCGAGGCCCACGAGCGCATCGGGCTCCTCGCCCGAGCAAATCACGCTCTGAATGCCCGCCGTCATCAGGATGCGACTCGCGCGGATCTTGGTAATCATGCCGCCAGTGCCCACCGATGTGGAAGAATCGCCCGCCGAGGCAATAATCTTGGCATCGATCTTATGCACGACAGGAACAAACTCGGCCGTGGGGTCCTCATGCGGATTGGCAGTATAGAGACCATCGATGTCCGAGAGCGTCACGCACAGATCGGCAGATACCAGGCAGCTCACGAGCGCCGCCAGTGTGTCGTTGTCGCCAAACTTGATCTCGTCGACGGTAACGGTGTCGTTCTCGTTGACGACCGGCACCACGCCCAGCTCCACCAGACGCAGCAGGGCGTCGCGCGCGTGCAGGTAGGACGTGCGACGCGCCGTGTCGTGACGCGTGAGCAGCACGAGCGAGGTGAGCAGGTCGCGCGCATGGAACTCCTCGTCGTAGGCCGACGAGATGATGCACTGACCAGCCGAGGCGCAGGCCTGCAGGCTCGGAAGGTCGCCGACCGGCTTGCGGTCGAAGCCCAACACGGGATAGCCACAGGCAATAGCGCCCGAGCTCACCACGACCAGACGCCAGCCGAGCTTGCGCAGCGCTGCGGCTTGATCGGCAAGTCCGCCGATAAAGGCGCGGTTGACCTTGCCATCGGCGCCCACCACCGTGGACGAACCGATCTTTACCACCATCGTTTTATAAGAAGTCGTCATACGTCAAACCAATCAACTGTTCAGCGAACGGCCGAGCTGGCGGCCAAGGGAGCGTGACTCGCCCCTACCGCCCAAGGAATCATTTTGCCCAGGGGAAAGCCGAGGCCGCGGCCATGTTCTTGCGCACGAGCTCGTCGCGCACCTGAGCCAGGCCCTGCTCCATGCCCACCACATAGGTCTGCGGGTACAGGAAGCGCTTGAAAGCTGCGTCCAGATGATCGAGCGCCCAAACACAGCGCTCGCGCGCGTCCTGGATGCTCTCACGCGGAGCCACTGCGCTGCCATCGCGCACGATCGGCACCAGCAGCTCGCGATACTCAAGCTCCGACACGTCGGTCACCAGGGCGGCATCATTCACGGCCACGAGGGTATTGCCGCGCGCGGCGCCCTCCCCCACCAGATGGTCCTCGTCGTAGATCATGTCGCAGACCGGGCCGCCAAAGCCGTCGTAATAACGGCGCACGCGCTGCACGCCCGGGATCGTGCGCTTGTAGGGCTGCTCGGAGAGCTTGACCACCGGCGTCCACGGGTCGGCCTCGCTCGCACGGCGGGCGGAAAGCTTGTACACGCCGCCCAGCGCCGGCTGGTCGTAGCAGGTCGCGAGCTTGGTGCCCACGCCAAAGCTATCGATGGGCGCGCCCTGGTCGAGCAGCGACTGAATCGTGTACTCATCCAGATCGTTAGAAACCGAGATCCCCACATAGGGCAGGCCCTCGGCATCGAAACGACCGCGGACATACTTGGAGAGCTTGGCGAGGTCGCCCGAGTCAATGCGAATAGCCGACAGGCGCTCGCCCGCCGCCTCCATCTCCTTGGCAACCGTAATGGCATGCTCGCAGCCCTCGCGCACATCGTAGGTGTCGATGAGCAGCGTGCAGTTCTTGGGGCTCGACTTGGCAAAGGCGCGGAAGGCCTCGAGCTCGGAATCGAAGCTCATCACCCAGCTGTGCGCATGCGTGCCAAAGACGGGAATACCGTAGCGGCGGCCGGCGAGCACATTGGACGTAGAGGAGCAGCCGGCGACGTAGCTCGCGCGCGCAACGGCCAGGCCGCCATCGGGACCCTGGGCTCGGCGCAGGCCAAACTCGGCCACGGGACGGCCGTCCGCCGCCAGCACCACGCGCGCCGTCTTGGTGGCGACAAGTGTCTGGAACCCGACGATGTTGAGCAGCGCCGTCTCGAGCAGCTGGCACTCGAGCGCAGGACCGGTGACGCGCACCATGGGCTCGCGTGGAAAGACGAGCTCGCCCTCGGGGACGGCGTCGATATTTACATGCGCACGAAAATCGCGCAGATAGTCGAGGAATCCAGGCTTGAACATCGCGCCGCCGGCAGGGGCCTGGAGCGAGGCGAGGTAGTCGATATCCTCGGGCGTAAAGCGCAGATTCTCGACTAGCTCGGGCAGCTCGGCGGTGCCGCACATGACGGCATAGGCGCTGCCAAAGGGATGGTCGCGGTAAAACGCCGTAAAACAACCCTGCTCATTGGCCTTGCCGCTCTCCCACAGGCCCTGGGCCATAGTGAGTTCGTACAGATCGGTGAGCATTGCAATGTCGGTGGGATGCGAGATGTCGGTCAAAGCCATGGGGCGACCTTTCGGATGTGTTGTGCAGAGGTTGAGGGTTGGGCGAGGCGGACGTGCGGGCATGGAGCCCGGCGCGAACAGGTTAGTGCAGGCCCATGCTGCCCGTGATCGTGTAAACCATAAAGACGATAAACGCGATGAGGGCGAGCACGATGATGATTTTTTGAGCCGGAGCCATGCCGGGGATCTCATTCTCGCCCGTAGGCTCCTTGGAGGTAACCATGCGCTGGGCAAAGGTCATCTCGTCACGGCTCGGCTTGGGCTCGACGGACTTAAGACGAGCGGCCTTTTTAGGCTGAGGTTTGGGCGCGGCAGGTGCAGGCTTCGCAGCAGCGGGCTTGGGTGCGGGCGCGGGCTTGCGCTCGGATGCGGCGTTCAAGGCGACCTCCTCGGCCTTCGCACGCTCGGCGCGCAGGGCAGCCAGCTCCTCACGCTCGCGACGGGCCTCTTCCCGAGCCTCGCGGCGGGCCTTCTCAGCGCGGAGCTCTTCCAACTCAGCGCGCTCCTCGTCGGACAATGGTTGGGACTCAAGCTCGGCCATGGTATAGCCCTTTCTTTTAAAAAAGCCGCCGACACAATGTCAGCGGCTTATCAAATCCAAGGGTGGAGACGAAGGGAGTCGAACCCTCGGCCTCTGCCATGCGACGGCAGCGCTCTCCCAACTGAGCTACGTCCCCAGGACAAGTCGATATTTTACCTACGGCTCGCCAACTGTCAACGCCCAATAACCAGTCTTTTTGGGGCGCGGCTATTTTGGCAACTTTTCGAACAGGCGATCCTCTCGATGATTTTTTATCCCCGTCCCAGAAAAATCATCGACGAACGCACTACTTTGCGCTGGTAAGAACACCGGTGGTGTCGAAGGCCGGGGTGAAGCTCTCGTCTACCGCGCCGCCCTCTTGCCAGAACATCGTCGTAAAACCCAGGTCGTCGGCATGGTCGAGCACCTGCTCGTACTCCTCACGCGTCACGGCGCGTGCCAGGTCGCCGCCCTGCTCGCGCATGAGCGCATTGGGCGTGTACTGGTTCATAACCGAGATCGGCACGTCGCCCACCGTCTGCCACACCAGGTCCAGCACGCGACACGAATCGTCTGCATGCCCCGGAAGCACCAGGTGACGCACGATCATGCCACGCTTCATAAGCCCGTCCTCGTCCACCAACTCTCCCCCGCGGCGCTCGATCTCGCGCGCCATCTGGGCCAGACCCGACACGGCCACACGCGGGTAATCCTTTATATGGGAGAGCGACTGCGCAAGCCCGGCATCGGCATATTTAAAGTCGGTGAGCCACACATCGACCAGGTCGCCCAGCGCCGCCACGGCACTCGCGCGCTCGTAACCACTCGTGTTGTAGACGATTGGGATAACCAGTCCGCGCGCCCGTGCCGCGGCAATCGCGGCAGGCAACAGGTGCGCATAGTGCGTCGCCGTCACCAAATTGATGTTGTTGGCACCCTGGTCCTGCAGTTCCAGCATAATCTCGACCAGGCGCTCAGGCGAAATCTCAAGGCCAAAATTGCCGGTCGAGATCTCGTGGTTCTGGCAGTAGATACATTTGAGCGAGCAGCCGCTAAAGAAGATCGTGCCCGAACCGGCCTCGCCCGAGATAGGCGGCTCCTCCCACATATGAAGCGCGGCGCGGGCCACCTTGAGCGTGTCGTTAGCACCGCAGACGCCGTGCGCACCCTCATCGCGCGCCGCACCGCAACGGCGCGGACACAAATGGCAGGCGGGCGAAAAAAGTTCGGTCAACGACGTTGGCATAAAACCATGCTCCAAAACAACGATTCAGCAGCTCAAACGTAAAGGGATCAACCCCACAGACGGCTCGAGCCCAAGGCGCCGTAATCGTCCGACACGATTTTTGTAATGTCAAGACTGGAATCGATAAAGTGCCGCTTTATGATGTAGGTATTCCGCCCCCCGCGGAGCAACTGGGTGAACCGTCGCGTTTATTTAGGGAGCCCACACAGTCGTACCTAGTACAGGTATCCTTCGTTGTTAAGGACGCTGGAACAGTCGATGAGGGCACCCACCTGTTTTAGGTGGGTTCATTTTCGTAACGTGGGGGGTGGTTTTCTTTTGCCGAAAATCACCATTACAGTCCATATGGATCCCCGCCGGCATCCCGACAAGCCATCGACAACATCCCAATATCTGGTAAGCGCGTGATTATCGCTGCGTGCAATTCCATGCACCCCCCTTGGTCGAGTATTATGGTTCGGCTATGCCCTTTGCGCATGGCGTTCTTCTGACCTTTTCCTTCGACGCTTGGCGGTTTTTAGATTCATGGCTTCATCCCCGAGCTACATACCGTACCTATGCGTGGCAGCGGCGGCCTTTATCACGACCTTCCTCGCGGTGCCCCTGGTCAAGCGCTTGGCAATTAAGCTCGATGCCGTCGACTATCCTTCTAAGCGCCGCATCAACACCAAGCCCATCCCACGTTTGGGCGGAGCGGCGGTGTTTTTGGGCCTGGTCGTTGCCTGCATTGTGCAAATCCTAGGCACCTGGTACCTAGGCTGGCCACCCGTCCTGGTGCCGCACCCGCGCCTTCACATTAGCTATCCCATGCTGGCGCTCTCCTTTACCGTCATCTTTGCGACCGGCGCTATCGACGACGTCTTCCAGCTCACGCCCAAGCAAAAGCTGGCCGGACAGGTCCTCGCCGCGCTTATCGCCTGTATCGGCGGCCTAAAAATCGGCGTCATCGTCAACCCGTTTGCCCCCGGCGAGATCATGCTTGGATGGCTCGCCTACCCCATCACCGTGATCTATCTGGTGGCATTCACCAACATCATTAACCTCATCGACGGCCTCGACGGCTTGGCCACGGGCATCTGCGGCATCGCGTCATTCACCATGTTCTCGATGGCCGTGCTCTCGGGCCGCATCGACGCCGCCGCGCTCTCTATTGCGCTCTTTGGCGCCTGTCTAGCCTTTTTGCACTACAACTTCAACCCCGCAAGCATCTTCTTGGGCGACTCGGGGTCGCTGCTGCTGGGCTTTGCGCTGGGCTCCATCTCGCTGCTCAACGTGAGCCGCACCGCCGCACTCACCTCGCTTATCATCCCGCTCATCGTTGCCGGCGTGCCCATCATCGACACGTTTAGCGCCATTGTGCGCCGCAAGCGCGCCCACATTAGCATCGGGCAGGCCGACAAGGGCCACATCCACCACCGCCTGATCCAAGAAGGCTACAACCAAAAACAGGCCGTGCTGCTCATCTATGCCTGGTGCATCATGCTTTCGGCCGGCGCCGCCGCGATTAACCAGGTCGAGGTGCCCATGCGCGTGCTCATCTTTACCGTGCTCGCCATTGGCTCGGCGGCCTTTGCCAAGCATCTACATCTGTTTGAGCCCGTGCTGCGCCACCATTACAACAAGCGCACGCACGAGGACGAGCTCGTCACCCCCGACGACCCCGCCTTTAAGCAGGAGGAGCAGGCAGCCGAGGAGCGCAAAGAAGAGCGCCACCACAAGCTCTAGGGCAAGCTGCCGAGGATGTGCCAAGGCACCGTTGGCCAAGCGCGGCCGCGCCGCGCCCATCGCACAAGCCACCCCTCTCCCGCCCCTCGCCTACTTACGCCCCGCCCCTCCAATAAACGCGTTATCATCTTGACCCATGAACATACGTTAGGAGCAATCATGCCAAACGAGAACAGCTACGAAGTCGCGCTGCAAAAGAGCAACGCCATTCGCGAGGGCCTGGCCAAGACGCCCGAGAAGTTCACCATGCTTACCGGCGACCGCCCCACCGGACGCTTGCACCTGGGCCACTACTTTGGCACCCTCAAGGGCCGCGTGGAGCTGCAGAACATGGGCGCCAGGACCAACGTACTCATCGCCGACTACCAGGTCATCACCGACCGCGACACCACCGAGCACATCCAGGACAACGTGTACAACATGGTCATGGACTACCTTGCCTGCGGCATCGACCCCGACAAGACCATGATCTACGCGCACTCCGCCGTGCCCGCCGCCAACCAGCTCATGCTGCCGTTCCTGTCGCTGGTGTCCGAGGCCGAGCTGGCGCGCAACCCCACGGTCAAGGCCGAGATGGAGGCCTCGGGGCACGAGCTCACCGGCCTTCTACTCACCTACCCGGTGCACCAGGCCTGCGACATCCTGTTCTGCAAGGGCAACGTGGTGCCCGTCGGTCGCGACCAGCTACCGCACATCGAGCTTACCCGCACCATCGCCCGCCGCTTTAACAACCGCTACGGCAAGGTGTTCCCCGAGGTCGATGCGCTGCTGTCCGAGACCCCGCTGCTGCCGGGCCTGGACGGTCGCAAGATGAGCAAGAGCTATGGCAACGCCATCAATATTTCGATGACCGCCGAGGAGACGGCCAAGCGCATCAAGAAGAGCCAGACCGACTCCGAGCGCATGATCACGTTCGATCCCGAGAACCGCCCCGGCGTGTCTGGCCTGCTTTCGACGGCCGCCATCTGCACCGGCCGTTCCGAGGTCGAGATTGCCGAGGAGATTGGCATGGGCGGCTCCGGCCAGCTCAAGAAGTACGTGACCGAGGCCGTCAACGAGTACTTCGCACCGATCCGCGAGCGTCGCCAGCGCTACGAGAACGATCTGGACTATGTGAAGGACGTCCTGCACGAGGGCAACCGTCGCGCCAACGAGATCGCCGATCAGACCCTGGCAGAGGTTCAGGACGCCATGGGCATGGTGTACTAGACCGATTTGCTGGCTTGAGCTTTCGATTGCTTTAGGGCGGGCGCTACGACGTCCGCCTTTTTCGGAGCCGGACTGCTTCGGCTCCGCCCATTGCACTCCCCCGATAAACAGGAACGGGCCCGCCGGCAGTCAGTTGCCGGCGGGCCCGTTCCCGAAGTACACCGTTGAATCGCACAGAGGGGAGGAATGCGAATCAAACTCAACAGGGCAGGCTTTTTCATCGCCTATTGCCTGCTCCGTTGTTGAATACAATATAGTTCACCGTGGTTTACTTTGCAGCATCAATATTCGCCGCCATAGCTTCTCCATAAGTTAGCCCCGGTAAACCTGCAACAGAAAACCACCACAAAGGGGACAGTGAACTGCGCCCCGAAACTTGGACTGAATAAATAGCGACTACGCCGCAAGGGCCTGGTTCCGGAACTCCTCCGGCGTCAGGCCCTTCAATCTTACCTGCCTGCGCCGCGTGTTCCAA
>JAXJET010000020.1:0-65895 GCA_036301285.1 Collinsella aerofaciens
GGCCTCACTCGGTCACCTGGAACATGGGAGACGGCGGTCGACGAAACTGGAGAGGAGGTATTACGAGCTCCTGTGCGAATTGAAGGGAGCGCTCCCGCAAACTGCCTATTGACAACTTATAGGAGCGTCGGTTTTGTTTTTCTCAAATTCGACATGCTCGGCGATAACCGATCAAACGTAGTAAATGGGCATAGTTTTTGACAGGCGGCATCGCGCGCGTCCCTCGCAAGGGCAAAATGATCCGTTTTCCTCCGTCCCCAAGGGATCAGTTGAACAGATTGCCGATGGGGTCGGGGGCGGAACTGGGGAGATAGCGGATTTCTAGTTCTATGCCGAGCTTTTGCAGCTCTCTGAGAACAGCGACGTCTGTGTCGTCTACGGCAACTGCGGGCGTTGCGGGACGCTTGCCCTCCCCTGCCTGCATATGACCAATGCTGATCTTGGTGATCGGCACACCGCCCTTAACCAGCGCGAGCGCATCGGAGGGTGAGGCCACCATGATCAGAATCAATTGGCGAGGCGTTGCGGTATGAATGACGTCGATGGTCCTTTGCACCGAGAAAAACCGCGTCCAAACGCCTTCTGGCGCCGCCACCCTCATGGGTGCCCATTGGCGCGAATCTGCCGCGATCTCATCGTTGACGATTAGGACAAGGTTGGAACCCACGGCTTCGTTCCACAGCTCAACGTCTTGTCCGTAAATGAAACGGTCGTCGATGCGTGCGAGAAGAATCTTGGGTTGAGTCATCGCTGCCCCATTCTGTTTGAGACCCGTAAGAGCAAGACATCGCGTCTCCAATATTAGTGCATTTAAAGTGAGAAAAGCCGTCAGAACACTTGCGCGGATTTGCGATGTCCCGTATCATAGACAGCCGTTGACGCCTCAGTTGCGCCATCACATGGCCGCCAGCGTAGCTCAGTTGGTAGAGCACCGCTCTCGTAAAGCGGGGGTCACCGGTTCGAGCCCGGTCGCTGGCTCCATTGCACAAGATAGCCGCCTTCGGGCGGCTTTTTTGTTGCTGATTTCGGGCGCGCTTCCGCCAATCCAAGCACAACGCCGCCGGAAACTCTCCTACTCAACAAAAGCCCCGCCAACCGCAATCCCCAAAGGAACCGCGTTCAGCGGGGCCCAAGCGAGCTCCCCCAAGGGATAACGCTCGCAACACGAACAGCTCAGCCGAGCAGCGCGCTACTCCTCCCAGTAAGCATCTGCAAGCAGCTTAAAGCAAATCTTCTTGACCGGCTGCGCGCCATCGCCCTGGAACTCGAGCGTGGGCATGTGAGGCTCGCCGGCAACAAACAGCGCAAACTTGTCGTCAGCAAGATCGCCGGCGATCGAGGCGTCGGAATCGACCAGATCGTAGTCGTCCTTCTCGTCAAACTCCTGAACCAGCGTCAGGCTGCCCGTGGCAACCTTAAAGGCCTCGCGACCCTCGACGTCGATCTGCAGGTCGTGATAGCGCTGATGCGTCTCATAGTGAGCCTCGGCTTCGGGACGCGTCGTGGGAGCCATGACGTTCGCAAAGACCTTGTCGCCCAGAATCGGATGGCTGCCGACCTCGAGCTTCGCCGGATCGTTCTCCTCGAGCCAGTCGATCAGCACGTCGAGGCCCTTGAGCATTCCACGGTACTCCTCGATATCGCCCAATGCACCGTAAATCATCTAAATCCCCTCTCGGATCGTTTCTTTGGCGGCTACTCGGCAAACGCATTACCGACGCTGTTGCCACCCACATGCGTCTCGACCAGGGTAAGGTCGGGATTGAACACGACAGTGTCGGCGTCGCGCCCCGGCATAATGCTACTGCACTTGTCGTCGACATGAGCTGGCAACCGATGCCGGGGCCGCAGCACAAGCTCCTACAGCTCGGTCACGACAACGCCGTTGTAAACCTCGTCCCAACGATCCATAACCAAGTGGCCAGTCATGGGATCCATGGCATTGAGTTTGCCGCAGGTGTTGGCGGTACGCAGCACCGTCTCGTCGTCGGCTCCGGCAGCAATCGCATGTGCGAAGCCGGCAATGGTCGAATCGCCAGAGCCCGTAGCGTTAACGGCGGGGATATCGGGGGTCTTGGCGCGGAACGCACGGCCGTTATGGAAACCAACGGAGCCGGCAGCGCCCATAGATACGACGACCCAGGGGATATCGGAGAAGCGGGCGTCAGAGGCGAGCGCGGAACGGAGCTCGTCCACATCGTCGGTGGTAAAGCTCGTGCCCAGAAGGCCGTTAATTTCGGTCAGGTTAGGCTTAACCAGCTCAGGCTTGACCTCGGACTTGAGCGCAGCCTCGAGCGAGGCGCCCGAGGTATCGAGCAGCACCTTGGCGCCGGCGTTCTCTGCAATGCCCGTGATCTTAGCGTAGTAGTCCGCCTCGACGCCGCGGGGCAGCGAACCCGAGATGGTAACGACATCGGCCTTGCTCGCAAGCTCGGCGAACTTGGCGGTAAAGGCATCGAGCTCCTCGGGGGCAATCGTCGGGCCGCTCTCGAGCAGCTCGGTCTGGTTGCCGGCGTGGAGGATGTTGAGACAAATGCGAGTCTCGCCCTTGATGGGCACAAAATCATTCTTAATGCCGTTAGCATCCATGAGCTCGGCCATATAGGCGCCCATATGACCACCAAGCAAGCCGGTTGCCACGACATCGTCGCCCAGCTGGCCCAGGACGCGGGCCACGTTGAGGCCCTTACCGCCGGCGGTCTTTTCGGGCGTCACGCGGTTGACGTCGTCGATAATGAGCTCATCGAGCTGATAGCGCGTATCGACGGACGGGTTCATCGTAACGGTGAGGATCATTTCTAGCTCCTTATCTCGCAGGCTCCTTATGCCTTGCAAAACGAATTGGCTACATGCGACTACAGAATCTCGATTGTGAACGAGCGCACGATGGTTTCTTTGGGCTTGGCGATAAGGCAGCCGCGCTTGTGCTCAAGCACGTCGTCCTCATCGGAGCAGGTCGAAAGACCGCCCCAGGGCTCAACTGCCACAAAATCACCCTCGGGCTTGCTCCACACAATGAGGTACGGGAAGCCCTCAAAGCTCAGGCGAACACCCTTGTCCTCGCCCTTTTTGGAAAGCGTGACCTGACGGCTCTCGAGCACGTCAAAGATGGTCTCCGCAAAATCGAAGAGCTCATGTGACAGAGGCAGCGTCTTTCCCACCATGGGGTTCTTGGAGCGGTTGGTCACGTCAATCAAGCCAGTCGAGGGGACGGCAGCGCAAAGCTCAGCAGCCTCGTCTTTCTCAAAACGCAACTCGTAGTCCGTATAGGCCTCGCCCTCATCGAGCGGGCACCTAAAGCCGGGGTGTCCACCGATAAAGAAAGGCATGTCCTCGGTGCCCTCGTTGGTAACCTCATAGGAGACGCGCACGGCGGCGTCCTCGAGCGTATAGCGGGCGACAAGCTTAAACGGATACGGATAATCGCTCAGCAGCGCGGCGTTATCCTCCGAAGCCAGGCACATCGCCAGCTCGTTCTCGCTCTGGCTCAGCAGCTTCCACTCCTGTTTGCGCGCAAACCCATGGCGGGCGAGCTTCACATGATGTCCGGCAAACGTCATGGCGCTGTTATCGCGCAAACCTCCGCAAATCGGGAAGCAAATCGGTGCCTGGCCGGACCACACGGCGGGATCGCCCTGCCACAAGTACTCGCGACCTCCAGCCTCAATCGAGGTAAACGAACCACCGGCCGTGGAGACCTTGATAGAAATCGAATCGTTGGAGAGAGCGTATTCCATTGTCCATCCTTTCGAACAACTGCTTTTTGCTCGCAAGAACCCGTCTCGGCCCTGACCAAAGGACAAACCCGCACGTTCATCGATGCGTCCGGTTTCCCAGCCATGCAACGGGGTACCATACAGACATTGATGCAATTACAGCTGAAAGGCCTTCTTATGCGAACCATCATCCTTTATGCCTCACACCACCACGGCAATACGAAAAAGCTCGTGGACGCCATCGTCGAGGCGCACCCCGAGATCGATACCCTCGACGTGAAGTCACTCGGTAAAAACGAGTACCCCGACCTGCACGAATACCATCTGATCGGTGTCGCCACGGGCATCTATTACTCCGAGATCGACAAGGACATGGCACGCGTGCTCACGAACGTGCTGCAGCCGCAGGACAAGGTGTTTGGCCTTATGACCTACGGTGGCAAAAACAAGTGGTACGGCAAGGATATCGATGGCATCTGCCGCATGAGGCAGGCCATCTTTATGGGCGTCTACGGCTGTCCCGGCTTTGATACGTGGGGGCCGTTCAAACTCACCGGCGGCGTCCAGAAGGGACACCCGACCGCTGAGGAAATTAAGGGCGCCGTCGACTTCTTCGACAAGATCGAAGACGAGTATGGCGACATCATCGTCGAAGAGTACGCCAAGCGCGAGAAGCGTCTAGCATACGAAAAGGAGCATCCCGCGGGGGGTCTTGTGGCCGGCGTCAAGCGCACGGCAAAGAAGATCGTTAACAAGCTGTAACTGTTAAGGTGCTTTTGAGCGTTTAACCCATACGGCGGGTCCGAGCAGATTCGGGCCCGCCGTTTTTTCTATCGTTAATCGGTAAAGGCGTTGCCGACGCTCTGGCCGCCAACATACGTCTCGACGAGGGTGAGCTCATGGTCGAACACGACAAAGTCGGCGTCGCGACCCGGCATGATGCTGCCGCACTTATCCTCGATGTGCGCAGAGCGAGCCGGCACCTCGGTTGCCATGCGAATGGCGATATCAGCGCTGGCGATGCCCCAATCGACAATGTTCTTGACGCCCTGGGCAAGCGTGAGCACCGAGCCGGCAATGCTTTTGCCGTCGGCGAGCCAGCACAGGTTGTCCTTCATGATGACGTCCATGCCACCACTGGTGTAGCTGCCCTCGGGCATGCCGCCGCAGCCCAGGCAGTCGGTGATGAGCACCGTGTGCTGCCAGCCCTTTGCCTGCAGCAGTGCCTTGATGGCGGCAGGGTTTACGTGCTTGCCGTCACAGATGATCTCGGCGTAGGTCTCGGGCGTGGACATGGCAGCACCCACGACACCGGGCTCACGGTGATGCAGACCGCGCTGGCCGTTATAGGTATGCGTAAAGCAGCTGGCACCGGCATTGATAGCGGCGATGCACTCATCGTAGGTGGCGTCGGAGTGACCGATGCTGGTCACCACGCCCTTGGCGTTCAGAGCAGCCGCATAAGCAGCGGCACCGTCGCGCTCGGCGGCCATGGCGCTCTTAACGATGCGACCGCCCGCAGCCTCCTGCCACTGGTCGAAAACCTCCTCGGAGGGGTCAATCAGGTAAGCGGGGTTCTGCGCGCCCACGTGCTTCATGGTAAAGAAGGGGCCCTCCAGGTAGATGCCCTGAATGCGGGCACCGCAGAAGTCGGGGCCGCGGCCCTCGTCCGCCTTGGCGATAGCAGCGCAGGCGTCCTTGATCTGTTCGACGCCATCGGTGAACGTCGTGGGCAGCCAGCTGGTGGTACCGCGACGGGCGAGCTCGGTTGAGCTGATATCGATGCCCTCGGGATCGTTATCGGTAGTTGAGTGGTTGTAGAAGCCATGGATGTGAGTATCGACCATACCCGGTGCGATCCACGATCCCGTGTAGTCCTTAATCTCGCAAGAGGGCTCGTCGGCCTGCCAGGCGCCAAAAACGCCATCCTCGACCATAAGATAGCCGCCCAGTTGCGGGCCTGCCGGCAAGAAGAACTTGTCAGCCTTAATTGCGTACGTGCTCATATGCACTCCTCGCTTCTAAAGCAGTTGACTGTGGTAATGCTTATACCCAGCTCACGTAAAACAAAAAGCGCCCGCCCGCCGTTATGAGCGGACGGGCGCCCTTACAGGGGGACGCGATTAAGCGGTGAAGGGGTGAATCGTCACGCCCTTAACCACGCGGTTGACCGTGCCGGTGGGGCTCGGCGTATCGGGCGTGTTGCCCACGCGGACGGAGTTGAGCAGGCTGATAGCCTGGGCAAACATCACGAACGGCAGAGCAAGGTAACCCTCGGGAAGTGCCTCGTAGCCCTTAAAGGTGAAGGACTCACCCTCATAGACGGTGGCACCTTCCTGCTGAACGGCGATGGTGTGCTGAGCGATCTCGTCGCCACCGATCTCGTTGAGGATGTCGATGTCGTACTGACGGGTGTAGGCGTCGTTGTTGACGAACACGAAGACGAGCGTCTTATCGTCGACGAAGGACTTAGGTCCGTGACGATAGCCCATGGAGGTGTCGTAGGAAGTAGCGACCAGACCGTGAGCGAGCTCGAGGATCTTGAGCTGGCTCTCCTGAGCAAGGCCACCGAAGGAGCCAGAACCCAAGTAGGTCACGCGGTTGAAATCGCCAGCCAGGTAATCGGCGATCTCGGGCTCACGGGAGATGACCTCCTCGCCCATCTTGGCAATCGTCTCGACCCACTCGGCCTTCTGCTCGTCAGAGGCAGTGTCGAAAATAAGGGTGGAGAGCAGGGTCATGCAGGAATAAGAACCGGTCATGGCGAAGCCCTTGTCGTTGGCGCGCGGAATGAGCAGCGTCAGCGCATTGGGATCATCGGCAGACTCGACGGCAAGCTTGCCCTCGGGAGCGCAGGTGATGTTGAGGAACTTGACGTTGTGGACGAGCTCCTTGGCAACGGCAACGGCGGCAAGGCTCTCGGGGCTGTTGCCAGAGCGGGCAAAGGAAACCACGAGCGTGGGATCCTCGGCGCGCAGGAAGTCGCGCGGGGCGCTCACGATGTCGGTCGTGGCGATGGGCTTAAAGTCGTAGAGATCAGTGTTGCCAGCGTGACGCAGGTACGGGGCGCAGGTATCGCCAACGTAGTCGGACGTACCGGCACCGGTGAAGACAACGGACAGACGACCCTCGCCCATAGCGCGAGCCTCGGCCAGGAAGGCCTCGATGGCCTCCTTGTTCTCGCGATAGATGTTGAGCGTATCACGCCAAAGCTCGGGCTGCTGAGCAATCTCGGCCGTGGTGATCTGGGCGCCGAGCTCGGTGAGCTCCTCGACACTCTTCTCGAACATTTCTAATACCTCTCTCTAGAAGTAATCCTCTGACGTGCAATTATACACTTCGGTTGGTTATCTGGTAGTAACCAGTTAAATGCAAAGAATCACCATATGGAAACGATGCGAGCACTAGTTACTGCGCTGGTGGTAAACCTTGTATTTAAACTGATCGGCACGAGCAACCGAAAGTGTGTACTCCACTACCTCGTTTGACTCGTTATACGTAGTCCTGACCAAATCGAGCACAGGCGAGCCCTCGACAATTCCCAAAAGGTGGGCATCGGTGGGACGGGCTATGCTCGCATAGAACTCCTCTTCGGCCACGCGAATCTTTTGCTGAAAGTCCTGCTCAATCACATCGTAAAGCGGCTTACGCTCCAGCAGCGGTCGCTTTAGGGACAGAAATTGACGAACCGGTAGATAGCTGCGTTCGACCATCATGGGCATGTTGTCGGCAGAGCGAAGACGCTTGAGCTTAAAAATGCGATCACCGATGCGCAATCCCATATGCTCGGCCAGATTCTTATCGGCCTCCATCTCGCAAAACTCGAGAATCGTGGTCTCGGGTTCTCGACCCATCGCGCGCATCTGCTCGGTAAAGCTGTAGGACTGCATAAGATTGGTTGCTTTTGCCGAACGGTCGGTCACAAAGGTACCGCGACCGTGCTGCCGAACCACCAGTCCTAAACGCTCCAGTTCCTGCAGAGCCAGGCGTACCGTAGTGCGCGAGAGACCATAGCGCTCCGAAAGTTCGCGCTCGGAAGGAATCATGTCACCGGCGCGATATTCATGGTCAATCTTTTCGGTCAGAATATCGACCAGCTGATCGTACAGCGGTTGCTTACGCGCTCCGATCGCCATCCTATCCTCCCTTTTGCTCGAATTCGGCTAACTACCTAGGGTGTTATGCATTATCTGTCTGCCACACCCGAATCATTAAGAAAACAAAAGCCGCGCGCTCTTTCGAGCACGCGGCTTTTAACATACACATGGCTTAAGGGGTCGGGGTGTGAGCCGCGTAGGGACACACCCCTCAAGCTAGAGCCTTACCAGATGCTCGGCCAGAGACCAAGCGGGCCAGCGCCCAGGATGCCAAGGACGAAGAGCAGGAGAATGCCCTTGGTCGGGGTCCAGCTGTGCTTAGCGAACATGTAGTAAAGCAGCAGCGTAAGCATAAGCGGGACGAGCTTCGGGACGATGGTGTTGAGGGTGTCGGCAACAGAGAAGTTGACCGGATCCTCGGTAACGGTGCCGTAGGTCACGGACTCCATGCCGTTACCCAGATCGGTGACGCCGCACTCGACAGCGTTGCCGTCGGCATCGGAAGCGGTAAGGGCGTTGCCGTCCTTATCGGTCATGGCGATGGTACCGGCCTCAGCGGTCTCGGTATCGATGCCCTCCATACCGGTGAAGTTCTCGGCCTCCTTCTCGGAGACGATCACGGTAGTAGCGGAGAGACCACGGGTGGTGCCGTTGGGGATCTGGAGGTTGATCTGGGTGCCACCCATGGTGACGACCAGGCAACCGACGACGAAGACGCCCATGATGGAAGCGGCACGCGTGAAGGCCTGCATGTTGGCGGTCAGAGCGTCAATAGCGCTGGTGCCAAGCTTGTAGGACCAGTTCATGAGCCAGAAGCGCAGAGCGAACTGGACGACGTTGAAGATCACCAGGAAGATGATCGGTGCAGCGGCGTTGCCGTTGATGGCCATGTTGGAGGTGATGCCGGCCGTGATAGGCACGAGCGTCAGCCAGAACAGGGCGTCACCGATACCACCGAGCGGGCCCATTGCGGCGACGCGGACGGCGCGGATCGTGGGGATGTCAACCTTGTTCTGCTCGAGCGAAAGCACGATGCCCATAACAAAGGTGACAAGGAACGGGTGGGTGTTGAAGAACTCCAGGTTGTGGCTCATGGAAGCCGCGAGGTCGTTCTTGTTGGTGTGGATCTTCTCCAGACCGGGGATGATGGAGTAAAGCCAGCCAGCGGCCTGCATGCGCTCGTAGTTGAACGATGCCTGCAGGAAGCAGGAGCGCCAAGCCATCTTGTTGAGGGTCTTCTGGTCGAGCTGCGGAGCAGGAGTGAGATCCTCGTAGTGCTCCGGGATCACATACTCATTAGATGCCATCTTCGAAGTCACCTCCGTCAGAAACAGCTGCACCCTTCAGCTCGGTCTGCTGCTGGAAGTCCCAGAAAGCGATGCCGAAGCCGATGAGAGCGAGGATGAGCAGAGCAGGGGTTGCCAGCGAATCGTTGGCAACGGTGATGAGCGCGAGGCCAAAGCCCATGAGGAAGAAGCCCCACATATCGCGGTTCATCATAACCTTGAGCAGGACGGCGAAGCCGACGAAGCGCATCATGCCGCCTGCAGCGGAGAGACCGGTCTGCAGCCAAGTCGGGATGGCAGAAGCGATGGTCTGACCGATGGTAGCGCCAGCGATGAAGAACAGGGTGACGACGACAGCGAAGATCAGGCCGAGCAGAGCCATGGCGAAGTAGTTCAGGCGCTCGATGCCCTTGGTGTCCGCGTTGTGAGCCATGTTATCGGCCGTGGACATAAGCGGGGACATAAGCGTGAAGACCAGGGTAACGCCAAGCTGGCCAAGCAGAGCGAACGGAATGGCGAGGCCGACTGCCGCGTTGGGCTCGAGGCCCGTGGCGATAGCGAGAATGGCTGCCATGATGCCGCCGATGACGGCGTTAGGCGGCTGAGCGCCTCCGATCGGCATGTTGCCGATCGTCATGAGCTGATAGGTACCACCCACGAGAAGACCGGTGTTAAGGTCGCCAAGGATAAGACCGATGACGGCGCCGGTGACGATGGGCTGATAGAGAGACTCGAGGAAGTCAAACTGGTCGATTGCCGCGATGAACGTGACGACGAAGACCAGAGCGATCTGGATGATCGAGTATTCCATCTTGCTCCTCCTTTCAAAATGTATGTACGCACTTTGGATTTCACGTACAGAACGTCAGGGTTTCACTCCTGACAACGTGGATCACGAGGATTACGAGAAGAGCTTGCTCGTGTCCTCAACAGGCGTGCTCGGAACGCGCCTGATCTCCAACTCCACCCCCAATTCCTGCAGCTCTTTAAACGCAGCGACATCCTCGTCGTTAACTGCGACGGAGGTGGCGACTTGGCGCTTTCCTTCCGACATGTGCATGTTGCCGATGTTTACCTTCTTTATAGGCACACCGCCCTTGACGAGCGTAAGCACGTCTTCCGGTGTTTCGGCCACGATGAAGATCTTCTGGCGCGGGCTCGCCTTGCCAATGACGTCGATGGTCTTCTGCAGAGAGAAGAAACGCGTAGCGACGCCGGCGGGAGCGGCCATCTTCATGAGGTTCTGGCGCATGGTGTTGGACGCCACGTCGTCGTTGGCGACGAGGATGAGGTTGGAGCCCAGGGTGGAGTTCCACTGGGTGGCAACCTGACCATGAACCAGTCGGTTATCGATGCGGGTAAGAAGAATGTTGGGTTCTGCCATGTTGATCAGCTTCCTTTCGTTATTTGCTGACGACAGTTACTTGATCTCCTGAATCGCGTAACGCGAAACATCTACGACGGCTCCGGATCGGACTTTGATCTGGACCTTCTCGCCTTCGATGCCTTTGACGGTTCCGTAGATACCGCCGGCGAAAAGAACCTCTTGACCCGGCTTGAGCTCGGTGTGCAGCTCCTTGAAGTACTTCTGCTTCTTCTTCATGTTGATTTGCGACCAGATGGTGTAAATCAAGCCCATGATGACAAGCAGGCCTAAAAGGGCGACCGAGGAGCTCAGGACGTTGGCTCCGAAATCGGCCATTAGATGCCGTCCTCGTCGCCGAAGATATCCTCTTCCTCGGAGCCGGCAACGGATGCGACCGTCTGGGCGGTGACGCCCGTCTGTCCAACGGTCACGGCCTGCTCGCCAAGCTCGGCGAGCGTGGCATTGCCTCGGAGGAACAGAAGCTCAATAACCATGGGAAGGTTGGTGCCAGTCAGAACCTCGACGTTGTCGACATCCTGGGCAATCATCATCGACTGGTTGAACGGGGTGCCGCCAAGCAGGTCGGTAAAGACGAGCACGCCATCGCACTCCTCGCGCATGGCGGTAATAGCGGCGCGGAGATCCTCACCGTAGGATGCGGCCTGGTCGCCCTCAAAAGGAACGACGGTAAAAGCAGGCTGGTCGCCGGCAACCATCGCGATAGCGCTTGCAAGGCCGGGTGCGAACTGTCCATGACCGGTAAGAATAAAGCCAACCATTCAAATTTCCCTTCCGAAGGTGTGTACAATCTGAGTCCGATGATTTTCGGAAGCCAGCGGGCGCTCGCCCTTAAAGCTTCTTGGAAAGCGTTCTTTGAAGACCAGTGGTTTCTAAACTGGTAGTAACCACGTGACGTGTTGTTGTCACTATATCACCCCAGAAGAGGTCGCTTTCCTTGATTCATACGGTAAAACGTTTTTGCACCGCTCACGGTGATAAATCGACCGTTTACCGGTCGTTAACACTTCTACCTGCGGTTTTGAAACCGTTTCGAAATGCTTTGGCAAAAGATCGGATCTTTTCCTGTGTCTAAACAACGCAGGGCGGCTAAAAATAGCGTGAAGAAAAATTGCAGGTCATTGTGAAGATATATGAATTGGTCTTTTTGACTTAATACCAGTTAGAACCAGTTTTGAGATTATCGGTGAACGGTAGTTTTCGACCGTTCACCGGTTACTTGCAATCGTTTGCAGTTGTTTTCCCAGATGAATTAGGGAAGCGCGATGGAGCGCTTGCGCGATCACGGGAAGTTTTTGGCATTTGTCCTCATCCCCCGAACGCCAAACTCCGGCATCCAAAATGAGCTAATAGCTCACGCTAATCGTTTTCAATCATTACTTACTCAGTATACGTAATTATTTATCGTTTATCGTTAATTTTGATATGATACAAGTATCATCCAAAACGCCGATTGGAGAGGTTATGGTCCACCGAAACGCATCTATATCGAATGAAACCATCAGCCGCGAACAGACGATAGCCAAACTGAGGAAGCTCGCTCGCATCTGCAAATGGGCCACAATCTGCATTACCACAGCGCTCGCTCTGGGACTCCTCGCAGTCATTGCGATTGACCTTCTACTTATATTGCCCGGCCTCTCCCAAGGGTCGTGCCTCCAATCCGTAGAACTTCAAGCCGGCGAAGGGCCGTGCCTGGCTATTGTCGGTACCGATGCGCAGGCCCCACTTATGCTCGTCGCACACGATGGCCACACTGCCATAGGGAGCCTCTTGATAACATGCCTCGCGCTTACCATCGCGATAAGCGTGCGCAGGCTTTTCTTCAACATTGAAAAGGAAGGCAGGCCCTTTGACCTTGAATGTAACCAGACACTTCGTCGAGTAGGACATTTATTCCTTATCGGCGGCGTTGCCGTGAGGCTTCTTGGTGCCGTAATCACGGGAATGATACTCTTAGGATTTGGCGGCAGCTTTACGGATGCGTTCGCCGGCCAGTTATTCGAGCCCTCCATGCTCTTTGCAGGCCTGATTATTTGCCTGATTGCCAGCATCTTCCGCTACGGGTATATCCTGCAAAAACAAGATGACGAGTTGCTCTAGGAGGAATCCATGATTATTCTGCGGCTTGACCGCATGCTCGCCGAACGCAAGATCTCATCCAAAGAGCTTGCGGAACGCGTGGGCATCTCCCAGGTCAATATGTCACGCATTAAGACGGGCAAGGTTTCTGCCATACGTTTTTCAACTCTTGACGCGATATGTCGGGCACTCGACTGCCAACCGGGCGATGTACTGGAATATATGCCTGACGATGAAGCCGATAACCTTTTTGGACGTAAAGATTGATAGGCATAATTTAGCCACCAGCGCCTAAACGCAAATAGCCCGCTAGAACAACATCCGTTCTAGCGGGCTTATTCAGATATTTCGGTTACGCGCTCGGCGGCTCAGACAGATCTTTATGCAAACAGACCATAGATGCTGATGTTGGCCTTGGCATACAGGCCGTTAGCATACTCGGTCCACTTGGAGCTGGCGCTCGAAGCCTGCGAAGAGTACTGCTGGTAGGCGGTGTAATAGGCGGTCATGGCCTGCTTATAGGTAGCGCTATCGGCCGTAAAGGCATCGTCAGCGAAGGCCTTAGCGTAGGTGCTATCGGCGTCCTTCCAGGCGCCCTTCTCGCTATCCCACTCGTCACCGGCAAGTTTGATGATGTAGTCGGCGTAGTCCTTGCTCGCGGTCTCCTCGTTGCCGTCAGCAGGCTCGGTCGGGGCGGTCGGCATGCTTGCGGAGCTATCGCCCACCTTCTTCTTGTAGAGCTTCTGCAGCGTCGCGGACTGACGGACGATCTGCTTGGCCTGGTCCTTGGACACGCCGTACTGCGTGGCCATGGTCTTGTAGTCGGAGGTGCCGATGGAATCCTCGGCGTACTTCTTCATCTCCTTGGAAGAGACGGTGATGCCCTCGTCCTCGGCAGCATCGAGCAGAATCTTGTTGCGCACGTAGGACAGGATGACGTCGGCAGAGGGAGCGGTGTAGTTGCCATCGCCATCCTTGACGGTGTCGAGGCTGTACTGGCTCTCAATGGCCTCGCGCGCGGTGATGTCGCTCTTCTTGCCGTTGTAGCTGTAGCTTGCCACGGTCGAATCGAGCTGATCCTCGGTGAGGGTCGCCGAGCCGACACCCTTGCCGCCAAAACCACCGTTGCCGATAAAGAAGCCGACCACAGCAGCGATCACGATAGCGACCACAAAGGCAGCAATCATCGTCTTCTTGTGCTTGGATGCATGGTCGTCCGCGTCGGAGTCGTCGTCCTCGTCCTGTTCCTCGGGCATGAGGTTCTCGTCGGCGGCATCTGCGGCAATCTGAGCCTCCAGGCGGGCGTCCTCCTCCTCGGCCGTCGTACCGGCGGCAATGTGCTCGGCAGACGTACCAGCGACCAGGTCGATCTTCTCGTCCTCGTCACCGTCGGGGCCTTCGCCGCGCTCGATGATCTGGATGCCGTCGATCTCGTCCTTCTCGTCCTTCTTTTGAATCAGACCCATATCAGTTACTCCTTGTTAGGAAACATAGTCTTCAATAGAATACGCCCGACAGAGTGCCGGGCGTATTGATTCTTAGGTTATACGCAAACACTTAAGTACTATTTAGGCGTTTGCAGCCTGCATGTCTTAGGCCAGGTGCGCGATAACGGCATCGGCAAAGGCCTGCGTGCCCACGGCGCCCTCGACGGAGCCGGTCTGGGCACGACGCACGTCGCCGGTAACCTGCTTACCCTCGTCGAGCGTGGCGGACACGGCGGCGCGGATACGATTGGCCGCATCGTTCTCGCCCAGATGATCGAGCATCATAGCCGCAGACAGAATCTCGGCCGTGGGGTTGGCGATATCCTGGCCAGCGATATCGGGCGCGGAGCCATGCGTTGCCTCGAAGATGGCGCAGTCGGCACCGATGTTGGAGCCGGGGGCCATACCCAGGCCACCTACCAGGCCGGCGCACAGGTCGCTGACGATATCGCCGTACAGGTTGGGCAGCACCAGGACATCGAAGTCGTTGGGGTTCTGGACCAGGCCCATGCAGGTGGCGTCGACGATCTTGTCGTTGAACTCAATATCGGGATAGTTGGCGGCCACCTCGCGCGCAACGCGCAGGAACAGGCCATCGGTCGCCTTCATAATGTTGGCCTTGTGCACGGCCGTCACCTTTTTACGGCCGCAGCGGCGGGCGTACTCAAAGGCGTACTCCACAATGCGGCGGCTCTTGGCGATGGAGATGGGCTTAATTGAGATGGCGGAATCGGCGGCGAAGGTCTTCTGACCCGAGCGCTCGACAAGCTGTGAGAGCTCCTCGACCTCGGCAGCGCCCTCATCGAACTCGATCCCGGCGTAGAGGTCCTCGGTGTTCTCACGCACGATGACCAGGTCGACGTCGCGGAAGCGCGAGCCGTCGCCCGGCTGCGACAGGCAGGGGCGCACGCAGGCGTACAGGTCGAAGTGCTTGCGCAGGGCCACGTTAACGCTGCGGAAACCCGTGCCGACCGGCGTGGTGATGGGGCCCTTGATGGCAACCTTGGTCTCGGCGACCGCATCGAGCACGTGCTGGGGCAGCGGCGTGCCAAACTCGTCCATGACGCCGGCACCGGCCTCCTGGACGTTCCAGTTGATCTGGACACCGGTGGCCTCGACCACGCGGCGCATGGCCTGCGTAATCTCGGGACCGATACCGTCACCGGGAATCAGGACTACATCGTGCGCCATAATCTGTTACTCCTCGTCTTCGGCGTCGTCAGATTTTTTTACGCTAGCACGCTTCTTCTTTTTGGAGAGATCCAGGCCAAAACGTTTAACAAGCATTTCGCAAATCTCGCTCGAACGGGCCTTAAGATAGCTGCCCTTACCGTTCTCGGCATCGAACTTAAGGCGCAGCGCAAGCTTCTCGGCAACCTCGGCGTCGATCTCGCCCTGGCAAAACTCGTACAGGCAACCGAGCATGTCGCGATACTCAAGGTCGCCGTGGTAGCACTGGATGGCCTCGTCCAGGATGGGCCAAGCCTCGCGCGAACGCTCGACGCTCGTGGCACCCCACACGCACAGCAGGCGGAAGGCGGCATAGCGCAGCGTGGAGGAGATCTCGTCGAACAGTGCGGTCTCGGCGCCCTCAAAGGCATCGCCCAGCTGCTCGGGGCAGGTGGTGGCGAGCGCCGTCAGGGCATCGAGGGCCTCCCAGCGGGTCTGCGCCTCGGGGCGGTCGAGCGCCTCGATCAACGCGGGCACGCAGGGCACGACGCGCTGCGGATCGCGCTCGGCAAGCAGGTGCAGCACGCGGGCGGCAAACTGGCGGATGCGGCGCGTGGGGCAGCCGAGCTCCTGGACCAGACGGTCGACGGCGTTCTCGTTCTCCTCTGCCAGCTGGAGCTGTGCCAGCTCCTCGTCGGTGAGCTGTTCGTCTTTGTTTTCTGCCATAGTTACCTCTTCTTTTTATTTCTTGGCGTGCTTGCCAGCACCCTTGCTGTCATCGGTGACCGAGATGAGCTGCCGGTCGGCCGCGCCATTGCGACGTGCACGGCGGCGCTCCTCGGCGTCGCCCGCGTCGGCGGCGGCGCGATGAGCCTTGTTGACGTTAAAAACCTCGTCGTGCTTGCGCCATGGACCGACGGACTCGCCAAAGCTCATCTTAAGGCCGGCGATAAAGCCGCCGAGCCAGCCGATCGGCGCAAACTGCACCAGCGGGAACAGCGAGAACACCCAGGTCAGTAGGACGACCGCCGCCGCTCCTGCAAAGTTGGCAATCCAGTAGTCGCGCTTGGTGATGACACGCTTTTCGCACGCCCACTGGCCGCACAGAAAGCCGATGTAGATCGCAAAGAGAAAGAGTACCAGCGCAAGCACCACGAACGTCCAGCTCATGGGCGCTACTCCCCGTGATGGTGGCCGCAGCAGCACTCGTGGCCGTCGTCATGGCCGTGGCCGCCGCAGCACTCGTGGTCCTCGCCATGGTGATGGCCACAGCCGCACTCATGGTCCTCGCCGTGCTCGCCGCAACCGCAACCTTCCTCGTGAGCGCCATGCTCCTCGGGGCGATACTGCGACCAGTCCAGACCGGCGGCGATGGCGTCGGCCTCCTCCTTGTAGAGGACCGTGATGGCCTGGGTGCCCAGCTTGGCGCCACCGATGGCGTCGAGCATGTCGTAGAGCGTAAAAGCGACGTCGGCACCGGGCAGCGCGAGCTCGCGGTCATCGGCGTAAGCGAGCGCCAAGCGCAGGTCCTTAATGAAGTGCTCGACCATAAAGCCGGGCTTGTAGTCGCCGTCAAGCGCCTTGGGAGCCAGGCTCTCCATGGCGCCGGACTTGCCGGTACCGCCCAGGATCATCTGGCGGGTCTTCTCCAGGTCAAGGCCGCTCAGCTCGGCAAATGCCATGGCGTCTGCCATGCCGACCATGCAGGCGCCCAGCGACACCTGGTTGGCGAGCTTGGCAGCCTGGCCCTTGCCGGCGCCGTCGAAGCAGCAGATGTTGGCCGCAAAGGTGGCAAGGATGTCGCGGACCGGCGCGATGTCGTTCTCGGTAGCGCCCACGATAGCCGTGAGCGTACCGGCGATAGCGCCCGACTCGCCGCCGGTGACGGGGCAGTCAAACGCCATGCGGCCGGAAACCTGGGCGGCCTCGGCAATGTCGCGCGCCAGCTCGGGCGAGCTCGTGGTAAGGTCGATCAGGACCGCGCCGGGCTTAGTGCACGCGAGCAGGCCGTCGCCCGCCAGGTAGAGCTCCTCGACCTCGGAGGGATAACCCACCATGGTAAAGACGACGTCGGCGTTCGCCACGGCATCTGCCGGCGTATCGGCCCAAACGGCACCGCGCTCGATAAGCGCGACGGCCTTGGACTTGGTACGGTTGTTGACCGTGACGGGATAGCCGGCATCCAGGATGTGGCCGGCGATGGGGGCACCCATGATTCCGGTGCCGATGAATGCGACAGAGAGCTTGTTTGCCATGAAGCCTTTCCTTTTGGGTTGGGTGTTATTACCAGGTTGAATACTCGGTGCCAGCGTTTGGGCTGTGAGTTGGGATCGATTACGGCCGCGTTACTTGCCTACTGACCGCGCACGCGGCGGGCGATGCGGTCGGAAAGCGACGCCTTGTCGGCGCGGTTCTTACCCCAAAACGCGCAGCCCACCATGCCGGGGCCCACGTGCGAGCCGATGGTGGGACCCACGGAGCCGCGAATGATCGTGACGTCGGCGCAACCCTCCTCCTTGCGGATGGCGGCTTCGAGCCAGTCACCATCCTTTTCGGCATCGGCCGTCATGATGGCGATGGGCATGGTGCGATCGGGCACGTAGTTCTCGCGGAACGACTTGAGGATGGACTTGAGCGCCTTCTTGCGGCCGCGGTTGACGCCGATCAGCGACAGCGAGCCGGCCAGGTCGTAGGAGAGCTCGGGCTTGACGTCGAGCTTTGCCGTGAGCTGCGCCGCCGCGGGAGGAATGCGGCCGCCGGCAGCCAGTGCGTCGAAGCTCTCGAGCGTAAAGTAGCCGTGCACGTAGGTCTTTGCCTCGTTTGCCCAATCGACCAGCTGCTTGGCGGTCAGTCCCGCCGAACGCTGGCGCACGGCCTCGAGCGCCAAGAGCGCACCGGTCGCGCAGGGCAGAGCGTTGTCGACCACGTAGAGCTCAAAGTTGGGATACTCGGCGCGCACGACATCTGCCGCCTGGCACGCGGAGTTGTAGCTCGACGACAGCGCCGAGGTAAAGCACAGGTAGACCGTGGGCGTGCCCTCTTTGGCGCACTCGGTAAAAAACTCGATATAGCGACCGAGCGACACAGCCGAGGTGGACACGCGGGCACCGGCGCGCATGCGGTCGTAGAACTCCTTAGGGCTCATGCTCGACCAGATGTCGTCCGTACGCTCCTCGCCATCGATAATGAAAGGGAAACCCAGGATATCGACATCGAGGTTCGCGGCGACCTCGGGGCTAAAGTCGCAGCAGGTATCGACAACGATGCGGCAACGGTTCGAATGACCGGCGGATGCGGCCTTGTCCATCAAAGCGACTCCTTACGTAAAAAGGCGGCCACCCGCATGGGATGGCCGCCAACCGTTAACTCATGCAAGTTAACGTATTTTACTCGTCAAGTGTTTCGATGCGGGGCTTGATGATGCCATATCCACCATTCTTACGGTGATACACCACATTGATGAGACCGGTCGTCGCGTTCTCGAACACGTAGAAGTCGTGGCCCAGCAAATCGGTCTGCACCAGCGCCTGCTCCTCGGTCATCGGGGTGACATCGATGACCTTCTCGCGGACGAGCAGGTCGTCGTCCTCCTCGGGCAGCAGCAGGTCGGCCAGATCCTCAACGCGCTCGACCGGCGCGACATCCGCGGCACTGGCACCACCCTGGCGGTTGTCCACGACCTTGGTCTTGAACTTGCGCAGCTGGCGGGTGACCTTATCGGCGGAGAGGTCGATGGCGGCGTACATATCTGCACCGTGCTCGGCAACGCGAATCACCGAACCGCGGGCACGAACCGTGACCTCGACGATTGCCGGGTTGGGGTTCGAGGGGTTCTTCTCATAGCGAAGTACAACGTCGACCGTCATGGGCTCGATATCGAAAACCTTGAGCGCCTCGCCGATCTTCTCATCCACATGCGCACGCAGAGCATCGGTTACCGTCGTCTTGCGTCCAGAAACCTTGATATCCATACGTGGCTCCAATCTGCCTCGGGGACTTACTGTACTGGCTATGTACCCATTGCCGTGCATTTAATCACGCGGATTCCTAAAGACCCGAATAACGATTGCTTGATACCGCATACCGAAGTCTCGTACTTTTCCATGGCAAAGTGCGCTATAGGAGGGAGCTGGCGGCTTTATATTTGGTCCCAAAAATTGGCTTTGACCTGCTGGTTTTATAGGGATGGAAAAGCCGGGCTCCCCTATTGGGGAAGCCCGGCAGTGCGTGTTGAAACCGTGAAGAGGTGTCCTTTCCAAGGTATAGGAGACACCACCCCTAGCAATAACTAGCTATTAAGTTTGTTAATGTCGTCGTCAGTGATGGTGCCTTCCTGGCTGGACGATTTGTCCTCGGAGGATGCGGTCTCATTGTTGGAATCGGAGGACTCGCTGCCGGAGGACGTGGTCTCACTGGACTCAGAGTCGCCCGGCTGCACGTTAGCGCCCGAAACCGTCTTAGTGGTGAGGTCGTAGGGCATCGTGCCATACCAGACGCAGTGGACTGCCTCGAGCGTACCGTCGACCGTGATGTCGTCGAGGGCATCGCTCACGGCACGGCACAGTTCGTCATTGGACGAGAGGCCCGCAACACCAAGCGTCGAGGGCGCCTCGAGCGCACCGACATAGGAGACCTCGCTCATCAGGCGTGCAAGGTAGCCGCCGGCCGTGGAGTCGCAGATCACATAGTCGACCTCGCCGGACTCGAGCGCCTCAAAGCACTCGTTGATGTTGGAGTAGGTCTTTTGGTTGGCGGTGATGCTCTGCTTAGCAAGCGCCTCCTGCGAGGCCGAGGACATCTGAACGCCCAGGGTGGACGTGTTAAGGGTATCGGTGGAAACGCTTAGCGACCCACCATCGCTAGTTTTACCGAACACGGAAGTGGCATCGTACAGGCAGGTGCCGAGCGAGCTAATGTCCCCGTCCGTGGAGTTAATCTCGCCGATAAAGATATCGGCCTTTTTGTCGCCGAGCGCGGAACCTGCCGAGGACGCATCGACAAAGGCAACCTTAAGGCCCATGCGGCTTGCAAGGGCGCGGGCGGCGTCGACCGCATATCCCGTGAGCTCGCCGTCGGCGCCCTGCATTGCCTGCGGCGCATCGGAAGTATCGAGGGCGACCGTCAGGGTTCCGGGAGTGACCAGGGCATCGTCCGACACCGCCGGCGTGACGGTCTCGTACTCGATCTGGTCGATCGTGGGAGTCGTGAACGTAGACAGCGGGTTGAACGCGCATCCGCTCAGGCCCAAAACGGCGATGACCGCTGCGGTCCCAGCACCTAACCGAGCCGCGTGCATCAAGCTGCCCCTCACCATGTCCACTACCCTGCCTTCTGTGTCGTATACGATCCGTGCGTTGCGCGGAATATCAGGTTGTTCCCACCAGCTGACCTGGTATTTGACCCCACACTTGCGCACCGGGGTGTTTGCTCGGGAGGCCGCAGCCACCTTCACGACTGGCCCGCTCGCCCGCGAGGCGGTATTGCCCCAAAGAAAGTAGAACGGACGGTGCGGCTTACATCTAGGACGCGCCATGATCGCGCCGCGCGCACGCGGTCGCTTACGTGGATCCCTTTGACCGCGTCTGTCTTGGACTAGGACGGGCATTTCGTCCGTCCGCAACCACAGCCTGGCAGGAACGTAGCGCATTATAGCTAAGTTCAAGCTAAAGTTTAAGGTTAGGGGCGTTATTCGCATCGCGAGTACAGATTTCGCAGGTCAGGACGGGCCGCACGTGCTCTGATTGAGCCCGTCGCTCCCCTATGGAAAGCCCCAACACACCCGTCTTAGGGCGCCGTGGCCAAAAAATAGCAAATATGAGTACTGTTGCCAATTTAGTAGCAGGAGTTTTTGGCTCTGCAAGCTGTTTTCACGCTCTATAACGTCAGATTGATGCCAGGATATTCCACATTTGTTTAATAACTTTCTAATTTACCCCATCTTCCAGTCCCAAAATCCCTGATTTTGCTGTTACTGAATTTGTGGCAGTATTCATATTTGCTATATTTTGGCCAAAGCATATATCCAACCCCCTGTTTCAGAGCATTGTTAGGCGGGTTTAAGCCCAAAACACGCCCGCAGTGTGTTAAATAGCGCCTCTTGTTTCTTTCTGCGAGCGTCAACACGGTTGCGATATCGCTTACCCATGCGCTGGTGGATGCGCCATGCGAGTGCTTCCATCGCTTCCATGTCACAGAGCATTTCGTTGTTGACCGTCGCGACCTCGATTCCCATAGTAATCAAGCCCGTGTTGCGCTTTTCATCATGGATACGTCCCCTCCGAGAGGAATGGCCCAGCTCACCGTTGTATTCCAAGTCAAACCGGGCTGCTTCCTGAAAGGCATCGCAAACCGCATGCGGCATCCCCGAGATCGCCTGTGCACGGTCGTTGAACTCGATCTTGTAGTCGGTCTTAAAGGGACCACAGGCAAATCCGCCATAGGAAAACGGAAGCGAAAACATGGCAAGCATGATGCACTCCATGGGTGAACGCAGGTTTTCCGACAGATAGGGACACAGCCGCCGCAGCTGCTTGGCCGCGCTCCCCTTGCATGCCGCGAGGTAATCTGCCAGGCGATCGGGCGTCAGCACTGGCTCGACCTCAAAGTAGCCCACATCTGACGGCTAGTCCCTATCCTTTGCAAGCCTGTTCACGGTGGGCGAGCTGTAAGGGGGCAGATACTGCCCGCGATCGCTCAGCGAAATCTTGGAGCACAGCTCCTGAGCCAGGGCAAATGCCTGGATGCAGCCGACTTCGCGCGCAACGGCGGCACAGAGGGCCTCGGGAGACAAGCTGTACACCCCCGGCTCAACCTCCAAAATCGAGGCGTCCGGCAGGCCTGCAGAACAAACGGACCAGCTTGCACCAGGCATGCGACGACGCTGCTTCGCCGACCCCACCAGCAGGCACAAGTCTTCTTGGACCTCGCCACTCACGGCTCCGGTCCGCACCAAATCGGGAAGATAGATGTCCTCGGCCGAGGGAGACGATGCATGCAGCACACGGCGTTCTTCATCGGGAGCGAGGTCTCTCCAGCTGATGTAACCCATTTGTCGGCGCTCGGCGCGCATCATGCGCAGCGCCGAGGCACCGGTCAGGACTACGGAGGCCGCCAGTTGCTCGCTTGTCGGCTCGATGCGCCGCGCTATCTTCACTGCCACAAAACCACCCCCTACCAAACGCGTGCGATAGCGAGGCCATCGACGGCCGCGGCACCGGCACGCTTGAGCTCCGCCGAGGCTGCTGCCATGGTCGCGCCCGTGGTAATGACATCATCGATGAGCAGCAGACGGCGGCCGCGCACATCCTCGACCGTCTCGTACATGCCCCGGGCATGCTCCCGGCGCTCATCGCGGCCGAGCTCTCGCTGGTCACCATGACCGTATTTGACCAGGGCGTCCAGCAACGACACACCCGAAAGATCGCAAAACGAGCGCGCGATTGCTTCCATATGGTCGAATCCACGCCGCCGAAACGCCGCCGCAGTCGCGGGCACAAACACCACCGCGTCCGCACCGGACAGCACACTGCCGTAACGATCGGGGGCTGCCGCCTGGGCATGCAAGGCGGTGTCGTAGAATAGCTCCGCCAGATACGGTGCCAGACGGCGCTCGCCCGCATCCTTGTACGCCTTGATGATGCGCGGCAGCGGATGTGCGTAGACGGCACACGCCAGACAGCGATCGAGCGCCTCGGCCATTGCCGAAGACGTGCCCTCGACCGAACACTCAGTGCACAGCAAATCCCCAAACGGGGCGCCGCATCGGGTGCAGCTATGACGTGGGTCGATGAGCGTGAGCGCAGTCAGGCAGTCTTGGCAAATAAGCGTACCGGCGCGCTCGCAGCCGGCACATCGTGTTGGCGACAATGCCTCGAGCGCCTCGCGTGCCACCCGCTCGGCAAACGGTAGCAATTCGTCCGCAAACGGTAGGGCACCGGCACCCTGCAGACAGCTCAATATGTTCAGATGGCTCTTCAAGACACAACCCTCCCTACGTTCGGTCGCAGGGAGGGTTGTTGATTCGGCGCTATGATACCCCGATGCGCTCGGGGCAAGGCGGGCTAAATCCGCTCGCGGGCGTTATTCGCCGGCAGGCGGTTGTGGTGCGGACGAAGACGGGGTCGAGCCCTCGCCACCATCCTGGCGCGGCTTGCGGGAACGGCGACGGCGACGGCGCTTTTGACCCTGGTCGGCCGAGCCCTCGCCACCGCGCAGCTCGCGCTCGTCACGAGCGGCGCCATGCGAAGCCTTGGCAGCCGCTCCCCCGCCATCTCCGGGACGACGGCGCGTGACCTTGACCTCGCCATCCGAGACCTGATCGGCCACGGAGGGCACTGAAGGCTTCTGCTGCGCGCCCGAGGAATGGCGACGGCGCGGACGCGGCGCGCGCTCCTCCTCGCCACGTGACTTGCCGCCCTTGTCGACAGGCGCATCGGAGGCCGAGGCGCCCTTGGAAGCGGCACCGGCCTCGCGAGCAGCTGCGGCGCGGAAGGCGTCCTCGCGCTCCTCGCTCGACAGATGACGGCGGCGGCGACGTGTGGGGTTCATGCCGCCGCCGCGATTCTGCTGCTGGGGCTGCTGAACCTCGCGCTCGCGAGAGGCGTTCTTGCCCGCGGCTGCAACCTCGGTAGCATCGCCCGAGCCCGCGCGCTTGCGACGGCGACGGCCATCGGCCGCCCCCTCGGCCTCGGGTGTCTCGGCCTTACCGCGGCCCTTTCCGCGGCCACGGCCCTCGCCCTGACCCTGACCGGCGCGAGCATCGGATTCAGCATCGCGACGACGGCGCTTGGGCATCGACGTGCCGGCCAGACGGTCGGCACTCGACAGGCCATCGCCCACATCGACGCCGTTTTCGCGATCGAGCTCCATGAGCGCCAGGCGCATCTCGGGCGACTCGATGCGCTCGAGCACATCGCGCGTCACGCAGTCGGGGCGGCAGTTGCAGCCCTGCTCGGCGGCCTTCTTTTTGCAGCCCTCCGAGCACGTCATATCGGCCAGGTTGACCTTAAAGACTTTACCGTTCTCCAGGCGCAGCACCAGCTGCTCACGCGGCGTGTCATATTCCTGGATACGCGCCTTGCCGAGCGGCGTATCGATGAGTGTCTTCTTTTTGGGCGCACGGCTCTTAAAGTCCTTGTACGCCTCGAACTCATAACGCAGGCAGCACATCAGGCGGCCGCAAACGCCGCTGATCTTGGACGAGTTGAGCGGTAGGTCCTGCTCTTTTGCCATGCGAATCGAGACGGGCTCAAACTGTCCGCCAAAGCGCGTACAGCAGAGCTCCTGTCCGCACTGGGCATAGCCGCCCACCAGGCGGGTCTCGTCGCGCACGCCTATCTGGCGCATGTCGACGCGAATATGCAGCGTTGAGGACAGGTCCTTGACGAGCTGACGAAAATCGACGCGCTCCTCGGCTGCAAAGTAGAACACGGCCTTCTCGCCGCCAAACAGGTACTCGACGCCCACCGGCTTCATCTCGAGGTCGAGCTCCTTGACCAGGCGGCGGAAGTCGACCATGGCCTCGTCGCCCTGGATGGCCAGGTCATCGGCAAGCTGCAGGTCGATGTCGCTCGCCACGCGCAGCACGGGCTTGAGCGGCTGACCGATCTCGTCTTGCGGCACCTCAAAGGGATCGGCCGTGACCAGGCCGATCTCGGTTCCGCGCTCGGTGGAGCAAATGGCATAATCGGCCTCGAGGATATCCAGATCCTGCGGGTCGAACCACAGGTCGCGCGAGGCGTAGGTAAACTTAACGGGTACGACTAACGGCATTTCAGTGCCTTCCTGATATCGAACAGCATGACCTCGATGGCCAGCTGGGGAGTAACGTTTCTGGCGATGTTGCGCTCGGCGGTCGCGACTGCCTCGAGCGCCTGGGTGGCACCCGCAACATTGGTCGCGGCGGCAAGCCGACCGATCGTGTCGCGCACGTCTTCGTTCACCACGTCGGCTGCCTCGTCCTGAAGCGTCAGCAGCACGTCGCGCATGAGCGTCCGCGCGCTCGCCAGCGCTTCCATGATACCCGAACGCTCGCGCGCGTTGAGTTCGCGCTTGTTGCGGTCCTCAAGCTGCTTCAATGCTCCACGCGACAGGTAGTCGGCGTTTTGCTCGAGCACCTTTTCCTGTGTGGACTTGACCTCGGCGAGCGGCGCCTTAACGGCGACGATGAGTGACTTGGCGCGGCTGAGCACGTCGGCCTCGTCGGCGGCGATAAGCGAATCGATGGCGCGAACCATCTGACGGCGGGCGTCCTGGCGCTCGGCGCTCTTGAGGAACTCGATGCCACGCGTGGGGCTTCCCGCCACGGCGACGGCCATGCGGCAACGCGCAGGGTCCTGACCGGTGGCGCGGCTCACGGCCTGCGCGGCGACGGCGGGCGATACCAGCCGAAACGGCACGCACTGGCAGCGGCTCACGATGGTGGGCAACATCACGTCTGCCGAGGTGCCCAGCAGGATGAACATAACGCCCTCGGGCGGCTCCTCGAGTGTTTTGAGCAGTGCGTTGGCGGTGTTGGCGCGCAGTTGCTCGGCACGGTCGATGATGTAGACCTTGGCCTTGGCACGGATGGGCGCCAGAGGCACGTCATCGAGCAGCTCGCGGGTCTGGGCGATGAGGTAGCCCGTGGCGCTCTCGGGCGTGTAATAGTGCACGTCGGGGTGCGTATGGCGGGCGACGCGCACGCAGCTATCGCATGAGCCGCAGCCATCCTGCTCGCACAGGAAGGCTTGGGCGAGCGCCCACGCGGCGTCGAGCTTGCCCGCGCCGGGCGCGCCCAAAAACAGGTAGGCGTGCGATGCGCGACCGCTGGCGACGGCATTGGTCAAAAAGTCGCGCACGCGCTCTTGGGTGTCAAGCTTGGCCAGCAGGCTTGTCTGAGCGGGGGCCATGTTACTCGGCCTCCTGGGCAAGCGCGGCGGTGACGGCGTCCTGGGAAATGTCGAGGCCGTAGACGCGAACCTGCTCGACCGTCCGCGCGAAGACGTCCTCGATGGACGCGGTCGCGTCGATGAGCTTTACGCGGTTTGGTTCCTCGGCGGCGATGGCGCAAAATCCCTGGTAGACACGCTCTTGGAAGGCCATGCCCTTAGCCTCCATGCGATCTGCCGCGCCACGGGCTGCCATGCGCAGCGCCGCCTGCTCGGGCGTGATGTGATAGACGAGCGTGAGCGCCGGGTGCGTCCCCGCGACGGCCAGGTTGTTGGCATCGCGTACTATCTGGCGATCGAGGCCATCGGCAAACGCCTGATAGCAAGTTGTGGAATCGTAGAAGCGGTCGCACAGGACCACCTTGCCGGCAGCAAGGGCAGGCGCGATGACCTCGTGCACCAACTGGGCGCGCGCGGCCTCGTAGAGCAACAACTCGCAGGTGTCGCCCATCGCCGTATTGGCGGGGTCGAGCAGCAGAGCACGGATCTTTTCGCTGATGGCGGTACCGCCCGGCTCGCGCAGGGTCACAACCTGGTAGCCGGCAAGGTCGAGCGCACGGGCAAGCAGGCGCGCCTGCGTGGACTTGCCGGCGCCATCGACGCCCTCGAGCGTGATAAAGCTATGTTGAGCGGGCTCAAAAGCCATGGGCGCAGCCCCTTCCTACAAGGCGCGTAAATGCAGATATATCAACCAAGCCATGATACCCCAGTGCTCGGTGCGTCCCCAATGGCTAAAGGTGCCTTTCCAAAGTTGCGGTGAAATAGGGACTGATTGAAGCTCTGAGACCGCCAAACAGTCCCTATTTCACCGCAACTTATGATGGGGAATTTTGGATGCTGGGTATAATCGTCGTATTGCATTGAAATGTGGCGAAAGGAGTGGCAATGTCTCGGTATTGCGCCTCGTGCGGCAAGCTTCTTGAAGATAATGCCAAGTTCTGCACCTCGTGCGGTGCACCCGTTGAGCAAACAGCCGCGAGCGATAGCCAGCCCGCTTTTGAGCAGACCGGCTCCCTTGATACGCCGCAAGCCAAGGCGGACGACCCCCTCGCCTATAGCCCCGACCCCGCCGCAAGGACCGAAGCCGTCGAGACCACGCAGCGCATACCCGTCGCGAGCGGCTCGCCCCAACAGCAGCCGGCTCCCGCATACGCGCCCGCTTCGCCACAGACCCCCGCTCCCAAAAAGAGCGGCACCGGGCCGCTTATCGCCGTTATCGTTGTGCTGGTGGCGATCATCATCGCCCTGGTCATCTTCTTTGCGATCAGACCGTTCGACAACGCCGCCACGCAGACGACTGCCGAGGTAGCTAAGCTGCACCATGACGTCGACGACGATGACCTAAAGCCTCTCGGCAATCCCAACAGCCTGTACGACGATGATGACGATGACGACGAGGATGGCGGCGAAGCAACGCTCTCCGAGCAGAACCTCTACCGTCGCCTGAGCGAATACTACGACTTGCTCGAAGATCTCGACAGCCAGGTCCGTGGCTGCGCGCAGAACTTCAACGGCAACTATCTGGAAGAGGATCGAACCACCCGTCAAAATCTCGCCGACGTCGCCGAGCGCACGGAGGACACCATCGAGCAGTATTACGACATCGTCGAGGACCTGGACGTCCCGACGAGCTCCAAGAACTACAGCTCCTGGAAGGATATCATCGCCCTGTACGACGACCTGGATCACCGCATTGACGCAATCTGTGATGCCTGGGAGATCAGCCTGAAATACGCCAAGCCTGCGGACCACAAGAATGAGATCGTGGCGCCGCTGTCGCGCGACAACGTGGCGGGCACCAATGACAATAAGTACCGCCTAGACTTTGAGGAGCGCTATCCCGGCGCTAAGCCTGTCGAGGTGAACTAGCGCTTTGTCGTTCCCGAGCCGGCAGTTAGGGACGTTCCTAAACTGCCGGCAGAAAAGGAACGTCCCTAACTGCCGGTCAAAAAAACGAGCGAGGATCGCGGGGTCCTCGCTCGTTTTTTTGGGCAATGTTTCGACTGCGCCGTTACTTGTCGGCGGCTGCTTTCTTGGCAGTCGACTTCTTCGCGGTCGTCTTCTTGGCGGCAGTGGCTTTCTTAGCCGTCGTCTTCTTTGCCGTGCTCGCCTTGGTTGTGGTCTTGCGACCGCGGGCGGGCTTCTTCTCCTTGGTCGGGCAGTCCATGTTGACGCAGATACGCCACGGACCGCGCGCCGTGTTGACCACCACGATGGGGGCGCCGCACTCGGGGCAGGTCTCGCCCGTCGCCTCGAGCTTGCCGCGCGCCGGCAGCGGATAGCTCACGCCGCAGTCATCGTAGTTGGTGCAGCGGATAAAGCGCTTGCCGCTCTTCTCGCTCTTGTGCGCGATCAGGTCGCCGTGACGTCCGGCCTCGGCACACACCTTGCACTCGCCCACCTTAAGATCGGGCTCGTAGTTGGTGGGGCACGTGGGGTTCACGCAGATCTCGAAGGCCTTCTGGCGGAATGGCTGGCACTTGATGCGCGGCGCGCCGCACTCGGGGCACACGGCGGCCTCGCCCTCGAGCGGGCTCACCTTGACGCCACTCGGCACCGGATAGGTCACGTCGCAGTCGGGCCAACCCATGCAGCCGATAAAGCTGCCGCGGGTCTTGGCGCTCGTCTTCATAACCAGGTCCTTGCCGCACTTGGGGCAGGCGCCCACGCGCGCATCGGCCGTGACGGCGTCGCTGATGGCGTCGCCCAGCTCCTGCGTATGCTTGAGCAGCTCGTCGAGCACGCCGGCCAGCAGCGCGCGCGAGTGTGTCACGACATGCTCTTCGGTATCCTCGCCGCGCTCCACGCGGGTCATGTCGCCGTCGAGCTCGCTGGTCATATCGGGGCTCGTGATGCGCGGGGCAAACTGCGACAGCGCGTCGATGATGGCGATGCCCAGCTGGCTCGGCTCAACGGGATCATTTTTGAGATAGCGCACGGCATACAGGCGCTCGATGATGCTCGCGCGCGTGGACTTGGTGCCCAGGCCGCGCTTTTCCATCTCCTGCACGAGCTTGCCCTGGCTGTAGCGCGCGGGCGGCTCGGTCTGCTTGGCCTCGAGCTTAATGTCGAACACGTCGACCGTGTCGCCCTGCTCAAGCGGCGGCATCTGCTCGTCGCGCTTGAGGCCGTACGGATATGCCTCGCGGAAGCCCGGGGTCACGAGCACGTCGCCCGAAGCCACGAACGGCTCGCCGTTGACGTCGAGCTCGAGCTTGGTGTTCTCGATGGTCGCGGGCCCCATGAGCGTTGCCAGGAAGCGACGGGCGACGAGGTCATAGAGTTTGCGCTGGCCGCCGTCGAGCGTGGACGGATCGCCCTCGCCCGTGGGGTAGATAGGCGGGTGGTCGGTGGTCTCGACCTTGCCGCGCGTGGGCTTCATGGGGCCGGCGAGCACCTTTTTGCACACGGGCGCCAGCGCCGGGTTGATCTTTGCCAGGTCGCTCACCACGGCGCCCAGATCGAGCGTCGCGGGATACACGGTGTTATCGACACGCGGGTAGCTGATGAGACCGGCCATGTAGAGGGACTCGGCGATGCGCATCGTACGCGCAGGCGAGATGCCCTCGGCCGCGGCGGCAGCCTGCAGCGAGGTCGTCGCAAACGGCGTGGGCGGCTGCTGCTTACGCGAGCGCTTGGTCACCGCGGCGACGGTTGCCGTCGTAGCGCCGTCAACGTGACCGTACGCCGTCTCAGCAGCATCCTTGTCGGTAAAGCGCGCCGTCTTGTGCGCGATCTTAAAGCGATCGTCCTCGGCAGCGCCTTGCGCGGCGCCCATGCCGCGAATCTGCCAATAGTCCTCGGGCACAAACGCCATGCGCTCGCGCTCGCGCTCGACCACCAGGGCAAGCGTCGGCGTCTGCACGCGGCCGGCGGAACGCACGTTGCCAAAGCCGCCAAACTTGGCGAGCGTCAGGTAGCGCGTGAGCACCGCACCCCAAATGAGGTCGATGTGCTGACGGCTCTCGCCGGCGTCGGCCAGGTTCTGGTCGAGCGAGACAAGGTTATCGAAGGCCTGCGTGATCTCGGCCTTGGTAAACGAAGAATACTGGGCGCGGGCGACCGGCAAGTCGGGCGCCACCTCGCGCACCTTGTTGAGGGCGTCCGAACCGATCAGCTCGCCCTCGCGATCGAAGTCCGTGGCGATGATGACGCTGTCGGACTTTTTGGCGAGGTTCTTAAGCGAGCGGATGAGCTCTTTCTCGGCCGGAAGCTTAATGACGGGCGCCCAGGTGAGATAGGGCAGGCTCTCGAGCTTCCAGCCCTTGATGGAAATGCCATCGGCAAGGAACGGCTTGCGCTTGGTGTCGTACGGCGGGCGGGCCAGGCCATCGGGCATATCGGCCGGCAGCATTTCGCCGTCCTCCGTGACCGAATACCAGCCCAACTTTTTATCGAACAGCACACTGTCGCAAAAATCGGGTGCCAGGATGTGACCGGCAAGGCCGATCGTCACGCACTCCTCGCCCTTCCACTCAAAACGGTAGATGGCGGTGTTGTACACCTTGTCCTTTTTGGGCTTGCCCGTGGACAGACGCTCGGCGATCTGACGCGCGGCGTCGTTTTTCTCAGCGATGATGAGCTTCAAAAGAGGCTCCTATCTCGTGTGTCTGCGGCTGCGCCCGCCCTCTTGGCGGCCGACTTACGCCCTTGCTTGCTCAATCTGCCCGATGAGCCAATCGCACCAGGCATCCATGCCCTCGCCCTTGCGCGCGCTCACGGCAAACCGCGGCGCCTGCGGATTGAGGTCATCGAGTGTCTTAGTATACCTATCCATGTCAAAATCGAAAGCCGGGGCCACGTCGACCTTATTGAGCAGCTGCGCGCCGGCGTGCTGGAAGATGCCCGGGTACTTGATGGGCTTGTCGTCGCCCTCGGGCACCGAGAGGATCATGATGGACAGGTTCTCGCCCAGGTCAAAGTCGACCGGGCAGACCAGGTTACCCACATTTTCGATAAAGATGACGTCGATGTTCTCCAGACCGACGGCCTGGTCGAAGGCGTCGACGGCCTCCATGATCATGTTGCCCTCGAGGTGGCACAGGCCGCCCGTGTTGATCTGGATGGCGGGCATGCCGGCTTCCTTCATGGTGATGGCGTCGACATCCGAGGCGATATCGCCCTCGATGACGGCACAGCGTAGGCCGGCCTTGTCGCGCAGGCGCTCGTTGGTGCCCAGAATCGTGGTGGTCTTACCCGAGCCGGGGCTCGACAGCACATTGATCACGTAGGTGCCTGCCTCATTAAATCGCTGACGCAGCTGATCTGCCAGGCGCTCGTTGCGCGACAGGATCGGCGACGCGATATCAATCGTTTTCTCGGCCATACTTAGCGCTCCTTACTTTGGCTCCTTTATACCCCATCACCAGATGGCTAGCGGGCTAATCGTCGGGGGTTTCGATTTCGATACTTGCGATATCGAGCTCGCGGCCGTGCAGCAGGCGCACGTTGGCGCCGCCACACTGGGGGCAGCGACAATGGAAACGGTCGTGCTCAAAGACCTCGCCGCAGTCCAGGCACTCGCTTTGTGGATGGACCTCCTCCACGGCAAGCTCGCAGCCGCGCGTGAGCGGGTCCTCGTCGCGAAACGTCCCCCACGCAAAGTCGAGCGCCTCGCGCACGACCTCGGTCATATCCCCGATACGCAGCGTTACCAAAACGGCGCGCGAGGCCCCCGCCCCACGCGCCGCGCGAATCACTGTATCGAGTATGCCGTTGACAATGCCAACCTCGTGCATACCGTTTTACTCCTCGTCGTCCTCGTCGTCCGAGAACAGGTCCAGACGGCTCACGAACAGGCCCTCCTTGCCCTCGCGCGCGGTAATGACCACGCGGGCAATGGCGAGCGAGATCTCGTAGAGCGAAAGCAGGGCACCGTACATAAGGCCCAGCGTAACGGGCGAGCCGTCGGGCGTGATCACAGCCGAGCCCACGAGCAGGCCCACGTACACGTAGCGCCAGGCGCTGCGGAAGGCCGCATAGGACACGATGTGAAAGACGGACAGATAGAAGATGATGAGCGGCAGCTCAAACGCCACGCCAAAGCCGATCATAAAGAGCAGCTCCATGTTGACGTAGTTCTCCAGGTCGGGCAGCGCCGTAGCGACGGCCGAGGTCTCGCCGATGAGCCACTCAAAGCCCGCCGGGATGATGATGAAGTAGCAGAAGATGGCACCCAGGAAGAACAGAACCGTCGAGGCGAGCACCGTGGGCACAACCCACTTGCGCTCGTTGGGGCGCAGTGCCGGCAGGAAAAATGCCAGGATCTGCCAGATGATCATGGGCGTGCACATGACCACGGCCATCTTGATGGCCAGCGAGAAGCGCAGGCCAAAGCCGCCGAGCGTGGTGGTGATGTAGAACTTACCGTCCGGCACAAAGGAGCGGATGGGGTCTTCCAGGATATCGAGCACCACAGGCGTGGCGAAATACAGCACGATAGCGGCGGCAAACACCGATACGACCACGATAGTCAGGCGGCGACGAAGCTCTCCCAGGTGATCGAAGAGCGGCATGCGCGCAGGTCCGATCGGCATTACTCATCGCCTCCCTTCGGGGCGTCGGCGGCAGCAGCCTCGGCATCGTCCTCGACCTCGAGCTCGCGAGCGAGCTGGTCGACGACGGCCTTGCGTTTGCGGGGACGACGGGCGTAGAGGTCAGCCGTCGTGGGCTCTGCCGGCTCGGGCTCGGGCTCTGCAGCAGGCTCGGGCTCGACGGCAGCAGCAGGCTCTGTACCCTCGGCCTCATCAACAGCGCCTTCGCCCTCAGCAGCACCCTCGCTTGCGGCCTTCTCGGCAGCAAGACGGGCGCGACGCTCGGCAAAGGTCTCCTTCTTGGCGGGCGCTGCCGTCTCGGCGGCATCCTCGTCCGCATCGGAATCGTCGTCGGTCGCAGCGGCCTTCTTGGGCTTGACCGGGGCCGACGCGGCCTCGCTCACCGGATCGATAATCTCGGACTGAACAACGGCCGTCATCTTTTCCTGCGTCTCGCGGAACTGACGGATGGCACGGCCGATCGTGCGGCCCATCTGCGGGAGCTTATCCGGGCCAAACAGCAAAAAGCCGAAGACCACGATGATCGCGAGCTCACCCTCTCCAATACCAAACACACATACCTCCAAGGCTCGATGTGAGTCGAGCCCGCACCGCGCCATTCGGCCGGAACTCGTCTATTCATTCGGTCGAGTATAGCGCCCGGACGCCAAAACGTCCGAGCGCATCACAAACATATGACAAACGGCACGCCCTTTTGGGGGCAAAGATTATGCAGCGGTGATCGAAATCTCCTGGTCGACGCCCAACAGCTGAACCACGCGCATCACCGGGGGCTGCACGTTGACGCAGCTAAAACGCTTACCATGATCAGCTGCGTGGTGTGCGGCGCCCACAAGCACGCCAATGCCCGTCGAATCGATGTAGCTCACCTGGGCAAAATCGAGCTCAACGGCCTCAGTGGGCTGCTCGAGCGCCAGGTCGATGGCATTGCGCAGGCTATCGGCGTTAGAGATATCGATCTCACCGGTCACCTTAATGGTGTAGAGCTCTGGCGTGGGGTTGGTGGAAATACCCAAATCCATGTATACGCTCCTTTACGTATCGAAAGTGCGGATAGTACTAGGCGCGGACTTGCGGGGCCCTACGCGTTAGGCGCGCTCGGCACGCGCAAGCTCGGCAGCGACGAGCTTGACAGCCAGCACCAGCACATCGAGCGCGGCCTCCAGGTCCTCGACCGTGGGATAGCTCGGCGCGATGCGGATGTTGGTGTCGCGCGGATCCTTGCCATAAGGCCAGGTGGCACCAGCCGGCGTGAGCTTGACGCCCAGGTCGGCACAAAGCGCGGCGACCTTCTGGGCCGAGCCCTCGGGGCCATCGAAACTCACAAAGTAGCCGCCATGGGGATGAGTCCAAGTGGCGCAACCCGTGTTGCCCAAGCCCTCGGTGAGTTTACGCTCAACGGCCTCAAAGCGCGGGCGCAGGAACTCGGCATGCTTTTTCATGTGCTCCTTGACCGCCTCGATGGTGGGAAGGAAACGCACGTGACGCAGCTGGTTGAGCTTGTCGGCGCTGATGAGGCCGGCCTTCAGGCGCTTGGAGAACTCGGCGATAACCGCGGGGCTCGCACCAATAAAGCCGATGCCGGCGCCCGGGAAGGTGATCTTGGACGTCGAGGCAAAGGCCACCACGCGATCCTCGGTGCCCGCCGCGCGAGCGAGGTCAAAGATATTTGCGAGCTCGTCGGTCTCGTCGTACAGGTCGTGCACGCAGTAAGCGTTGTCCCAAAAGATGCGGAAATCGGGCGCGGCCGTGGGCATCTCGACCAGGCGGCGCACAGTGTCCTCGCTAAAGGTGATGCCCGTGGGGTTGGAATACTTGGGCACGCACCAGATGCCCTTGATGGAATCGTCGGCGGCAACCAGGCGCTCAACCTCGTCCATGTCGGGGCCGTTGTCGGTCATCGCGACGGGGACGTTCTCGATGCCCAAGTCGGCGGTGATGCCAAAGTGGCGATCGTAGCCGGGAACGGGGCACAGGAACTTGACCTTCTTGCCGTCGTGCGCGGCCTCGTAGGCGTCCCAGGGCTCGCTGCCGCACGAGCCGCAACGCCAGAACATACCGGCGATGTCATGCTCAATCAGCAAACTCGACGAGCCCAGCACGAGCGTCTGCTCGGCAGGGCACCCCAGGAACTCCCCCGCTAGCTTGCGTGCCGAGGGAATGCCCTCAAAGCAGCCGTAGTTGGAGCAGTCGACGTTGCCGTCGTGCAGATCGGCATCGGCATTGAGGATATCGAGCATAGGTCGAGAGATGTCCACCTGGGAGGGCGACGGCTTGCCGCGGGCCATGTCGAGCGCCAGGCCCTTGGCCTTGACCTCGGCGACCTCGGCTTTGAGCGCCTCGATGGCGGCATCGAGTTCGGTGGTTTCCATCTTCTGGTAGATCGTCTGCATGGGTGAGACCTTTCGCGAAGCGGTACGTTGCAGTTCGTCTAAGTATAGACCGCCACCGCCACAACGGTATGAAGCCGTGATAGATTAAGTTCATCGCAATGAATTACGAATCGCCGCGCATGGCGGCGTGGGGCGCCCAAGGAGGCACTATGGAGTACGGATCGTTTAGGGCCGAGGAATTCGGCGACCTGCAGCGCCTGGTCGACGGGCTGTTTTACGACCGCCATGCCATCGACCGCCTGGACCTGATCGTACAGGCCGAAATCTTGGACCTGGCGCCCGATCTCATGGAAATCGTCAACCTGCTACCGCCCGGCTATTACGACCGCCAGTCACTCTGCGACCAGCTCAACTCCGCCTTGGCCGCCCACGGCTGGGGCGCCGTCTACGGAACGGTGGAATAAGCCTCGAGGCCGGCGATTTGGCCCGCTTCCCGACCTTGGCGAGGCTTGTTTTAGGGCTTGTGGCCAAAAAAGGGCAAATATGAGTACTGTTACCTTTTTAGTAGCAGCGATTTTTGGTCGAAATCGGCAAAACTCGACTTGAAACTTCCTAATCACCGTCAGCTAGCGCCAAATTGGAAGTCGATGGTCACTCATTAACGTACAGTTCTTATAACTTTGTTCATTATTTTCCGCACCTAAAATGATACGCCGTTTGTGACAGTACTCACAAACGGCGTTTTTTGACCACTGGCGTGTCTGGCAGGCGGCAAGCACCGCCAGAATCCGCATTTTGGACGCGCCCGAATCGGTTCTGGAGCCGGTTTTCGCGCTCTTACTCGTCTTTGGGCGAGGGATGCTTGCAGACCACGCTCATGTAGATCATGCCGAGCACGGCTGCGGTGACCGAACCGGCGAGAATAGCGGCCTTGGCTGCAAGAACCTCAAACTGGGCCGTCGGGAAGGCAAGGCCGCTGATGAGAATCGACATGGTAAAGCCGATACCGCCCAGAATGCCCACGCCGGCAATCATGTGCCAGTTGACATTGTGCGGCAGCTCGCAGGCCTTAAGCTTAACCAGGGCAAACGTCATACCAAAGATGCCGATCGGCTTGCCCAGCAGCATGCCAAAGTACACGCCGAGCGTCACCGGATCGGTGAGCAGCGTGCTCATGTCCACGCCCACTAAACGAACCTGAGCGTTTACGAACGCAAAGATCGGCAGGATCACAAAGTTGACCGGCGTGAAGATCAGACGCTCCATGCGGATAAGCGGCGGGGTCACGCGGTGCATGACGCGCTCGACCTTGGTAGTCGAGACGGTAAAGTCATGCTGGCCCAGGATGTGTGCCTCGTCGTCGTAGCGGTCATCGAGCAGCGGCAGGCACTCGCCCAGCCAATCGGTGAGACTATCGAGCTTGACGCCGCACTTGGCCGGAATGGTGAAGGCCAGGATGACGCCAGCAAGCGTGGCATGTACGCCGCTCTTGAACATGCAGAACCACAACAGCAGCCCCAGTACCGAATACGGGGCAAGGCGGTAATGCTGCGTCTTGTTGAGCCACACGAGCGCGCAGGTCACAAGCGCGGCGGCGCCCAACCAAAACGGATTGGGGCTCTGACCGTAGAAGATGGCGATGGCGGCGATGGAGATCAGGTCGTCGGCGATAGCGAGCGTCGAGAAGAACACGCGCACGCCGTTGGGAACGCGGTTGCCCAAAAGCGACAGCACGCCCAGCGCAAAGGCAATATCGGTTGCCATGGGGATGGCCCAACCGTTGCGGGCGCCGGCATGGTTAAAGATCAGGTAGATGCAGGCGGGAACGACGACGCCGCCCACCGCCGCCAACATGGGAAGCATGGCCTGACGCGGATTCTTGAGCTCGCCGACCGTCATCTCGTACTTAAGCTCAATGCCCACCAACAAAAAGAAAATCGCCATGAGGAAGTCGTTGACGAAAAGCTCAACGGTGAGACCAGCCGTAAGGTTGCCCAGGCCCACATACAGCGGGGTCTCCAAAAAGTGATGGATGGCCTCGTAGGCATCGGTGTTGGCGCAGATAACGGCGGCGATAGCGGCGAAGACCATGACGGCGGCGGAAATCGTGCCGTTCTCGGCGATGCGCTCCCAAATGTCGTGACGTTCAAAGCGCTTGCGCTCACGAACGTTGAACAGCTGCTCAGTTGCTGCCATGGGCGGCTCCTTTCACGGGAAAGCTCCCGTCTTAAAAAAGCACGGCCCGCCCAAGTGGCGGCGCCGCGCTCTAACGTATTACGCTTGCATCTAGCCTACCCTGCACGACAAGCACGCAGGCGTGGCCGAAAAGCGGAACCACAGGTTGAACATTATTTGCTCAACGGCACGGGCACGCCTGTCCAAGAGACGACGCGGCGCCGTGCACAAAAAACGACCGGAGCGCGGGACGTCCGCGATCCGGTCGTGGCGTTTGGTCAACTAAACCTAGCAGGCGGCCATGATGGGGGCAGCGACCTGCTTCTTACGGGAGAGGACACCCGGCATCCAGACGCCGTCGTGCTCGTCGGCAATGCCCAGGCCCTTCTGAGCGGCCTCGGTCTCGCCCTCGAGCAGGACCTGCGAGCCCTCCTCCATGATGTCGGTGATGCACAGGACAATGCCATCGGCACCCTTCTCGGCGGCGTAGGCGCGCATGGCCTCGCGAATCTCGTCGATCATGCCGAGCGCACGACTCTTGTCGACGGTCTCGTACTGGCCGATGAGCAGCTTCTTGCCGGCGGGCTCGAACATCTTGATGTCGTTGCCGACCATCTCGGCTGCGGTGAAGGAGCCGGACGGACGGGTGAGGAAGACCTCCATGCCAAACTTGACCGGGTCGACACCCACCTGCTCGCCGAGCTTGGCGGCGACAGCGCGGTCGACATCGGTGGTGGTGGGGCTCTTGAGCATGAGCGTGTCGGTCATCATGGCCGAGAGCAGCAGCTTGGCCTGGACGTCGGAAAGCTCAACGCCGAGCACGCCGGCGAGCTTGGTGACGATGGTGCAGCTGGAGCCCCAGGGCAGGCAGATGTAATGCAGCGGGCCGGCGGTCTCGAAGTCGCCGATGCGGTGATGATCGACAACGCCAAAGACCGTGGCGTCCTTAAGGCCGGCGACGGACTGGGCAGACTCGTTGTGGTCGGTGAGGACGACGAGCTGACCGGCCTCGACGGACTCGATCACGCGGGGCTCGGCGATGCCGGCGTCGGCGAGCAGCTTGGCGGACTCGGCCGGAAGCTGACCAAGGGCGCAGGCCTCGTAGGTGTTGCCGGCATACTCAACCTGGTTGAGCAGCTGGGACAGGACGACGGCGCTCATGATGGCGTCGTTATCGGGGTTCTGGTGACCAAAGACAAGAACGTTTGCCATGGATATCCTCCACTTGATATGTGTACTTGGACGTAGCTATGGTAGCACGCCGATGCCGAGCCTTCGCAGACGGAAGGGCTACGGCATATTTTGGGGCAGGCATGGAGGCCAAGGCTGTCCCTTTTGCACCATGTTGGTGCAAAGTAACCTGGCCCCCTTGCACCAGCTATTTGCCGGCGGCGCGCAGGGCTACGTAAGCGGCACCGATGATGCCGGCGTCGTTGCCGAGCGAGGCGACCTCAATGGGCGTCTCGCGCGAGGCGGAAAGCGCGTAGTGCTTAAAGTGCTCGCGGACCTTGTCGAGGTAGACGTCGGCCGAGGCGGAGGCGCCGCCGCCGATCAGGAACATCTCGGGGTCGACCACGTTGGCGATAAGCGCCAGAGCGCGACCGAGATAATCGGCCATGGTATCAGCCGCGGCCAGCGCAAGCTTGTCGCCCTCGCGGCAAGCTTGGAACACGTCCTTGGAATCGGAGGGGCCGGTGAGCTCGATGGGCTCGACGCCCGCCTTCTTGCATTCGGCAAGGTAGTTGCTCACCACGCCAGTGGCGCTGGAATACTGCTCCAGGTGGCCATGGCCGCCACAGCCGCAGGTGCGCTCCTCGTCGGGATTCAGGCACATGTGGCCAATCTCGCCGCCGGCGCCCACAACGCCCGACACCACGTCGCCGTTGACGATAACGCCGCCGCCCACGCCGGTACCGATGGTGACCATCACCACGTTCTGCACGCCCTTGGCAGAGCCGAGCCAGGCCTCGCCCATGGCAGCAGCGTTGGCATCGTTCTCGTACTTAACGACCGCGTCGGGGCAGTGCTCCTGAATGGCGATCCTAAGCTCGGGCAGGTTAATGGCAATGTTGGCCTTGACCTTGGCATCGCCCGAGGCCGGGATGGGGCACGGAACGGCCAGGCCAATGCCAGCCACAAAGGCACGCGGAATCTGCGCCTTGGCGACCACCTGGTCGATCGCCTCGGTCACCGCGGCAAAGCCCGCAGCGTCAACGATGGGAGGCGTGGGTACGCTGGCCTTGGCAAGCAGGTTGCCGTCCTCATCGAACAGGCCCTCCTTAACCGAAGTGCCGCCGACGTCGATGCCGATGTAGTACTGCTTAGGTTCCATGGGAGCCCACCTTTCTCGTTTAAACATTGCCTGTATGGTACCGCTCCTAAGACAAAAACCTGCCAAAAAGGGACAGGTTTGTTTTGGCAGGTTTTATCTGGGAAAATGCGAACGCCCGCTCATCAGCTCGCGCAAGGCCTTCGCCAAATATAAAGGCGCCGGAAGGCGGAGGCTCCCGGCGCCCGTGAAAGGGACTGAATTGTCTGGTGGGCCGAACGGTCCGTCGCGGCGATAACGCCGACTAGGCCGTGCGCGCCTGCAGCAGCTTGTGGACCTCGATGAGCTCCGTGGCCATGACGCGCATGGTCTCGGTGCCTGCCATCTGGTCCTCGGCATGCAGCAGAATCAGCGGGGCCTCGCCGTTACGCTCGCCATTGGCCTCCTTTTTAAGGAGCCCCATGTGAACATCGTGACCACCGTTGTAAGCCTGGTCACCCTGCTTGATAAGCTCCTCGGCGGCGTCAAAATCGCCCTCCTTGGCCTTTTGCACGGCATTGATGTACATGCTCTTGGCGGTTCCGACGAAACTGATGATCTCAAAGCAGGTCATCTGCAGCTCGTTCATATCCTCCATGCGCTGCACCTAGCCCATCACGCTGACGCAGTGGTCGATGATGCCAGCAGCGTTCATGCGGCCGTAGTCGACCATGTTGATGACCTCAACCGGGAAGCGGCCAGCGGCCTCCTTCTCAAAATCGCCCTTGGTGTAGCCAATCTGCGGGCCGAGCAGCAAGATATCGCACTCGTCCAGGTGATCGTGAGCCTCGTTCATAGGACGGGCCTCGACCTCGATGTCCAGACCACGGCTTGCGACCTCGGACTGCATCTTCTGGACCAGCAGGCTCGTGGACATGCCGGCATTGCAGCAAAGCATGATCTTCTTCATGGTTTCCTCCTTATAACTGCGCGGCGCGCAGACGACAACTGGTTTTATTCCTTGCGGCTACTGTACCCACCCCCTGCGTCTTTACGCAGGGAGAGCCGCGAGCACCGGCACCGCGTACCGGCGCCCGCAACAATGAAAGGGAAAACGAACCGTTTAGGCGTTCTGCTCGGCAAGGGCCTCCTGCTTGGCGATGGCCTTCTCGGAGATCCTCATAAAGGGCAGGTAGACAACCATGCCGATGACAAGCTCGAGGGCCTGCCATACGCCGGCGCGCCAGTCAAAGCCCGTGGCAAGCAGGGCGTTAATGACGGGAGGCATGGTCCAAGGCACCTGGGCGATGCAGGGGCTGATGATGCCCGCGCAGGTCAGGCCATAGGTGATGCCGATGAACAGGTCGGGAAGAAGCACGAACGGAATCATGAGCGGCAGGTTGTACACGACGGGGTAACCGTAGATGACCGGCTCGTTGATGTTAAACAGGCCAGGAACGATAGCCATCTTGGCAACGGTCTTGGAAGCCTTGTTCTTAGAGAACAGGAAGGTATCGAGCAGGAGCATGAGGGTGCAGCCCGAGCCGCCGATAAGGGCGAAGCTGTTGACGATCTGCATGTTCATGTAGTGATCGGGCTGGATGGTGCCGCCGGCGGCAAAGGTAGCCATGTTGTCGACGATGAGCATGGTCAGGATCGGCTCGACGGTAGCGCCAGAGATGGTGGACTGGTGAATGCCGACGCAGAACAGCAGGTTCGCAAGAGTGTAGATGAGGATAACAGCCCACGGACCGGCGTTCATGATGCTCTTGAGCGGGTTGGAAATACACGTGGAGATGATGGTGCACAGATCGGTGCCGGCAAACACGGCGAGCAGCGCTGCGGCAACTGCGAAGATCGAGAGGTTGAGCAGCATCGGGATCATGACGTTAAAGGAGTTGGAGACCGCGGGGGGCACACCCTCGCCCAGCTTTACTTTAAGCTTCTCGACGCCGGAAATCTTGATGAAGAGCGTGACGGAGAGCAGGGCGATGATAATAGCCGCGAACAGACCGTTGGTACCGGTGTTGGCAGTCGAAAGGGCGCCCGTGACCTCGGCAGAGGTGATCTTGTCGGTGAGCAGCGGACTCGTGGCGGCAAGCGTGGCGGTGATCTGCTGCGGCATCATGATAACGAAAGCGGAGATGGCGACGACCACGCAGGCAAGCGGGTTATCGAAGCGCTCGTTCTTAGCGAGGCTGTAGCCGATCAATCCGGCCAAGACAATGGCAGAGACGTTGAGGGTGCCCAGCGTAATTGCCGAACCCCAGGTCTGAAGATTGGCAAGACCCGCCGCATCGAGCGGGAACAGAGGGAACACGACGTTGTTAATAAGAACCGCGATACCCGCAAGGATATAGAGCGGCGTGATGGTTGCGAAGGCATCGCGCAGGGAACGCAGGTGAACCTGGTTTCCCACCTTCGCAGAGACCTCGGCAAATTTGTCGAGGAAGCTCTTTCCGTTTTCACTGGCCATGATTGCTCCTAACTATCAAATCCGGCCTTTTCCTATGCGCACGGTGGTCTGTCGCCCTTTGCCACCAGATGTGCCATGTTTTGCGCGCGGCGGCGCGCGGTCTGGGCGCTCGCCCGGTCGCTAGTCAACCACGTGGGTCGTTGCGACCTGCTTGAGCCAAGCTGCAGACTTCTTAAGGCGGCGCTTGTAGCCGTCCATGAGGTCGACCTCGACAAAGCCGTAACGGTTCTTAAAGGCATTAGCCCAAGACCAGTTATCGATGACGGCCCAATAATGGTATCCGCGGCATTTGGCGCCCTCGGCGATTGCCTTGGCAACCCACTCCAGGTGCTGGCGCACAAAGTCGACGCGGTAGTCGTCCTGAATGGTCCCTTCGGCGTCACGGTTCTTGTATTCGTCCATGATGCCGATACCGTTCTCGGATACAAACCACTCAAGATCGGGGTAGTTCTTAGCGCAGTCCATGCCAAAGTCGTAGAGGCCCTGCGGGTAGATTTCCCAGCCGCGGCTCTCGTTCATAACGGCGTCGGGCCATACGTACTCGTCGGCAAAGTGCGGCAGACCGTACTGGTCGATCTTGCTCGCCGGAGCCTGAACGCGCGTGGGATGGTAGTAGTTACAACCGAGCCAGTCGACAACGCCCTGCTTGAGGATCTCTTGGTCGCCGGCACGGAACGGAAGTTTAACGCCGCCCTCGGCCAGGCTGTCGAGCACGTCGGCGGGAAGCTCGCCCTTGGTAATAAGGTCGAGCCACCAGCGATTGTTGATACCGCTGGTCATACGCACGGCCTCGAGGTCTGCCTCGCTGGGGTTGTCCTTGGTATAGACCGGGGTAAAGCAGTTGATCATGCCGATCTTGGCGTCGGCGCGAACGGCGCCCTCGTCATAGGCGCGGCGGTAGTTGGCCACAGCCAGCGCGTGCGCCAGCGAGATGTGATACTGCACGGTGCGGGCGCGGTTATAGTCATGGAGCTGCGGGTACCACACGCCCTCCTGATAGCGCTGCTCGGGCTCGACGATGGGCTCGTTAAAGGTGAACCAGTACTTGATCTCCTGGCCAAACTCGCGGAAGGCAACGTCGGCGTAATGAGCGTACGCCTCGACGACCTCACGGCTCTCCCAACCACCACGGTCAAAGAGGTAGGTAGGCATGTCAAAGTGGTACAGGTTGACGAACGGCTCCAGGCCGGCCTCGCGAGAGGCACGGAACAGCTCGTGATACCACGCGGCGCCCTCCTCATTGAGGTTGCCGTTAGCATCGAGCAGGCGACTCCACTGGATGGAGGTGCGGTAGGTATCCAGGCCCAAGTCCTTCAAAATGCGAAGGTCCTCCTGGTATTTAGCCATAAAGTCATTGCCAGCATAAGAGCCAACGCGGTTATAGAACGAATCCAGATCCTGGATGGACCAGGTATCCCACAGGTTCTCGAGCTTGCCGCCCTGGTTCCACTGACCCTCAGTCTGCGGGCCGGACATAGCGGCGCCAAAGAAGAAGTCACGGGGCAGCTGATACTGAGCCATCAAAGTCCTCGCTTTCGTGTCTAGAGCTTTCGGTTGGAGACGGGTTTGCTTTGGCAAGTTATCCGGCGCGGGCGCGCACCGGTTATCCAGATATCCAGCCCGCCAAAACAAAACCGTCCCCAAACGGTCGGCCCTGCCGGCGGCAGGGTTCCGTTCGTTGCGTACAACTATAGCGCTCTAATTTCTAAAGTAAAGCGTCTTTTTGTTTTTTCTTTCTCGGACTTCTTATATAAAAGTAATATGGGTGCCTCGTTGGGGGTTATACTTACTTGCGTATTCTTATATGTCGGAAAGGAGGTTCCATGATTCCCAAATACGAGGCGATAGCTGCAGATATCCGTCGAAGCATCGAGGATGGCGCTCTTAAACCGGGCGACAAGCTACCCACCGTCGTTGAGTTCTGTGAGCTCTATAGCGTTTCTAAAATCACCGTCAAACGAGCTATCGAGCAGATCACCGAAGAGGGTCTTGTTACCAGCCGGCGCGGATCGGGCACCTACGTTAAAGACACGGCGGGGCTTCCCGACAAGGCGTTTTTCCAGGGCAAGAACGACCGCGCCCAGGGCTTTTCGTATGAGCACCGCGGGGAGAAGGTAACCTCGGTGGTCTACGATTTCTCGATTGTCAATCCACCGGCAGAGGTTGCGACTCAGCTGGGAATTGCCGAGGATGACTTTGCCTATCACATCGTGCGCGTGCGCCAGGTCGACGAGAAGCCCATCGTTATCGAGTACACCTACATGCCCCTCGAGCTGATTCCGGGCCTTAAAAAGAAAGACCTGTATGGATCGGTCTACAGCTTCATCCGCGAGCAATGCGGGCTGAAGATTTCGAGCTTCCACCGCACCATTCGCGCCGTAGCGGCAACCGAGGAAGAGGCTGAGCGCCTGGACACCAAACCCGGCTCTCCCCTGCTCGAGCTCAACCAGATTGGCTTTTTGGATAGCGGCACCGCCTTTGAGCATTCGATCTCGCGCAACGTTGGTGACCGCTTTGAGCTGCACAACGTAACGTTGGCATAGTTTTGTAGTCATGCGGGCGCTCGTTATGGCTCGTTTAGAGTGGGCAACCGCACAACACCATGGGGGTATGAACATGTCCGATTTGATTAAACTGACGCCGATCTTCCACGAGAAGATCTGGGGCGGCCGCCAGCTCGAAACCGTATTTGGTTACGACATTCCCGAGGGTCCCATCGGTGAGTGCTGGGCTATCTCGGCCCATCCCAACGGCGACTGCCAGATTGCGGAGGGCCCGTATGCCGGCCACACGCTGTCGTGGCTGTGGGCCGAGCACCGTGAGCTCTTTGGCAACTGCGAAGGCAAGGAGTTCCCGCTGCTCATTAAGATTCTGGACGCCAAGGACGACCTTTCGATCCAGATTCACCCCAACGACGAGTACGCTGCCGAGCACGAGAACGGCAGCCTGGGCAAGACCGAGTGCTGGTATGTGCTGGACTGCGAGCCCGGCGCCACGATCATCGTCGGACAGCGCGCCAAGGACCGCGCCGAGGCAGCACAGATGATCGAGGACGGCCGCTGGGACGAGATGCTCAACGTGCTGCCGATTCACAAGGGCGACTTTTTCCAGATTGACTCCGGTACCGTGCACGCCATCAAGACCGGTACGCTCATTTTGGAGACGCAGCAGTCGAGCGATGTGACCTATCGCCTGTACGACTACGACCGCCCCGGCACCGACGGCAAGCTGCGCCCGCTGCATATTGAGCAGAGCCTCGACTGCATCGATTTTGATGTTCAGGCGCCGACCGACGGCACCGTGACCGCGCCCGAGGTCGACGGCGTGACCGAGCTCGAGTCCAATCCCTGCTACACCGTCGATCGTGTGCGTGTCGACGGCAGCAAGACCCTCGACCAGCGCTGGCCCTTCATGTGCCTGTCGGTCATCAACGGCGAAGGCACCGTCTGCGGCGACCCCGTCCACAAGGGAAGCCACCTGCTGGCCCCGAGCACCGTCAGCTCCATCGACCTCGAAGGCAAGATGGAACTGATTATTAGCCACCTGTAGGTCACTGGTACCCGAGTGCTCGCCGGGATGGGCGCGGGGTTTGATCGCCTGCTCGGGCAGTCCTGCTCGCACGGAGAGCACATTAAGTGCTCTCCGGCTCGTGCGGAACTCGCGATCGACCAAACCCCGCGCCCATCCCGGCGAGCCTCTGGCTAGCAACAACAACCCAAACGCAAGTAGGGGCTCCCCCGCCCATCAACGGGGGAGCCCCTACTCGTATCTATATATCAGCCCACCCGGCTCTCCAGACCAAAAAGCGAACGAGCAGAGCGATGTTCGTCCAGCAACGTTACCCAAGGACCTGGGCGGGTGTATGGGGCAACATCGATCGCGAGTTCCGCACGCAAAGGAGGCCACTTAATGTGGCCTCCGTCTTGCGCAGGACTGTCCGAGCAGGTGATGTTGCCCCATACGCCCGCCCAGGTCCGCCGGGATCACGACAGCTTGACGATCGGTGCAAAACCTTTCATCAGCTTTTTGGTCTGGCCGGTTTTTTCGAACTGGACCTCGATCATGTCTCCGGCGACCGAGATCACGGTACCGGTGCCAAAGGTCTTGTGGCTCACGGTATCGCCCGCGGCAAAGTCCTGTGACGCGCTGGCGCGATCGACCTTGCGCTCCACCGTCGGCGACACCTTGGACGACGGCTTTTTAGCTCGCGGCGCGCCCGAACCAAAGGTCGAGGCAACACGGCCGGCGTCGGGCGAAACCCCGCGATGGCGCTCGGTGCCATAGGTGCTGCCACCAAAGAAATCGTCGAAGCTCGATCCGCCGCGCGAACCGGAACCGCCGGTCGAGCGCGTATGCGAACCGAACACCTTGCCGCCATACATATCCGAGCCCATGCCCGAGCCAAAGGTGCCGTGACGGTCGCCGCGCTTCTCCCAGCCCGTGCCCTCAAAACCGGCAGAACCGATACCGCTAAACTCGATATCCTCAAACGGAATCTCGTTGAGGAAACGAGAGCGCGGGTTGGCAGAGGTCGAGCCGTAGGTGCGACGCGTGGCCGCATAGGTCAGGAACAGGCGCTTACGGGCACGCGTGATGGCAACGTAGGCCAGGCGACGCTCCTCCTCGAGCTTGCCCGGATCATCGCTGCCGCCAAAGTCGTGCACGTGCGGGAAGATGCCCTCCTCCATGCCGGCCACGAACACCGCCGGGAACTCCAGGCCCTTGGCGGAGTGGATGGTCATCATGGTAATGGCATGCGTCTCGCCGGCCAGGGAATCCAAGTCGGAGCGCAGGGCCAGCCACTCCATGAGAGCAGGAAGCGCCTTACAGGTGAGCGGACCGTAGGTGCGCTCGATCTCGTCGGCATGCACGGCACCCGCCGGCATCTCCGTCGGCGCGGCATACGCGTTGCCCGCAATGGCGGCAGCCAGGGCATCCTGCGGCGAGAGCGCCGGGGCGGCTAGGCTATCGAGCGGATTGGAACCTGCGGCATCACGCGCGCCAACGAGCGCCTCAAACGAGGATACCGGGGCAGACGGTCCCGGCTCGGGCGCAGGTGCGCTCACCACGACGGGCTCGGGCTCGGCGCCGGCAGGCACGTCGGCAACACCGGCCGCACGCAGCTCCTCTAAGCTCTCGAGCGTACCCTCGATATCCTCGTGCGTCTCCTCAAATTCGGCGGCCACGCCCAGGAATTCCTGGATGTTCTCGGCGCGGCTCTCGGCCTCCATGGTGCCCTCGGCGCGAAAGGCCTGCAGCAGGCCCGTCTTGTCGACAATCATCTCGACAACGTCCTTGAGCTCGCCGTCCATGCGGCGGCCCTCGCGCACCAGCGACACAAAGCTCGACAGGCCATTGCGGACCTTGGCGCTAAACATGCCCGTCTCGGCGCACGCGATCTCGCAGGCTTGGAAGAACGAGCAGCGGTTGTCGCGCGCCAGCTGCTCGATCTTTTGAATCGAGGTGGAGCCGATGCCGCGGCGCGGCGTGTTGATGACGCGCTTGACGCTCATCTCGTCGGCCGGGTTCACGATCATCTTGAGGTAGGCCATGACGTCGCGAATCTCGGCGCGGTCGAAGAATCGCGTGCCGCCGACGATCTTGTAGGGCACGCCCGCGCGCAGGAACATATCTTCGAGGATACGCGACTGGGCGTTGGTGCGGTAGAACACGGCGATATCGTCGTAGCTTGTACCCTTGGCATGCAGCTTTTCGATCTCGCCGGCAATCCAGCGACCTTCGTCGCGCTCGTCGCTTGCCTGGAAAGCCTGAATCTTCTCGCCATCGCCCTCGGCCGTAAACAGGCGCTTGTCCTTGCGCTGCGAGTTGTGACGCACCACGGCGTTGGCGGCGCTCAGGATATGACCCGTAGAGCGATAGTTCTGCTCCAGCTTGACGGTCTTGCAGTTTTTAAAGTCCTGCTCAAAGTCCAGGATGTTGGTGATGTCGGCGCCACGCCAGCTGTAAATGGACTGGTCGTCGTCGCCCACGACCATGAGGTTTTGGTACTTGGCGGCCAGCAGGTTGGCGATCTCGTACTGGACGTGGTTGGTGTCCTGATACTCGTCGACGCTAATGTAGCGGAAGCGCTCCTGGTACTTGTCGAGCACCTCGGGGCGGGTGCGCAGTAGCTCGAGCGTGCGCACGAGCAGGTCGTCGAAGTCCATCGCGTTGGCGGCGCGCAGGCGGCGCTCCAGCTCCAGGTAGACTTGCGCGGCCTTTTTGTCGTTGGGGCTATCGGCGCTCTTGAGCATGTCCTCGGGCCCGATCATGGCGTTTTTAGCAGAGCTGATCTTGCTGCGGATCATGTTGATGGGGAACTGCTTTTGCTCGATGCCGAGCGCCTGCATAATGTCGCGCACCATGCGCTTTGAGTCGTCGTCATCGTAGATGGTGAATTGACCGGTATAGCCCAGCAGGTCGGCGTCCTCGCGCAGCATGCGCACGCACATGGCATGGAAGGTGCACACCCACATGCCACGAGTGCCGCTGGGGATGAGTGCCGCCAGACGCTCGCGCATCTCGGCCGCAGCCTTGTTGGTAAACGTAATGGCAAGAACCTGCCAAGGCTTAACGCCCAGGTCGCCGAGCATATGTGCGATGCGGAAGGTCAAGACGCGGGTCTTGCCCGAGCCGGCGCCGGCGAGCACCAGCAACGGGCCCTCGGTGGACAGGACCGCCTCGCGCTGGGCGGGATTAAGGCTGTCGATGTCGACGAGCGGCTTGATAGGCTTGGGCGCCGGCGCGGGAGCGTCATAGATGTCGAGCGGAACGAGCTCGGGCTCCGGCGCAGCGGGGGCGGTGTATGCATCGAGCGGCACGGGTTCCGGCGCGGGCGGCACGGGTACCGCGGCGTTCTTTTCCCAGGGCAAGGGCTGGGTCATGGGCGACTCCTCATCTGACAGACGGCGCGCCTGCGGGCAGCGCCATAGTTTGAGCCGTACCAGTATACCGAGCCGCGCGGACACCGACGCAAATCACACCACGACTCCGTGCGCCGCCGTCAGGTCCGCCCCAGCGGATTTGGCGCAAAGGTGTCAGGTTAGTCTGCACCACGTTGGTGCAAAGAAACCTGACCCCAATGTACCAATCACGGAGCCACCGATGTCATGGCAACGGTAGCGAGCGGCGGCCAGGGCGAACAAATTGGCATGAAAAAGGGGGCAGCATAGACCTTTTGGTCATGCCACCCCCTTTGAATGACAAGTTGTCGCCCTGGCCGCCGCGCAGCGTCGACTAAGTTAGAGGCCGAGCATCGGCTCCAGAACGAAGAAGTATGCGAGCACTACGATGCCCAGGATGATGCGGTAGACTCCGAAGCACTTGAAGTCGTGACGGCGGACGAAGCCCATGAGCCACTTGATGGCGATGAGCGAAACCACAAAGGCCACAACGCAGCCCACGCCCAAGATGGCGATCTCGTTGGTGCCGAACGTGCCGCCCTTGATGAAGTACTTGACCAGCTTGAGCGCACTCGCGCCAAACATAACGGGAATAGCCAGGAAGAACGTAAACTTAGACGCCACCGAGCGCGTGCAGCCCAAAAGCAGGCCGCCGATGATGGTAGAACCGGAGCGAGACGTACCAGGCACCAGCGAAAGCACCTGGAAGCAGCCGATACCCAGCGCAGTCTTCCAGCTGAGGTCCTCGAGCGTGGCGATGGAACCAAAGTCCAGATTCTCGTCATCGTCCTCATCCTCAGCGGTAGCCGTGGGGGGCGCCGCAAAGTGCGCACCGGCGGGACGTCCACCCGACACCACAGCACGCGAACCAAACGAACCGGCAACGGCCATTTCCTCGCGCTTGCTCGCGCGCCAGTTCTCGATCACGATAAACAGCACGCCGTACACAATGAGCGCCAGCGCCACGACGGGAGCGTTGTAGAAATGCTCCTCCATCCAGTCGTTGAGCGGCAGGCCGATCGCCGCCGCAGGAATGCAACCGAGCACAATCTTGCCCCACAGCACCCAGGTGTCGCGACGGCCCTCCTTGCCCTTGCTGAGCGAGAACGGGTTGAGCTCGTGGAAAAACAGCACGCAGACGGCCAGAATGGCGCCGAGCTGAATCACGACCAGGAACATATTCCAGAACGTCTCGCTCACGTTCATCTTGACGAACTCGTCCACCAAGATCATGTGGCCCGTCGACGAAACGGGCAGCCATTCGGTGATGCCCTCGACCAGGCCCATGAAGGCAGATTTTAGAAGCTCGATAATATCCAAAGGGACCCCCTCGTTAGACACCCGCCGGTAGATGTTCTGCGGACGATGCGGGCGATGTCCCATTATCAACCGTTGGCGGTGCGACCGCGCCTACCCTTACCAAAAAACTCGCCCGTTCACAGAATTGCGAGCAGTTAAACCGAAATCCTTGGGTATAACTGCAACAAGATAAAGTGTCCGGCGGTCAACGCACCCGCGCCCGCCCGACGCACGAGCCCCGCGCCCGTGCGATAGACCAAGGAGGAAACCATGAACGAGGGTTACACCAAGGTATTTGTTTCACTCGACGGTACTGAGCGGCAGGATTTTGTGCTCGCACGCGCCATCAAGGTCGCCGCGAACAACGGCGCCAAGCTGATTATCGGCCACGTTATCGATTCCACGGCGTTCGAGAGCGCCGGCTCCTATCCGGTCGATTTGGTCAACGGTCTGGAGGAGGCCTTTAAGAACTCCATCGAAAAGCAGCTCGAAGAGGCCAAGGCCAATCCCGATATTCCCGAGGTCGAAGTCATGATTCGCGCCGGCCGTATTCGTGAGACGCTCAAAGACGAGATGCTCGACGTGGTCAAGCCCGACCTGGTGCTCTGCGGCGCCCGCGGCCTGTCCTCGATCAAGTATGCGCTGCTGGGTTCGATTTCGACGTTCCTGCTGCGCAATACGGACTGCGACATCTTGGTCGTGAAGTAGGTTCCTTCCCGTCGGCGCAAGGCCTGCGGGGTTATCACGCCGACGTCCTCGCCGCTTCGCGGCTGCGGGATGTCGGCTTTGATAACCCCTCCCGGCCTTGCGCCTTCGTCACCGTACTTCAGCGAGTTGTCTGATTGAAAAATAGCGTGCCGCCCCGTTTGGGGCGGCACGCTTTGTTTGAGGCGGACATCTGCCGTGTGCGTTACTCGAAGTATTGAAACTTGTTGGTTGAGAAGGCAAACGTGACGACGAAGCCTTCGCCGGGCTCGGATGCCGCGGTGACGTCGATGCCCATCTTGGAGCACAGGCGCGCCACCAGGTAGAGGCCGATGCCCGTTGCGCGCTTGGTGGTGCGGCCGTTGTCGCCGGTAAAACCCTTCTCGAACACGCGCGGCAGGTCGGCCGCGCTCACGCCGCAGCCGTTGTCCGCGACGGTAAGCTCGATGCGTTCGCTCGCCAGGCCCTCGTCCAGCAACGCGCCCGAAAACACGATCTTTGCGCCGTCCTCGCGCGCATATTTGATGCTGTTCTGAATAAGCTGGCCTAGAATAAACTCGAGCCACTTCTCGTCGGTAAAGACCTCAAAGTCGAGGTTCTCGCACACCGGAGCCACGTGCGCCGCGATAAGCTCGCGCGCGTTGGCTTTAATCGCGCCCGTCACCAGGGTCTTGAGATCCCAACGGCGAATCAGGTAGTCGCGCTCCACGACTTCCGAGCGCGCATAGTACAGCGCCTGGTCGATATAGCGCTCCATGCGAGCCAGCTCGCGACCCAGGTCATCCACACGCGACAGGTCGTCTTCGCTGCCGTCCAGGTTTTCCAAAATCAGGTGGGCCGCCGCCAGGGGCAGCTTGGCCTCGTGAACCCAGCTCTCGATATAGTCGCGATAGTCTTCGGTCTGACGCCGGCCCTCGGCAACCTCGTCGCAGGCGGCTTTGCCCACCCGGCACAGGACCTCGTACTCGAGCTCGCCCTCGGCATAGGTTGGGCATTGCACCATCTCCTGCACCCATGCGGGACTCTCGAGCTCCTCTGCCGCGCGCTCCAACTGACGCAGAAAACGGCGACGGCGAGCGTACTCGATCACGATGCCGAGCATACCGAAGATAAAGGACACGCCAACCGCCACGACCACGATAGAAACGGGTGCGCCGGCGACCGTCAGCACAAAGCAGCTCAGCAGCACGCCGCACGTCCACACGGCGACGGGAAGCAGTGCATCTTTAAAGAACTTGCCAAACGACATAGCCGGCCCCTAGACCGAATAGCCTTGGCCGCGATGCGTCGTCAAATACCCCTTGATGCCGATTTTTTCGAGCGTGGTGCGCAGGCGGTTGATGTTGACGGTGAGCGTATTGTCGTCCACGAAGGCGTCGGAGTCCCACAGGTCCTGCATGATGGCCGAGCGCGAGACGATCTTGCCCGCGCGGCTCAGGAGCAGCGAGAGAATGCGCAGCTCATTTTTGGTGAGCTCGGTGCTGTCGCCGGTCGCCGTGTTGGTGACCATAGAGCGGGCGAGGTCGAGCTCCAGCCCCTTGTGGACGAGCGTGCTGCGCTCGCCTGACGCCGCGGTGCGACGCAGCAGTGCGTTGATGCGCGCCACGAGCACGCGCGCGCTATAGGGCTTGGGAACAAAGTCGTCCGTGCCGAGCGTCATGGCCATGACCTCGTCGATCTCGGTCGTGCGCGAGGTGAGGACGATGATGGGGACCTCGGATTCGCGGCGAACCTCGTGGCAGATATGCTGGCCGTCCTTGACGGGAAGCGTCAGGTCGAGCAGCACCAGGTCGGGCGCGGCGGCGAGAATATCGCGCGAGACATGCTCGAACGATTCGCAGGCCTCGATTTCAAACCCGGCGCGGGCAAGGATGTCGACAAGCTCACGACGAACGGGCTCGTCGTCCTCAACGATATAGATTAGCGCCATGTGTCCTCCCATTTCGCGTAACTTGCACCTTCCACACCATTATGCCCACGGCGTCGCAACGATACGACCCCGTGGGCACCTAATATGACAAAAGTGTTCGATAGCCTTAAGAGAAAATAGGGGCCTCGGTCCTAAACCGATCGGCCCCATCACTTCGACCTCGAGCCTCTACTCGAGCGTACGCATGTATGCAGAGATGGAATGATTCTTTAATCCCCGTCCCAGAAAAATCATTTAGCGACGGGCGCGGAGCTTTTCGTAGCCGTCGGCGAAGAAGGTGACCATAGCAGCGTCCGCCTCGGCGGCATCGGTATCGTCGGCGGGAACCACGCCGTGCTCGTCGCTCACCAGGAACAGCGCGCCCTTGAGCTGTGCGGGAATATCTACGCGCGTGACCGAGATGCCCTTGGTCTGGGCCAGCTGCTCGATGAGCGTCGCCGTGCCGCACAGGCACTCGTCCGCTGGCGCCACAAAGGCAAGCTCGCCGTTATCGACGGCAGCGAGCAGCTCGGGCGCCACGCCGGTTTCGTCGGCCTCGGAGCGGGCCTCGGCGGAGCGGGCACGTAGCGCCTTGGCCGACGTATCGGTTAGCGGCTCGTACTCCCCCACCGTCATGGCGGCGTTGCCGTTGACGTCGATCACCAGCATGAGCACGCCGTCGCGTGCGGTGTAATCGCCCTCGGCAAGCGACCACTCAACGTGCTGCTTGGCCCAGCTGAGCATGTTATGGGTAAGCGGCTCGCCCTGCACCAAGCGCTCGGACAGTGCGCGAATGTGGCGGTTGAGCATGGGTACCTTTTTGTTGGACATGCGCCAACGGCAGACAAGCGCGGGTTTGTCGAGCGTAAACTTCTCGACCGCCTCCTGATTGGCGCAAAAGTCCTCGTACGCACGCTGATCCTCGGCATTGCCAAACAGCTCGGCATCATCAATCTGGGGCATGGTCATACCTTTCGTGTTAGTCATTCCGTCCTCTTATACCAAAAAGACGGCCCTCCAAACGGAGCGACCGTCTTTTGCGGAGATTATTTTGTTCCGGGGCGAAACTTAGTGACGGAAATGCCTGGCGCCCGTAAACACCATCGCAATACCATGCTCGTTGCAGGCCTGGATGCTCTCGTCGTCGCGCTTGGAGCCGCCGGGCTGGATGATGCAGGTCACGCCGTGCGCGGCAAGCACGTCGACGTTGTCGCGGAACGGGAAGAACGCGTCGCTTGCACAGGCAAAGCCGCCCTTCTCCACGCCCTCGCGCTCGCAGAAGTCCTCGGCGCGCTCGCAGGCAAGCAGCGCAGAGTCAACGCGGTTGGGCTGACCCGGGCCCATGCCAATACCGGCCTTGCCCTTGGAGACCAGAATGGCGTTGGACTTAACGCCCTTGCAGACCTTCCAGGCAAACTCGAGCTCGGCCATCTCGGCGTCGGTGGGCTTGCGGTCGGTGGGGAACGTAAAGGTCGCGGGGTCCTCGGTCACGTGGTCGACTTCCTGCACCAGCATGCCGCCGTCGACGGAGCGCAGCTCCACCTGGGCGCCGTGGTCCACGCCGCCGGTAGCCAACACGCGCAGGTTGGGGCGCTTGGCCATGCGCTCGAGCGCCTCGTCGGTGTAGCTCGGGGCGATGATGACCTCGACGAACTGCTTGTTCTGATCGGCAAAGTGCTCAACCAGCTCAAAGGGAACCTCGCGGTTGCAGGCGATGATGCCGCCAAAGGCGCTCTTGGGATCGCAGGCGAAGGCGCGATCGTAGGCGGCCGTGATGTCCTCGGCAACGGCGGAACCGCAGGGGTTCTGGTGCTTGAGGATCACGCAGGCCGGCTCGTCGAACTCGCGGACCAGGTTCCAGGCGGCGTCGGCATCCAGATAGTTGTTGTAGCTGAGCGGCTTGCCCTGGATCTGCTCGGAGCCCACGAGCGGGAACTGCGAGCTCGCGGTGTTCTCGCAGCCCTCGGCAAAGCGATAGACCGTGGCCTTCTGCTGCGGGTTCTCGCCATAGCGCAGGTCGTCGACCTTCTCCAGCGAAATCTCGAGCTTGGCAGAGGTGTCCGCCACGTCGCTTGCCTGGGCGGCAAGCCAACGGGAGATAGCCGTGTCGTAGGCGGCGGTGGTCTGGTAGACCTTCACCTGCAGGCGACGACGGGTGGAAAGCGTGGTGCAGCCACCGGTCTCGCGCATCTCGGCCAGGACGGCGTCGTAGTCGGCCGGGTCGGAGATGACGGTAACGCTCGTGGCGTTCTTGGCGGCAGAGCGCAGCATGGAGGGACCGCCGATGTCGATGTGCTCGATGGCGTCTGCGAAGGTGACCTCGGGGTTAGCGACGGTCTTCTCGAACTCGTACAGGTTGACGACGACCAGGTCGATCAGCTTGATGCCATGCTGAGCGGCCTCCTGCATGTGCTGCTCGGAATCGCGGCGGGCCAGCAGCGCGCCGTGAACCTTGGGGTGCAGGGTCTTAACGCGGCCGTCCATCATCTCGGGATAGCCCGTGAACTCCTCGATGGGGGTTACGGGAACGCCCGCGTCCTCGATGGCACGAGCTGTGCCGCCCGTAGAGATGATCTCGACGCCAAAGTCATCGACCAGCGTCCGTGCGAAATCGACGACGCCCGTCTTATCGGTAACCGAGATCAACGCGCGTGCGATCTTCACATCAGATCCCATGCAGTCCTCCTGTCTGGTACGCCGCCGTGCTCTGTGAGTCGGTGATACGTCGATCTGCAGCGCTCGCGCAGCGGCATTGAAAATACTGATTCAATGTAGCGCATCGAGCGCATCGATGCACCCCGCAACGCACGCATGTGCAGAAAAAGTTTGCGAGCAGAGGGGTGAGCACGGCACCGGGCACGGTGAGTTCATGGAACACAGGGGCACCATAATTAGATGCCAATAGCGTGGTAGAACTGTGCTCGATATGCATCCGCAAAAGAAAGAGGCACCATGGTCTCGCGGGTTCTCTACCGACCGTTTGATACCGAAGACTTCGACGCCATCGTGCTGATTCTGCAGCAGCTTTGGCACAACAATTCGGATAACGATGAGTACAACCGCCTTGAGGCCGCGTGCGACCTCGCCTATTGCCTTTCGTCGTCGACGTTTTCGCAGGTTGCCGTAATCGACGGTCAGGCGCGCGGCATTGTGCTCGCACGTGCGGGACAGAGCTCCGGCGCCACCATCAACGAGCATTGGATGGATACCGAACGCGCGCTGCTATCGCAGATGCGTGAGCTGGAGCCCGATGCCTGCGCCGAGTATCTCTCGTTTGTGCGCGCAACCATCCGAACCAACAACCGCCTGCTCGAGAGCAGCCCGTTGCCGCACGACAACGAGGTCACGCTGCTTGCCGTGGATCGCGATGTCCATGGCCTGGGCGTTGGCACGGTTCTGCTCGATGCCGCGGTCTCGCACCTGTCCTCGCTTGGAGCGACGAGGGCGCACCTGTACACCGACTCCAACTGCTCGTGGAAGTTCTACGAGCTGCACGGCTTTAAGCGCACGGCCACGCACCGCGCCAACCGCGAAGAGCGCCGTCACGCCATGCCGCGCGAAAGCTTCCTCTACGAACTCGATCTAACAGCCTAAACCCAGCAGCCATACCTAGTCATTTAGGGATGTTCCCAGTGATTAGTCGTTGGGGACAGCCTTCGTAGGTAGCGCATAAAAATGGGATGGATCCGTCGGCAGTCGCCGGAGAAGATCCATCCCAAAAATCAGAGCGCGCTAGAACGTTCCGCCGCCGCCTCCGCCGACGCCGCCACCACCGCCACCGGAAAAGCCGCCGCCGCTGCCGCCGCTCGAGCTATCGGAACTCGAAGCCAGCTCGCGGATGGTCTCGTGATACACATCGTTGAACGAATCGAGCGGAGACTCGTTGCCGTAGTGATGGTAATACCACCAGTAGCAGGGGTAGTTGTCGTAGAAATCGTCGCTGTTGCGCAGGTCCGCAGGCACGGCCTCGGCCAGCTGTCGCAGCACTTCTTTCGAAACGCCCAGGGCAACGCCCATCACCAGCAGCTTGTTCCACAGCACCAGATCGCCCGGGACGGCTTCCTTTAGGCGCGTGAAATCCTCGAGCCAATGCTTGAGCGCCTTGCAGCGAGCCGCCACCTCGGCGCCCTCCGGCGTGTAACGGCGGAAGGTGCAGCTCAGGACAAAGCCCACAATCGTGACGGGGATCGAGATCATAGCGGCACCGACGTTGGCGTCCGCAAAGTCGGTATAGAACAGAGAGCCCAAAATGCCAAAGACAATGATGATGCCAAGGACCAAGCCAAGCACCATGGCGACGGTGCCGTCCGATGCAATAAGCTCGCGCGCCTCCAGCTTGCCCTTAACCGTGCTCTGATAGTCCTCGAGCTTGTCGCCAACAGATTCAGTACGCTCGCTGGCATACTCCTCCAGCTCGCTAAACGTGCGCGAACGGACGCCGTCTTTATCGGGCTTAACGCCAGCGAAGAAGACCTTGAGCACGTCGCGATCGATGCCGTCCTTCTTGGCAGCCTTCCAGGCCTCGTCGGTCACTGTGATGCGATACGTCTGCTCCTCTTTTTCGCGACGGAGCAGACCCTTCTTCTTGGTCTCGGTCGCTTCCTCCAGCTTGATCACGCGGTCGTCGGTCAGCTTCATCAGTGTGGCGATATATGCCTGATCGGGCACGTCGTTCCAGCTCATAAGAGCTGCAAGCACCGCGGGATGGTCGGCCGAGGGCACATCGCGGAAGTACTCGTCCTGGAAGAGTGACTTGGGCTTGGGCCTGCGCAGCTTGAGCATCACGATCACACCGGTATAGGCAACCGCCACAACAACACACACCACGGCAATCGCGCTGGCAACCGCACGCGCGTGCTCACGGCGGGCGTTAGCTTCGTCGGCCCATTCCTTCTCTTCGCTCAGGATCGTTGACATGCGCTCTTCGCTCGAGGCGGCGAGCTGCGGCACCCAGTCGCTGGGGAAAGCGATGCGTGCCTCGGCGAATTCGCCCTGATGCACACAGGGAATGGTATAGGTGACCATGGGTTCGTCCGCATCGAGCGATACATCGCCCGTCAGCGGGCCGTGGCCCCATGCGCGGAAGTTATCGCCCTTGACGGCCGCCGTCCCGGCAGCGGCATTTGCGAAGCGCACTTCCATCTCGACATCGTCGGAATCCGCAGACCAGCCGTCGCCCACGAACTTCCAGTAGAGCTCGGCGGTATCGGCCCAGTTCATAACCGCACCGGTCATGGTGTAGCTCACGTAATAGATCGCGCTGTCGCCGCTCTCGTGGGGGCTGAACACCTTAATCCTTACGCCGTCACCGGTCTGCTCGACCGTGTAGACGCCAGAGTCGCCCTTGTTCGCGCTATCGACTTTGTTAAACGCGGTGTCCTCTTCCTCGACACTCAGCACGTCGACGTCCGCCGTGCCGCCCTGCTGGTTGGTGCCCGTATTGATCTCCCAAAACACGCCGTTGATGTCGTCGTCGAAATCAAACTGGCGTCCCTCGACAACGGTCAGCGATCCGTCGGCTTCGACCGTGGCGCTGATGTAGGTTTGGGTCATGGAATAACCGTCGGCGTGTGCGGCGGCGGGCAGCAGCAACAACGCAAGCGTGACGAGCACGCAGACGGAAGCGAATCGCGCAAACAGGTGGCGCTGCCGGCTGACTTTGGCGGCGAGGGTGTTCATAGGCACATCCTTTGTCTGTAAAACCAACAGCGCCATTGTCCCACGTTTGCGGGTACGCATGGCGAACATCTAGGCGACCGGAGCGCCAAACGGGATGAAAGTCACACCCGCACCCCGGCAGCTAGTCATTGGGGACGTTCTTAAATGACTAGTCATTAGGGACACCCTTGGCATAGCCCGCTCCGGCAATAGATACCACTTCACAGCTCTGTCACAGGTGTAGCGGCTTTGTGTGGGTGCGGCACGCGCTGATTGAGCCGCCAGCCGAGGGGCATAAAGCAGTTGAGCGAAAACGGTTTGCCCCTTTGCCGTTCGCTCGAGGATCATGTCCCCCTTTTCCGCGGAAACCCCGGCAGTTGCGAAGAGCTGCCGGGGTTTCTGTCGTTTGTGAGGCTAAGTCGGTACGCAGCGATCGAGACCTTGAGCCGCAAACCCACCGTGCGCAATGCGCACCGCCGCCAACTTGTGAGCGCAGCAACGCCTTCCCTGCCAAGCCCCGCGCTATACTCGTCCGCATGGATATCAACGCACGCAACATAGCAACACACGCCGCGGACGCACCAGCAACGGCAGCGCCCACCCCCGTCGTGGGCCGCTTTGCCCCGTCGCCCTCGGGCCGCATGCACTTGGGCAACGTGTTCAGCTGCCTGTGCTCGTGGCTTTCGGCCCGCAGCCAAGGCGGCAGCATCGTGCTGCGCATCGAGGACCTGGACGATCGCTGCAAGCGCCCGGAACTTGCCACTCAATTGATTGACGACCTGGCCTGGCTGGGACTGGAGTGGGACGAAGGCCCCTACTACCAGCACGATCGCCTGGATCTGTACGAGGATGCCCTGCGTCAGCTGCAAGACGCCGGCCTCACCTATCCCTGTTTTTGCACGCGTGCCGAACTCCACGCCGCGAGCGCGCCGCACGCGAGCGACGGCACGCCCATCTACCGCGGCGCCTGCCGAGACCTTTCTGCCGAGGAGGTTGCCCGCCGCAGCGCTCTGCGCGCTCCGGCCACGCGCCTGCGCGTACCCGCCGTCGACGACCTCGCAAACGATGTGATCGAATTCGTGGACCGCACGTATGGAGCCCAATGCGAAGCACTCGCCACCGAATGCGGCGACTTTTTGGTGCGCCGCAGCGACGGCGTGTTTGCCTATCAGCTGGCCGTGGTGGTCGACGACGCTGCCATGGGCGTCACCGAGGTCGTGCGCGGATGCGATCTGCTGGGCTCCACGCCGCGCCAAATCTACCTGCAGCATTTGCTGGAACTTCCCACGCCGCACTACGCGCACATTCCGCTGCTCATGTCGCCGGATGGCCGCCGCCTTTCCAAGCGCGACCGCGACCTGGACCTGGGCGAGCTCCGCACCCGCTTTGGCGCGCCCGAGGCACTACTGGGCTGGCTCGCCGGGCAAACAGGCATCGCGCCGGACGCCACACCGCGCTCTGCCGAGCAGCTGGTCGAGCACTTTAGCTGGGATGTTATCCGCACGCATCGGGAAAACATCACTGTAACGGTCGAGTAGCCAGCCACCCCGCCCCTACGCGACATCCCAGGGCTGGAGTTCGTCGCCCAGGCGGACAATACAGTCGTAGAGCACGGTGTGGCACTCGGCTGGGTTGGCGTCACGATAAAAATGCCCGTAGTACCAGCGCTTGTAGTCCAGGTGGTCCTCCAGCTCGTCGAAAAACGTGGTGAGTCGATCGACATCGGGATAATTCCAGCCAAGTGCCGGGTAAAGCGTGGGCGAAAGCATGCGCGTGGAGCAGGTATGGGTGATCGCATAGTCGACCTTCCAACCCACGCTGTCGAGCTTTGCCCGCGCCTCCTCAAAGTTGCGCTCGTCCGGCAGCTCCTGCGGCCACCAGCTGGAATACGGAATGCGGTATTCCTTATCCACGCTCGTGGCGCCGCCCATGGTAAAGATCGTTGAGCCGTCGAGCTCAAAAACCTCGCCGCGCGTCAGGCGTCGGATGGGCGAGGTGTCCGACAGGCGCTGCGTCAGGCCGCCGTGCCACAGTTCCATGGGACGCTCCGCCCAGTGATCGAAACGTTCGTGGTTGCCGTCGGCGAACAGCACGGTATAGGGGCGCGACTCCAGCCAGGCGATGTCGGCACATTCCTCGGCAGAGAAATCCCACGGAAAGCCAAAGTCGCCCGCGATGATGAGATAGTCGTCACTCGTCAGACCATCCCCAAGATCCCAGTCGCGAAGCTTTTGCATGTCGACGCCGCCGTGAATATCGCCCGTCACATAGACCGTCATCGGATCACCACTTCCCTGTAAGTCGCTAGCCCACATTCTGCACGATCACTAAGCCAACCGTTCCAGCCCTTCCATCCTTTGGGACCTACCCCTCGTTCTTCCATCCAAACGGGTCAAGCACCCAAAAAATCAGATCGAGCACGCCGCCGGTCATCATGGCGCCGGCAAGGGCCATGCAAACGTGCAGGGAACTGGCACTTCGGAGCACGTCGAATGGCCCCAGAACAGCCAGCAGCGCGACCGCTGCGCCGGCTACGCACAGCGCGAGGCACGGCCCCGCGTCCTTAACGCACTTCTTTGCGAGATGCTTTGCGTTGTCACTCATCGGTATCGAACTCCTTAGAGGGTCGTTGTTCAGACGCATGCCGCCGCAGCAGAGCGGGGCGGCAGGGTAAGTGTCACATGCTGTGCGGACATCAATGGAGAAACCGCCTGCTCGACCAACCTTTGACGCCGTTTTGCACCGGCACCACATCCCCCGCTATCGAGGTCTAATACTTTTCCCACCGCTACCCAAAAACTCATCCAACGTTAATCTTGGCTCAAGAATCGCTTAATCTATAACCTGCACTATAGAGTTCGACCAAGGGCGGGGCGGCGCCGCGCAACGCAGGCCGCCGAACGCAACGCTCGCGCCCGGGCAGATCGCCCGGCGTCGCGCCCATCGAACGAAAGGACAGGTCATGGACGACCTCGAAAAAGTTGAAACCATCCGCACCAAGTGCAACGTGAGCTACACCGATGCCAAAGCCGCGCTCGACGCCGCCGACGGCAACGTTTTGGACGCCATCATTTGGCTCGAGTCGCAAGGCAAGACCCAGACCACGTCGGCGCACGCCGCCACCGAGTCCGCGCCGGTCGACGAACCCTCGGCCGAGATGGTCGCCGCGCAGGCCGTCTACGAGAAGTCGAGCGAAAAGACCGACTTCTCCAAGAAGATGGACAGCGTGTGGGAGTACCTCAAAAAGCTCTTCCGCCTGAGCCTGGACACCAAGTTTATCGCCACGCGCCGCGATGCAATCATCCTCAACATCCCCATCCTGATCCCCATCATCGCCCTGTTTGCCTGGGGCGCCACGATATGGCTGATGCTGATCGGCCTGTTCTTTGGCATGCGTTACCGCATCGATAGCGACGGCGACGTGCCCGGCAGCATCAACAACCTTATGGATCACGCTGCCGATGCCGCGGACGACATCAAGCAAAATCTCAACGACGACAAGTAATCGCAGACGGGGGCACGCATGGCACGGATCCTGATCGTAGAGGACGAGGAGAAAATCGCCCGCTTTGTGACGCTCGAGCTGGAGCACGAGGGCTACCAGGTGGAGCACGCCGCCGACGGCCGCACCGCCGTGGACCTGGCGCTGGAGCGCGACTACGATCTGATTCTGCTCGATGTGCTGTTGCCGCAGCTCAACGGCATGGAGGTGCTGCGGCGCATCCGCAAGCACAAGGATGTGCCGGTGATCATGGTCACCGCGCGCGACGCCGTGATGGACAAGGTGGCCGGGCTCGACGCCGGTGCTGACGATTACCTGACCAAGCCGTTTGCGATTGAGGAGCTGTTCGCACGGATCCGCGTGGCGCTGAAGCGCTCGGAGGCCGTGCGGGCGGCTTCCGGCGCCGGCGCCGAGACGGGCATGGCGGCCGGCGCGGGCGGAGACGCCGCTGCGATACCCCCGGCCGGCGACTCGGCCCAGGCTTCCGCCTCGCCCTCCCCCGCCGCGCTCACCGTGGGTTCGGTTGCGCTCGATCCCGACCGGCGTGAGGTCACGGTCGGCGGCTCGCCCATCGTGCTCACGGCCCGCGAGTTCGACGTCCTCGCCCTGCTTATGGCGCACGCCGGCACCGTGCTCACGCGCGAGCGCATCGCGCACGAGGCGCTGGGCTACGAATACGTGGGCGACACCAACAACGTCGACGTGCACATCGCGCACCTGCGCGCCAAGATCGAGGACGCCGGTGGTACCCGCATCATCCAGACCGTGCGCGGGGTGGGCTATGTCTGCCGCACGTAACGCCGAGGCCAAGCGCGTCACCTCCATCGCGCGCGCCATCAACTGGAGCTACATGTGGCGCCGCTTGATGAGCTACGTCTGGCTCGATCTGTTGCTGATGGTGATTGCGGCGGCGATCCTCGTCTATGGATACAACCAGACGCTGCCCGACGGCGCGTTTACCGCAGGATGGATCCCCGGCACCACCGTTCACGGCATGTCGCTGACGCCCGCGCGCGGCTGGGACCCGACAACGCTCACCTATACCGTCGAGCTTGCGCGTACCAGCAAGACCTTCCCCCTCGCGCAGGACCTCATCGCACTTTGGCCCCTCTATATCGTTGTTGTAGGTTGGCAGGTCATCAGCATGCTCGATATGCTCGGCGGCGCTCGCCGTGTGCGCCGCACCATGGCGCCGCTCAACGACCTGGCCCTGCGCGTGGACGAGCTCGGCCGCATGCAGCTCTCCGGCGGCAAGATGGAAACGCTGGAGCAAGCCATCGAGCGCGCGAGCGTCGACTCGCCGAGCGTCACCACCGGCGACGCCGACCTGGCAAGCATCGAGGTCGCACTCAACCGCCTGCTGCGCCAGATGCAAGAGGCCAAGCTGCAGCAGATGCGCTTTGTCAACGATGCAAGCCACGAGCTGCGCACGCCCATCGCGGTGATTCAGGGCTACGTGAACATGCTCGACCGCTGGGGCAAAGACGACCCGGACGTGCTGGCGGAATCCATCGCGTCCCTCAAGGCCGAAAGCGAGCACATGCAGGAGCTCGTGGAGCAGCTGCTGTTTTTGGCGCGCGGCGATGCCGGGCGCACGGTCCTGCGGCGTGCGCATACCAACCTGGCCGCACTGGTCGACGAGGTATGCGAAGAATCGCAGATGATCGATACCGAGCACACGTATCGGCTGGCTTTTGACGCTGCGCTTGTCAGCGACCCGCGCTGCGATGCGCCCGTTGACGTGGCGCTCGTGAAGCAGGCTCTGCGCGTGATCGTGCAAAACGCCGCCAAGTACTCGGATGCGGGAACGACCGTCACATTTGGCATAACGCCCAATGCGGGCATGGGCACGATCGACATAAGTGTTGAGGACGAAGGCATCGGCATGAACCAGGAATCCGCAGCTCACGCGTTCGAGCGGTTCTACCGTGCCGACAACGCGCGCGATGCCGGAGCGCAGGGCTCGGGCCTGGGGCTCGCCATCGCCAAGTGGATCGTCGATAGCCACGGCGGCGTCATCGGCGTGACCTCGGTCGAGGGCGTCGGCAGCCGCTTTACGATTCGCCTGCCGCGGTAGGAAGCCCCTCGGCATAAATAAAGGGATAGGGCCACGCAGCCCTATCCCTTTTTGCTAGCTATGACAGCTTGTGCGCTATTCGCGGCACAGGTGCACGGCGAAGCCGGCGAACTCGCGCTTAAAGTACACGAGCTTGGTACCACCGTCGGGTAGCAGCGCGCGCGACTCCTCGTTGACCTCGAGCCCGCGCTCGGCAAACCACTTCTCAGCCGCATCGATGTCGTTGACGGCAAAGCCAATGTGGCCCTTGGCGCCACGACCGTTCTGCTTCATGATCTCGACCAGCGAATCGTTAAAGTACGAAACGGGGGTCTCAATGACGGACAGACCCATCATCGTCGAGAACAGCTCCGCAATCTCCAGGGCGTCTGCCGGGTCGGCAGCGTTAATGCCCACATGGGCGACGCGCATGCCAAAGAGCTCGACCGGATTGGCGTTCTGCTCACTCATACAGTCAGCGCCTACTGAGCCATGACGTCGAGGACGGCCTTCTCGGCAGCGACGCGGTTCATGCCGGTCATGAAGGGCACGCCGCTCACGTACGGGCAGGTGAGGCCCTCGGGGGCAACGGTGGTGGCGATCAGCAGGTCAGCGCCCTCGTCGCAGTAATCCTTGGCCTCGGAGATGGCGCACTGCACGATCTCGTACTTGTCGGCGTAACCGTTGGCGTCGAGCAGGGTGGCGACCTTCTGGGCAACGAGCGTGGAAGTAGCAGCGCCAGCACCGCAAGCCAAAACGATCTTCTTCATAGGTAATGTCTCCCTTCATGGTTTACTTTAGGTAAGTGTACCGCAGCGAGCGATGTCACTCGGCCTCGATGAGCTTTTATGCCAGTTTGCTTGCGCGCTGCGTATAATACATCCAGTACGTGTTGTCATACCGCTCGCTTTATGAGCGACTAAGGACCCTAATATGCCCGATTCCCGCACACTCTGGACCGCCGTCGTTATCATCTGCATCGCCGTGTCGGTGTTCTTTAGCGTCAAAAAACGCACCACGTTTAAGCGCCTGCAGCAGCTCATGGCCGCCAAGCAGTGGGACGAGTTCGATCGTTTGCTCGACGGCAAACTCACCAGCATGCTGTACCCGCGCTACAACCGCGACTACCTGCGCCTGAACTCCTATCTGCTGCGCGAGGACCACGAGCGCGCCAGCGAGATGTTCGACCTGCTGCTGGGACTCAACCTGCCCAAGATGCAGCGCGTCGACCTGGTCATTAAGGCCTTTAACTACTACGTTGGCCAGGAGGACCGCAAAAAGTCCAGGGAGCTCCTGCACGAGATCAAGGGCTTTGAGGGCGGTCAGGCCGAGGCAGTCGCGCACGAGTGCCAGCTGATGTACGACACGATGATCCTCAAGCGCCACAACGACATTCCCGAGCTGGAGCGCATGCTCGAGGAGGCCGGCGACGATAAGGTTAAGAGTTGCCGCTTGGAGTACCTGTTGGCCCTGCAGTACAAGAACAAGGGCGACGAGGCCAAGTTTGCCGAGTACTTGGAAAAGTCGGGCCGGCACTCGATGGCTGTCAACGCGTAGCGAACGGCTTGTGCTAGACTTCTAGTTTCACGGGGGCGTGGCGGAATTGGCATACGCAGGAGACTTAAAATCTCTCGCCGCAAGGATTGTGGGTTCGAGTCCCACCGCCCCTACCATGTGATTGCTTACGAGCCCGTGTCCCGTTGGGATGCGGGCTCGTTTCTTTTGGACGCCGGTGGGACTCTAAGCTGCGGTGGAATAGATCCTGTTTATACCGTTTATCAGCTTATTGGGGGTGCGGACGATTTCTTGGACCGCGCCTAGGCGTATCCAAGCTTCCTGCGGTACTCCATCGGGCTCAGCCACCCGAGGGACTTCTTGATCCGCTCCTCACGATAGTACACGAGGTAGGCCTCGAGCCTTCCCATGAA
>JAXJET010000021.1:0-142529 GCA_036301285.1 Collinsella aerofaciens
CGTTCCGAACCCGGAAGCTAAGCCCCATCGCGCCGAGAGTACTGCGGGGTCAGCCCGTGGGAGGCCAGGGCGCCGCTGACCGGTGGACGGCACCGAGCCGTCATCCGAAACTGGAGAAGGGGGAGGCCTCGCGGCCTCCCCTTTTTTGCGTTAAAGGAGAGCTGTAATACAAGAACTCGCCTTCGTTTAGCTTGTCTTACTGTTTGGCTGTATTTTGGGTCCTTCTATTGTATTTGCGCGATAATAACTCGCATTGGCGTTAGGGAGGACTTGATGTTTACCGTTTATGTCTTGGGCAATATTGCTTCGGGTAAGTCGACTGCCTGCCGCTATCTCGAATCTCATGGCGCCATGCTTATCGATCTGGATGAGCTTGCCAAATCGCTGTATGTGCCAGGCTCGGATATCGTCAATGCCCTCGCGGAAGAATTTGGTTGGGATATTCTGGACGGGGAGGGCGGCATTCGCCGCAATGTCCTCGCTGCTCGAGCTTTCGCCTCTCCTGATACAGTTGCGCGGCTCAATGGCATCGTTCATCCGGTTCTCATCGATCAGCTGTCACTGAGGATTCTTGATCCGGTTTGCTGTACGGTTTCGTCTCCCCGTTATCCCTTTGCGGTTGTCGAGGTTTCTGCCCCGACTGGTTTTGAGGATGCTTTTGGCCTGGCTGATGAAATTCTGGTTATCAGCGCTCCTTTAGCAGTTCGTCGCGCGCGTGCTATTCATCGTGGTATGGAGCCCTTTGATTTTGATGCGCGCTCTGCATGCCAACCTGATGAGGCTTCGCTTTGCAATCTCGCTACGACGGTAATCGATAATGCGGCGGGTGACAACTCGCTCTTTGAACAACTGGACGCATGGCTTGTGCGCCATGGCTTCGGGGATGTAGTGGATAAGGAGGAGGCCGATGTCTAGGACGCGTTTCTTTACGTGGTATCGCGTGGCGCCACTTGCCGTTATGTTCGTCTTCGGCCTTATTTCGCTCGTCTACTCGTATGCTCCTGCCGCTTTCTTTAAGCCTTTGTATCCAATTGACTACGAGGCGTACGTAAAGCAATCGAGCATTTCGCACAATCTTGATCCATATCTGGTGTGTGCCGTCATCAAGTCGGAGTCCAATTGGGATCCCAACGCCGAATCGAATCAGGGTGCTCAGGGATTGATGCAGCTGATGCCCGAGACTGCCCAGGATATGATCGCCAAGGGCCTTGTCGACGGTGGCGAGTATTCGGCCGACAACCTTAACGATCCGGCTACGAATATCGAGTTTGGCTGCGCATACCTCTCGTATCTTCTAACCTATTTCAACGGGTCGACGGATAGTGCCATCGCCGCCTATAACGCCGGTATGGGCAATGTCGACGGATGGGCGCAGCAGAGCGCGTCGCTTCATAATGCAATCACCTTTCCCGAGACGCAGGCTTATCTGGTTCGTGTCAATAATGCCTGGGCTCGCTACAAGACCCTCTATCCCGATCGGTTCGTATAGGACTAAGCCCACCGCCTGCGTATACTGCAGATGTATGAGTTAGGAGTATCCATGGCGGAATTTGAAGTAGAACGCGTTGGTGGTGAACTTAAGCGCTTTGGCGTTGAGGGCGCTGAGGTGCCGTTTGAAGTCGTTTCTCCCTATGAGCCTGCCGGTTCCCAGCCTAAGGCCATTGAGTCGCTTGTGCAGGGCGTGAGGGACGGAGACCGCTATCAGGTTTTGCTGGGCGTGACTGGTTCGGGCAAGACCTTTACGATGGCAAAGACTATTGAGGCCCTGGGAAAGCCGACGCTTGTCATGGCTCCCAATAAGACCCTTGCCGCTCAGCTTGCGAGCGAGCTCAAAGAGTTCTTTCCCAATAACGCTGTGGTCTACTTCGTCTCGTATTACGACTACTATCAGCCCGAGGCGTATGTGCCGCAAAGCGATACATATATCGAGAAAGACTCCTCGATTAACGAAGAGGTCGAGATGCTGCGCCATCAGGCGACCGCGTCACTGCTCTCTCGACGCGATGTGATCGTTGTCGCATCGGTCTCGTGTATCTATGGCATTGGCTCTCCCGAGGACTATGCGGGTCTGGCTCCAAACGTCGACAAGAAGGTGCCGCTCGAGCGCGATGACTTTATCCATGCACTTATCGATATTCAATATGATCGCAATGACTATGACCTTGCACGCGGCACTTTCCGCGTGCGCGGCGATGTTGTCGACGTGTATCCGCCTTATGCCGAGCATCCGTTGCGGTTTGAGTTCTTTGGCGACGAGGTTGAGCTGATTGCCGAGATCGATGAGGTCACCGGTGAAATGCTGCGTGAGTACGAGGCCATCCCCGTATGGCCGGCATCGCACTACGTGACCGAGAAGCCGAAGGTCAAGGCGGCTCTGAAATCGATCAGCGAAGAGTGCGAGAAGCGCGTGGCGGAGCTCAAGGCGACCGACAAGTTGCTCGAGGCGCAGCGTCTGCAGCAGCGCACCGATTATGATCTTGAGATGCTCGAGACGATGGGCTTTTGCAACGGCATCGAGAACTACTCGCGTCATCTGGACGGTCGCAAGCCGGGTGAGCCGCCGTTTACCCTGATCGATTACTTTCCTAAGGACATGCTCTGCATCATCGATGAGAGCCATGTGACGGTGCCGCAGATTCGCGGCATGCACGAAGGTGACCGCTCGCGTAAGGTGACGCTGGTGGAACACGGTTTTCGCCTGCCCTCGGCGCTCGATAACCGCCCGCTTCGTTTCGATGAGTTTGAGGCAAGGATACCCCAGTTTATCTATGTTTCGGCCACGCCGGGCGATTACGAGCTGCGGGTTAGCCAGAACGACGTTGAGCAGATTATTCGTCCGACCGGTCTGCTCGACCCAAAAATTGACGTGCGTCCGGTTCGCGGTCAGATTGACGATCTTGAGGACGAGATTCGCGAGCGCGTTGCCCGCAAGGAGCGCGTGCTGGTGACCACGTTGACCAAGCGCATGGCCGAGGACCTGACCGACCATCTGCTTGATGCGGGCATTAAGGTCAATTACATGCATTCTGATACGGCGACAATGGACCGTGTCGAGATCCTGCGAACGCTGCGCGAGGGCAAGATCGATGTTCTCGTTGGCATCAACCTGCTTCGCGAGGGCTTGGATCTCCCCGAGGTCTCACTGGTGGCAATTCTCGATGCCGATAAGGAAGGCTTCTTGCGCAACCGCCGTTCGCTGATTCAGACGATTGGTCGTGCGGCCCGTAATGCCGACGGCGAAGTCATTATGTACGCGGACGTCGTGACCGATTCGATGAGAGAGGCAATCGACGAGACGCAGCGCCGACGCGAGATCCAGATGGCCTATAACGAAGAGCACGGCATTGTGCCCAAGACGGTTCGCAAGGCCATCAATGACATCTCGAGCTTCATTGCCGAGGCGGAGAAAACCGTTGGCTCCAAGGGGCGTTCGAAGGGCGATTCGTTGGGCCACGGCGCATTCTATACGCCCGATGAAAACGGCGAGGGCGCTGCGCCGGAGACGGTGTCGTCCGAGCAGACGCTTGCCGAGCAGCTCGAGGAACTGCCACATGATGAACTTGTGCGGATCGTCGAAACCATGGAAGAGGATATGCGCAACGCTTCTGCCGCCATGGACTTTGAGGAGGCGGCGCGCCTGCGCGATGCCGTCGTTCAGATTCGGGCGATGCTCGAGGGTGCGTCTGAGGACGAGACGATCGAGCGCTTACGTTCGCAGGCCCGCAAGGGTTCCACGTTCGCATCGGGCAGAAAACGCCAGGGTGCACGGTTTAAGAAATAGCGAACAGGCCCCGAGTTCCCTGTGGAGCTTGGGGCCTGTGTCTTTTGCGCGCTGGAATTCGTGCGTTAGAGGTCTGCGATCAGGGCTTCGGCACAACGGATGCCGTCGGTGGCCGCGCTCATGATGCCGCCGGCATATCCAGCTCCCTCGCCACAAGGGTAGAGGCCCGGGGTCGACACGGCATGGCACGTTCGGTCTCGGGTGACAGTGACCGGTGAGCTTGAACGAGTCTCCACGCCGGTAAGAACGGCATCGGGGCGGTCGTAGCCTCGTAGCTTTTTTCCGAGTAGGGGAAGTCCCAGGCGGAGCGACTCGACGATATGCTGCGGCAGGGCTTCGTCAATTGCCGTCCAGGTCACACCGAGCGGATAGGTGGGCTTTACCTTTCCGGGCGCCTTGCTGACGCGTCCTGCGAGGAAATCTCCGACGAGTTGTGCCGGTGCGTTCCAGTTGGAACCGCCCAGGCGATAGGCGGCCGCCTCGCAGGCACGCTGGAGCTCGATGCCGGCGAGCGGGTCATCGTTGGGAAGGTCCTCAGGCGTGACGTTAACGAGCAAGGCGGCATTTGCGTTGCGTCCGTCGCGGGCATTGAGGCTGGCGCCGTTGACGCACAGGTGGCCCTGCTCGGAAGAGGCGGCGACAACCTGTCCGCCGGGGCACATGCAAAACGAGAACACGCTGCGGCCGTTGGGAAGATGGGCAACAAGTTTGTAGGGGGCCGCCCCGAGCGCTGGATGTCCCGCCGAGGCTCCATATTGGGCTCGGTCGATGTCGCGTTGCGGATGCTCGATGCGAACGCCCATGGCAAAGGTCTTTTGTGCGAGGGCCACGTTGTGGTCCTTAAGGAGCTCAAAAATATCGCGAGCAGAATGCCCGCAGGCGAGGATGAGGTGCTTTGTCTCAATTGGCTCGTAAGCGGCGTCTTGGGACGATTGGACATCGATACCGGTGATGGCGCCAGACGCGTCGATGCAAATGTCGACGAGCTTTGTTCGATAACGGACGACACCTCCGAGCTGCTCGATGCGCTGGGATATAGCGGTGACAACCGTGGGAAGGATGTCGGAGCCAATGTGCGGCTTGGCATCCCACAGAATATCGCGGGGCGCGCCCGCCTCGACGAAGGTTTCGAGGATAAGGCGATGGGCGGGATTTTTTGTTCCCGTATTGAGCTTGCCGTCCGAGAAGGTCCCCGCGCCGCCCAGGCCAAACTGGATATTGCTCTCGGGGTCGAGGATGCGCTCCTTTAGAAAGAGATTGATCGCATGCGAGCGGCGAAATGCTGGGTCGCCGCGCTCGATGAGCAAGGGCTTAAGACCCGCTTCGGCAAGGGTGAGCGCAGCGAAAAGGCCAGCGCATCCGGCGCCGACAACGACAGGGCATTCTTGAGGTGCGTCGGAGACGGGGGAGGGGAATGAAGACCCATCGTCTTCTATCGCGCGTACGCGCGAGCGGTCACGCTCGGCAATGCTGTCGACCGCTTCTCGCTCGAGGTGGGGACTGGTCAGCTCAACACGAAAGCTCAGGATAAAATGGACGTCTCGTTTTTTGCGAGCGTCGATTGACTTGCGGTGGAGCTCGATGGACTTGATCTCGGAGTCCTTGCAACGTAGGACGCGCTTGGCGACTCGCTTGCCAACAATGAGGCAGGCATTTTCATCGCCAGCTTCATCGAGCGAAGCGTTGACTTGGGTGATTTCGATCATCGAGGTCTCCTTAGAGGCAAGAAAGAGGCCGTCCGGTATCCCAGACGGCCCGAACGCGTTTTTGATTATAGACTGCGCGGCTACAGGCTGCTTGCAGCGCGAATGCCCGAGAGCCATGCCCACGCAAGGTTAAAGCCTCCGCAATCGGCGTCGATGTCGAGCGCTTCGCCGCAGACGTAAAGCGGGGCGTCGACAACGCTGCGCGCGCGTAGACTGGGTGTTGAGATGCTCTCGACAGATATGCCACCACGCGTGACCTGCGCCGAGCGCTCCTCGGCGGTTCCTTCGACGAGCAACTTAAAGTGCTTGAGGATCGAGACCAGGTGGATGACATCGTTGGAGCCTGGATGGCACTGCTCGAACGTCGTGCAGACGACGCGGGAGAGTTGCGGGGCAAGCATACCGTCGAGCCAACGGGGATTGCGGGGCGAAAAGCCGCCGAGCAGTTCAACGCGCCGGTTGAGCATATCGAGCAGCTCGTCTTTGGAGAGGTCGGGGAAAACGTCGAGCAGGATCGTATCGCCGCGCTGGATACGACGGGAGAGGTTGAAGACAGCGACGCCCGAGATGCCGAAGGCTCGAAACAGAACTTCACCGTCTTCGTGCCAGAGCTCATTATGATTGCGGGCGAGCGTCAAGCGGGCGCGGACGCGCAGGCCATCCAGCGTCTTGAGTGCCGCCCGATCGCCGTCGACCGTTGCCGATACGGGGCAGAGGATGGGGCGCAGCGAAGTGAGGGGGAGGCGAAACGTATCGGCGATACCGGTGGGGTTGCCGCCCGTGGCGATAATTACGGCATGTGCCTGCAGGGCCTCGTTCTTGCGAGGGACATCGGCGAGCGCTTTCCGAAGCGAGCGGAGCTCCGATTTTCGGTCGTCATGCTTTTTTGCCTTGAGCGCCCGCGCTGGACGGTCTATTTGGAGTGTCCAGCCTTCGGAAGCTTTGTGTGCCGAGGCAACGTTGGCTCCGCAGATTAAGGTGATACCCAGGCGGTCGCAAACATTGAGAAGTGCGTCGCGCACCGATTCGGCGCGAAGGGAGCGCGGGTACAGCCGGCCTTCCTCGGAGGTTGTCATGATGCCCAGCGAGGAGAAGAAACCCATAAGCTCTTGTTCGGGTTGGGGGCCCATGACGGATTCGACGAATGCGGGGTGGTTATACCGCTGAGGATCAATCGATTCGTTGGAGAGGTTGCAGCGGCCGTTACCGGTCGCAAGGAGCTTAAGGCCGCAGGCGACATCGCGCTCAACGATGCAGACGCTTTTGCCAGCGCGTGCGGCCGTAATGGCGGCGGCGAGGCCTGAAGCCCCGCCGCCGATTACCAGGACGTCATAGAAGGCGCTCGTGTTCACTTAGGCCTCGTCGGTCTCGTGCGGGGTAATAGCCTCGACGGCAGAGACTGCCTTGGGCAACATGCCATCGGGCAGCGCGGTCTCGACCTCGCCCTTATCGCAGGCCTCGGCGAGTGCCGGATTAATGGGAAGCTGGCCCAAGATGTCGAGGTTATAGCGCTCTGCGACCTCGGGGAGCTTGCTCTTGCCAAAGACCTCGATCTTCTTGCCGCAGTCGGGGCACTCGATATAGCTCATGTTCTCGACAATGCCCAGAATGGGGACGTTCATCTTCTCGGCCATGTTGACCGCCTTGGCGACGATCATCGAGACCAGATCCTGCGGGCTCGTGACGATGACGATGCCGTCGACGGGCAGCGACTGGAAGACGGTGAGCGCGACATCGCCTGTTCCCGGAGGCATGTCGACCAGCAGGTAGTCGATGGGGCCCCATGAGGTCTCGCTCCAGAACTGCCTAATGGCGCCTGCGATGACCGGACCGCGCCAAAGGACGGGGTCGGTCTCGTTTTGGAGCAGAAGGTTGGAGCTCATGACCTTGACGCCGTGCTCGGAAATTTCGGGCAGCATAAGGTTGCCAAGGGCATGGACGTGGCGTCCGCTCATACCGAACATCTTGGGGATAGAGGGACCGGTGATGTCGGCATCGAGGACGCCGACCTTGTGGCCGTGACGGGCAAGCTCGGTGGCGATGGCACCGGTGACAAACGACTTGCCGACACCGCCCTTGCCGGAAAGCACGGCGATGACGCGTTTGACCTCGGACAGCGTGTTCTCCTCAAATTGCGACGGCGACGTTTGTCCGCCGGCGGCCTGTGCGTGCTCGCAACCCATGTATGACTCCTTTGTATATGTTGGGGCCGGGGCCCCGTGATGTGACACGAGCGTCATTGTACCCTCGTTTGCGAGCGGGAGTCATTTGCGATGCATTTGGGCCGAGCGTGCTTGCAATACGATGGGTCCAAGCGAATGGGCGGGCTTACTGAACTTTGCTGGCGAACTCGAGGTATTGCATGCGCTGCAGCTTGTCGATCGTCGAGGCGTATGGGCTGTCTTCAGATTCCAAGTCGTAGCGCAGCCCGTCGGCACCAAGGTAGCCGGCGACATTGATGGTGGGCACATCTGACCTTGTTGCAAGCAGAGCCTTTTGATAGTCGGTGAGCGGGGCTCCGATCTTATTAAGGGTAATGGCTGCAATCTCGTTTGCCCCGACGGTGTCGTAGACGTTGAGCTCGGTATTGCCGGCGATTTCATAGTTAGCCCAGACGAAATAGGTCGACTGATAGATGCGGAAAGCGTGGCTTGCCGTATCTTCCTGAGGGTACAGCTCGTCGTTGAGAGCCGTTGCGGCGCTCGGCTGATGGTCGCCAAAAAAGACAAGGACAACCGGTCTGCCGATATTGCGGAGCTCGTTGATAAAGTACTCGAGGTCCCGGTCGGATGCGTTGATGCAGGTAAGATAGGTGTTGAGCGCGCTATTGGCACCCTCGCTGGCTCCCTCGACCCAATAGTTTGTCAGCTCCTCGGCGGGAACGGTGCCATAGTCGTAGCCGCCGTGATTTTGCATCGTGACGTCAAAGATGAACTGCGGGGCTTCGTCGGTTCTAAGCAGGTCGAGTATCTTGTCGTAGGTGGCGTAGTCGCATACGCCGGCATGGTAACAGGGCGCACCTTCGAAATCGCCGATTGAAAGAAAGTCTCCAAAGCCCAGCTGCTGATAGATTTTATCTCGATGGTAGTTGACGGGGTTTTGCGGGTGCATAGCGGTAGCGGTATACCCAAGCTCCTTAAGGTCCTTTGCCAGGCTGTTGACGCCATTCATCTGATACAGCTGATAGGGGATTTTGCCTAATCCGACAAAGGCCGTTGTCGCTCCGGTCAAAAATTCGAATTCGGAGTTCGCCGTTCCGCCACCGGCGACCGAAGCGAGCATGGTGCCGCGAACAAGTGTGTCGGGAAGCGAGTTGTAGAATGCGGGGCCGGTGTACCCGGCCGCCTGGAGTTGCTCAAAGCACGAAAGATCGCTAAAACTCTCGTTCATGACGGCAACAATCGTCGGCTTGATTTCATTGAACTGGGCAACGGCTGCCGCGCGCTGCTCGCTCGAGCCATACGTGCTGTCGTAGGTAGCGGCGAGCTCCTGCTCGATGCTCTGCGCCTCATCGGGCGTATAGTCTTCGGGCTTCTCAATGGGCAACTCGTTGACCATTTCGGTGAACGAAGTGATAAAACCCTGAGATGCATACGTGGTGATGGGCTGCCAACGGTCAAATCCAAAATTCAGCGCCTGCTCCAAGTCGATGCTGGAAAAGCCCGAGAGCCCCACAACGGTCACTAGCAGAAAAGCGCAGAGGTTAGCGGCGATTGCGGGGAAGACATGGGTGGGCGTACGGAGCTTTCGCGGTCGGATAAGCGAAAGAAGCCCCAGGGAAATCTCCAGCAGGGCGAGAGAGGTTACGATTCCGGCGGTAAAGGTAAACTCGTATCCCTCGCTCACTTCCATTGCGGTGCCAAGGGCCAAGATATCGCTTGGCAGGATGGCCTCGCCTTTAAACGTTATGACGAAGTGCTCGGCAATGCCAAGGATGCAACAGGCGACGGGCACGAGGGCCATGACGCCTCCATGACGCTGTCCCAGCAAATAAAGGGAGAGCAGAACCGTCGCGAGCAGCCCGACGGAAAACCCGAATGAGTTGGCGGGAATGTGATAGAACGTTTCGTTGCAGGCAATTTCGAGTGAAACGAACGAGAGCGCTGAAACAGCGGCGATGACAAGGATGTCACGGCAAATACAGGCAACCGTTCCCGTCTCAAGATCGGTTTGGTCGATAAGTCCCGAAACCAAGGGCTCGACAAGAAGTATGACGGCGGCAGCACCGAGTGCCGAATAAGAAAGGACCCATAGGGAACTGTCCTCATTTACGAGCAATTGATTCGTAATCCATGCAGCTACCACGCCGAGCGGGATGAGGAGCGTCGCGCACCAAAAGACGCGGGCAATGGGCGGCTTTTCATTGTGTTTGATTGAAAAATATACGCGCACCACGACGATGGCCACGATAAGGACGGCGATGAATATGGGCAGATTGGCCATGTCGCTCGAAGTGATTTCAAGGGGGATATCTTCGGTCATGGACGTTCCTCTGTTACAGCAAATTAAGTTCAGTAGTAGATTACTGTAACCTTTCCACGGCATTTCGAGAAACAAAGCACCCGATACGCAAAGCTAAAGGTCTGCGAATCTTGTATTACGAACATCTGTGCGCGTCGAGTGCGCTAAACTCATCGACAGTATGATTCGATGCAATAGGAGGCAAGGAGCTTCCATGTCTGATTCTTCTATCGTTATTCGCGGCGCTCGTGAGCACAACCTCCGTGATATCGATGTTTCCATTCCGCGTGACCAACTCGTGGTCATTACCGGTCTTTCTGGCTCGGGCAAGAGTTCGCTGGCATTTGACACTATCTATGCCGAGGGCCAGCGTCGATACGTCGAGAGCCTTTCGAGCTATGCGCGCCAGTTCTTGGGCCAGATGGACAAACCCGACTTGGATTCAATCGACGGCCTTTCGCCGGCGGTGTCGATCGACCAAAAGACGACGTCTAAAAACCCTCGCTCGACGGTTGGCACCGTAACCGAGATTTATGACTATCTGCGCCTGCTGTTCGCCCGTGTGGGCACCCCGCACTGTCCCGAATGCGGCCGCGTCATTGAGCGTCAGACGACCGACCAGGTTGCCGACAAGGTCTTGGCGGCGGGGGAGGGCCGCCGCGCGTTTGTGCTGGCACCGGTGGTGCGCGGGCGAAAAGGCGAGTACACCAAACTGTTTGAGGACCTTCGCGCCGAGGGCTTTAGCCGCGTGCGTGTCGACGACGAGGTGCGCTCGCTCGACGATCCGATCGATCTGGATAAGAAATTCAAGCACGATATCGAGGTCGTGGTCGATCGCATCGTGATCCGTGAGAATTCTCTGGGCCGTATCGCCGAGTCTGTTGAGCAGGCGACCGCGCTGGCTCACGGCAATGTAAACGTGTACATGCTGCCCGATCGTGATGCTCCCGAGGGGACCGAGGGCGAGCTTCTGGAGTATTCGTTGGCCTTGGCGTGCCCGGAGCATGGACACTCCATTGACGATCTTCAGCCGCGTGATTTTTCGTTTAACGCTCCCTATGGCGCATGTCCTGAGTGCGACGGCCTGGGCTTTAAGAAAACCGTTGATGCCGAGGCGCTGATTGAGGATCCCTCGAAGTCCATTGCCGACGGAGTCTTTGGTAGCCTGTTTGGCAATTCGAACTACTATCCGCAGATTTTTGCTGCGGTCTGCAAACACTTTAAGGTGAGCGCCGATACGCCGTGGGAGGACTTGCCCCCTCGCGTGCGCCGTGCATTCTTGGATGGCCTGGGCGATACGAAGATCTCGGTCGACTACCAAAAGCTCGACGGACGTCGCAGCCAGTGGGATACCAAGTTTTCGGGCGTTCGCAACATCCTGTACGAACGCTATACCGAGACGACGAACGAGAACACCAAGACGCGCCTGGAGAAGTACATTCACGAGGAACCGTGCTCGAGCTGCCACGGCGCTCGTTTGCGCCCTGAGATGCTCGCCGTCACCGTGGGCGGCAAGTCCATTTACGAAGTTTGTTGCCTGTCGTGCCGTGAATCGCTCGAGTTTTTTGAGGGCCTGGAACTCACCGAGCGCCAACAGTTTATCGGCGGCCGTATCGTCAAGGAAATTCTGGAGCGTCTGCGTTTTCTGGTCGATGTTGGACTCGACTATCTGACACTCGATCGCGCCTCGGCGACGCTTTCCGGTGGCGAGGCACAGCGTATTCGACTGGCAACGCAGATCGGCGCGGGTCTCATGGGCGTGCTCTATATTCTGGACGAGCCTTCGATCGGTCTTCATCAGCGTGACAACGAGCGCCTGATCAAGACGCTCGAGCGCCTGCGCGATATCGGCAATACCGTTATCGTCGTCGAACACGACGAGGACACAATCCGTGCCGCCGACTACGTGATCGACATGGGACCCGGCGCCGGCGTCAACGGCGGACACGTAGTCGCGGCGGGAACGCCTGCCGATATCATGGCGTGTCCTGAGTCGATGACGGGCGCTTATCTGACCGGCAAACGAATGATCCGGGTGCCTGATGAACGGCGCAAGCCCGGTCGCGGCTGCCTTAAAATTACGGGCGCTCGAGCTAACAACCTCAAAAACGTTACTGCCAAGATCGAGTTTGGTACGCTTACGGTTGTTACCGGCGTGTCGGGATCGGGCAAGAGCTCCCTGGTTACCGATACCATTGCGCCTGCCCTTACGAATGCCATTCACCGCTCGACGCGCCCTGTGGGTCCGTATAAAAAAATCGAGGGCATCGAGTGCATCGATAAGGTTATCGATATCGACCAGTCGCCGATTGGCCGCACGCCGCGCTCCAACCCTGCTACCTATATCGGCCTGTGGGATGATCTTCGCGCGCTGTTTGCGAGTACGCCGGAGTCGAAGGCGCGCGGCTACTCGCCGGGTCGTTTCTCCTTTAATGTGAGTGGCGGGCGCTGTGAGGCGTGCAAGGGCGATGGACAGATCAAGATCGAGATGCACTTCCTTCCCGATATCTACGTTCCCTGCGAAGTTTGCGGCGGTAAACGCTACAACCGCGAGACACTCGAGGTCACCTACCGTGGCAAGACCATCTCGGACGTGCTCGACATGAGCGTCACCGAGGCACTGGCCTTCTTTGGGAATATCCCGCAGATTAAGCGCAAGCTCCAGACGCTGTACGATGTAGGCTTGGGCTACGTGAGCCTGGGCCAGCCCGCCACGACGCTCTCGGGCGGCGAGGCGCAGCGTGTGAAGCTCGCCAAGGAGCTTCATCGACGCCAGACGGGCAAGACGTTCTATATTTTGGACGAACCGACGACCGGCCTTCATTTTGAGGACGTCCGCCAGCTGCTCGATGTGCTGCAGCGCTTGGTCGATGCGGGCAACACGGTGCTGGTGATTGAGCACAACCTTGATGTCATCAAGGTTGCCGACCGCCTGATCGATATGGGTCCCGAGGGCGGTAACGGCGGCGGAACCGTCGTGGTTTCGGGCACACCGGAGCAGGTTGCGGACTGTCCGCAGAGTTATACGGGCAAGTTTTTGGCGCCGTTGCTCAGGCGTGACCGGGAGCGTCAGGCTCAACTTGATGCTCAATAAATAGGCGATTCAGTTTATGGGCGCCATCGACTCCTTGTGATTCGATGGCGCTTGCTGTGCCGAAGTGACGTATGCAGTCGAATTGGACATATACTTAATCCTTGCGTCCGAATGCGAGGGAAAGGATATGTCATGGCAAAGGCTGTAAAGACGCCAAAAACCAATGCGATGCGCGAGCTGGAAAGCGCCGGCATTTCCTATGTTCTACATACGTACGAAGACGATGGTGATGAGTCGGTGGGCCTGGGGGTCGCGATTTCGGAGCAGCTTGGCGAGGAGCCCGGTCAAGGATTTAAGACTTTGGTCTGCGTGACGCCGTCCAACGACTATGTCGTGTGCTGCATCCCTGTTGCCGACGAGCTCGATCTAAAGTCCGCCGCGCGTGCCGCGGGGGAGAAGTCCTTGGCCATGATGCATGTGAAGGATTTGCTTGCGGCGACTGGCTACGTTCGCGGCGGCTGCAGCCCGGTCGGCATGAAAAAACGCTACCGGACGCTCATTGATGAGACATGCGTCCTTTGGGATACCATTTTTATTTCGGGAGGCAAGCGTGGTTATCAGCTCGAGCTTGCACCCGATGATTTAATTGCATTTTGCGGGGCGACGGTTGCCGCGATTACGAGAGAGGACTGAGCGATGCCGCAGGAAGAATTGAAGTGCGGAGCTCATTTTGCAAAAGAATCTGCGCCTCAGACGCCCTCATCCGAAGCTTCTTCGTCGCGAGATGACACTGACGACATGGGCTCGTCGGACTACTCCACGGTTGGTCGTTCCGCCGGGCTTATGACCATCCTGACCATCGTGTCTCGCGTTACCGGTTTTATCCGAACGTGGGCAATGGCGGCCGCTATTGGTATGTCGCTACTCTCGTCCTCCTATCAGGTCGCCAACAACCTGCCCAATATGCTCTACGAACTCGTGATGGGCGGCATGCTCGTGACGGCGTTTTTGCCCGTGTACATGGGCGTGAGGCGTGAGCAGGGTCGCGAGGCCTCGAACGAGTACGTGGGCAACCTGCTCGGCATTCTGCTTTTAGTGCTGGGTGGCATTTCGTTGCTGGGGACCGTGTTCGCCCCGGGCTTTATCTGGACGCAATCGTTCCTTTCGGGTGACGGCGGCAGCATGGATACCGCTGCGTTCATGTTCCGTTTCTTTGCCATCCAGATTCTGTTTTATGGTTTGGGCTCGGTGTTCTCGGGCGTTCTCAACGCACACCGCGACTACTTCTGGTCGACGTTTGCCCCGGTCCTCAACAATGTGATCGTCATTGCGAGCTTCATGGGTTTTGCGCCCGTGTCCGCACAGTTTGGCGAACGTGCCGGCATCATCTTGATTGCGGCCGGTACGACCCTCGGTGTCTTTGTTCAGATGGCATGTCAGATCCCCGCGCTTGGCAAGCACGGCGTGCATCCCCATATCCATATCGACTTTAAGGACCCCGCACTGCGCCAGACGATTGCGCTCGGTATCCCGACGCTGCTCGCCACGGTGTGCATGTTTGTCTCGACTTCTATCACCAACGCTGCCGCGCTGGTGGTCCAGCCCGAGACTGGTCCTTCCGTCATCGCCTATGCGCGCCTGTGGTACACGCTGCCCTACGCGCTGATTGCCGCCTCGCTTTCGACGGCGCTCTATACCGAGCTCTCTCACGACGCGCAGGAGAAGGATTACGACAGCGTTCGCACGGGCATTTCGCGTGGCGTCGCCCAGATGCTGTTCTTCCTGATTCCGTTCGCGCTGTACCTGATTGTCTTCGCGCGTCCGCTCAACATGATTTACTGTGCTGGCAAGTTTGATGAGTCCGGCGTGGCGCTGGTGTCCGAGTTCCTTGTCTACCTGGCGTTCTCGCTGCCGCTCTACGGCGTGGTCGTGTTGATGCAGAAGAGCTTCTCTGCCTTGCTCGACATGAAGCCCTATAGCCGCTATTGCCTGTATTCCGCCATCGGCCAGGCCGGCTCGGTTCTGCTGTTTGGCGTTGTGCTGGGCTTCGGTATGCCGGCAATCGCGCTTTCGTATGTCGTCGACTACGTGATCTTGGTCGGATGTTCGCTATGGTGGCTGCGTCGTCGTCTGCGTGGCCTTCAGGTCAAATCTATCCTGCATGGCGGTTTCTTTGGCCTTTTGCTCGGTGGCCTGGGTGCTGCCGCAGGCGCCGGCGTCATGTGGGCGCTTGAGCACTTTGTCGGGGCACTTGGCGGCTCGATTCTGATTACTCTTGGCTACGTTTGCGTTGCGGGTGTCGTCTCGCTTGCTGTTACCTTTGGCCTTGCCGTCGTCCTTAAGATGCCCGAGGTCTCGGCGCTGCTTCGTCGCAAGTAGGTGCGTGTGGCCGGTCACGACAACATTCCAACACTCGCCGAGCAGGTTTCGCGCGTTCCCACGCAGCCCGGATGTTACCTTTGGAAAGATGCCAAGGGCGATGTCATCTACGTTGGCAAGGCAAAAAACCTGCGTTCCCGTATGCGCCAGTACGTGACACTGCAGGATGAGCGTCAAAAGATCCCGCTGATGATGCAGCTGGTGGCGAGCTTTGACTATATCGTGGTGGAGACCGAGCACGAGGCGTTGGTGCTCGAGCGCAATTTGATTGGTCAGTACCATCCGTACTTTAACGTCGACCTCAAGGATGACAAGAGCTACCCCTTTATCGCCATTACAAAGGGCGACCTGTATCCCGCTATCAAATACACGCGTGAGCGTCATAAGCCGGGAACGCGCTATTTTGGACCCTATACCGATAGCCGTGCGGCACGTGAGACGATAGATACGCTGCGCAAGGTTATCCCCATCTGCTCTGCATCCTGTGCGGAGTGGCGTCGTTGTCGCCGTATCATCGAGTCCCACAAGGGCGAGGAAGACATCGTCAATATGATTTGCGCACAAAACGAGCGTCCCTGCTTTGACTACCATGTCGGGCGCGGGCCGGGTGCGTGTGTCGGCGCGATTTCCCCGGCAGACTATGCCAAGAACGTCAAGCGTGTCGAGCGCTTTTTGTCGGGCCATCGCAAGGATGTCGTCGACGAGCTGACTTCCGAGATGGCGGATGCCGCCGAGGCACTCGATTTTGAGCGCGCGGCACGCGTCAAGCGTCGTTTGGAGGTCATCAGGGGTCTGGACGACCGTCAGCAAGTCGTTTTTCCCTCCAGTGTCGATACCGATGTCATCGGTTTCTATCGCGAGGAGACCATCTCTGCCGCTTGCGTCTTTGTCGTGCGTGAGGGCCGAACAGTTCGCACCTGCGAGTTCATTCTCGACAAGGGTCTTGATGTTGACGAGGAAGAGCTCCAGTCGGGCTTTCTTAAGCGCTATTACGACGAGACGGCTGATATTCCAGCTGAGATAAACCTCTCTGTCGAGCTTGAGGATGCGGAGGCGCTGGGGGAGTGGCTTGCAGGCAAGCGCGAGCGTTCCTGCCATCTCCATAGGCCGCAGCGTGGCGAAAAGCACCGTTTGCTCGATATGGCATCCAAAAATGCGCGCCATGCCCTCATGCGCTACATGATGCGAACGGGGTACGCTGACGACCGCACCAATCAAGCGCTCCTAGAGCTCGAAAGCGCGCTGGCGCTGCCGGCGCCGCCGATGCGTATCGAGTGCTTCGATATCTCGACGCTGCACGGAACCTTTACCGTCGCCTCGATGGTGGTGTTTACCAACGGGCGCGCCGACAAGAGCCAGTACCGTCGTTTTAAAATTCAGGCCGAATTGGACGAGGCAAACGACTTCGTGTCGATGTCCGAGGTTTTGGGACGACGCTATGCTCCCGAGCGCATGGCCGACGAGCGCTTTGGCTCGCGCCCCGATTTGCTCGTTGTCGATGGCGGTAAGCCGCAATTGACCGCTGCGATCAAGCAACTTGAGGCTCTTGGGCTCGATATACCAGTTTGTGGCTTGGCAAAGGCCGATGAGGAAGTTTTTGTGCCTTGGGACGAGACTCCCGTCGTGCTGCCGACCGGGTCCGCGTCGCTCTATCTAATTAAACAGGTACGCGATGAGTCCCACCGATTTGCCATCACGTTCCACCGCGAGTTGCGCGATAAAGCCATGACGGTTTCGGTACTCGATGACGTTCCGGGCGTGGGACCCACCAGAAAACGTGCCCTTATGCGCCATTTTGGCTCGATGAAGCGTTTGCGCGCGGCGAGCGAGCAAGAGATCGCGGAAGTTCGCGGCATACCTGCCGATGTTGCCAAGGCGGTCCACGAGGCGCTCGTTGCATGGAATGCCGAGCGCGCCCAGACATCGGCCAACCGTTCCGAAAACTAAATGCGCTTCTAAACAACTGATATACATGATTGCGCGATTTTCAACCATTTATTACGCCATGATTGCCTGCTGGTTTCGGGTTTTATTAACGCTAAAACGTTTGACTAACCCAAGCGAAAACCCTGCTATCCTGCGGGTTGACGAAGACTGATATCTCACCTCGCCGATACATACTGTCTGGCGAATCGTTTGTCAACGAATTCGGTGAACGGTAGTAAATACCGTTCAAGCGTATGTATGTATCGGTCGCCGAGCGCGGCACCTCAGTTGGGTTCGTCGGTAGGTAAGGTATATATCGTCCGCAAGTTGCGCGGGGGCAAGTCTAGGTGCTCCCGAGTAAGATTCTCTATTGATAGGAGAAGACATGGCCATCATCAACAAGGGTATGTCCAGGCGTTCGTTCCTCGGCCTCACCGGCAGCGTCGCTGCTGTCGCAGGGCTTGGTCTCACCGGCTGCGGTGGCAGCTCTAGCGACGAGGGTTCCGCTTCCGGTTCCACCGATTCCGCCAACCGTGGCGGCGGCGTGATCACCGCTGGTTCCGCTTACGCTCCGTCCAGCTTCGATCCCGCCAGCACCGGCTCCGCTGTGGGCCTGGGTGCTAACTGGCACGTCGTCGAGGGCCTCTACGGCATCGATTACCACGACTACAGCACCTTCAACGAGCTCGCCACCGACGATCCCAAGTCTGTGGACGACACCACTTTCGAGGTCACCATCCGCAAGGGTGCCAAGTTCTCCGATGGCACCGAGGTCACCGCTGACGATGTTGTCGCCTCCTACACCGCTTGCGCCGCTTCCGCTACCTATGCTCCGTTCTTCCAGCCCTTCGAGTCCATCGAGGCCAAGGACGCCAGCACCGTGACGGTCAAGACCAAGGTCCCCAACTTCTCCCTGCTCAAGGATCGTCTGGCCATCGTCCGCGTTACCCCGGCCACTCAGACCGAGGAGGATCGCGCCAAGCAGCCGATCGGCTCCGGCCCCTGGATGTACGACTCTATCTCCGATACCGAGATTACCCTGGTTCCCAATCCTGAGTACAACGGTGAGTATGCTGCCGAGGATAAGAAGATCCAGTACAGCATCCTGACCGACCCCACCGCTCGCGTTACCGCTCAGCAGGAGGGCTCCACGCTCGTTATGGAGCTCGTTACCGCTGACGCCGTCGACCAGCTTGAGAGCGCCGGCTGCAAGATCGATAACGTTCAGGGTTTCGGCACCCGCTTCATCATGTTCAACGTCGCCAAGGAGCCTTGGAACAACGTCAAGGTCCGTCAGGCTGTCATGTATGCGCTCGACACCGAGAAGATGGTCAGCAACACCTTCGCCGGCCTTGCCACCGCTGCCAGCTGCTACCTGCCCAAGAGCTTCACCAACTATCATGAGGCTTCCACGGTGTACAAGACCGACGCCAAGAAGGCTAAGAAGCTCATCGAGGAGTCTGGCATCACCCCGGGTGCCATCACCCTGCGCACCACCGACAACGAGCAGATTAAGGGCATGGCCGCCCAGGTCAAGAACGACCTCGACGCTCTCGGCTTCGATGTGACCATCCAGACCGATACCTCGCCGGCCACCTACGCTGCCATCGACGGCGGCGAGGCCTACGATATCCTCCTTGCCCCTGGCGATCCTTCCTGCTTCGGCGCCGACCCCGACCTGCTGCTCAACTGGTGGTACGGCGACAACGTCTGGATGCAGACCCGTTGCCCGTGGAAGGAGTCCGCTGAGTGGCAGAAGCTCCACAGTCTCATGGACGAGGCTCTTGCCGCCGAGGGCGACGAGCAGCAGAAGAAGTGGAACGAGTGCTTCGACATCATTGCCGACAACGCCGTTCTGTACCCCGTTGTCCACGTCAAGACCGTCTCCGCTTCTTGGGACGATCCGTCCACTGCGCCCAACGGCGAGGCCCTCGATGGCTTCAAGGGCATCGGCACGACGAGCATGTCCTTCAGGGGCGTTGCGACCGTCAAGGCGTAAGACTCGCTTGAGTCTGTATGCAGGATGTCGGTCGTTGGGACCGTATCCTCATAGTTGAAACAAAGACCCGGGCGGCAACGATGTCGCTCGGGTCTTGTAATGAGTATCCGTACTCATATACCAGTTGGTCCTACCGACAAAAGAAAGGGGAGAGAACGTGAACAACTTGCTACGTTTGATTGGAAGGCGTCTCGTGGCGCTGCCGATCATGGCATTGGGCGTCACCGTCCTGGTGTTCTTCCTTATGTCGTTCTCCAAGACCGACCCCGCCTACACGGCGTTGGGTGACGGTGCCTCGCCCGAGGCGGTCGCCGAGTACCATGAGAAGTATGGTCTGGACGACCCCTGGCCCGTGCGCTACGTGCGCTATATGGGCGATTTGATTCATGGCGACATGGGCACCTATGGTGCTGCTCGCAACTCCGTTGCCAAGCGCATTTCCACGGCCCTGCCCGTTACGATGCAGCTGACCTTCATCGGTCTTGCCATCGGTGCGGTCGTTTCGTTTTTGCTCGGCGTCATCGCGGCACTGTATCGCGACAAATGGCCGGACCAAGTGATCCGCGTCTTTTCCATTGCCGGCTTGGCAACCCCGTCGTTCTGGCTTGCCGTTCTGTTGATCCTGCTGTTCTCTTCCTACCTTAAGGTGCTTCCGGCATCGGGTGCTCTGCCTCACTTCACCACGAATCCGGTTGGCTATCTGGGACGTATGATCATGCCCGCTATCGCCTTGGCATTTCCGCTGACGGGCCAGATGACTCGTATCGTGCGTACCGCCATGGTCGAGGAGCTCGACAAGGACTATGTCCGTATGGCTCGTGGCGCCGGCGTTCCCGAGAAGGTCGTCGTCGGCATCAACGTTCTTCGCAATGCGCTGATCACCCCGGTCACCACCCTCGGTCTTAAGATCGGTTACCTCATGGGCGGCGCCGTCGTCATCGAGGTTATCTTCAACCTCCCCGGCATGGGCACCGCGATTCTGCAGGGCGTTCAGGGCAACGAGGCGAACCTGGTTCAGGGCGTCGTCATCGTCGTTGCTCTCGCCTTCATCATCATCAACATCGTGGTTGACATGCTCTACCTGCTCATCAACCCGCGCATCAGGACGGTGTAGATTATGGTAAAGATTCGAGAGAAGCAAACCGAGCAGCTCGAGAAGGCTGCCTCCAAGGGGCTCAAGCTCGGTGGCTGGAAGAAGATGACGCTGTCTTCTAAGATTGCCGCCGTCGTGCTGGTGCTGGTCGCCCTGACTGCGATTCTGGCGCCCCTTCTTGCCCCCTATAGCCCGGTCGAGATCTTTACGGCTCGCCAGGCTCCCGGCAACGGATTTATCTTCGGTACCGACGATAAGGGTCGCGACATTCTGTCGCGTATGCTCTACGGTGGCCGTTACTCGCTGATTATCGGCTTTGGCGCCACTGCCATGGCTCTGGTCTGCGGCTCGGTCGTGGGCGCTCTTGCAGCGGTTTCGCGCAAGGCCGTCTCCGAGACGATCATGCGTATCCTGGACATCATCATGTCCATCCCGGGCATCGCCCTCGCGGCCGTCTTCGTTTCCATCCTGGGCAACTCCGTGCCGTCGATCATCTTCGCCATCGGCTTTATGTACACTCCGCAGATTGCCCGTATCGTGCGCGCCAACATCGTGTCCGAGTACGGCGAGGACTATGTCCGCGCGGTCATCGTTTCCGGCGCCAAGGCTCCGTGGATTTTGATCAAGCATGTTCTGCGTAACTGCATCGCCCCGATCATGGTCTTCACCGTTACCCTGGTCGCCGACGCCATCATCTTCGAGGCCTCGCTGACCTTCATCGGCGCTGGTATTCAGGAGCCCACCGCTACCTGGGGCAACATCCTCGCCGACGCCCGCGGCGGCGTGCTTGCCGGCCGTTGGTGGCAGGCGCTGTTCCCGGGTCTGGCCATCATGATCACCTGCCTGGCGCTCAACATCCTCTCCGAGGGCATTACCGACGCCATGGCCGCTGCTCCCTCCGCCGCCCTGGATCCGACCGATTCCTCCAAGCGTCGCGAGGCCGACCTGCTGGTCTCCGACCCCGTTCGCGCCTACAAGGAGCAGGCCCAGTCCCTCTCCGCTCGCCTTGGCGCCCTGCGCGATGTCGAGCTCAAGCGTGACGATCGCCATGTGCCCGACGAGTCTGTCGAACCGATTCTCTCGGTCCGTGACTTCTGCATCCAGTTTGAGCATCACGGTGATATCAACGTCGTCGACCATGTCAACTTTGACGTCCGTCCTGGTCAGACCATGGGCCTGGTGGGCGAGTCCGGTTGCGGTAAGTCCATCACCACGCTGGCCATCATGGGCCTGACCGATGAGGACGAGCACCTTTCCGGCGAGGTCCTCTGGGAGGGCCGTGACCTGCTCAAGATGAGCAAGAAGGAGTGGTTCGGCCTGCGCGGTACCGATATCGCCATGGTCTATCAGGACGCCCTGTCCTCGCTCAACCCCTCCATGCTCATCTCTGCCCAGATGAAGCAGCTCACCAAGCGCGGCGGAACCCGCAGCGCCGAGGAGCTCCTGGAGCTCGTCGGCCTCGATCCCAAGCGCACGCTCGAGAGCTATCCGCACGAGCTTTCCGGCGGCCAGCGTCAGCGTGTCCTGATCGCTATGGCCCTTACCCGCGATCCCAAGCTGGTCATCTGCGACGAGCCCACGACCGCTCTGGACGTTACCGTCCAGAAGCAGGTCATCAAGCTGCTCAACGATCTTCAGGCCAAGCTCGGCTTTGCCATGATCTTCGTTTCGCATGACCTGGCTCTGGTCGCCGAGGTCGCCCACAACATCACGGTTATGTACGCCGGTCAGGTTATCGAGCAGGCACCCACCAAGGAGCTGCTCACCAACCCGATCCACGAGTACACCCGCGGTCTTCTGGGCTCCGTTCTGTCCATCGAGAGCGGCTCGGGCCGTCTGCACCAGGTCCCCGGCGCCGTTCCCAGCCCGCGCGATTTCCCCAAGGGCGATCGCTTCGCACCCCGCTCGAGCCATCCGCGTATTGGCCTGGACACCCGTCCGGTCTTCAAGCGCGTGCCCGGCACCGAGCACTTCTATTCCGAGCTCCCCGACGAGGTGCTCAAGGCAAATGGTTTGACCCCTCACGCGGAGGTGATGTAGATGAGCGAGACCGCAGTCAACGGCGTCGAGCCGATCATCTTCCTTGATGACGTCCACGTCACCTTTAGGACCCGTACCGGCTCGATTCTGCACCCCAACCTGGTTCACGCCGTCCAGGGTGTAACGATTAAGCTCATGCCCGGTCAGACGATCGGCATCGTCGGCGAGTCCGGTTGCGGTAAGTCCACCACCGCCAACGTCATGTGCGGCCTGCAGGCCCCCACGAGCGGCAAGGTCTACTTTAAGGGCAAGGACGTTACCAAACGTACCGCCGAGGACCGTCGCCACATGGGTCGCGTCATCTCGGTCGTGTTCCAGAACCCGGCCACGGCGCTCAATCCCCGCATGGTCGTTCGCGAGCAGCTGCTCGACCCCATGCGCGTCCACAACCTGGGTACCGAGGCCGAGCAGGAGAAGCGCGTCAAGGAGCTCCTGGAGCTCACCGGTCTGCCCAGCTCCGCCGCCGAGGTTCTTCCCGGTCAGCTTTCGGGCGGCCAGCGTCAGCGCGTCGCAATTGCCCGTGCCCTGTCGCTGAACCCCGATGCCATCATCGCCGACGAGCCCACCTCGGCTCTGGACGTTTCGGTCCGCGCACAGATTCTGAACCTGTTGACCGACCTTAAGAAGGAGCTCGGCCTGGCCATGGTGTTCATCAGCCATGACATCCAGACGGTCCGCTATATCTCTGACGACATCATCGTTATGAATGGTGGCAGGATCGTCGAGCAGGGCGAGGCCAAGCAGGTCTTCCAGCACCCCCAGGACCCCTACACCAAGATGCTGCTCGGCGCTGCGCCGTCGCTGCTGCATCCCAAGCTCGGCGAGTAGCCTCGCTTTCCCTCCCGTGCGCCCGGTTCCCTTGCCGGGCGCACCTCCGTTGCGATTTCGAAAGGTTGGGTTCACGAGCCATGCCAAGTGCTCAGGAGCTACAACATCAATTTGGTGAATACCGAGGCGCCATGCCCCGTCCATCAGATTTCGATCTCTTTTGGAAGGATCGCATGGCCGAGGCCGACGCCGTCGGGCTTGACTATGCGATCGAGACGGCATCGGTCGCCGATGCCGCGACCTGCCAGCTTTTCGACCTCTGGTATACCGGCATGTGTGGCGCGCGCCTGCATGCCAAATACCTTAAACCTGTCTCGGACGAGCCCGTGCCATTGGTACTTCAGTTCCATGGGTATCCGGGTGCAAGCCGCAGCTGGTTTGAGCAGGCGTCGTTTGCGGGCATGGGCATGGCACTCATCGCCCTCGACTGCCCCGGCCAAGGAGGTCCCTCCGAGGACATTGGTGGATTTGAGGGCACAACGGTTGCCGGTCATATCGTCGCCGGTATCGACGGCGACCCGGCCAACCTCTATTATGTCCGCTTGCACCAAGATATTCGCATCCTGTGCCGCATCGTTCACGAGCTCGAGGGCATCGATCTTGCCCGTGTGTTTGTGAACGGCGCGTCGCAGGGCGGTGGTTTGGGCATTGCGACCTGCGCACTTAACAGCGAGCTTATCAATCGCGCCGCCATCCTCTATCCCTTCCTGTCAGATTTTCGCCTGGTCTGGGATTTGGATGCCGACGACATTGCCTACGAGGGCCTGCGCTATTGGTCTCGCTGGTTTGACGAGGACTCGACTCGTATTGACGAAGCCTATGCCAAGCTGGCGTACTTCGATTCCAAGAACTTTGCCCCTATGGTCAAATGCCCCGTGCTGTTTGGCACTGGCACAGCCGATGTCGTCTGTCCGCCAGCGACGCAGTTTGCGGTCTATAACAACCTGACCTGTGAAAAGCGTCATGAGTTCTTTGAAGGCTTTGGCCACGAGGAGATTCAGGATTTTGACGATCTGATCATTCCGTTTTTCTGCAAGGGAGGGGAGGCTCATGTCTAAGTGCGAGAGCAATGTCAATGAGCTGATTGTCCCCGGGCTCGTGGGAATTCCTGGAACGGTTTCGTCAAGGCTCGCAGAATATCGAGGCTGGCGCGGTGATGTCCAAGCAGATGTTTCCGATTTAGAGACATGCGCTTCGAATCTTGAGATTCAAGGCCTGGCCATTACGGCGATTGACTTTGTTAACCCCTGCGCCCGTTACTCGGAGGTCTCCTTTGAGCTCGGTGACGATGCGATTCACGCTCGTTTGATTGAGCCTGTCGGTCGTGCCCGAGTATCTGAGCACGTGCCGCTGTGCCTGATGTTCCACGACATCGATCGGCCTGTGCGCGGCTGGCATCACATGACGAGATTTGCCGCCATGGGTTATGCCGTCCTCGCGCTGGATGACGATGTTGCTGGTGCGGACGACCTGCAGCGGGGGATTTCTTCGCCCGCTTTTGTCGAGCGCGTCCGTTGGGGTTGCGCGCTGGCGAAGGTGGCGCGCAATCTTGATGGCATGGACCCCGACCACATCTTTGCATGGGGCGAGGGTCTTGGCGGCGGAGTCGCGCTGGCGGTTTCTGCTCTGGACGAGCGGGGCCTCGCCTGCACGGCGGTTGCCAATCCGCTTCCTGGCGGCCTCGAGGCGCTGTCGTCTCGGGTGCGTGGATCGGTGCTCATGGGCACATCGCTTATGGATACCGTGAGCGATCCCAAGGATCAGTTTGCCGTATTCAACGGTCTTGAGTGTGACCGGAGGCATATCATCTATGCCAAATACGCTCACGAGCGCATCAATGCGTTCGAAAACGAAGTCGTCGACTTTTTTAACCAAACGTTCTACCCGTGTTCTTTGGCCTAGACGGCCTGGACACTGCCAACAAGAGTGGGCGGCATAGGGCTGCCCGCCAGACAACTAAGGAGATTCTTGTGGCAACTCAGAAATTCACCGGCGTTATCCCTCCCGTCGTTGTTCCCGATACCGAAGACCACCAGCTCGATGTTGCCTCCTTTGAGCGCAGCATCAACCGCATGATCGATGCCGGCGTCGATGGCTTGTTCTTCCTGGGCTCCTCGGGCGAGGTCGTCTTCTCCACCGACGAGCGTCGCCGTCAGATCATCGCCGAGGCCGTCCGTATCGTCGACCACCGCGTTCCCGTTCTGGTCGGCATCATTGACACCGAGACCGAGCGCATGATCGAGCACGGTAAGGTCGCTCAGGAGCTGGGCGCCGATGCCCTCGTCGCCACCTGCCCGTTCTATGCCCTGCAGGGCATGACCGAGGTCGAGGAGCACTTCCGCATCCTGCATGAGGAACTCGACCTGCCCATCTTCGCCTACGACATCCCTGTGTGCGTCCACACCAAGCTCCCCTGGAAGCTCCTTGCCAAGCTCGGCGCCGAGGGTGTCCTTGCTGGCGTCAAGGATTCCTCGGGTGATGACATCTCGTTCCGCTACCTCGTTCAGGAGAACGAGAAAAACGGCCATCCGATGAGCATTCTCACCGGTCACGAGGTTGTTGTCGACGGCGCCTACCTTGGTGGCGCCGACGGTTCCGTCCCGGGTCTCGCCAACGTTGAGCCCGAGGGCTACGTGCGTCAGTGGAAGGCCGCTCAGGCTGGTGACTGGGCTACCGTCAAGGCCGAGCAGGATCGCCTCAATGAGATTTCGCACATCTGGGATGTCACCTCGGGCGTCCAGGGTTATGCCGGTGGCGTCGGCGCCTTCAAGACCGCTATGAACCTCATGGGTATCTTCGACAGCCCGACCATGCCGCGCCCGGTGAAGGCCATGACCGGCGAGAACGTCGAGGCGATTCGCAAGGTCCTCCAGGACAACGGTCTCCTTTAAAGCTTTCCCAGGCACCCGACCTCGCCGTTCAACCGTGCGGCCATGACCCATTAGGTCAATGGCCGCACGGTTTCTCGGCGATCTCGGGCACCTGGAAAACCTTTACCGCGCTGTGACGGCTAGCCTGACGGCGCATTTCCTGTAGTTGTTTTTGTCTCCGAAGGAGAACGACATGGAGAACAAGTACGTCTGCTCTGTCGATATCGGCGGAACTAAGATCGCGACTGCCATCATGGAGTACCCGGCTGACGGTAGTGTGCCCCATCCTGTTTTTGAGGCCGAGGTTCCCACCGAGGCCCAAGAGGGCGGCGAGGCCGTCTTCCAACGTATCGAGGCGTCCATCAAGGCTGCTCTCGAGGCGAATCCCGATGTCGAGGTCCTTGGCGTCGGTATCGGTGCCGCCGGCGTCGTCGATCCCAAGACGGGCGCCATCGCGTATGCCAACGAGATCATGCCCGGCTGGTCCGGTGTTCAGTTGGGGCCGCGCCTGCGCGAGGACCTCGGTCTTCCCGTTGCCGTTGTAGGCGACGTGCAGGCTCATGCTCTGGGCGAGGCCCACTGGGGCGTCGGCAAGGGCAAGTTCTCCGTCTTGTGTCTTGGCATCGGTACGGGCATCGGTGGCGCATATGTCGAGAACGGCCGCGTGATGCAGGGCTTCCATGGTGCTGCTGGCCATATGGGCCACATCGAGTGCTCGGCTGCCGCCGGTATTCCCTGCGCCTGCGGGCGTTCCGGCCATCTGGAGTCGGTTGCTTCGGGCACTTCCATTGGTCGTATGTACGATGAGCGCTTTGGTCGCGTCGACCCCAGCCGTCCTTCGGTCGGTCGCGATGTGAACGACCTGTGCCGTGCGGGCGACGCAAAGGCGACCGAGGTCATCCATGACGCCGGCTTTGCGCTGGGTGCCAGCTTGGGCTCGCTCGCTAACATCCTGGACCCTGAGGTCATCGTGCTTTCGGGTGGCGTGATTCACCAAGGTCCCGATTGGCGTTCACAGACGTGGAAGGATTCGGTACACGAGGGCTATGCCAGCCAGGCGCTCGATCCGCTTCAGGACACGCCGATCCTCATCGGTTCTCTGGAGGGCGATGCTCCGCTCATCGGTGCCGCTGAGCATCTTCTTGCCTCGTTGAAGTAAACGTATCTTCTGTAGGAGCCTCCCGAGACAACACGCCTCGGGAGGCTGTTCTGAGAAAGGTTACAGCCTTATGACCGTCGATCCTTTGATTCAATCCCTGAAGGGCAAGCTCGTCGTGAGCGTTCAGGCGTATATGGGCGAGCCGCTTCGTACGCCTGAGACCATGGCTCAAATGTCTCGCGCTTGCGAGCTCGGCGGCGCCGCCGCCATTCGCTGCCAGGGCCTTGCCGACATTGCCGCCATTAAGGGTCGCTGTGAGGTTCCTGTTATCGGCCTGTGGAAGGATGGGCACGAGGGCGTTTACATCACGCCGACGCTGCGCCACGCTCGCGCCTGCGTTGCTGCGGGTGCCGATATCGTGGCGATCGACGCCACCGATCGTCCGCGTCCCGATGGCAAGACCGTCGAAGATACTTTCCGTCCGCTGCACGAGGAGGGCGTGCTCCTGATGGCCGACTGTGCCACCATCGAGGATATTCGTCGTGCTGTCGACATGGGCTTCGACCTGGTGTCCACCACGCTGTCTCATGGTGTTGCCGCCATCGACTGCACCATGGCCGATGGCCCCGATCTGCCGCTCCTGCGTCAGGCGACCGAGGAATTCCCCGGCCTTCCCATCATTTGCGAGGGTCGCGTGCATACGCCCGAGGAGGCTCGCGCCGCGATCGATGCTGGCGCCTGGGCCGTTGTCGTCGGCACCGCCATCACGCACCCCACGAGTATTACGAGTTGGTTCAAGGCTGCGCTTGAGGCGTAAGACAGGTCTCGTATCCGCTCGGGGCGGTATACTCAATATAGGCAATTGACCGCGCGGGATCCGGGTTGCTGGGTCCCGCGCTTGTTTTCGGGAGGCAACACATGCAAAAGGGAGATGCCATGGATGCGGCGGAGCGCTCGGAGCGCATCCCCGATATCGTCATCATCACCGGAATGTCCGGATCAGGCCGCACGCAGGCCATGCACGTGTTCGAGGACATGGGCTATTTTTGCATCGATAACCTGCCTCCGCGTCTCATCGCCCAGCTTGCCGAGCTCGTCGGCATCAATACGGGCGTGGGCAGGCATCTCGCCGTCACCTGCGATTTGCGTAGCCAGGGACTGTTTGACGAGTTGCTCGATGCGGTCGCCGCTCTCGAAGAGCGCGAGATGAGCTGCGACATCGTGTTCCTGGAGGCTTCTGACGAGGTGCTGATTCGTCGCTACAGCGAAAATCGCCGCCGTCATCCCATTGCCAAGCCGGGGGAGACTACGGCCGATGCCATTCAGCGCGAGCGCCTTCAGCTGCAGGGCGTGCGCGACCGAGCCGATATGATTATCGACACGAGCCGTCTGCGCACCTCTGCGCTGCGCAACAAGCTGCGTATGGCATTTTCCGAGCTGTCCGACCAGCAGCTTATGGATGTCCACGTGTTCTCGTTTGGCTTTAAGCACGGCATGCCCGTCGAAGCGGATATTATGATCGACGTCCGCTTCCTGCCCAATCCGTTCTACGATCCCGAGATGCGCACGATGACCGGTCTCGATAAAAAGGTCTCCGATTTTGTTCTGGACCATCCCAAGACGCAGGAGTTTTGGAAGGCTTGGACACAGCTGCTCGATACGGTCATGCCCGGTTATATCGCGGAGGGTAAGCCGCAGCTTTCTATCGCCATCGGCTGCACGGGCGGCCAGCACCGCAGCGTTGCCATTGCCGAGGCCACGGCCCGTTACCTGGAAGGCGCTCAGTATCATGTGAGCATCTCCCACCGCGACCTGTCGCGCGCCAACACGAAGGCATAGGCCTGCATGTCGTTTACCGCTGAGGTGCGCGACGAGCTTGCGCGCTGCGAACCCGAATGTGAATACTGCGACTTGTCGACGCTTGCCGCCCTCACGCGCGTGAGCGGTACGCTCTCGCTTACCGGCTCTGGGCGGTATCGTTTGACGGTTGCGACTGAGACGGGAGCCGTCGCGCGCACGATGATCACGCTGACGCATCGTATCCTTAAGCTCAAAACGGAGTTCACCGTCCGTAAATCTGTATTGCATAAGGTTCGAAACTACCTCATCACCTTGCCTGATCAGCCAGACCTGGATAAGGCCTTGGTTCTGCTGGGTATCCTCGAACGTAGGGGAGGACTTGTCGCCGGCGTACCCCGACATATCGTTGCCCGTCCTTGCTGTAGACTTGCCTATATCCGCGGCGCGCTCATCGCGGGCGGCTTCGTGGCCGATCCACGCGGCGATTTTCATTTGGAGATTGCTGTGCAGGGCGAGCAATATGCCAAGGGGCTTTGCGATCTGTTGGAGCAGATTGGGGTCCATGCTCGTGTTAATGCACGGCGGGGGTCATATGCCGTGTACATTAAGAGCGCCGAGGAAATCGAGCATCTATTAAAGCTGATTGGCGCCAAGCGCAGCGTTGCCGAGATTGAGGAGGCGCGCGCGGTCAAGTTGGTTAAGAACGATGTGAACCGTCGCGTGAACGCCGAGCTCGCCAACCAGACCAGAAGCGCCGGTGCCGCCCAACATCAGCTTGCGCTTATCGATGAGCTCGAGCAGCGTGGCCTTCGTGATGCGCTTCCGGATGCCTTGGCGGTCTTTTGCGACCTGCGCGAGCGCTATCCCGATCTGTCACTGCGTGATTTGGGGGAGATGGCTGACCCTCCCTTGTCGAAGTCAGCCCTCTACCATCGTGTTTTACGGCTTGAAAAGCTCATTGAAGCAAACAGGTAGTTTGAAGTAACGACTTATATATGGAATTAGCTGCTATTTTAGTATTTAAAACGTTTTAACGTAAATTTGATTTTCAATTTCGAGCATTCTCGTGAAATTCAAGTCAAAAAAAAGGTATATTAGGCGAGTGGTTAGTTTGTGGGCCTCAACGGCGGGCGCTGTAGCTCGCGGGGGCCTTACGAAAGGAGACACAATGGCAGTAAAGGTTGCTATTAACGGCTTCGGTCGCATCGGTCGTCTGGCTTTCCGTCAGATGTTCGGTCATGAAGGCTCCGAGATCGTCGCTATCAACGACCTCACCTCTCCCGATATGCTCGCTTACCTGCTGAAGTACGACTCCACGCAGGGCAACTACGCTCGCGATCACGAGGTCGTTGCTGGCGAGGATTCCATCACCGTTGACGGCAAGGAGATCAAGATCTACAAGGAGGCCGACGCTAACAACCTGCCTTGGGGCGACCTTGACGTCGACGTCGTTCTCGAGTGCACCGGCTTCTACACCAGCAAGGCTAAGGCTCAGGCCCACATCAACGCTGGCGCCAAGAAGGTCGTCATCTCCGCTCCGGCCGGCAGCGATCTGCCCACCATCGTGTACAACGTCAACCATGAGACGCTGACCGCTGAGGACAACATCATCTCCGCTGCTTCCTGCACCACCAACTGCCTCGCCCCGATGGCCAAGGGTCTGAACGACTTCGCTCCCATCGTGTCCGGCATCATGACCACCATCCACGCCTTCACCGGCGACCAGATGCCGCTCGACGGCCCGCAGCGCAAGGGCAACTTCCGTCGCTCCCGCGCCTGCTCCGAGAACATCGTCCCGAACACTACGGGCGCTGCCAAGGCCATCGGCCTGGTTCTCCCCGAGCTCAACGGCAAGCTCATCGGTGCCGCCCAGCGCGTCCCGACGCCGACCGGCTCGCTGACCAACCTCTACGCCGTCGTTGACAAGAAGGTCACCGTCGACGAGGTCAACGCTGCCATGAAGGCCTACGCCGAGACCATCCCCGAGACCTTCGCCTACAACGAGGACCAGATCGTCTCCCGCGACATCGTCGGCGAGACCCACGGCTCCATCTTCGACGCCACTCAGACCATGTGCTCTGACCTCGGCAACGGCCAGACCCTCGTTCAGGTCACCTCTTGGTACGACAACGAGAACTCCTACACCTCTCAGATGGTCCGCACCATCAAGTACTTCGAGAAGTTCGTTGCTTAATTTAGCTTTTAGCGAATAGCTCGTTGAGCGTCTAAAGAAGGGCGCGGCCTTATAGGGCTTACACCCTAGGGTCGCGCCCTTTTTATAAGAAATCGTCTGCCGTAATGGGAGGCAGACACGTACGAAAGGTAGAAGCAAACATGGCCTTTACCAAGAAGACCGTCCGCGACATCGATGTCGACGGAAAGCGCGTTCTCGTCCGCGTTGACTTTAACGTGCCTATCAAGGATGGCGTCGTTGGCGACACCACCCGTATCAAGGCTGCCCTGCCCACCATCAACTACCTCGTTGAGCACAACGCTCGCGTCATCCTCATGAGCCACCTCGGCCGTCCCGAGGGCACCGGCTTCCAGCCCGAGCTGTCCCTCGAGCCCGTCGCCAAGAAGCTCGCTGAGCTCTCTGGTCTCGACGTTGCCTTTGTCGCTGACACCTACGGCGAGAAGGCTGCCGAGGCTGTCGCTGCCGTCGAGCCGGGTAAGGTCCTCGTTCTCGAGAACGTCCGTTTTGACAAGCGTGAGAAGAAGAACGATCCCGAGATCGCCAAGAAGCTCGCTTCCTATGGTGACGTCTTCGTTCTCGATGCCTTCGGCACCGCTCACCGCGCCCAGGGTTCCGTCGTGGGCCCCGCCGCTTACCTGCCTGCCGTCGCCGGCTTCTTGCTCGAGAAGGAGGTCGACACGCTGACCGGCATCTTCGCCGAGCCCGAGCGCCCCTTCGTCGCCATCGTCGGCGGTTCCAAGGTTTCCTCCAAGATCGGCGTTCTCGATCACCTCATCGACTCCGCTGACACCCTGATCATCGGTGGTGGCATGGCCTACACCTTCTTCCTGGCTCAGGGCCTGTCCGTTGGTCAGTCCCTCAAGGAAGAGGACTGGGTCGAGCGCGCCGGCGAGATGCTCAAGAAGGCCGAGGAGAAGGGTGTCAAGATCCTGCTCCCCATCGACAACCGTGTTGCCGATCACTTTGGCGAGGACGCTGTCCCCGAGGTTGTTGCTTCCGACGCTATCCCCGACGATCGTGAGGGTATGGACATCGGTCCCAAGACCGAGGAGCTCTATGCCGAGGCTGTCAAGGGCGCCAAGACCGTGTTCTGGAACGGCCCCATGGGCGTCTTCGAGTTTGACAACTTTGCTCACGGCACCCAGGCTATCGCCGAGGCTCTCGCCGAGGCTGACTGCACCTCGATCATCGGCGGTGGTGACTCTGTCGCAGCTGTCAACAAGTTCAACCTGGCCGACAAGATGAGCTGGATCTCCACCGGTGGTGGCGCTTCCATGGAGCTCGTCGAGGGTAAGGCCCTGCCCGGAGTGGAGGCGCTTCTCGATGCCTAATCGCACCCTTCTTATCGCTGGTAACTGGAAGATGAACAACGACGTCGCCGAGGCCGCCAAGCTCGCCGACGAGCTGGCTCAGGCTCTGCCCGAGGTTCCGGCTGGCGTCGAGGTGCTCGTCTGCCCTCCGACCATCGACATCACCACGGTTCATGACCGCATTCAGGCTGCCCCCATCGCCCTCGGTGCACAGAACGTGTACTGGGAGGCCAAGGGTGCCTTCACCGGTGAGTCTTCTTGCGACATGCTCAAGTCCGCTGGCTGCACCTACTGCATTATCGGTCACTCCGAGCGTCGCGATTACTTCCACGAGACCGACGAGGACCAGAACAAGAAGGCTAAGGCTCTCGTTGCCGCCGGTCTTGTTCCCGTCTTCTGCTGCGGCGAGTCCCTCGAGGTCCGCGAGGCTGGCACCTATGTCGAGCACGTCGTGAACCAGGTCAAGGCTGGCCTTGCTGGCCTTGAGATCACCTGCCCCAAGCAGGTCGTCGTCGCCTACGAGCCCATCTGGGCCATCGGCACCGGCAAGACCGCTACCGCCGAGGACGCTCAGGAGGTCTGCGGCGCTATCCGTGAGACCCTCAAGGAGATGTTCGGCGAGGAGCTCGCCAACGGCATCCGCGTTCTCTACGGCGGTTCCGCCAAGCCCGGCAACATTGCCGAGCTCGTCGCCAAGCCCGACGTTGACGGCGCCCTCGTGGGCGGCGCTTCGCTCAAGGCTGCCGACTTTGCCTCTATGGTCGTCAAGGCAGGCGAGTAGGACATATGGCACAGCGTCATCTTCCTGCACTCCTGATCATCATGGATGGTTGCGGCCTTGCTCCGGCCGATGGCGAGAACGCCGTCGCCGCTGCCAAGACGCCCTTCCTTGATAGCCTGTACGAGAAGTACCCCCACACCACGCTCGGCGCTTCGGGCGAGGACGTGGGTCTTCCCGATGGCCAGATGGGTAACTCCGAGGTGGGTCACCTCAACATCGGTGCCGGACGCATCGTGTTCCAGGAGCTTTCGCGCATCAACAATGCCATCAAGGACGGTTCCATCGCCAAGAACGAGGTTTTTGTCAAGGCTATGGACGACGTCAAGGCTGACGGTAAGACTCTCCACCTCATGGGCCTTATGAGCCCTGGCGGTGTTCATTCTCACATGAACCACGTCGAGGCTCTGGTCAAGATGGCTGCCGAGCACGGTGTCAAGACCGTTCGCGTCCACGCCTTCATGGATGGCCGCGACGTCGACCCGCAGTCCGGTGCTGGCTACATGAGCGAGTTCTGCGCCTTCCTGGCCAAGATTTCCGAGGAGACCGGTTGCGACGCTCGCGTTGCCACCGTCTCGGGTCGTTATTGGGCGATGGACCGCGACAACCGTTGGGAGCGCATCCAGCGCGCCTACGACGTCATGGTCAACGCGTCCGATGCTGATACCGACCCCGTTGCCGGTATCAAGGCCTACTACGAGAAGGACCCGCGCGGCGACGAGTTCGTCGAGCCCTTCGCTGCCCACAACGAGGGCATTCACGAGGGCGACGCGGCCATCTTCTTCAACTTCCGTCCCGACCGCGCTCGTCAGATGACCCGCGTGTTCACGGACAAGGAGTTCGACGGCTTTGAGCGTGAGCAGATCAAGCTTTCGCACTTTGTGACGATGACCGAGTACGATCCGACGTTTGACGTCGAGGTCGCCTTCCCCAAGACGTTCCCCGAGAACGTCCTGGCCGACGTTATCGCCGCCAATGGCCTGAAGCAGCTGCACACTGCCGAGACCGAGAAGTACGCCCACGTGACGTTCTTCCTCAACGGTGGCATCGAGGAGCCCAAGGAGGGCGAGGAGCGCGTGCTCGTCGCTTCCCCCAAGGTCGCTACCTACGATCTGCAGCCCGAGATGAGCGCTCCCGAGGTTACCGAGAAGCTCGTCGCCGCCATCAACGAGGATCGCGCTGATTTCTACATCGTGAACTTCGCGAACTGCGACATGGTTGGTCACACCGGTGTCTTCGACGCTGCCGTTAAGGCCGTCGAGGCTGTTGACGATGCCCTGTCCAAGGTTGTCCCGGCGATTCTCGCCAAGGGCGGCTTTGCGCTGATTACCGCCGACCACGGCAACGCCGATCACATGTTTGACGTTGCTTCCGACGGTTCCAAGCATCCGTTTACGGCTCACACCACCAACCGCGTGCCGTTCATCATCGTTGATGAGAAGGCACAGCTCACCGGTATCGAGGACGGCCGTCTTTCCGATATCGCTCCGACCATGCTCACCATGGCTGGTATTGAGCCTTCCGCCGAGATGACGGGCCGCGTGCTCGCCACCGAGGCCTAATAGAAAACAAATACCGTTTTCTAGTAAGGGGGTTGTCCACAACCGGACAACCCCCTTTTTGGTATTTCTGCCATTTCCACCCCGTCCTTGAGTGGCAGGTAGGGGAGAGCGGGGGATTGTGGTACAGTACTGGAGTTTGAACTGTTCTATTAAGGAGCTTATCTATGGGTCCGTTCCAGATTCTTCTGTTTGTCGTTTGGGCTGTCTCTGCCGTGGCGCTGACGATTCTCGTCCTGATGCATTCCGGTAAGGGCACCGGCGTTTCGGATATGATCGCTAGCTCGCTGTATAACTCCAGCTCTGCCACGGGCGTCATGGAGCAGAACCTCGATCGCCTGACGGTAATTATGGCCGTTGTTTTTGCCGTGTGCGTCGTCCTGTGCATGTTCTTCTTCCCGCAGGGCATCGTCGGCTACTAAGCATCGGCGTATATACGTTTGCAATGGGTCTCGCAGGTGCGGGACCCTTTTTGTTTACATATTTGTAACAGAGTCAAAATATCCCCACATACTTCGCCCAACTAAAGAAATTCTCGACCGTTAACCGGAATTAGCCCCAAATCGTGCATAAAATGCGCTACTGTATTGCGAAACGTTGGTCCGTTGTGCATAACCAGCCATAGCAGCGGGCGGCGTTTTGATGGTTCGGATCGGATTGTCTCGACATATGTCCGACTGAACATTTCTTTGTCCTATCTCATAAGGAGGATGGCATGGCTGATTCTATGTTCCACCAGCCCGTTATGGGTCGTCGCGCCTTTGTTGGCGGCACCCTCGCTGCGAGCTCCATGGCTTTTCTTGCCGCATGCGGCAAGAAGGGCGGCGACGCTTCCGGTTCTGAGTCCGGTTCGACGCTGAACTTCTACATCAACAACCCGGTCTGCATCGACCCCTACAATGTCCAGGAGGACCAGGGCACTCAGGTCGAGTACCAGCTCTTTGACGCTCTGACCTCTTATGACGCCGAGAAGGGCGAGATCGTTCCGCTGGCTTGCGAGTCCTTTGAGGCCAACGACGACGCCACCGAGTTTACCTTCAAGATCAAGAAGGCCAAGTTCCACAACGGTGACGACGTTACCTCCAAGTCCTTCAAGCTCGGTTGGGAGCGTCTGGTCAACACCAAGTCGGCCATCGCTACCGAGTACGGCCCTTCCGAGGTCTCCTATCACCTTTCCATGGTCGAGGGCTATGACGACCTGCTTGCCGGTAACGCTACCGAGCTCAGCGGTGTTACTTGCCCCGACGATGAGACCCTCGTCGTCAAGCTGTCTTCCGCTTACGCCGACTTCCCCTTCGTCGCCTCTCACCCGGCTCTGGCCCCGGTTCCCGAGTGCGCCGAGTCCGATGTCAAGAGCTTCTACCTTGCACCGGTCGGTAACGGCCCGTTCATGATGGACGGCAAGTGGGAGGATGGTCAGGAGATCAACCTCAAGAAGTTCGACGATTACTATGGCGACAAGGCCAAGATCGATGGCATCCACTTCCAGGTCATCAAGGACATGGAGACCGCTTACAAGGAGTTCCAGGCCGGTAACCTCGATGTCTGCGACGTTCCCGTTGCTCAGATCGACGCTGCCAAGAAGGATCGCGGTGTGTCCAAGGACGGCTACACCATGGGTGACGGCGAGCGCATGCTGCTCGGCGCCGAGCCTTCCACCTACTACCTGACCTGCAACAACACGGCCGAGCCGTTCAACAACGCCGACCTGCGCAGGGGTATCTCCCTGGCCATCAACCGTGAGGCCATCTGCAAGACCATCTTCAAGGGTACCCGTACCCCTGCCGACGGCATTGTTCCTCCGGGCATCGATGGCTACAAGGAGGGCGCATGGGAGTTCTGCGCCTACGACGTCGACAAGGCTAACGAGTACCTCGACAAGGTTGCTCCCGCTGGCGCTAACGGCGATCGTGGCATTAACGTGACTCTGTCCTACAACCAGGACGGTGGCCACAAGGAGATTATGGAGTCCATCATCGGCGACCTCGCCAAGGTTGGCGTTACCGCTGTCTCCGATACCCCCGAGTGGTCTGCCCTGCTCGAGCAGTATCAGAACTTTAACTATCAGTTCGGTCGTCTGGGTTGGATTGCTGACTACCCGATCATGGACAACTTCCTGTATCCGCTGTTCCACTCCGACTCCCTCGGTGGCGACAACCGCTCTGGTTACAACAACCCCGAGTTCGACGCCAAGGTCGATGAGGCCCGTACCACGGTTGACGACGAAGAGCGCGTCGCTAAGATGCAGGAGGCCGATGCAATGGTCGCTGCCGACTGCCCGGTCATCCCGGTGATGTTCTACACGCACACCATCGCCGGCTCCGATCGCATCAAGCACCTCTATGTCGATCCGCAGAAGCACGCCGATCTGGGTACCGCTGAGCTCGCCTAAGAGTTTGCAGCTTCCGTGAGGGTCAAGTTTTTACGTAGACCTCATGGGAAACATACAGTTCTCCCTAACCTGGGGTAAACTGGCTGATGGTAATTTTGGGATGCCGGTCTGGCGATCGGCATCCCGTTTAGGTTAATCCCTAGATAGGGGAGTGGTATGGGTAAGTACATCGTTAAACGTGTGCTTCAGTTCATCCCGGTGTTTTTGGGCGTTACGCTGATTTTGTTCGCCCTCCAGAATATCGTGCCGGGAGATTCGATCAAGCTGATCGGTGGAGACAAGGCTCTGTCCCCCGAGGTGGAGCTTCAGCTTCGCGTCCGCTATCACCTGGTCCAGTCGGACGAGGACGGCAACGCGATCCTTGACGAGAACGGCGACCCCGTTCAAACGTCGCTCGTGGACCGTTACTTGTATTACATGAACGGCCTGCTTCATGGCGATCTGGGCAATTCGTATCAGCGCAAGCTGCCGGTTACGGAAATCTTTGCCCAGAAGTATCCGTATACGGTCAAACTTGCCGCGTGCGCCATCGTGCTCGAGGCAATCATGGGTATCGGTGCGGGTATCATTTCGGCGGTAAAGCGTTATTCCTTCTGGGATATTTTGGTAACGCTCACCACGTCGATCCTCGTTGCCGTCCCGGCCTTCTGGCTCGGTATGTTGCTGCAACTGTTCTTTGGCGTCATTCTCAAGGACGCCACGGGCGGTGCATTCTCCATGCCGATCTCGGGTGCCGGCGGTGCCAGCTCTCAGTATCAGGATTGGATGCACTATGTGCTTCCGACCATTACGCTGGCTTCGGTTTCGACCGCTTATGCTGCCCGCATTATGCGCTCGCAGCTGCTTGACGTCATGAACCAGGATTACATCCGTACGGCAAAAGCCAAGGGTCTCTCCAATCGCGCGATCATCATCAAGCATGCGCTTAAGAATGCACTTATCCCCGTCGTTACCTATATTGGTGTCGACTTTGGCGGCATGCTTTCGGGCGCCATCCTGACCGAGACGGTCTTTAACTGGCCCGGTATCGGCTATGAGGTCTATCGCGCCATTAGCATGCGTGACTGGCCCATCGTTATGGGCGGCGTTACGCTCATCGTCGTCGTCGTCATGGTGATCAACCTGCTCGTCGACATTAGCTATGCATTCCTCGACCCGCGCATCCGCCTTGGCGGTCCGTCGGATAAGGCCTAAGGGAGGTACGTCTCATGCAGGAAACTGATTCTCAGTCTCAGGAGCAGGCTACCGCCACCAAGGCCGCATCTGCTCCCGCCAAGTCCCGCACGCTGTGGGGCGACGCTTTTAAGCGTCTTCGTAAGAACAAGCTCGCCGTTATCGGTGTCTGCTGGATCATCATCGTCGTTGTGGTTGCCCTGACCGCAGATCTGTGGGCTAAGCCCTGGCTCGGTTCGCCGACGGCTTCCGACTCGACCACCATGGCCCAGACGTCGCTGATGGCTCCGTGTGCAGAGCACCCGTTTGGCACCGACGCCCTTGGTCGTGACATTCTCGTTCGCGTTATCTACGGTGCACGTGTTTCGCTTTCCGTCGGTATTATGGCCACTGCGATCTCCACGGTGATTGGTCTGGTCATGGGTGCCCTAGCCGGTTTCTACGGCGGCATCTGGGATACGATCATCATGCGCTGCGCGGATATCTTCCTGGCATTCCCGTACGTGCTTTTCGTTGTCGCCATGATCGCCGTTATCGGCCGTGGTCTTCAGAACGTCTTTTTTGCCATCGGCATTCTTGGCTGGCCTTCGATTGCGCGCGTCTTCCGCTCTGCAATCTTGACGGTCAAGGAAAACGATTATGTTGACGCTGCGCGCGCGATGGGTGCATCTGATGCTCGTATCGTCGTGCGTCACATCTTCCCGAACTCCGTCGCCTCCATTGTGGTCTACGCGACCATGAACATTGGTGGCGCCATTCTGACCGAGTCCGCTCTGTCCTTCCTCGGCATGGGCGTTATTCCGCCTACGCCTTCGTGGGGCTCCATGATTCAGGACGGTCAGCAGTATCTTCTGACTGCTCCCTGGATGATGATCATGCCCGGTCTGGCAATTCTCTCGACGGTGCTCGCCTTCACCCTGCTGGGTGACGGTCTGCGCGACGCCCTCGACGTCAAGATGAAGGACGCATAAGGATGAAGAAGAACAAGAACTATGTGGACCTGAAGGACCAGCCGGTTCCCGAGGGCCAGCATCTGCTCGAGGTCGATGACCTTAAGATGTATTTCCACACCGAGGATGGCGTTGTTCGCGCTGTCGACGGTGTCTCCTACACGCTCGATCGCGGCGAGACCCTGGGCGTCGTCGGTGAGTCCGGCTCCGGTAAGTCCGTGACCGCCATGACCATCATGGGTCTTATCTCGATGCCTCCGGGAAAGATCGAGGGCGGCGACGTTCGCTATCGCGGTCGTTCTATCCTCGAGATGACCGAGGAAGAGATGCAGCACATTCGCGGTAACGACATCGCGATGATCTTCCAGGATCCTATGACCTCCTTGAACCCGGTCTATAAGATCGGCAAGCAGGTGGGCGAGGGTCTTCGTCTGCACCGCGGCTACTCCAAGCAGGAGGCGCTCAAGCGTGCCACCGAGCTTTTGGACCTCGTTGGTATTCCCGAGCCCGAGAAGCGCGTCAATGAGTATCCGCACCAGTTCTCTGGCGGTATGCGTCAGCGCGTCATGATTGCCATGGCTCTTGCCTGCGATCCCGATATTTTGATTGCCGACGAGCCCACGACTGCCCTGGACGTTACCATTCAGGCTCAGATTATTGAGCTTATGCAGGAAATGCAGGAGAAGAACGGCAACGCCATCATCATGATCACCCATGACCTGGGCGTTGTCGCTGATATGGCCGACAAGATCATGGTTATGTACGCCGGCCGTCCCGTCGAGTTCGGTACTGCTGAGGAAATCTTCTACGAGAGCCGCCACCCCTACACCTGGGGCCTTATCCGCTCCATCCCGGAGCAGGCCATCGATGAGAAGAAGCCGCTTACGCCGATTCATGGCAACCCGCCTTCGCTCATGAACCTGCCCGAGGGCTGCGTGTTCTCTCCTCGCTGCCCCTATGCGACGGATAAGTGCCGCAAGCAGCGCCCCGAGCGTTTTGTTACCGAGTCTGGTCACTATTCTGCGTGCCACTACGCTGGCGACCCCGAGTTCCTCAAGAACGCTCCTGTGACGTCCCGTACGCGCAAGGATTCCAAGAAGGGAGGCGAGGCGTAATGGCAGATACCAACGAGCGTACTCCGCTGCTGAAGGTCGAGCACCTCTCTAAGGAGTTCCCCGCTGAGTCCGGCATGTTCGCCAAGCGCTTCTCCAAGCGTGTCGTCTCTGCTGTAAATGACATCTCTTTTGAGATTTATCCTGGCGAGACCTTCGGTCTGGTTGGCGAGTCTGGTTGCGGTAAGTCCACCACGGGCCGTACTATCATGCGCCTGACCAAGCCGACCGCCGGTAAGGTGTTCTTCCAGGGTAAAGATGTTGCCGAGATGAGCAAGCATGAGATCAAGGACATGCGTCGCGAGATGCAGTTTATCTTCCAAGATCCTTATGCTTCGCTCAACCCTCGTATGACCATCGGTGAGATCGTCTCCGAGCCCATGACCATTCACGGCGTGGGCACCAAGGAGGAACGCATTGAGCGCGTCCGCGAGCTTCTCGACGTTGTCGGACTGAACCCCGAGCACATCAACCGTTATCCCCATGAGTTCTCCGGCGGTCAGCGTCAGCGTGTCGGCATCGCCCGCGCGTTCGCTTTGAAGCCCAAGCTGATCATCTGCGACGAGCCGGTTTCCGCTTTGGATGTGTCCATTCAGGCCCAGGTTCTGAACCTGCTCAAGGAACTCCAGGACAAGTTCGGTACCGCGTATCTGTTTATCGCTCACGACCTGTCCGTCGTGCAGCACATTTCCGATCGCGTTGCCGTTATGTATCTGGGTAAGATGGTTGAGGTTTCGGACTGGAAGACGCTCTATAGCGAGCCTCACCATCCGTACACGCAGTCGCTGCTGTCTGCCGTGCCGGTTCCCGATCCGGATATCCAGAAGACCCGTAAGCGCATCATCCTCGCCGGCGATCCGCCGTCACCGCTGGATCCGCCGACCGGCTGCCGTTTCCACACTCGCTGCCCGATCGCGCAGGGCATCTGCTCTGAGAAGCTTCCCGAGTTTAAGGAAGTCGCACCGGGTCACTGCTGCGCGTGCCACTTCGCGGAGCGGTTCCCGATCAAGGAATCGCACATCGACCTGTAGCCGGTTGTTATCGTCCGGGCCCGCGCTGGACTTAGTTTTCAGAACGTCCTCGACCATGGAAACCCCCTTATCCTGCTCCTTCGGAGCCGCGGATAAGGGGGTTTCCTGGTCTGCGGAATGTTCTGAAAACTAAGTCCAGCACGGGCCCTGTGTTACCGCTGCAGAGGGGTGCGATTCCTTGATCGCTCACTTAATCTAATAAGAAATTGAGTGAGGCCGGAGCTTTAGCTCCGACCTCCCCATATAAGGGCTCGGCAAAGCCGAGCCACCAAATTTGCATCAGCCCCATAACATGTTTGAGAACGGTGTCTGGAGTACGTGGACGTAGGTCCCGAATCGGTGTTGCCTCCCGGCGCATTCCGCAGGGGGAGCGATATTTTGCAGCACGAAGTGCGCAGCAAAATATCGGTCATGCCCGAGGACGCGCCGGGAGGCAACACCGATTCGGGACCGGACATACGGATCTACCTGCGCATTAACAAATTCGTAAACTTTTTTGAAAAAAGTGCTTGCACAGTTCTCGAATCATAGGTTATTATCTTCCTCGTTGAACGCGCGGGTCCAACAAAACGAACCGTGAATCAACAACATAGCATGTCGGAGTGGCGGAATTGGCAGACGCGCTAGCTTGAGGTGCTAGTGACCGCTTTTTGGTCATGCGGGTTCAAGTCCCGCCTCCGACACCATCGCATTTGAGAAGCCTCTTCGGAGGCTTTTTTGTTACCGATAGACGGTGGGGTCCACGATGGAAACGCTTGAACGCAACGAGTGGGCAGACGTTGTCCAACTAGTCGAGATCACGAGCGATGCTGTCATCATCTGCGAGCTCGACGGAACCATTCTGCATGTGAATAATCGCTTACTTGGTTTGATGTGCGAGGAACGCGCCGACGTCATCGGTGGAGATGTTAAAGATGTCCTGTACTCGTCCGCTTTTGAACGTGCGACGGAACATCGTCTGCCATTTGAAACTGATGGCTCCGAGAACGAACTGATGCTCAAGCTGAGTGACGGCTCCTTTATCCCCGTCTTGGTTCGTGCGGGCTCCGTAACGCCTCCACGCATCTTTGGGCGCCGCGCGCCACGTGTCCTGGTGGCGCTCCATAGCATCGAAGAACAGTATTCGCACGACCGTCAGCTCAAGCGTGCGCTTTCGGAGCTTAGAGTGGCGAACAAGCGCCTCTCTGGCACGCTCTCGGTCATTATGAGTACCGTGGGCTCCGATGAGCTGCCCAGCCTACTTGATACCGTTTTGAACCAGCTTGTAGGAACGCTCGATGCTTCGGGTGCTGCTATCTATTTTTCTGAGAGCGGCGGTTTTAAACTTCGCGGTGTTTCCAAGGAGCTGTACGACAGCTACCTGCCTGAGTTTTTGCCGTATGGCGCTGGCATTCCGACGTATGTTCTTCGTGAGTCGCGTGCCTGTCGCTTGTCGATTCAACAGGACCTTGAGGGTGATAAGGCCGCCTCCGGTATGTTTATGGACCTGGACAATCGTTCTAAGCACCTGTTGCGTATGCAGGATATGCCTCCGTACCGCAGCGAGATCTGTCTTCCCGTTTTTTACGGTACGCAGATCCTTGGCGTGCTGGAAGTTGGTTGGAAACGCCCTCAGGCACCGCTCGCCTATGACGTTAATGTGCTCGAGGTCATTTGCGATTACCTGTCTATCCAGCTGGTCGGCATGGCATCGAGCCTTCGCTCCCGTCGCACGGCCGAGCTTGGCCGCTCGCTCAATGTCTTGCGTGATGAGTTGTTTACCTTTCTAGACGATTCTGCCGCGGCTACCCAGGCGGTATCGTCCGAGATCTGCAATATGCTTAACTGTCATTTTTGCCCTGTTGAGTATGACGCCAGTCTGGATTCCTACGTTATAGATTTTGAAGGTGGCAGTCGCGTTGCTTTGCCGGACGATCCCGAGAAGCTTTTCTTTTCCACGACGGCGCCAGCGGCACGTCTGGGGGCTGGCCCTGATGGCTTTGAGGCATCTGTTTTGGGCGGCACGAGTGCCGAGGACCTTAAACACGTCCGTATAACTCGCGTTGACGAATCGATGCCTATGGGAGGCTGGCTTAGGGCGCATGGTCTGCCTTGTCAAGGTCTCTACGTCGACTCCGGCATCGAGGCGGGGCGCCCGCGCTCTGAGGGTGATGGCAAGCACAGTAACGACGCGATTGTTCCTGCTTCTGTTGCGAAGAGCCCGACGACGCGCGCGCTGCTGCTTCGTGATGGTAGCCAAGAGCCGATTGATGACCTTGAATATGACTACTTGGTGCACTTGGCGCATGACTTTGAACTGATCTACGAAGGCGAATCTCAAAAGCGCGAGGAGCGCCATATCGCTCAGACCCTCCAGATCGGCATGAGAAATTCCCTGGGGGATGTTCCGGGTATCGCAACCGATTCGGTGTACCTGTCGGCCACGAACTCGGCGTTGGTCGGCGGTGATTTCTATACGCTCGTCCGACTTCCCGACGACTGCGCCGTCATGATTCTGGGTGATGTGTCTGGCAAAGGCATTGAGGCCGCATCGATGTCCGCGCTCGTCAAGACGGCCCTGACGGCATATGCCTGGGAGGGCGCTGGCCCGGCCCGCATGGCACGCTCCCTTAACAGCATGCTCATGGGCTTTTCGAGGGTCGAGACGTTCGTGACGGCCTTTATCGCCAAGATTGACCTTAAAGCCGGACGCGCAACGTATTGTTCGGCGGGCCATCCTCCGACCATGGTCATCAGGCCAGAGTCGATGCCGCTGGGCGGCGGCGTGGCCCGTGGGGGAGAGGTCGAACTGCTTGGATGCCAATCGGGCGTAATCGGCGCATTCGAAGGCATGGTTTACGAGACGGGCGTGTTTACGTTCGCTCCTGGCGACATGCTCTTCATGTATACGGATGGAACGATTGAGGCCCGCGACCGCACCGGAGCGTTCTTTGGCGAGCAGCGCCTTCGTGACCTTCTGCTCTCTGTCTCGGGTGAGGGCGTATCGGGAATCTGCGGCAAGGTCTTGGGCGAGCTCGACCGATTTACCGAATCGGCGCTGGACGATGACATTGCATTGGTGTCCCTTGAGTTTTTGCGGGGCCGGTCCTAAACAGCGACGCTGGGCGCGTCGAATCCGCACGGTTGCGGAAACGCATGCATCGAACAAGCTCTTTTGGGGAACCATGGTCGTATGAATGAGTGGAATGACATAGCGGTTTTGACGCCACCAGGCGATATCGACATCGCCACGGTGCCTGCGCTGCGTCGGCGGTTGGATGCCTTGATTGGCCGCGGCGTGCGTCGTGTCGTCATCAACTGTCAGGCTGTTAGCTTTATCGATTCGACGGGCTTGGCATTCCTGCTTACGCGCGCTCGTGAGCTCATGAGGCGAGAAGGCCTGCTTTCGCTCGTCAATGCATCAGGTGTAGTTGTTCGCTTTTTGGAGATTGCTCGTCTTGTCGATATCCTTCATGTCGCGGGGCCGGCACGGGAGTCTATTCCCGCTATTCCGGTGGGGGAGCTGCCTCGCTGGAGTAAGAGTGTCGAGGTCCGTCAGGGTATCGAGAATCTTCCATACTACCGACATCGCATCGCCGAACTCCTTGAATCGCTTCCGTTGCGCCGTGACGAGCGCTACGATGTCGCATTGGCATCGGGGGAGGCGCTGGGTAATGCCTATGACCATGCGGGCGGTATCGGGTGCGTCCTGACGGTTCAGGCCTATGGCGATCGCGTTGTGGTTGAGGTGCTTGATCGAGGTGCCGGCTATTCTATCGATGAAACGAGCGAGCCGGTCGCATCTGAGGAACGCGGCCGTGGTATCAAGCTTATGCGTATGCTCGTCGATAACGTGGAGGTTGCTCGTCGTACGGACGGCGCCGGCACGCGCGTGCAGATGGTGAAGCTGTTTAGCGGAGCGCTGGAATCGTGCGCCTAGCCAATCGCTTTAGCGCGTTTGGCTATTAAGAACATGCGGCAGACAAGTTTTTTGAAAAAAGTACTTGCGTCTTTTGGACAACTCGCGTAAATTAATAACCCGCAAGCGGACATGGCTCAGTTGGTAGAGCACAACCTTGCCAAGGTTGGGGTCGCGGGTTCGAGCCCCGTTGTCCGCTCCATTGCATTTCCGGACCGTTTAGGCGGTCCTTTTTCGGCGAAGTGGCCAAGTGGTAAGGCAGAGGCCTGCAAAGCCTTTACCCCCGGTTCGAATCCGGGCTTCGCCTCCAGGCAACATCCGGGCGCTCCGGCGCCCGTTTTGTTTTACATATGCGGACATGGCTCAGTTGGTAGAGCACAACCTTGCCAAGGTTGGGGTCGCGGGTTCGAGCCCCGTTGTCCGCTCCAAACGCAGCAGCCCGACTACCACGGTAGCCGGGCTTTTTTGTACCCATCGCCTGGGCTCGAACCCGAGAGGGAGCGAGCTTCCTGGGTCGTGGCTGTGACGTTGTTTGCCGCGAATGTCCGCTTTGGGCGTATCATCGTGGGCATCTCGCATAACCTCGTTGCAAGGGAGATATGCCCCATGGCTACAGAAAAGTCCTCTTCGCGCTCATGGATGTCCGACGCTGCGATCTATCAGATCTACCCGCGCTCGTTTAAGGATTCGACTGGTTCGGGTCTGGGCGATATCGCGGGCATTACCCAGCAGATGGACTATCTTGAGCGGCTGGGTATCGAGGCCATCTGGTTGAGCCCGTTTTACCCATCGCCTCTTGTCGATGGCGGCTATGATGTGGCGGACTACTGCGATGTCGACCCACGTCTCGGCTCGCTTGACGACTTCGATGACATGATCGCTGCGGCTCACGCGCACGGCATCAAGGTCATCGTCGACATCGTGCCCAACCATTCATCCAACCAGCACCCCTGGTTCAAAGCCGCTCTTGCCGCCGGCCCCGGATCGCCCGAGCGCGCCCGTTATATCTTCCGCGATGGTCGCGGCGAGCATGGCGAGCTGCCTCCCACCAATTGGAATGCCAACTTTGGCGGCCCCGCATGGACGCGTGTTGCGGACGGTCAGTGGTATCTGCACATGTTTACGCCCGAGCAACCGGACTTTGACTGGTCATGCCCCGAGGTTCATGCGCTCTTTTGCGACGTCCTGGCGTTTTGGAGCGATCGAGGCGTCGACGGCTTTCGCATTGATGTGGCGCAGGGTCTCGCCAAGGATCTCGACCGCGATGACCTCGACCGGTGGCATCTCGCCGAGGGCGATGACATGGTTGACGACGGCACCCATCCGCTGTGGGACCGCAATGAGGTCCACGAGATCTATCGCGAGTGGCGCCGCGTGTTCGACCGCTATAATCCGCCGCGCAGTGCCGTTGCCGAGGCGTGGGTGCTGCCCGAGCGCCAGTATCTCTACGCGCGTCCCAGCGAGCTTGGCCAGACATTCAACTTTGAGTTTGCCAAGGCCACTTGGACCTATGATGACATGCACACTGCAATCGAGAAGGGCTTGAAGGCAGCCGTCGAATCCGATTCCGCCTCGACCTGGGTACTCTCCAACCACGACGTGCCACGCGTGGCGACACGCTATGCCCTGCCGCAAATCAAGGCGACGCGCTACCACCAGATTGCGCTCGACTGGCTCTTACGCGACGGGTCGTCTTATGACGAGGACCGTGAACTCGGCGAGCGCCGCGCGCGGGCGGCCCTTTTGCTTGAGCTGGCGCTTCCGGGCTCGGCATACGTGTATCAGGGTGAGGAGCTCGGCCTTTTTGAGGTGGCTGATATCCCGTGGGCTGCACTCGAAGACCCTACTGCGACCAATACGCACGGACCGAAGCGTGAGAAGGGGCGCGACGGCTGTCGTGTGCCCCTGCCGTGGGTGGCGGCGGACGATCCCGCGCACGGCGGATCGTTTGGGTTTTCGCCGGTGAACGCCGATGCGGCGCCCCATCTGCCGCAGCCTGCATGGTTTTCCGATTACGCTGCCGATAGGGAAGAAGCGGACCCGACATCGATGCTTACGCTCTATCGTGACGCCCTCTGGCTACGGCGCAAGCTGCGCGGGTGCGCCAACGATCTTGCGTGGCTTGATCTTGACGGGCGCACCGGTCTTGCGGATGGTGCCGAGGGCGCTGAGGGTGGTGTCATTGCCTATCGCCGCGATAACGGCTGGGCGTGTGTGACGAACTTTGGCGCAGCACCCGTGGAGCTGCCGGCGGGCAGGGTCCTGCTCACCTCATCACCGCTTGCAGACGGCAGGCTCGCGCAGGACAGCTCCGCCTGGATCATGCTCGGTGAGATGTAGGGGCCTTTTGCGGCGAGTTTGCGTTTGCCTGCGCCTTCCGTGGTGGCTGATGTCTTCGCGAGGTTCGCGAGGGCGTCGCAAAACTTTTTAAAAAAAGTTCTTGCATTTGGGTGGATCATCCCGTATATTAAATCCTCGCAGGCGGACATGGCTCAGTTGGTAGAGCACAACCTTGCCAAGGTTGGGGTCGCGGGTTCGAGCCCCGTTGTCCGCTCCATTTGGGCGTTTAGCTCAGGGGGAGAGCGCTTCCCTGACACGGAAGAGGTCAGAAGTTCAAATCTTCTAACGCCCACCAAATGTTTGCAGCCCAGAGGCTATGTCTCTGGGCTGTTTTGTTTTATGCCGCCAAATAAGCCACCAAATATTGATCCAAGGTTTGTACGCGATGGTCTTCGCATCCCGTAGAGGTGCCGGCAGATTGCATACGTCCTGGCCGATCGTGACCGCAACATGTTGGTCAAGCATAATCTTTTGGATTCTTTTGGCGTGAGCGGCTTGGTTTTGGTAGGATTTGTCAGCGGCTTGACTAAGGGGGTTTTATAACTGCCATGCAGGTAGCCGTGTTGGTAACGTTTTACCGACTTGCCAAGAACCCCTCATAATTAATGCGTCTGCAAAATGACTAATTGCTTTGACCTGCTGAAACACTATATGTTGTGTTTGACCTAAAAAAAGAATACAGGATATAGATGCCTCTTTGTCGTATGATAGATGGCGGACAGAGAACGAGGACCTTATTCGCCCCATTTGGATGGATCTTCGAGCCCCTTGATTGGCTGCGAGGATTGTCCGCATGAGGGCCTATGGTTTTCGAAAACACAGATTGCGCGACGGCGCCGCAAGACAGGGGCAAGCCCTGCCGGGCATCGTTTGGCTCTGAAGTGCAATACGATTTCGACGCGAAAGAGGCAAGAGGATGAAGATCATCAAGCGCAGCGGCACCGAGGTTGTCTTTGACATCGATAAGATTGTCAATGCCATCCGCGCCGCAAACTTGGAGGTCGAGGAGAGCTCTCGTCTTACCGACCGCCAGGTGGTTTACGCGGCACAAAACGTCGCCGAGGCATGCGAGAACGCGGGCCACACCGTGTCGGTCGAGGAGATTCAGGATCTGGTCGAGGACGAGATTATGCGTCTCGACTGCTACGAGGTCGCTCGCCATTACATCATCTATCGCTATGTTCAGAGCCTGAAGCGCCAGAAGAACACGACCGACGACAAGATTCTGTCGCTGATTGAGTGCAACAACGAAGAGGTCAAGCAGGAGAACTCCAACAAGAACCCGACCGTCAATTCCGTTCAGCGTGACTACATGGCCGGCGAGATCTCCAAGGACCTGACCCAGCGTGTGCTGCTGCCCCAGGAGATTGTGGATGCTCACAATGAGGGTCTGATTCACTTCCATGATTCGGACTACTTTGCCCAGCACATGCATAACTGCGACCTGGTGAACCTGGAGGATATGCTCCAGAACGGTACTGTTATTTCGGGCACGCTGATCGAGAAGCCGCACAGCTTCTCGACTGCCTGCAACATCGCGACGCAGATCATCGCTCAGGTTGCTTCCTCCCAGTACGGTGGCCAGTCGATTTCGCTGACCCATCTTGCCCCGTTCGTCGAGGTGAGCCGTCAAAAGATTCGCGGCGAGGTCGCCCGCGAGCTCGAGGAGCTCGGCGTTTCCGCATCTCCCGAAAAGGTCCGCGAGGTTGTTGAGGACCGCCTGCGTGACGAGATCCGTCGCGGCGTTCAGACGATTCAGTATCAGGTCGTGACCCTTATGACCACGAATGGCCAGGCGCCGTTCGTGACGGTCTTTATGTATCTCAATGAGGCCCGTACGCCCCAGGAGAAGCATGACCTTGCCATGATTGTGGAGGAGACGCTTCGTCAGCGCTATGAGGGCGTTAAGAACGAAGCCGGCGTGTGGATCACCCCGGCGTTCCCCAAGCTCATCTACGTGCTCGAGGACGATAACGTTCACGAGGATTCCCCGTACTTCTACCTGACTCAGCTGGCTGCGAAGTGCACCGCCAAGCGCATGGTGCCCGACTACATCTCCGAGAAGAAGATGCGCGAGCTCAAGCTGTCGAAGGGCGAGACCGCGGGCAACGGCGACTGCTATACCTGCATGGGTTGCCGCAGCTTCCTGACGCCCGACCGCTCCGGTAACGGATTTAACAACGTGGCCAACGCGCTGAACTATGACCCGAACAAGCCCAAGTACTACGGTCGCTTTAACCAGGGCGTTGTGACCATCAACCTGCCCGATGTCGCGCTGAGCTCGCATCAGGACATGGATAAGTTCTGGAAGATCTTCGACGAGCGCCTTGAGCTGTGCCACCGTGCCCTGCTGTGCCGTCATGAGCGCCTGATGGGTACGCTTTCTGACGCCGCACCGATTCTGTGGCAGTACGGCGCCCTCGCTCGTCTGAAGAAGGGCGAGACGATCGACAAGCTGCTCGTGGGCGGTTACTCCACCATTAGTCTGGGTTATGCCGGCCTGTACGAGTGCGTCAAGTACATGACGGGCCACAGCCACACCGAGAAGGAGGGCACGCCGTTTGCCATGGCCGTCATGCAGCGCATGAACGACAAGTGCGCCGAGTGGAAGGCCGAAAGCGATATTGACTTCTCGCTGTACGGTACCCCGCTTGAGTCGACGACCTACAAGTTCGCCAAGTGCCTGCAGCGTCGTTTTGGCATCATCCCGGGCGTGACGGACAAGGGCTACATCACCAACAGCTACCACGTCCACGTGTCCGAGGAGATCGACGCCTTCGATAAGCTTAAGTTTGAGGGCATGTTCCAGCAGCTTTCGCCGGGCGGTGCCATCTCCTACGTCGAGGTTCCCAACATGCAGGACAACCTCAAGGCTGTCATTCGCGTGATGCAGTACATCTACGACAACATCATGTACGCCGAGCTCAACACCAAGAGCGACTACTGCCAGGTGTGCGGCTACGACGGTGAGATCAAAATTGTCGAGGATGACGGCAAGCTGGTGTGGGAGTGCCCTAACTGCGGCAACCGCGATCAGGAGAAGATGAATGTTGCCCGTCGCACGTGCGGCTACATCGGTACCCAGTTCTGGAACCAGGGTCGAACCGAGGAGATCCGCGACCGCGTGCTGCATCTCTAATACCGCTCCGGGGCTGAACCGAGAGGGCCGCTTGGGCATTTGCTCGCTATTTCGGACAGTCCTGCGCAAGACGAAGGCCACATTAAGTGGCCTTCTTTGCGTGCGGAACTCATATCGAGCAAATGCCCAAGCGGCCCTCTCGGTTCAGCCAAGTTGACGTAGCTGAGATGCAGCGCGCGGCCTGCTCGCTCCTCGAAGTTCTTAGCGGAAATAATTCGAGCTGCAGCTGCGATTTACTTGCGATAGCGGTTGAGCTGCAACAAAGTTTTTATTGGACTTCGAACCCCATACTCGATGTTCGCTTCGTTCATTGAGTTACCCTTTGCATGAGGCCGGGACATATCGTCCCGCCCGCAGTTTCGCAGGCCGAAGGCCGAGAATGTTTGAGGACGGGATGATATGTCCCGGCCTCCCGGGAGAGTTACCTATGAACTACGCGAACATTAAGTATTTCGATATTGCTGATGGAGAAGGCGTTCGTACTTCTCTGTTTGTGAGCGGGTGCCGTCGTGGGTGCAAGAACTGCTTTAACTCTGTTGCGTGGGACTTTGCTGCGGGCGAGCCCTTTGATCGCGCCGTCGAGGACAAGATTATCGAGAGCCTCGACCATCCCTTTATCGATGGTCTGACGATTTTGGGCGGCGAGCCTATGGAACCTGAGAATCAGGCGGGGCTCGTTGATTTCATTGAGCGTGTTCGCGCTGCCTATCCCGCGGGGTCGGGCAAGACCATTTGGTGCTTTACCGGCGACGTGCTCGAGGAGCTTATGCCGGGCGGCCGTCATCATACCGAGGTGACGGACCGTATCCTGGCCTGCCTCGACATGTTGGTGGACGGCCCGTTCGTTCAGGATCTGTACGACATCTCGTTGCGCTTTAGGGGCTCGAGCAATCAGCGCGTGATTGATATGAACGCCACGCGTGCCCGTGCCGAGCGTGAGAACGTTGCGCTTTGTGACGCCGTGGAGCTTTGGCGGGACGATCCGGTCTATTCGACCCATACTATGTAGCTTGTGGCCGATGCCGGAGGGCGTGGTACCATAGCGCGAACGCAAAATCGGAAAAGTGAGGCCCAGATGGTCGATCAGGAAAAAGTTGAGGCCGCCATTAAGCTGTTGCTTGAGGGCATAGGCGAGGACCCAACTCGTGAGGGCCTGCTGGAGACCCCGGCGCGCGTTGCCCGTATGTATGGCGAGATCGCCGGCGGTATGGACCAGAGTGCCGAGGAGCACCTGTCCAAAACCTTTGCCGTCGCTTCGAACGATTTGGTTATCGAGCGCGACATTACGTTCTACTCGCTTTGCGAACATCATCTGCTGCCGTTTTATGGCAAGGCCGCCATTGGCTATATCCCCAACGGCCGTGTCGCAGGGCTTTCTAAGCTTGCCCGCACGGTTGAGGTCTATGCCCGTCGTCTGCAGCTGCAGGAGCAGCTGTGTGCACAGGTTGCCGATGCCCTCATGGAGTATCTCGCTCCCCAGGGAGCGATTGTGCTCATGGAAGCTGAGCATATGTGCATGACCATGCGCGGCGTGCAAAAGCCTGGCACCAAGACCGTGACGCTCGCTCGTCGCGGCGTCTTTGAGGCCGATCCGGCGCTCGAGGAGCGATTCTTTAGGATGCTGGGACGCTAACTATGAGAGTCGTCAACGACTTTACATCGAATACTGACGAGGGAACGCCGCGTCGCGGTTTTATGGCTTTGGGCCTGGCGCCTTTTGGTGCCATGCCTCGCATTGATTACATCTGTGCCAACGGTCTGTTCCGGCGGCACCTGGGCAACATTGCACAGTTGGAATCGGGGCGCATCTTCTGCCGCCACGGTATTGACCATCTGCTGGATGTCGCTCGCATTATGTGGATCAAGAATCTCGAGGAACAGCTCGAATTTGACCGCGAGGTCATCTACGCCACGGCACTTCTTCACGATATCGGCAAAGATGAACAGTATGAATCGGGTATATCCCATGATGTTGCAAGCGAACGCGTCGCTGATGCGATTCTCGGCGGTATGCCCGATGACGTAGCGTTTGAGCCGGCCGATGCCGCAGCCATTAAGACGGCCATTCTGGGCCATCGAAAGCTGCGCGTGAACAGCCAACCGCTCGAGCGCCTGCTCTATGCAGCCGACAAAGCGTCGCGCGCCTGCTTTGCATGCCCCGCGCGCAATGCTTGCAACTGGAGCGATGATAAAAAGAACCTGTCGATTCGCGTGTAGTTAGTTTACGCGGTCGGGGTTCTAAACGAAGGAGACGATCGCGATGAGCAACAAGAAACTGCCCGAGAATGCAACCAAGACTGAAGGCGCCGAGCTCGCCCGCCGTGGAAGGGGCGAAATATCCACCGCAACGGCGGTTCCCCACGTGAGCTATGACGATCTGCGCCATGCTGACCGCATTACTATCGACGGTCTCGAGGTCTTTGCCAACCACGGCGTGTATCCCGAAGAGAACGCGCTGGGCCAGAAGTTCATCGTGTCCCTGGTGCTCTATGCCGACCTGCGTGCAGCGGGGGAGCACGATAACCTGGACGCTTCGATTGACTACGGCTCGGTGTGCCACGATGTCGATGGCTATCTGCGCGAGCATACGTTTAAACTCATCGAGGCGGCAGCCGAGGGTGTGGCCCAGATGCTGCTGCGTCGTTACCCCTTGCTGCTTGGCGTGCGTGTTAAGCTCGATAAGCCTTGGGCTCCCGTCGGTCTTCCCCTGGCAAGCTGCGGCGTCGAGATCGAGCGCGTACGCTAGTCGACGCTAGAGCTTGTTGAGGGGCGGCTGCTTGAGCCGCTGCGACAGAGCTCTATTGTTGGGACAGTACGTGTCGAGCAGGGCGTGAAACCGCTGATTGTGGCTTGGCTCGAGCAGGTGGACGAGCTCGTGGGCGACAACCATGTCGAGACACTCGATGGGATAGGTGGCAAGTTCGCGTGCGATGCGAACGGCGCCGGATTTGGGCGTGCATGAGCCCCAACGCGTTTTCATGCTACGTACGGAAACGCGGGAAACGGCGACACCCATTGCGATTTCGTACGCGCGCACCATATCGCGCAGCGCCGTGGTGACCTCGGATGCATAGAGCTGGTCGATGCGGGTTTGAAGCTCATCGGACGTCAGGCCGTCGAGGGTTGCGCGCCGCTTGGCCTGTGGGCGTTCGTTCGATTTGTCGGCACCCATAAAACTTGCGAAGGTGGCCTGCTTGGGCCGCGGTGCGGGTGATGCAAAGTTGCGATCGAGCGCATCTTGTACCGTGATGGGCTTGCCCCAAAGTGCAATGATGGACGAGGGGCTGAGCGGCTCTCGTGCCGTCGCCTGAAGTTGCTCGCGCTGGGCAAGTCGACTGATAATCCAGGCGCTGTTGCGCTTCACAAACGCTTCGATACGCTCGCGGCTGGCGCCGAGCGGTGCGCTGGCGTGGACCTCACCGCTCGATGTGACGCGCAGGTTGAAGTTTTTGACGCGCTTTTTGGTAACGACGACGGGGATGGGAGTCCCATCCGGCTGGGGTAGGAAAAGCGTAAATTGCTGCGTCAAAAGCGGTCCTTCAGATTGGGGACGGGCCGGCATGTCGACCGTTCGGCATGCCGGCCCGCTCAAGGGGTGTGAAATTAATAACGCTCAAAGAAGGCAAGCGCGTTGTCGCTGCAGAGCTTTTGCATCACGGTCTTGCCAAAATGCTTGGAAAGCATGTTCTGGAACTCGGGCATCTTGCTGGCATCGGAGAGGAAAGCGGGCACCGTGGCGCCGTCCCAGTCGCCGCCGAGTGCGATGACGTCCTCGCCGCCCAGGTCGAGCCAGTGCTCGATATGTGCCGCCAGCTGGTCGAAGGTGACGTCTGCGGCGGTCTTGTCGGTTGCGTCGTTGGAAAGGAACTCGCTGCAGTAGTTGAGGCCGACGATACCGCCCATGTCGCGAATGGTGCGGAACTGGTCGTCGGTAAGGTTGCGCTTGACGCCACAAACCGCACGGGAGTTGGAGTGGCTGGCGACGAAGGGGCGCGTGGCGTGGGCGACTACCTCGTCAAAGCACTCATCGTTGAGGTGGGAGACGTCGAGTACCATGCCGGCGTGCTCCATCTGCGTAAGCGCCTCGATGCCGGCGGCGGTGAGGCCGGCGTGGGTGTCGTGGCCGCTCGCAAGCGGTCCCTGCGCGTTCCAGCTGAGTGATGACATGAGTACGCCCAGGCTCTTGAGCACCTCGATCAGCGCGGGGTCCTCGGCAAAGAACGTGGCGTTTTCGATGGTGTGGATGCAAGCGACCTTGCCGTCCTTGAGCGCGGGGCGAATGTCTGCGGCGCTGCGCACGTTGACCATACGGTCGTGGTTGAGCATTGCCTGGCCGCTCATATGCGCCATGATCTGCGCCTGGAAGCGCGCGGCGTGGGCGGTGGGAATCTCGTCGGGGACAAACGTGGCGAAGCACTGTGCCCACGGCGTGTTGCCGATCTTTGCGAGCGAGATGGCACAGGCGTTACCCTCGATGAGGTCGAAATCTTGCGGATGCGTTTCGTCGCCGGGGAAATAACCGTCGGTGCCGGCGGTAAAGCGCAGGTCGAGATCGAGCGTGGCCCAGCCGATTCGGTCGGCGGTGTCGCAGTGTAGGTCAAATACGGGATATGCCATGGTTCCTCCGGTTGCAGCGTTTCTTTGCAAACTGTCTTCAAATTGTATGACTAGGGTATAGTTAGCGCCATATGTTCATGGCGGCCCGTGTTGTGCGCCGCCCTTATCACGGAGGTTTCCATGTCCAACCAGGGCAAGAAGGTCAAGACTCATTATCGCGGCACGCTCGACGACGGCACGCAGTTCGATAGCTCCTACGATCGCGGTGAGCCGCTGGAGTTCACCTGCGGCGCCGGCCAGATGATCAAGGGCTTCGACGCCGCTGTTGTCGACATGCAGGTGGGTGAGAAGAAGACCGTGCACATTCCTGCTGCCGATGCCTACGGCGAGCACAATCCCGAGATGGTTCTGACCTTCCCGGCCGAACAGGTTCCCAACATCGAGCAGATTGAGAAGGGCATGAAGCTCTTCTTGTCCACGCCGAGCGGTATGCCCGTCCCCGCCGTGGTCATCGATGTAACGCCCGAGGCCGTGACGCTCGACGCCAACCACGAGCTGGCCGGTAAGGACCTCAACTTTGATATCGAGCTCGTCGAGGTCGAGGGTTAGAGTATGCCTGAACGCTTGGTTTCGACGACATGCTTGGGAAATCTCAACGATCCGTCCTATGAACTCCTGCTTCGCCGGAAGTTGGGCGGCGTCTTTGAAGTTGACGATCTGCTGCTCGATTGGGACCAGGCTGATGTATACGCGTTTGTGGGCGTGACGGAGCTGGGGCGCACGGTCGATGTTCGGCTGGATACTGCCGACGGCGGTCGTCTTGCCGACGGCGACGTGCTCGCCATTGACCGTTCGGGCATGGTGCCCGTGGCGGTTGTCGTGCGCTTGCGCAGCGCCGAGGTTTATTTGGTCGAAGTTGACCGCATGGACCCGATTGCGCTCGCGCATTCGTGCTGGGAGATCGGCAACATGCATGCGCCGCTCTTCCGGGGCGACTCGGACGAGCATACTGTGCGCATGTATACGCCGGTGCAGCCTGTTTTGGGCCGCATGCTCCGGGGTGTCGAGGGTGTTCGGCTCTCGCTGGTTACCCGTGAACTCGATGCGGACCGGCGCTTTGCGTCGAGTGCGGCGGAGGTCGTCGTGAGCATGGCTCCCGACTTTACCATCGTAAAAAAGGCGCGCGGCTAAGCGCGCGTATGCGCAAGACGGGCTTTGAGGGGCGACCGATCAAGGTCCGTCTTGCTGTTGATATGAGGCTTTGGGGGAAGCATATGGGTCTTGAGGGAATCAAACTGATTGCATGCGATTTGGACGGCACGTTGCTGCATCCGGGGGAGCGCGAGCTGCGTTCCGAGGCCTTTGAGCTTATCGATGAGCTGCATCGTCGTGGTATCGTGTTTATGCCGGCGAGTGGCCGTCAATATGCGAGCTTGCGCTACCTGTTTGCCCCGGTGGCCGATGAGCTCGCCTATGTATGCGAAAACGGAACCCTGGTGATGAGCGAGGGGCGTGCCGTCGTCAAGCGTTCCATGGAGCGTAGCCTTGCTATGGTTATCGCGAATACCGTGGTTGCGTATCCCCATACCGACATGACCCTTTCGTGTGAGGGGCACATCTACACCATGAGCGGCAACGATGCGTTCGTCGACCATTTGCGCTATGTGGTCCACTGCGATGTGGCGGTGGTCGACCGTCCCGAGGACATCGACGAGGATGTCATTAAGATTGGCTTCCAGACGCCCGAGGTGGATTATCCGGCGGCCCGGGAGTATTTCGAGCGCCTCTTTAGCGATCGTGTCGAAGTGATGACGTCGGGAACCGCATGGACGGACTTGATCGGTTTCGGTTCGGGCAAGGGCTCCGCGCTTGCCGATTACGGTCGTGCCCTGGGTATTTCGCCCGATGAGATGATGGCTTTTGGCGACAATGAGAACGATCGCGACATGCTCAACGTCGTGGGCCATCCCTATCTGATGGAGAGCTGCAACCCCACCATGCGTGGCGTCAACGACCGCGTCCGTTACGTGCGCACGGTCGAAGAAGAACTGCGCCGTCTACTTGCTGAGTAAACATTTGGGGCATGTCTAGAAATCTACTTCTTGCTGCAAAGTGCGGAAAGGTGGATTTTAAGGCATGTTCCAAACGTCTACCGGCAATCGGGGCAGAGACCCTCGAAGATGGTGTAGTGCGACGTGACGTGCCAGCCGATTTGCTCGGATGCTTTGGCGTCGAGCTGTGCATCGAAGGGGAGCGGTACGTCGATGACGCGGCTGCACGAGGTGCAGATGATATGCGCATGCGGCTCGACGGTGCGATCGAAGCGGCTGCCGCCCGGCGTCTTGATGGAGAGGATTTCGCCGGCGTTGGCCAAGAGATTGAGATTGCGGTAGACCGTACCGCGGCTGATTTTGTCATCCTGCGCGCGCACGACGTTGTAGATTTCGTCGGCGGTGGGATGGTTATAGCTTTGGCGCACGGCGTCAAGAACCAGCTTTCGCTGCCTGGTATTCCTTCTTTGCACCGCCATGCGCCTCGCCTCTTTTCTATTAACGGTCGTAGGTAAATGATACCGTATTTAGCACACAATACTAATAATGAGGACTGAAACCGTCTTCATTGGCAAGTGGGGCTCGGGCCTGGGCGTCTACGAGGCGAAAACGCGTTCCCATGCGCTCGTAGGAGGCATGAAGTGCCTCGAGATGAGATAGGATATTTGCCGGAGCTCCCTGTATCTCCATCTCGACTGAGCCGTCTTCCATGTTACGCACCCAGCCGGTGAGTGCGCGTGCCTGCGCGAGGTTGGTGTTGGTAAAGCGAAAACCAACGCCTTGGACTTGCCCCGCCCAGCGCAGGAAATAGCGCAGGGGAGTGTCTTGAGTGGCCTCGTCGCTTGCGAGCACGGTAAGCCTGCGGCGCAGCTCGAGCTCGACGTTTGATGGTTTTTGAGGCTCTCGACTGCCGCCGGTGACGCTGGAGAAGAACGTATCGAAGAGGCCCATCGCTATGCCTGCTTGTCTGCGTCGGCCGGGAAGGTAATGCCGGCCTGCTGGCGCACGGCATCCATGATGCGCAGTGAGACGAGCGTGACATCGCGGTAGTGGCCAAGCTCGTGGCGTCCTGCCGGGGTCTCCCAAATCTCTTCCTTAACGTTATCGATGCCGCCGATGGCGGTGATAAAGTCTGTGAGTTCGTATTCCATAGTGTTGCTCGATTTGGGCAGGTCGAGCACGCGGCCGTTCTCGCCCTGTTCGCGCGGTGCCTCGGTCGCTGAGCCGCGTACGACATCGCCGCGATAGTCGATGCGGACGTTGCGGGGCGTGGACAGATGGTCGATCTGGATAGTGCCACGCTCGCCTTCGATCTGCGAGGGCAGCAGGTCATTCGTAATTTTGGAGTGCGCGAGCTCGACGGAGATGCGGCCTCCGCCATAGCTGGCGAGGATGGAACCGCAGCCGTCGATGGGGCCGTGCGTGAGCTGTCGCGTGGTGGGATCGAGCAGGGTAGTCATGCTCGTAAGGCCGGAGGGCATGCCGAAAATCTCGACCATGGGCTCGACGGCGTAGACGCCAATGTCCATGAGGGAACCCGATGCCATATTGCAGTCGAAGATATTGGTGGCGCGTCCCGCGAGAATCTCGTTGTAGCGCGAGGAATACTTGCCAAAGCGCAATGAGGCGCGGCGGATGGGGGCGATCTCGCCCAGGGCGTCCTCGATGGCGTGGAAGGCGGGATCGTGGAGGGGACGCATGGCCTCGAGGGCCACGACACCTGCTGCCTCGGCAGTGCGGAAGACTTCCAGCGCCTGCGCTTCGGTGGCGCAGAAGGGTTTCTCGACGATGACGTGCTTGCCACCGGCGATGCAGGCAAGGGCCTGCTCGTAGTGAAGTGCGTTAGGGCTGCCGATATAGACGGCGTCGACGTCGACGGCTGCCGCAAGCTCGTCGAGTGCGGTGAAGTTGCGTTCGCCGCCGTGCTCGGCAGTAAAGGCGGCGCCGCGCTCGGCATTGCGCGAGAGCGTGCCCACGAATACAGCCTGGTCGTTGGCATTGACGACCTGGATAAAGTCGTCGGTGATCATGGATGTGCCGATGGTTGCGATACGCAACATGTGTCCCCCTTGCGTTGTTTGGCTTACAGGACGAGTGTAGCGCGGGAGGACACAAAAGCGTGCGAAAACGCCGTTACAGGTCGCTCTCGTTAAAGCCAGCGTCGATATCGAGGTTGCTGCCATCGGCTGCCGTGGTGGCAAGCTCGTCGCAGCGCTCGTTGAGCTCATGGCCGGCGTGGCCCTTAACCCAGATGAACTCCACTTTGTGCTTGCTCTTTGCGGCAAGCAGGCGCTCCCACAGATCGCGGTTCTTGACAGGCTGCTTGTTGGCGGTCTTCCAGCCGCGCTTTTTCCAGCCGTCGATCCAGTGTTTGTTGAAGGCGTTGACGACGTATTGCGAATCGGAATGGACCTCGACCTCGCAGGGGCGGTTGAGTGCCTCGAGCGCCACGATGACCGCCATGAGCTCCATGCGGTTGTTGGTGGTCTTGGCGTAGCCACGCGAAAGCTCGGAGGTGAAGGTCTTGCCGGCGGGGTTAGTGTATTTGAGCACGGCGCCGTAGCCGCCGCGTCCCGGATTAGATCGAGCCGAGCCGTCGGTATAGATGATGACCTTCACATGGTTCCTTTCGTTGGGTACGTTTCGTGTGGGTGACCATTGTAGCGCCATGCCCGCCGGGGGCTAGCTATCTACGATTTCTGCCCCGTCTTCCGACAGTTAGTTGGCATGGATGATGCGGTTAAGCTCGTCGAGGTATTGCTGCAAGAGGGGAGAGGGCTTGCGCTCGTCGTGCATGATATAGCCTACGTGCATCGTCGGGGCGTCTGCCAGGGGGATCGAGGCCATGCCCCACTGCATTTCGCTGGAGAGTACGCCGGTCGACAGCGCATAGCCGTTCGAGGTGATAAGCAGGTTGGTGAGCGTCCCGCGGTCGGATACGCGGATATTGCGGTTGCAGGGAATATAGCTAAACGGTTCCTCGGCGTAATAGAAGGAGTTCGAGGTGCCTTGCTCAAAGCTGTAGCGCGTATAGGGCGTGAGGTCGGCAAGGGACAGCTGCGAACGGCGTGCGAGCGGGTGGCGTTCGCTGACGAACACGTGGACTTTTGCATCAAAGAGGGGATGAAAGCTCGCTCGGGCATCGGTAAAGGCCTTCTGCAAGACACGGGTATTAAAGTCATCCAGATAGAGGATGCCGATATCGCTGCGAAACGCGCGCACGTCGTCGATAATCTGCGATGTGGTGGTCTCGCGCATGATGAACTCGAACTTGCTGTCGCGGCAGCGCTCGACTACGTTGACAAAGGCCTCGACCGAAAAGGCGTAGTTTTGGGCGGAAATGGCGAGGCGGGCTTGCGGGGTACCGCCGTCCTCGTAGCGGGCCTCGAGCATGTCGGCCTGCTCTACGACCTGGCGTGCATAACCCAAAAGCTCGGTGCCGTCGTTGGTGAGTGCAACACCGCGGCTGGAGCGCGTAAAGATTTCGATATGAAGTTCCTGCTCCAGGCTTTTGACGGCATTGGAGATATTGGACTGTGCCGTATAGAGGCGCTGGGCTGCGGCGTTGATCGAACCGGACTCTGCCACGGCGATCAAAAAGCGAAGCTGTTGGAGGGTCATCGGCGCCCGTCCTTTCGAGTGTTATCTATAAAACCGATAACAGGCTAGCGCTTTAAAGTGATTGACCGAGGAAAACAATGCTCGTACTATTCAAAACACACAAAGACGGTAGGTAATTAAGCCAACTACGGAACCGGGATGCGAAAGGAGGCCCGCATATGAATTGCTTACCAAGACGAATGCCGGGCTCCTGTTTGCGCCCGTCGGCGTGATCAGGAGACAGCGACTCACTTCTCTTACTCTTATTACTTTTGTTCGATCAAGGAGATCATCATGAGCCAGTTTATCAACAACCCCGAGCACACCTTTGGTTTCGATACCCTGCAGCTGCACGTTGGCCAGGAGAGCGCCGATCCTGCATCCGACTCCCGCGCCGTGCCTATCTACCAGACCACGAGCTATGTGTTCCGCAACTCCCAGCACGCCGCCGACCGCTTTGGTCTTGCCGACGCCGGTAACATCTACGGCCGTCTGACCAACTCCACCCAGGGCGTCTTCGAGGACCGTATCGCCGCCCTCGAGGGTGGCGTGGCAGGTCTTGCCGTCGCCTCCGGTGCTGCTGCCATCACCTATACCCTGCAGGCTCTTGCCCAGGCCGGTGACCACGTGGTGGCTCAGAAGACCATCTACGGTGGCTCCTACAACCTGCTGGAGCATACGCTCTCCCAGTTTGGCGTCGAGACCACGTTTGTCGATGCCCATAACCTTGAAGAGGTCGAGGGTGCCATCAAGGACAACACCACGGTCATCTATCTCGAGACGCTCGGCAACCCCAACTCCGACATCCCCAACATCGACGCCATCTCCGAGATCGCCAAGAAGCACGGTCTGCCGGTTGTCGTCGACAACACCTTCGGCACCCCGTATCTGCTCCGTCCGCTGGAGCATGGTGCCAATATCGTCGTCCACTCCGCAACCAAGTTCATCGGCGGCCACGGCACCTCGCTGGGCGGTGTGATCGTCGACGGCGGTAACTTCGATTGGAAGGCGAGCGGAAAGTACGCCCAGATTGCTGAGCCCAACCCCTCCTACCACGGTGTCTCGTTTGCCGAGGCTGCCGGTCCCGCCGCCTTTGCAACCTATGTCCGCGCTATCCTGCTGCGTGACGAGGGCGCTTGCATCAGTCCGTTCAACGCCTGGGTCCTGCTCCAGGGCACCGAGACTCTGTCGCTGCGCGTTGACCGTCATGTCGAGAACACCAAGAAGGTCGTTGAGTTCCTGGCTGGTGACAGCCACGTCGCCAAGGTGAACCACCCGAGCCTGCCTGAGCACCCCGATCACGAGCTCTATCAGAAGTACTTCCCCCGTGGCGGTGCCTCGATCTTTACCTTTGAGATTAAGGGTGGCCAGGAGGCAGCTTGGAAGTTCATCGATCATCTGCAGGTGTTCTCGCTGCTCGCCAACGTGGCCGACGTCAAGTCGCTCGTCGTGCACCCGGCTACCACCACGCACTCCCAGCTCTCTGCCGAGGAGCTCGCCGAGCAGAACATCACGCCCTCCACGATCCGTCTTTCCATCGGTACCGAGAACGCCGAGGATATCATTTGGGATCTGAAGCAGGCCTTCGCCGCGCTGGACGAGTAAGGCGACTTGTGCAAGGACCCCTTGCGACTCGATAGGTATAACTGCATAAAATGCCTGCTCAAGGCGCCTGTGCGAACAATGGTTGCACAGGCGCCTTATTTGCATAGAGAGGGTGCAAAAACAGGGTTTTTGACACGCTTTATGCATTCGAGTTGTGGAAAACTCCTGTTGAGAGGATGTGAGTTTTACGCAATTGACGTGCGCCTTTTAAGTAAAACCGCAGGTCGCGATTTGCTCGGGGTACTATGCAGCGCGATCGAATCACACGCAGCTCAAACGCAGCAAAAACGCACTACGGAGGTTTCCAGCTACATGAGGATTGATTCACGAAAACCGAAAACCGCCGCCCTTTCCGCCGCTCTGACCGTGGCACTTTTGGCGGGCGCCGGTGCAACTGATGCCCACGCCGCAACACTGTCCGATACGGTTGGATCTACTCCGTCCGAGACGACGCTGGTGCAGCCCGTTGACTATCGTGGCGATGGTTATGGTTCCATGCAGGAGTGGAACGCCTCGATGGAGGCCAAGCGCGATTCCCTGGAGATGCGCGCTCAGATCATCATGAATATGTATGGCGACTATGCCACCGATGACGAGCGCGCTGTGCTGCAGGGTTGCATCGACGGTGCGGGTAGCCTGTTGACGATGGGGGAGGTCGACGCCAAGTCGACCGAGCTCGATGAGCTGCGCGCTGCGCTTGAGGATGCCAAGTGCGAAGCGCTCGAGGCTGCCGCCGAGGCGGAGGCTGCCGAGGCCGCCCAGGCTTCGTACTACAACGCCGGTTATACTCCGCCTTACGCGTCTGCCGCGTCCTACGCGAACGGATCGGGCCTGACGCGCTCTGCGGGTGTCAATAACTACAACGGGCGCCGCGAGACCTATTACAGCAGCAATGTGCTTTATCACTATCGCACGGGCGAATGGACTCAGGATTCTGAGGGCTTCTGGCGCGATTCCGACGGCTATTACGTTGTTGCCGCGGGCGATATGGCCCAGGGCTCGACCTTTACGGGCTCCAAGGGTGATTGCAAGGTCTATGACTCCGGCTGCGCTGCCGGAACCACCGACTACTACACCGGTTGGTAATTTTTCTGCATCACGGATATTTGGCGGACGGGCGTCTTTACCGAGCTTTAGGGCAACGTAAGGACGTCCGTTCTATGTATGCGTTTGAGTTAACAGAGCCCTTACCGTGGCGGTACGCTGGGCGAATGGATGCGGAGCACACTGGTTCTTGAGAAATAAGGTCTTTCTCTTGGAGGAAGTGGTCTTGTGAATGCTCGAGATATTACCGTTGCCGCCGTCGCGTTGATGCTTGGCTGCCTTGGTCCCACGGCCGCGCTCGTCGCGGGCATGCAGGGGACATGCGGGGCTGCTCCTATCGTGGTCGGCGTGCTGATCGCGGCCACGCTGCTGGGAAGCGCCGGTGTTGTCCTTTGTCGCGACGATGAGGACGAGGTTCCGGAGTCGCAACGCTAGCTGTTGTGAGATTGACCGCCGGTCATAGACGAAGATGAAAGCCGCCGTAAGGGGAGTGCTCCTTGCGGCGGTTTTGCTGCTAAGGCTGTTGAATGCGGCGCGTTGGCGTTACCAGCTTGCCTCGATATCGCGAATGCGCTGATAGAGCCATTCGTTCTGCGGAACCTGGATATCGTGCTTGGCCGCGAGGCGGCGGACGGTGCCCGCGAACTCCTCGACCTCTGTTTTGCGCTGCGCGATGCGGTCCTGAGCCATTGAGGGCATACCGGCGGGGTCGATTCCCTCGATGAGGTGCACCATTTGCGTCAGGTCTGCTTCGGTCAGCTCAACGCCCTCGGCGTTGGCAACCGCAAGCGTCTCGCGCATGGCGGAGACAAAACAGCGGCGCTGCTCGGAGCCCGGCTCCGTGGCGCTTCCGTAGGTCCCGCCGTAGGCCATGCAGGTCTGGTTGATGCCGTCGTTGAGCATGAGTTTGGCCCACATGCGGTGCGCAATATCGCGCTCGACGGTATGGGCGATGCCGCAGCGCGTGTAGAGCCCGTCGATAGCGGCGACGGTCGCGGGGTCCGTGCCGGCCGCCGCGCCAAAGCGGATCTCGCCCGCATTGGTAAAGGTGAGCGCGCCGTTGAGGAACACGGCGTCCATGCCCTGGCAGATACCAAGAACGGTATGCTCCCAGCCAAAGCGTTCGGCAATCTTTTGCTCGCTCGTAATGCCGTTGCATAGCGAGGCGATGAGCGTGTTGGGTCCCACGACGCGCTCCATAGTCTTGAGTGCTTGGTCGAGACCGGTGGTCTTGACTGTCAGGATGACCAGATCGGCGGGCGTCGCCTCGCTGGCGCGGACGGACGTGAGATCGCAGGGCTTGCCGTTGACAGTGAGCGCATCGCCCGCGTGACGCTCAAAACGGGTGTCATCCATGATGTATTCGACGGCGTCGTTGCCGAGCGCCCGGGCGATCATGCTGCCGTAGAGCAGGCCGACGCCGCCCTTGCCGATAAAGGCGACCTTGTTGATCTGCATGTGAATCATCTCCCCATGTAAAAGGCGCCCGCGTAAGGGGCGCCTGATGGATTGTATGCTGCCAGGGTGATTGGTGGGTGCGCGGGGCGGCTGTTATAAAAAAGAAACGTTTGCCTGGACGCTACGCTGCAGGGCAGACCGCAAAGACGCGGGCGGGGTATCCGACGCCATCGCGGACCTTGGGGAAGGTGCAGAAGATGACGGCACCCGTGGCGGGAAGCTCGTCCAGATGGTCCATGACCTCGATCTGATAGCGGTCGACCGAGAGGATGTATTGCTCGCCGGGGTAGGGGGTAGGCGTCCTCGCGCGTGGTCATGCCCGGCTCCTTTCATCGGGCTTTTTGCTGATGTTAAAGCGGTGCCGTGACAGCTCGATTTCTGCTGCGTTACGATACGTTCTCGATTGCGATTCCACGATGTTTCGGCTGCGTGACCATTGTGTTTCGCCTTGCCGGGGCGCTGATGGCGAAGGGAGGGGCCGTGCAATATCGCGTTGACCCCAAAAGCGGCAACCGTATCTCGGCGTTGGGTCTGGGCTGCATGAGGTTTCCCGGTGCGCCGGGACGTCCGGATGCGAAGACAGCCGATGCCATCATTTCCCGTGCGGTGGAGCAGGGGATTAATTATCTGGACACCGCGTATCTCTATCCCGGTAACGAGGCGTGCGTGGGCGCCTCGCTTGAGCGCTTGGGGCTGCGTGACCGGGTGTTGCTGGCGACCAAGTTGCCGCATGCTTCGTGCAAGTGCGCGGAGGATTTCGACCGGTTCTTCGATGAGCAACTGCGGCGCCTGCGGACCGACCATATCGACTATTACCTCATGCATAACATTACCTCGCCCGCCCAGTGGGAACGTGTGGTGGCGTTGGGCATTGAGGACTGGATCGCGTGTCAAAAGGCGGCGGGGCGCATTCGCCAGATTGGTTTTTCGTACCACGGCAGCGCGGTGGATTTCCTGACGATGCTTGACGCATATGACTGGGATTTTTGCCAGATACAGTACAACTATGCCGGCGAGCGTTACCAAGCGGGAACGGCAGGACTCATGGCGGCTGCGGAGCGCGGGCTCGCGGTGTTTGTGATGGAGCCGCTGCTGGGCGGGCGTTTAGCGGGCAAGCTGCCGCCACGGGCCCGCGCTGTGCTCGATAGTGCCCGTGACCCGCATTTGCGCACTCCTGCCGCCTGGGGTCTTTCGTGGGTGTGGAATCATCCTCAGGTGACGATGCTGCTTTCGGGTATGACCGATATCGCGCAGGTGGATGAGAATTCGTCACTGGCAGACCTCGCGTTGCCGAATTCGATGACTGCCAACCAGCTCGACACGATTGCGCGCGTGTTGATGGAGTTTGAGAAATCGAACCGTGTGCCCTGCACGGGATGCGGCTACTGCATGCCATGCCCCAAGGGTATCAACATTCCCGGCTGCTTTGCCGCCTACAACGCGAGCTATGCGCACAGCTGGTTTACGGGGCTGTCGCAATACTTTACGGCGAGTGCGGTGCGCACGAGCGAGCCCAAGCTCGTGAGCAATTGCGTCAAGTGCGGCAAATGCGCGCGCCACTGCCCACAGCACATCGATATTCCCGAGCGTCTCGACGATGTGCGCCGACGTTTCCAGCCTGGTCCCGTGACGGCGGTGCTTAAGGCCTTCGGCAAAACGCGCTCCTCATGACCCTTTTATAACTTGCGGTGGAATAGTTCCTGTTTGCGGCAGAATAGGGGCCAAACAGGAACTATTTCACCGCAACTGAAGGGGGCTGTCGTGGGTCATCGGGATTCATGTGATGATTTGCGTGAGGTTTGTTGGGGCGTTTTGGGCGCTGGACACATTTCGCATCGATTTGCATCGTCGCTCAAGGAGGTGGACGGGGCACGGCTTGTGGCTGCCGCCGGCCGCACTCCTTCGCATGTTGAGGAGTTTTGCAGGGCGTTTTCGATTGATGCCGCGCACAGTTATGCCACGGCTGACGATAGCGGCGATGTGGCTTATGATGCGCTGATTGCCGACCCCGATGTCGACGCAATCTACTTGGCTCTTCCACATGGCATGCATGCGCATTGGGTCTGTCGGGCACTGCGCGCGGGAAAGGCCGTGCTGTGCGAAAAGCCGGCCGTTTTGAGTGAGGAAGAGGCTCTCTCGATTGCCTCCACCTCTCGTGAGCGCGGCGTGCTGTTTATGGAGGCGATGAAGAATCGGTTTTGCCCGATGCGCACTCGCGTGAAGGACTTGCTTGCGTCGGGTGAGCTTGGCCGTATTGTCTCGATTGAAAGCGTGCAAAAGCTCGATTACGGCGAGCCTCCTTCGGGCTATCTGCTTGATTCGTTGCAGGGCGGCTGTCTATATGACATGGGCTGCTATGCGGTCGGTTGGTTTGAGGATTTGCTCGCGGGCGCGTGCGAGGTTTCATCCCGTGAAGTTCGCTGGCGTGACGTATCAGGCGGCCGCGTCGATTGGGCCGACGAGATCCGTATGAGCGTCGGCGGTATACCCATTCATATGGTGTGCGACGGCAAAGCAACATATGAAAGCCGCTTAACGATTGTCTGTGAGCGAGGCTCGTTGGAAATCGAGCGTCTCCATCGCCCCGAGCTCGCCCATGTGAAGTATTCCGACGGTCGAACGCTCGAAATAAATGCCCCGTTTGAGATCGATGATTTCTACGGCGAAATCCAGCATGCGACCCAGCTCATCCGGGCGGGGAAACTCGAGAGTCCCGTCATGCCCCTTGCCGCCACGCAGCGCTGCGCGCGCATTATCGATGCGATTCGCTTGAAACTTTAGTGCGTGGGGGCATGGCGCCAGCGCCTGGAATGCCTTGGAGGCCTTTGCCCCTGATGCCCCTTTTATAACTTGCGGTGGAATACGGTCTGTTTGCGCCAAAATAGGGCACCAATAGACCGTATTTCACCGCAACTGATGAGGAGGGAGCTGGAGATGCTGACGATCGGGTGTCATCTTTCGACGACGAAGGGCTATCGGGCAATGGGGGAGACGGCGTTGTCCATTGGCGCCAATACCTTTGCGTTCTTTACGCGCAACCCGCGCGGTGGCAAGGCAAAAGAACTTGACATGGATGACGTGGCGGCTCTGCGCGAGCTTATGTCGCAAAACGACTTTGGACCGCTGGTGGCGCATGCCCCGTATACCTACAACCCCTGTTCTGCCAAAGAGCGGGCGCGCGAGTTCGCCTTGGAGGCTATGGCAGAGGACCTGCGGCGCATGGAGGCGCTGCCCGGCAACTACTACAACTTCCATCCCGGTGCGCATGTGGGGCAGGGCTCCGACGCCGGCATTCAGATGATTGTCGACGCCCTGTGTCAGGTGATGTTTGAGGGCCAGCAGACGACGGTGCTGCTCGAGACCATGTCGGGCAAGGGCACCGAGGTGGGCCGCAGCTTTGAGGAACTGGCGCTCATCATTGAGGGTGTTGCCGGCAAACGCCCCGAGCTGTCGGCCAAGCTGGGCGTTTGCCTAGACACCTGCCATGTGAGCGATGCCGGCTACGACATCATCCATGATCTGGACGGCGTACTCGACGAGTTCGACCGCGTGGTGGGTATCGATCGCTTGCATGCCGTACACATCAACGATTCGAAGAACTCTTGTGGCGCCCATAAAGATCGTCACGAGTGCATCGGCAAGGGATACCTTGGCAGTGAGGAATTTGGTGGAGGTATGCAGGTTATGCAGAATATTGTATCGAATGGCCACTTGCGTTCGCTGCCGTTTATTTTGGAGACTCCGAACGAACTTGCAGGTTATGCAGCTGAAATTAGACTATTAAGGTCATTGCAGCAGTAATGACTGTCACAAAGTAGAGTATTCCATTCACGTTATGGGTTTGTTTCAATCAGTTTTCTCATTGCAGATTCGTAATTCCGGGTGCATAATAGCCAACAGTTTTTGCAGACCTCTGAATCAAACGAGGTCACCGGAAGGAGACTGATTATGAAGCTGAAGAAGCTTGGCGCATTTGCCGCCACGGGTGCTATGGCGCTCGCCCTTGCTCTGACGGGCTGCGGTTCGTCCAACGCCACCTCTGGTTCTGATGCCGGTTCCAGCAGCTCTGACGACGCTAAGGTCGAGAAGGTCGACGGCTCCAAGGAGTACGCGCTCGTCAAGGACGGCACGCTGACCGTCGGCACCTCTGCCGAGTACGCGCCGTTTGAGTACAAGGATGACAACGGCGACTACCAGGGCTTTGACCTTGAGCTCATCAAGGCTATCGGTGACAAGCTGGGCCTGGATGTCGAGTACGTCAACAATGACTTTGACACGCTGGTTCCGGGTGTCGCTTCGGGCGCCAAGTACGACGTCTCCATCGCGGCTATCACCGACACGCCCGAGCGTGAGAAGGAAGTCACTTTCTCCGATTCCTACTACATGGACGATCAGGCTATCGTGACCAAGGTCGATAACACCGACATCACGGCCGACAACTACAGCGAGAAGCTCAACAACGCCGACGCTACCATCATCGTTCAGTCTGGCTCGACCGCCGAGTCTTTTGCCCAGGAGAACTTCCCCAAGGCCAAGATCGTCCCCTACAAGGACGCTACCGAGTGCTTCAGCGCCCTGCAGTCCGATAAGGGCGACGCCGTAGTCACCAACCGCTCCGTTGCCAGCCAGCTGACCGCCGAGCAGTTCAACACCTGCCAGACCATTAAGCAGATCAGCACCGGCGAGGAGTACGCCATCGCCATCAACCAGGGTAACACCAAGCTCAAGGAAGACATCAACCAGGCCATCAAGGACCTGACCGACGACGGTACCATTGACGCCCTCATGGCTAAGTACAACATCAAGTAAAATAGCTACTTGATTGCTCGCGGGCCCTTTCCGTTTTGGCGGAGAGGACCTTTGCGCTTCTCTTGACGGAGAGTATTTCCGTCTCGTTTTGCCGGCAACTTCTACGATAGGAGCCACCCTGTCTCGACTGAACAAAGGGGCCGCGGAGCAGCGTTTTCCACTGCCCGCCTTGCTCCAAAAGCTAGCCTGCGCCATGGCCGTGGCGCTCGCGCTGGTGTGCGCAGGGGCATATGCGCCCACGACCGCCCAGGCGCTTGAGACCGCAAAGATTACCGCCCGACCCAACACTGGTTCGGGCAGCGCTGTGGTCGGCGGTACCGAGACGCGCATTACCTGGGAGGTCCAGGCCGATGCCGACGAGGAGCTGAGCGGTCTTTCGCTGACGTTTGTCGACGGCACGACGTTTGGTACCGATGACACGCGATTGACGATGCTCTCGGGCGAGGACCTCATGGATCGTACGCCCATGAAGCCCACGTGCAAGGCTGACGGCCAGACGCTCAAGATCGACTTTGGCGAGACGGCGCCTGCCGGCGGCTTTTTCCGTGTCGAGGTTTACGGCGTGACCTTCCCCGTCGAGGGCGGCGATGAGGCCTTTAGCGGCACCTGCACTTTGGCCGATGGCTCGACCAAGAAGATCTCCAAGATTCCGTCGGTGGAGATCAAGGGCGTGACGGCATTCGATAACTTCCTGGCCGATCTTAAGGAGCAGCCGTGGGTCGAGGCCTGGAACTCCAATATGTTCCTGCGCCTGTTCTTAAACCCAGTCATTTTGGTCCAAAGCCTGCCGATCGTCTTTAAGGGCTTCCTTATGTCGCTCTCGATCGTGCTTGTGGCGTTTCCGCTGGCAATTCCCTTTGGCTTTGCCTTGTCGCTCATGCGCATCTCCAAGTCGCGCATCCTGCGCTGCCTCGCCGGCATCTATGTGAATATCATCCGCGGTACGCCGGCGTTCCTGCAGATCTATATCGCGTTCTTCGGTCTGCCGTTGGCCGGCGTCAAGGTTGATGACTACGTGCTTGGCGTTATCGTCATGGCCATGAACTCGTCTGCGTACCTATGCGAGATCTTCCGTGCCGGTATTCAATCGATCCCCAAGGGCCAAAACGAGGCTGCGCGTTCGCTGGGCATGAACGCGTTCCAGACGCTGCTCTATGTCATGATTCCGCAGACGTTCCGTAATGTTTTGCCTACGCTGACCAGCGAGTTTATCTTGCTTTACAAGGATACGTCGCTGCTTGCCGCCGTGGGTGTGGTCGAGATCGTCATGAACGCCCGTACCATCGTGGCCACGACGGGCTCCATTACACCGTACGTGGTTGCCGCCCTGTTCTATCTGGTCATCACCCTGCCGCTCGCTCGCTTGGTGAGCGGTCTTGAGGCGAGGCTTTTGGGCACGGCCGAGACCAAGAAGAAGCGTCCCGCCAAGAGCGCCGGACAGGTTGTCGCGACGCCCGCCGATCACATCGCCGGTCTGTAAGGAGGTCCTATCATGAGCGAAACCAATAACTCGAACGAGGTCGTCGTCAGCATCAAGAACCTCCAGAAGGCCTTTGGGGACAACGTGGTCCTGCGCGATATCGATCTGGATGTGCACAAGGGTGAGGTCGTTGTGGTCTTGGGCCCCTCAGGCTCGGGCAAGTCGACGATGCTTCGCTGCATCAATCGCCTGGAGCATCCCACGAGCGGCTCGATTGTCGTCGAGGGCGTGGATGTGTGTGCCAAGGGCGTCGACCTCAACAAAGTGCGCACGCACCTGGGCATGGTGTTTCAGCAGTTCAACCTGTTCCCGCACCTGTCGGTCAAAAAGAACGTCATGCTTGCGCAGCAAAAGGTGCTCAAGCGCAGCAAGGAAGAGGCCGAGAAGATCGCCGTCGAGGAGCTGACCAAGGTCGGCCTGGCCGAGCGCATCGACTTTATGCCGAGCCAGCTCTCGGGCGGCCAGCAGCAGCGCGTGGCCATCGCCCGCGCCCTGTCGATGAACCCGCACGTGATGCTCTTTGACGAGGCCACCTCGGCGCTCGACCCTGAGCTCGTGCGCGACGTTCTGGGCGTCATGCGCGACCTGGCGCACGACGGTATGACCATGATCGTCGTGACGCACGAGATGGGCTTTGCCCGCGATGTCGCCGACCGCGTCGTCTTTATGGACGGCGGCGTCATTGTGGAAGAGGGTACGCCGAGCGAGGTCTTCGACCACCCCAAGAGCGAGCGCACCAAGGCGTTCTTGGGCAATATCTCGTAGCCGCTTTATATGACTGACATAGCAGAAAACGGGAGCCGGATGTGATCCGGCTCCCGTTTTTGTTGGGACGCGAATGTGTTTTGTTGCAATGCGCGTTGCGGGCGGAGCTCATTGCCGCTAGGCGAGCTCGGCTCCAAGGGCGCGGCAGGCCGCTTCGCTCTCATCATCGGGGGCGTCGTAGCAGATGACGGAATCGACGACGTTGACGCCCTCCTCGTCGGCGTCCGCCTTCCAGTTGTCCATCCATTCGCCCTCGGCCCACGAATAAGAGCCAAAGAGGACGACCTTTTTGTCGCCGAGGGTCTCCTTGACCTCATCCCACATGGGCTGGAACTCATCATATTCAAGCTCCTCGGAACCCATGGCGGGGCAGCCGAAGGCGATAGCGTCATAGCCAGCGGCCTTGTCTGCGGAGAAGTCGGCGCAGGAGATGACCTCTGCCTCGGCGCCGGCATCGGTTGCACCTTCGGCAACGAGGTTTGCCATGGCCTCGGTGTTGCCCGTGCCGCTCCAGTAGACGACGGCGATCTTGCTCATGTTGAGTCCTTTCAGTTGTGCGGCAGGTTGCCACGGCTTCTATGTTCTATCGGGTTGCCTGGGCAAGTTGCGCCAAGCTGTAGCCCTGCTGATAGACAAAGGTGAAGTATTGGGTGCAGGCGCGGTAGGCATCAAACGTCGCAAGTGCCTGCTCGACATTTGCGTAGACCTTCCAGGCCCCAAAGACCTTATAGTTCTCGCCGCGCCGGACGATAAACTCGTGCACGTCGTCGTAGGGATATCCTAGGAAGTAGCCTATTTCGTGCGGAAACTCGCAGGTGCAGTCGTTGCTGCAGCTAGCTTGCTGGGGTAGTGCGCATCGAGTCTGGCTACAGGCGCATTCCGCGACGTTATTACTCGCGAGCGTGATGCGTGATGCCAAATGCACAAGGCATGTCGAAAGGTCTCTCGTGTCGTAGCCTTCCGAGGCGAGCGCCGTTTTGGCGCGAGGGTCCGCGAAATAGGTGGTGAGGCTTTTGGCTCGGTACACGTACACGAGCGCTCCGCAGGGCCGCCAGACCAAAACACTCAGGTGGATGCCAAGCGGGTCAAGCTCGCGGTTGCACTGGGCGATAACGTTGAGCAGGCGTGCTCGGCGTTCTGCGATGGTTTCTGTTGCGGTCGAGCCGTCCCCGTGGGCGTAGGTGCCTGGATAGGTAAAGAGCGATGCCGGCTTGATGCCCGCGAGCGTGGGGGAGCAGTTGCGCACGACTGCTGCCTGAAACGTTGGGATGTCTATGGTTCGAGTCACGTCGCTCCTTACGGATCTAAACTGTTAGCCTAGGAAAACTTATACACGAAAGTAAGCCATGGTCAACAAAAAAGTTTGAAGAGGAAAACTAATTGACCGAACGGACATGATTTTGGGTTAAGATGGGGACACCCCATGGGGGTATCTAGATAGTGCTACTGAAAGGGGAACGCATGAGTGACTTGCTCAACCCTGCGAATCTCATCGTGCTGACCGTCATTGCCGTCGGCATGTTTTTTGGACTGCGTCGCATTGCTGCTTCGACACACGGGAAGAGTTGCTGCAGCGATGGTGCGAGCGGCAAGAAGGCCAAAAAGGTTGTGGTGGCAGACACCGACGAGTCCCACTACCCCTATCGTGAGGAACTCCTTATCGGCGGCATGAGTTGCGACGGCTGCGCCCGGAATGTGACGAATGCCCTCAATGCGCTTGATGGCGTGTGGGCTACGGTAACGTACGCGGACCACACGGCACGCGTGCGCTCGAAGCGCCCGGTTGATCGCGACACACTCGAGACGGCAGTGAGGGGTGCGGGCTATTACGTTATGAAAATGTAGGCGTTGCCCTCTCCGGTGGGTACCAGCCTCCTGCCCATTGTGACTATCGGCATCCAAAAATTTGCGCAAAAATAACCTTTAGATGCGGCAAAAGTGGAGTTTGGTGACGGTTTGCGCGGAATTCGCTACCAATCGAGCATCTATGAACCCGTCCAAAAAATTACAGGTGTATATTTATACACTGATTATTGCTGTGCTCAGATTGCAATTAACCGTGGACAGAAATGAAGAATGCTAAAACTGGGCTTTAGGACAGGGGAGGCTATAACCTTATGAGACGAGTGGGAACACTTGGCTTGGTGGCAGCGCTTGCCGCTATCTTGGTATCGCCGCTGCCGGCGCACGCCGAAGACGCATCGGGTGCCGTTACCTACAATGCGGGAAATGGGTATTCCTTTGAGAAGCTCTCGCATCCTACGGTAGGAACGTCGCAGCCGGATGGCATCGTCGACTACCAGGGTAACGGTGCCGTTGCCGTTCCGGGCGCCGATGGTAATACGGCCAACAACGAAGGCGATCGCGGCCAGAGCTACACTTGGGCGGCTGCGAGCTATGGTGACTGGCTTTATGTGGGCACCTGCTATGCGGCGATGGGCAACACGCTGACGCTCATGAACAGCACGCTGGGCGATTCCTTTGATGTCGAAACCATGCGCCTGACGCTGGAGGCCATGTTTAACGGTACCTTCTTCTATGGACAGCAGAAGGAGGACGGCACGGCCGACAAGGACAGCGGCGGCATCTTGGTCAAGATCAATACCAAGACCGGTGAGACCAAGCTGCTACTCTCTGAATCGCTCAACGGCGTCGCTCCTTTGTTCCGCAATGCCGTGAGCTATAAGGGTAAGCTCTATTTCTGCGGCAGCGTCAGGACCAATGACGGCAAAGGCGGCCTGCCTGCTGTATACGAGATCGATCCTAAGACGGATGAGTACAAAGTTGTCTATCAGGGCCTTTCGAGCATGCAGGATTACGGTGCTGCCTACAAGCAGGGCATTTCTACCGGTATCCGCGGCATGTGCGTCCATGATGGCCAGCTCGTCATCAGTAATGTGGGTAAAGACGCGAACGGTAATTTTGTGTCGACAATCCTGACGTCGTCTGACCCCTCGAAGGGCCAGGACAGCTTCACCGAGATTGCCAACTCGGAGACGCTGTTTGGCTATCCGGCGATTCGCTATCAGGACAGCATCTACGGCGGCGCCATTTGGGATATGGTCTCGTACAATGGCCATCTCTATGCGACCATCTGCACCGGTACGCCCGAGAACGCTCCCGATGATAATTCCATGCAGTCGTTTGCCATGGTCCGTGGCGACAAGAATGCCGACGGCAGCTATTCGTGGACTCCCATTGTCGGCGATCAGAAGACGGACGGTGCAAAGTACTGCTTTGGCATCGATCCTGCCCGTACCCGTTCTGGCGCTGCCAACCTCATCGTCTACAACGACTACCTCTATATCGGTGAATACAACGACGAGGAGATTGCCCTCGAGCGCATCCTGTTCAACAAATCCAACACCGAAGAGGGCGGCAAGAGCAGCATGGGTGGCGTTGACTGCTCGTTTGTGAATGCCAATCTTGAGCAGTCGGTTAACATCTATCGCATGGACAAGGACGAGAACATGGAGCTCGTCGTTGGCGATCGCACCGACATGTTCCCCGAGGGCGGTATTTCCGGCCTGACTTCGGGCTTTGGCCGAAACGAGAACCAGTACATTTGGCGCATGCAGAAGTTCGACGGCAAGCTGTATATCGGTACCTTTGATACCGCGAGCCTGCTTGAGCCGATCGGCCAGTTCTCCAATGGCGACATTATCGATATGACGCCCGAGGAGTGGGACTCTCAGGTTCAGCGCCTTAGGGACCTGCTCAATCACCTGCTCGACAAGAAATCGCCTGACGACCCCATCGTTCCCGTGAACACGCTTGCGGACGATGATTCAAACGAGGCCGTCGAGGTCGATGATTCGAACGAAGCTGCTGAGGTTGATGATTCAAACAAGGCCGTCGATGTCGATGACGAGAAGACCGAGGTTGCTAAGGGCTTTGGCGATCTGAGCGATGCGCTGGAGGATGCCGCGGGCGGTCTTTGCGATCAGGCCGCGACGATGTCCCAGTACTTTGAGGACGACGCCGCTTATGTCCAGAAGATCGATGGCGAGATCGCGTACTTCAAGTCCTTTGCCGACCAGTATCAGGACATGCTCGATAGCTATGAGAGCCTTAAGCAGCAGTACGAGGATGCCTATGGCACCGAGCTGCCGAGCGATATTCAGGATGCGCTCGATAAGCTGCTGAGCGAGGAGAACCTCAAGAAGTTGCAGAGTGTCCTTACGTGCATGTGTTACCTGCGCGATGCCGAGCGCGGCTTTGATATGTATGTGACCGAGGACGGCGTGAACTTTACGACGCTGACGACCAATGGCTTTAACGATCCGTATAACCATGGTCTGCGCACCTTTGCGGTGACCAACCAGGGTCTGTGCCTTGGTACCGCCAACCCGTTCTATGGTTGCCAGGTCTGGATCCAGCGCAAGGAGAATTCGGAGAATCCGGTTGATCCCGGTACTCCGGATCCGACGGAACCCACCGATCCTTCGCAGCCGGGTGGCGGCGATCAGCCTGGCGGCAGCCAGACGGGTGGCAACGACCAGTCGAGCAGCACCACGACCACCGTCACGACGACCGCTAAGAAGACTCCGAAGGACGGCTCGCTGCCTCGCGCTGGCGACTCGACCCTCACGCTGGTCTTGGGATTGCTGGTTGCAGCTGCCGCAGTGCTTGGCATTGCTCTCGTCTTGCGCAAGCGTTCTCGTCGCTAGGCTCGTCCGCGTAGCTCAATGTCCTGGATATCGTCGAAGTTGATGGCGATATCCCTGAGTTTGAGCAGCTTGAATGCGGGTAACGCTTCGTCGAGAATGCCCGTGCGGCTACGATAGCCGTACGTATCGTAATAGGTGACGCGCACCAAGTCGCCGCGTTTGAGGCCCTCGAGCTTTTGCGAAAGCTCGAGGGCTTTTTCTTCCGTGAGCTCACGTTTTTGCTCGACGGTGATTTCCTGCTTGCGCACGAGTTCGTAGTATCCCGTGAGGGCGGCAAAGGGCATAAACTGTGCGGCGCGGTTGGCGCGCACGGCACCGTTGGCAGTGAGGTTGGGGTCGGCTGCGCGGCGTCTGCCCTCGGGGTCCGCCAGGCGCTCGAAGGCGGTCGGCGGGCGCATGGGCTGTTGTTTGGGTTTAGGCACGGTGTCCTCCAACTTGATCGTTGCGCTCGCGCGCGGTGGCGCCGGCGGTAAAGCTTAATCCCTTGACGAGCGCGTTCTTGCCGTACTTGCCTTTCACGGCCAGGACGGCGCGCGCCAGGTCGCGCTCGCGCTCATCGGCCTCGATATCGCTGAACAGATCGATGGTGGCAAATTCCTCGGGCACAAGATTGCTAAAGCCCAGGTTGATGCGCTTGACCGGTCGTTTGGGATCGACAGTCTGCGCCCAGAGCTCATCGAAATAGCCCATGATCTTCTTAAACGAATTGGTACGCTCGGGCAGCTTGCGCGAGGCGTTGGAGTGCGCAAAGAGCGCGGCGTAGCCACCACGCGGTTTGCCACCATGCTCTCCCACAAAGATGCCATCGATTGCCTGCGCTTCGCGCACCAGGCGGCGCCGTTCGTCATCGCGCTGGACGGGCTTGGGAGCACGGGGCGCGAGCTCGGGGCCGGCGGTTGCGGTGGGTTCGATGCTCGACGTACTCGAGCGCAGGTGTCCGCATCCGTCCACATATTGTGCAGTACCGCTGGCATCAAGCCTGCGTATGTCGGCGCGCTCGCTCGCGTAGCCCACAAAGAGCGAGATGCTGTCGCAGACCACGTGCTTATCGATCAAGTCCAACACGGCGTTGTCGACCATCTCGCGCAAGACGGTGTAGGCCTGCTCGTAGGCATAGCCCTTCGAGAGCACCTGTCCTGTGGTGGTCGAAGTTGCTTGCGGGCGATAGGCTTGGATATCGGCGATGGTTGTCGGCTCGCGTCCGAAGGCGTGGTCGATGAGATACTCGGCATTGACGCCGAGCTCGTCGTAAAGCAGGTTTTCGTCGAGCGCCGCGACGCCCATCAGATCGTAGACGCCGTATTTTTCGAGTCGTGCTGCCACGCCGGGGCCGATGCCCCAGATATCGGTGATGGGACGATGGGGCCAGATTTCCTTGCGAAAGGTCTTGTCGTCGAGTATGCCGATGCGGCTGGGTACGTGCTTGGCGGTGATATCGAGTGCAACTTTGGCCTGGAATAGGTTGGGGCCGATGCCGACCGTCGCCGTGATGCCGGTGCGCGCCAGGACCTCGTCGCGCAACATGCAGGCGAAGCCTTCCGCATCGGTGTGATAGAGGTCCAGATAGGGTGTCACGTCGATAAAGCACTCGTCAATTGAGTAGACGTGAACGTCTTGCGGACTGACGTATTCCAGGTAGATACCGTAGATCTGCGCCGACACCTCCATGTAGTGCTGCATGCGCGGTACGGCCTTGATGTAGTCGATGCCGTCGGGAATCTCGAATAGGCGGCAGCGGTTGTGAATACCTAAGTCCTTCATGGCCTGCGTGATGGCGAGGCAGATGGTCGTGCGTCCGCGCGATTCGTCGGCAACGACTAGGTTGGTGGTGAGCGGATCGAGCCCACGGTCGACGCACTCGACGCTGGCATAAAACGTCTTGAGGTCGATGCAGATATAGGTGTGCTGCTCGTGCGCCATCCGTGTCCCTCCATCAAACACATGTTCTTATCGAATATCTGTTCGATAATACCCGCTCGTCCGGACATCGTCAAAACCTGTTCCTTTTTGCCAGGTATAGTCGTGCAACTGCATCGGGTTTTAACGCAGCTCTAAAGAGTGCGAAACAGCTCGGAAAACCTTGCTTCGTAGCATGAGCCTAACGATTGATACCGCCTATGCGCACGGAAGGGTTGTGGGAAAGATGGTCAATTATGGGTTTGGTATGCCGACGCGCTTGGTTGCGGATGGGGATGTGGCTCGCTGGTGCGGGCGATTGGTTGCCCACTACGCTGGCACCAAGGCACTGGTCGTGTTGGGCGGTGACAAGCATACGCGCGATGAGCTTGTCTCGGCGGCACTTGGTTCGCTCGCTCGAGCCCTACTCGAGCGTGTGCTTTTCCGCTGCGGCTCGTTTGAGGGCGACGGGGGAGACGAACTGGTCGACGAAGCCGTGGCCCTGGCGACCGACGAAGGCGTGGACTTTGTCCTGGCGATTGGCGATGCCGATGCTGCCGGCTTTGCGCGCGAACTCGCGCGTCGCATGGCGGCGCTCGATGCCGGCGAAGACGGCTTTGTTCCCTACGGGTGCATCGTCTCCGAGGGAAAAGTGCCCGCCGTTGTGGGTGCCGGCGAGGTTCCCGTTTTTGCCATTATCGCGCCCGAACTGCTGGAGGGCATCGGGTCTCCTCTGCGCGAGTTGCTCGGCAGCGTGTGCGCCGCGGCCTAGTACCTGACAGGATGACAGGAAGGGACAGGTTAATTTTGGTAGGTAAAGCGTTTGACCTGCCAAAATTAACCTGTCCCTTTTTGGTCGGTAGCCGTTTGGGGGCCAATTGGCAACGCTCGCTGATTACGGTCTTGACCTGCGCTAGAATAGTGGCATCTGAATGTCCGGGCGCATGGAGGCGTGCGCCCGTATGCTGAGGAGGACTCTATGGCAACTGTTGCCGCACCTATCGATGCTACGTCGACTGCCGCTTGGAAGGCACTCGAGGCCCATCAGGAGAAGCTCGAGGCCGAAGGTATCGACCTCAAGGCCTGGTTCGCTGCTGACGCCGACCGCGTGAACAAGCTGAGCTTTGACGCCGGTGACCTGCACTTCGATCTGTCGAAGAACCTGGTGACCGATGAGACCGTCAAGCTGCTGTGCGATCTTGCTCGCGAGGTGAAGCTCGAGGAGCGCCGCGACGCCATGTTCTCTGGCGAGCACATCAACACCACCGAGGACCGCGCTGTCCTGCACACCGCGCTGCGCCGCCCGGCAAGCGAGAAGGGCCAGCTCATCGTCGACGGCCAGGACGTCGTCGCCGACGTGCACGAGGTCCTCGATCGCATGTATGCCTTCGCCGAGCGCGTGCGCTCCGGTGAGTGGAAGGGCGTTACCGGCAAGAAGATCGAGCACCTGGTGTCCATCGGCATCGGCGGCTCCGATCTGGGCCCGGTCATGGCCTACGAGGCCCTGCGTCCCTATGCCGACGCCGGTATCGACTGCCGCTACATCTCCAACATCGATCCCAACGATCAGGCCGAGAAGCTCAAGGGCCTGGATCCCGAGACCACGCTCGTGATCATCGTCTCCAAGACCTTCACCACGCTCGAGACCCTCACCAACGCCCGCGAAGTCAAGACCTGGATGCTCGAGCAGCTCAAGGCTCAGGGCGCCATCGACGGCTCCGATGAGCAGAACGCCGAGGCCGTGGCAAAGCACTTCGTCGCCGTCTCCACCGCACTCGAGAAGGTCGAGGCCTTCGGTATCGACCCCGCCAACGCCTTCGGTTTCTGGAGCTGGGTTGGCGGCCGCTATTCCGTTGACTCCGCCGTGGGCCTGTCGCTGATCGTCGTGCTCGGCCCCGAGCGCTTCCAACAGTTCCTCGAGGGCTTCCACGCCATCGACGAGTACTTCTGCAACACGCCGCTCGAGAACAATGCCGTCGCGCTGATGGGCCTGCTCAACGTCTGGTACGTCAACTTCTTCGGTTCCAAGAGCCACGCCGTGCTGCCGTACTGCCAGTACCTGCACCGTTTCCCGGCCTACCTGCAGCAGCTCACCATGGAGTCCAACGGCAAGCACGTCCGCTGGGACGGCAGCGCCGTGACCTCCGATACCGGTGAGATCTTCTGGGGCGAGCCCGGCACCAACGGCCAGCACGCCTTCTACCAGCTGCTGCACCAGGGCACTGTGGTGGTTCCGGCCGACTTTATCGCTTTCGCCAACACTGCCAACCCTGCGACCGACAGCGGTCAGGACGTGCACGAGCTGTTCCTGGGCAACTTCCTGGCCCAGACCAAGGCGCTCGCCTTTGGCAAGACGGCCGACGAGGTGCGCGCCGAGGGCACGCCCGAGCAGATCGTCCCGGCCCGCTGCTTTGAGGGCAACCGCCCGACGACCTCGATCTTCGGCGACACGTTGACCCCGTTCGCGCTCGGCGAGCTCATCGCCCTGTACGAGCACATTACGTTTGTCGAGGGCACGGTCTGGGGCATCGACTCCTACGACCAGTGGGGCGTCGAGCTGGGCAAGCAGCTTGCCAAGCAGATCACCCCGGCCTTCCACGGCGACGCCGCCAAGGCCGAGCAGGACGCTTCGACCCAGGCGCTCATCGAGTTCTATCGCGCGCATCGCAAGTAGTCGCTGCTGTTAACGTATCGCGCCTTATAGTCAGGGGCCCGTATCCTATCGGATGCGGGCCCCTTTGCTTTTGCCGTGGTCCCGGGGCGCACGGCCTTTGTGGAACATCGCCGGGGCGTCGCGCGCTGCGAGAACCCTGCGCCTAGATCTCGGCCTCCGCATGGCCTCGCTGCGCCTCGGGCAGCTCCCCGTAGAGCGGATGGTCTTCGAGCCTAAAGCGCTCGACCTGTTCGGGAGTGCGACCGCGTACAAAGAGCCACGAGCGATCGATCGGCGTCGCCATGAGCGTGCTGGGCAGCGCGTCGGCGCGGTCGGAAAACACCCGGGCACTCTCGGGATCCTGGAACGCCAGCACCAGATGCGTGTCGCAGTTGCCCATGATGGAGCGTGCGCGTGCCTCGCCATAGAGCGCATCGAGCTGGTTGGTCGACTGCAGCAGCAGCGTTGCCCAGATGTTGCGGCTTCGGATAATCGAGAGCACGTTGTCGATCTGGGGGATCTGCAGATTTGCGAAGTCATCGAGCATAAAGCGCACGGGCACGGGCAGGCTGCCGTCGGGCTGCCTATCGGCCTCACGAATGAGGCCCATAAACGCTTGCGTAATAAAGAGGCCGGTCAGCGGATCGAGATTGCGGTCAATATCGCTTACGGTTACAAACAGGGCGCAGGGGGGGTGTGTCCCATGGAAGCGAAGTCCACCTGATGGCACTCACGATAGAGCTGTGCCGCACCGTCGAATCCCAGACACATGACCTTTTCGGCAAGGATGCCGACGATGCTCGCGTGCATGCGCTCGGCATTTTGCGTAATGGCGTAGCGCCGCCATAGCGAGAGGGCATAGCTTTGGGGGTCGGTCGTGATCAGGTCGTCAAACAATCGACCTGTGGCACCGTCCTGCAGGTGCTCGATCAGCTTGATGACCGAGCTGATCGTCTGCTCGTCGGCGGGTAGCTGTTCGGTGACGTAGGCGATAAGACACGACAGCAGGTTTGCCGCCGCATGATCCCAAAAAGGCTGGTTGTTGTCCTCGATGGGGCAGATGGCCTTTGCCACCGAGAGGATGTCCTGCTGGTTGGGCCTGCCGTCCGCCTTGCGGCGAATGTGCCTCAGGGGGTTGTAGCCGCAGCGCTCGATGCCGGGCGCAAGGGCCGGGACGGTGTTGAGGTCGGCGAAGTTGAGACATTGCACGCGGTAACCGTGGGCTGCCAGCACGGGTCCCACTTCGCGACAGAGCGTGCCTTTGGTGTCGAGCACGATGTAGCTTGCGTTCATTTGCAGCAGGTTGGGCTTGAGGACGTTTCGGGTCTTGCCGGCTCCCGAGGGGCCGATCACAAGTGCGTTGTTGTTGAGTCCCGTTTGGCGGGTGTCGCAGGAAAGCGTTCGATCCTTGGCGAGGATGGTGGACGATGCGGACTTAGATGCGGCGAGGCGGCTGGCGAGGTTAGACATGGGCGACCTCCTTGGTGGTCGAGAGGATTTCGTGGGCAAAGCCGAGCTCGACGGCGCGCTCGGCCGAAAGGTAGGTGTCTTTTGCAGTGAGGGACTGGATGCGCTTGGGCGTGAGGCCGCTGCGGTCCGAGAGGATTTGCGTGAGGGTCTTGCGGGTCTGCATGAGACGCCGGCTGGTTTCTTGCAGCGCAAGTGCCGAGCCGCCTGCCCCCTGGGGGATCAGCGGGTCGTGAATCATAAGCTCTGCATGGGGCGCCATACGGCGATCGTCGCCGCCCATAAAGATCACGGCGCCCATGGACGCGGCGAATTCCAGACAGACGGTGCGGATGGGGCACGATGCGAGGCGCATGGCGTCATAGATCGCAAGGCCCGATCGCACGCTTCCGCCGGCGCTGGCGACAAATATGGTGATGGGGCGGCTGGGGTCGGTGGCATCGAGCAGGCGGATCTGCTGGCATAGGTCGTGGGCCATCGGGGTTTCGATGTTTCCCATGACGGAGAGCTCGCGACGGGCGAGCATCTCATCGTAAATGCTGGTGAGCGTGATGCCTCGGGCGGATTCACGCATGGTGAGGGGGCTGATGATGGGGGAATGATTGGTGTCCATGAGGACTCCTTTCTGTTGGTTGTGTTGTGGAATAGGATTGTTGCCCGCGGAGGGGCTGGCGGGCTACAGGGTTCGTCCGAGCCTGAGATCGAGCTCGGTTGTGGGGCAGACTGCCTGTTCGTGCGGCTCGCAAGCGCCAAGGGCTCCAAAGCGATAGAGCGTTGCGGCGGGCGTGGTGTAGGCGAGCCGCAGCTGATGCTCGACAGGGGCACATCCGTCATTTTTGTAATGAGCCGCGTAGTACTGCGCGATGCTGGCGTTCATCTCGCTGCCATTGCGATGGCGCTCAAACTGGCGTCTGCAGGTCTCGATGATCTTTGCTACCGACTTGGGTGCCGTCGCGGGAACAAGGGCGAGATAGCCCTCAAATAGCTCGTTGATGCTCAGGAGGCACAGCAGGTCGATTAGCGTCCTTATGGCTGTTCCCTCGGCAGAAAAATGCGCGGTCATGCGGTTATATCGGTTGCGGTCGACGATGGCCGCATGGGGTCTTGGAGTTTTCTGCCCCGTGGTCCCGGGCTTTTGCCGCGCCTGTGTATTGAGCTCGACGTTGCAGCGCTTGAGGCCGTCCAACGGAAGGAACAGTGCGGTGCGCAGGGTGTTCCGCTTGCTTTCGAGTTCATGACGCTCGTCGGGTTCCCATTCGAGCTTGAGTTTCGTGTCAAGCGCCGTAAGCATATGGGCTAGGCAGCCTACGGTAAGAACGTACGAATCGTTGTCGCGTTTTGGGGCATAGGGGTCTGTCAGCTTGCGAATGTCGGGGTCGCCCATGATCTTTGTGCAGCGCTTCAGCAGTTGAGGGTGGTCGGCCAAGATCGTCGCGAGCGGTAGCGACGCGTAGTTCTTGATGGTCGCGGCGGCAAAGGCGGCGTCATATTCGTTTGCATATGCTCGCTCAATGCGGGCATCCAGAATGCTTTTCTTATCGCCGTCTTCAGCGTGGTGGTTTGTCATAGCTTCTCCAATCGGTTGATGTTCGTGCTGTTTGTTGATGTGCTGGTTGTCGTGAGTGATGTGCTTGCCGTGGGTGATGTGCTGACGTTGGGGTGCTATGCGGTTTTCAATGAGCCCGTGAGGCAGTTGCTGCAGGGGCGGGATGGAACGGCCCATGCAAGGCGGAAGGCATCGTGCTCAAAATCGAGACAGCAATGCCCCGGGTGCCTCACATGTGGCAGTTACCTCATTAAGTTGTCATTGCGTTTGGGGCTGTACTTTGCCGATCTTCTTTCTCTTACACGCTAAAAACTGAAACTTCATATGCTCGATCTACTTAAAACCGCAACGGCGGTCTTTTATCAACTTATATGTCGGAACGCGTCTTTGCAAGTACTTTTTTGCCTTTGTTTCAAATGGGGTGGTTTTGCAACCGTCATACGCGCGCTGTGCGAACGTGCCCCGGCTCGGATAAGATAGTGCGCGATAAAAACGATGCAAGGAGGCACATATGGCAATTAAAGCCATCGCAATGGATATCGACGGTACGCTTACCAACGATCAGAAGGTGATCAGCCCGCGTACGCGCGAGAAGCTGCTCGCGGCGCAGGAATCGGGTATTAAGCTCATCTTGGCTTCGGGCCGTCCCGCATGGGGGCTACATGCTCTGGCACAGGAGCTCGACCTTCAAAACCATGACGGTCTGCTGGTGGCCTTTAACGGCGCACACGTCGTCGATGCCCAGACCGACGAGGTGCTGTTCGATCAGGCTATGCCTGCCGACGAATTGCATCGCCTGATTGATCACCTGCGTAATTTTGACGTGATCCCTATGATTTCGCTCGGTCGCGATTTGCACGTCGAGGACTCGTACCATTGCATGATCACGCTGCCTGACGGCTCGCAGAAGAATATCGTCAAGTATGAGCGCGACGCGTGCGATCTTAAGATTCGCGAGGTGGAGAGCCTGCATGAGGTCGCTGATGCTTATCCCGTGGACAAGCTGCTGACGGCGGGCGATCCGGCCTACCTGCAGGCGCATTACGAGGAGATGTATGCGCCCTTTAAGCAGACGCTTTCGGGCATGTTTACGGCCGACTGGTACTTTGAGTACACGGCGCCCGGTATCGACAAGGCCCGCGCACTCGAGGGTGCCCTGCCTAAGCTCGGCATCGATGCCAGTGAGGTCGTATCGTTTGGCGACGGCCAGAACGACAAGTCCATGATTGAGTGGGCCGGCACCGGTGTTGCCATGGGCAACGCGGTTGACGAGGTTAAGGCCGTGGCCCAGATGGTGACCGCCAATAACAATGAAGACGGTATTGCGGTGGCGCTGGATAAGCTGCTGGGTTAGAATCGCCGATAATGCATGGTTCGGGCGCCTGCTTACAGGCGCCCTTTTGTTAGGGAGGGTGCCGTGTCCGCATTTCCGTTCGACGCCGTTATCTTTGACATGGACGGCGTCATTGTCGATACCGAGTATTACTACCTGGGCGAGACTGCCGCGTTTGCCAAGGAGCTTGGGCTTAACCTGACTCAAGAGGAGTTGAATGGGCAGGTCGGTACCTCGCATCAGTTCTTCCTGCATATGTTGGTCGATTGGTTTGAGCGCGCCGGTAAGGGGCATTTCACTGGCGAGGAAGCGTTGGCCCGTTGGGACGAGTGGGCGCATGAGCGTCCGCGCGACTATCAGGCTTTGATTAACCCAGGCGCCGTGGATACGATTCGAGAGCTGCCGCGCCGCGGCGTTCGCGTGGCGCTTGCCAGCTCGTCTCCCATGGATAGCATCGAGGAAGTGCTCAACGCATGCGGGCTGTCGGATGCCTTTGAGTATGTGGTGAGCGGCGAGCAGTTTAAGGAGAGCAAGCCCGAGCCCGACATCTACCTGCATGCGCTGGACCTGCTGGGGCTGCCCGCGAATCGCTGCTGCTGCGTTGAGGATTCGGTGCCTGGCATCACTGCCGGCAAGCGAGCCGGCCTGACAGTCATTGCCAAGCGCGAGGAGCGCTTTGGCTTTAGCCAGGATGCCGCGGACAAGATTATCGACCAGCTGCCGGAGCTACTGGAACTCGCGTAGATCCTGGGCGGTACTGCTGTCACAACAGTGGTTCCGTTGGCATAAGAGAGGGGCGCGCTATGGCATTTAACGTGAGCGCACTGGGGTTTGGCGACAACGTCGTCGACCGCTACGAGCATATTCGCACGATGTATCCGGGTGGCAATGCGGTGAACTTTGCCGTGTATGCCAAGAAATGCGGTGCCGCACGCTCTGCATATATGGGCATTTTTGGCAATGACGCCGCTGCCGAGCATGTCATTGCAAGCCTCGAGGATGAGGGTATCGAGCTTGACAAGTGCGAGCAGATGATTGGCGAGAACGGAGCGGCTCGCGTGACCGTCGTTAACGGCGACCGTGTTTTCCTTGGCTCCAATGAGGGTGGCATCCGTGGTGATGCTCGCTATGTGCTCGATCGCTTTGACCTTGCGTACATGAAGCAGTTCGACGTAGTCCACTCGGGCAACTATTGCTTTACCGAGCGCGAACTTCCCAAGTTGAAGGCCGCGGGCGTCACGGTTTCGTTTGACTTCTCGGACGATTCGACCGACGAGTACTACGAGCAGATTGCTCCCTACGTTGACTTCGCATTCTTTAGCGCGGCAGACGCCGCGAGCGAGGATGAGATTCGCGAGCGTCTGGCATGGGTGAAGAGCCTAGGTCCGCGTTTTGTATCGGCAACGGCTGGCGCTGAGGGCTGCATTGCCTATGACGGCGAGCGTTACTATCGGCAGCGTGCCAAGCCTGTGGCAGATATGAAGGACACCATGGGAGCGGGTGACTCGTTCCTGACTTCGTTCTTGATGTGCTATCTCGATTCTGTCAAGCGTGGCGAGGATGGCGCCGAGGCCATCGAGCGTGCACTCGACTTTGCGGCGGGGTTTGCTTCGACCGTATGCGGCATGGAAGGCTCTTGGGGCCACGGAGCGCCGATTTTCGAATAGGTGAGCAGTTCCGGGGAGCTGTATTGGTGCCTTCCCGTGACTCGGTGGTCAAAAAAGCCAAATATGAGTACTGTGACTAATTTAGTCGCAGCAAAATCGACCCCTTCAGACGTGATTTGAGCGTTTGGAGGGGTTTAAGATTGCGAAAATGCAGGATGAGTGACTGTGAAAGTGTTAGTTAATGGACAATCGTAGATTATTCTGGTGGTCGGAAAGCTCGAAGTAATGTATCCATTTCGCTGGCAGTACTCATATTTGGCATTTTTTGCCCACCGGGGCTAGCGAAGGTCAAAAACAGAGTGCGCATTTGCTAAAACTGCTGACTCGATACACTCTGCGTCGCAGTTTTTGAGCGAGGCGATGCGTTCTGAGGTCCTTGTGAGCGATTTGATGAGCGACTGCGCGCTTGTTTCTGTGTTTGCCTCCGCTGGTGCATCGGTCTCGAGCAGTAAACGATCGAGTGGAATCTGTCGTGCGTATTCGCGTCCTCGTTTAGACGCGAGCATGCGTTCGTTGACGGAAAAATAACAGCCCGCATCACGCGCGCGGACGAGTTCGTCCGAAGTGCCGCTAAACCAGTGGAAGATGATAACGGGGGAGTCGGGGCTTGGGATGAGTAGTCCATGCGATTCGAGGACGTCCAGTACGGCTCCTGCCGAACGAACGGCGTGAATTGATATCACGCGCCCGGTAAGAGGATGCTGCACGAGTGTATCGCAGAGCCGGTCAAATGCCTGAATTTGTAGCGGCTCACTTCCGGCAAAGCGTGCGGAAAAGTCGAGTCCCACCTCGCCGATGTAGCGCTCTTGGGCAGCAACTTCGCAAAGCAGATCGACTTCGGCAGGACCGCAGCGGCCGTCGGCGAGCCACCAGGGGTGGAGCCCAACGCCAGCGATGATGCCTGGTAGGCGACGGGCGCGCTCGTTTGCGGCCGAAAAGTCGCGTGGGTCGACCCCGCAGTCAAAGAGCCCCAGACCCGACGCCGCCGACTCACTGGCTGCAGCATCGGGGCCGAGCATCAAATCAAGATGACAATGCGTGTCAAAGAATTGCGGTTCCATCGCAGGACATCCTGCTAGTCCAGGCGTTGGCCGTCGGCGCGTACGCGCTCGGTGCCGCGCCCGCTGATCTGGCGGATAACCTCGCCGGCAATCATCTGACCCATGATGGGCGGCATAAAGCTGGCGGTACCCAACTCGGTACGCTCGTGGATGTTGGACGGGTCGCGGGGTTGGGTCTTAACCGATTCCTCGCAGCTAAACAGCACGTGCAGACTCTTGATTCCGCGCTTCTTACATTCTTTGCGCATGATGCGGCTCATGGGGTCACGTACCGTATCGAAAATGTCGGCAAAGCGGAGGCACTCGGGATGGAGCTTGTTGGCCCCGCCCATGGAGCTAACCAAACGAATGTCGTGGTCCTGAGCATATTTGGCAATGGTGAGCTTGGCCGAGATGGTGTCGATGGCGTCGACGACGTAGTCGAGCTTGCCGTCCGTCTGCTCCAAAACGCTCGCGAAGAACTCGTCGATGTTGTCGCTCAGCAGGTATTCGGTGCGTTTGATAACGGTGGCGGTGGGATTGATGTCGTGGATCATGGCTTCCATAACATCGACCTTGCGCTTGCCGATGGTGCTGTGAAAGGCGATAGCCTGGCGATTGATATTGCTGGGCGCGACGATGTCCTTGTCCAGAATGACGAAATGACCAATGCCGCCGCGGGCGAGTGCCTCGCAGCAGTTGGAGCCCACGCCTCCGCAGCCGAGCACCAACACCGTAGCATCGGCGAGCTTATCGAGTGCCTCGCGGCCCATGATGATCTCGAGCTTGGTGTCGCGTGTCTCGACGAGAGCGGCAGCGGTTTCGGTCATAGACATCCTCCGATGGGGAAGCGAATCGTGTTTTAGCTATCGCCATTATAGGTGTTATCGCGATTCCATTTGAGCCCTTGGGCTTGTTGAAATGGGATCGGGGTTCGCATAAGATTGAAGCAGATGGCACCCGTTGCAGCGGGTTGGCCAACTCTAAAACACGTTTGTAGCGTGAGAAGTGGCCGTCTTCGCATTACGCGGAGGCGGCTATTTTTTTGAGTACAAGATTAGATAGTTAGACAAACATCTAAATATCGAGTATAGTGTGCGCGTCATGAGAGATGATGAGAGGAGGTCTTATGCCGGGAGAGGGTTTTAAAGCGCTGGCCGATCCTACACGGCGTCGCATTTTGGAACTTCTGCGCGAGGGCAATTGCACGGCCGGGGAGCTTGCCGAGCATTTTGAAATCAGCAAGCCGTCATTGAGCCATCACTTGGCGACGCTCAAAAACGCCGGGTTGGTGACTGACGAACGTCATGGCCAAAACATCGTTTACAGCTTAAACACCACCGTCATGCAGGACTTGATCGGTTGGTTTATGGGCTTTACAAACACGGAAGGTGATAAGGATGAATAACGAAAACAAGGGCGTTCACCCCACGGGGGTATCGTCGCGCGTGTGGATTGCGCTGGTTGCTTTGTGCGTCGTCAACGTCGTAGCGCATCTCTGGGTGATGCCGAGCTTGCCTGCGCAGATTCCCACGCACTGGGGCGCGAACGGCGCCGTCGACGGTTGGGGTCCTAGCTGGATGGCCTCCGCGCTCGGCGTGCTGCCTCTGGCGCTTCTCGCAATGTTCTGCGTGGTGCCGCGCATCGATCCCAAAGGTGAGGCATATCGAACCTCGGGCAAGTTCTACCAGGGCTTCGTAATCGCCTTCACCTTGTTCATGTGTGCCATAAGCTGGTTGGGTGAGCTTACGGTCTGGGGCGTGGTGCCAGCGGTCGGTTCGGTCAACGTGCTGATTTCCGGTGTTGTCGGTTTGCTGTTCATCGGCGTAGGCAACTACTTGCCGCGTGTGAAGCAGAACTATACGCTCGGAATCAAGACACCTTGGGCGCTTGCCGATCCCGAGAACTGGCGCCGTACGCAGCGTTTTGGCGGCGCCTGCTTTATGGTGCTGGGTATTGGCCTGATTGTGATGGGCGTGGCAGGCAGCGTGCTTTCGAGTGAAGTCGTCGCCGCGGTGATTGCGGTTCTGGCGTTTGGTTCGGTCGGAGCCGTCTACGTCTACTCGTATCTGCTGTGGCGCAAATCGCAGCGGGCCGTTCGCTAAGGTTGCGGAAAACTAGCGTACGCAGTTCATAGTATGTTCCGGGGGACTTTTCCCAGGTAGTATTAGGGGGTGTGGGCAACCATGCCCCTTTTTCGTTACGTTTCAGAGCTGGTTTTTTCATTTCGTTTCCACTAAAGCGAAACAAGAATAGGGAAACAGCAGGTAGAAAGGATAAAACAGGCAAATGGCGGAGTTTATCTACCAGATGTATCGGGCTCGCAAGGCCCATGGCGACAAGGTAATCCTTGACGACGTGACCCTGAGCTTCTACCCCGGTGCCAAGATCGGCGTCGTGGGCCCCAACGGCATGGGCAAGTCGACCCTGCTCAAGATCATGGCCGGCATCGAGGAGGTCTCCAACGGCGATGCCAGGCTCACCCCCGGCTACACCGTGGGCATCCTGCAGCAGGAGCCGCCACTCGACGACGACAAGACCGTCATCGAGAACGTGCGCATGGCGTTTGGCGATATGATCGCCAAGGTCGATCGCTTCAATAAGATCGGCGAGGAGATGTGCGACCCGGACTGTGACATGGACGCACTCATGGCCGAGATGGGAAAGCTCCAGGACGAGATCGATGCCGCCGACGGCTGGGATATCGATTCCAAACTCGGTCAGGCCATGGACGCCCTGCAGCTGCCCGATTCTGACATGCCGGTCAACGTGCTTTCCGGCGGCGAGCGCCGCCGCGTGGCCCTGTGCAAGCTGCTGCTCGAAGCTCCCGACCTGCTGCTACTCGACGAGCCCACGAACCACCTGGACGCCGAGTCGATCCTGTGGCTCGAGCACTTCCTGCACAACTACCAGGGTGCCGTTCTGGCCGTCACGCACGATCGCTACTTCCTGGATAACGTTGCCGAGTGGATCTGCGAGGTCGACCGCGGTCACCTTTATCCCTACAAGGGCAACTACTCCACGTATCTGGAGACCAAGGCCGCCCGTATCGAGGCGCAGGGCAACCGCGACGCCAAGCTCGCCAAGCGCATGGAGGCCGAGCTCGAGTGGGTGCGCAGCTCGCCCAAGGCCCGTCAGGCCAAGAACAAGGCCCGTCTGGCTCGCTACGAGGAGATGGAGGCCGAGGCCCGCGCAAGCCAGAAACTCGACTGGACCGACATCCGCATCCCTGTGGGCCCGCGTCTGGGCAACAAGGTGCTTGAGGCCCATCACCTGCACAAGGAGTTCGACGGCCGCGTGCTCATCGATGACCTTTCGTTCACCCTGCCGCGCAACGGCATCGTGGGCGTCATCGGCCCCAACGGTGTCGGTAAGACCACGCTGTTCAAGACGATTGTGGGCCTGGAGCCGCTGACTTCGGGCTCGCTCGAGGTGGGCGAGACCGTCAAGATCTCTTACGTCGACCAGAACCGTTCCGGCATCGACCCCGACAAGAACCTGTGGGAGGTCGTCTCGGATGGCCTGGACCACATGATGGTCGGCGAGACCGAGGTTCCGAGCCGCGCGTACGTGGCGAGCTTTGGCTTTAAGGGCCAGGACCAGCAGAAGCGCGCTGGCGTACTCTCCGGTGGCGAGCGCAACCGTCTGAACTTGGCGCTTACGCTCAAGCAGGGCGGCAACCTGCTGCTCCTCGACGAGCCCACGAACGACCTCGACGTCGAGACGCTGTCCTCGCTCGAGGCGGCGCTGCTCGAGTTCCCGGGCTGTTCGGTGGTCATTAGCCACGACCGTATGTTCCTGGACCGCGTTGCCACGCACATCCTGGCGTGGGAGGGCACCGACGAGAATCCGGGCAACTGGTATTGGTTTGAGGGCAACTTCGAGGCCTATCAGGCCAACCGCATCGAGCGCCTGGGCGAGGACGCAGCCCAGCCGCATCGTATTCACCGCAAGCTGACGCGTGACTAATTTGTTACGCGGTTTTACCAAACCGCGTAACTGCTCGACGCTGCGCGGGCCGCAAGCACCCCATCTTGCCGTTCAAACCGTCGCTCGCGTACCGAAGTACGCGTCGCTCCTCTTTCACGGCAACCTGGGGCACTTGCGGCCCGCTCGCTGTTGGTCACGGAACATCAACAAATAAAAACGGCTCAAATCCTGATTAGGATTTGAGCCGTTTGTCGTTACTGCTCGGGTTCTTCGACTTTATCGATGGTCCAGGCGGCTCCGAGGCCGCCGGTGGTGTTGCGGCGGATGCGCACGGTGACTTCGTGGCGCTCGCCTGCCTGCGTGTAACGCAGGGGGAAGCTTGCGCGGTTTCGCGCGGCCTCGATGGTACCGCGCTCGCGGGCAATCCAGTAGTACTCGCCGACGATGCCGAGCGTGTCGGCGCCGTAGGGGAGATAGGTCGACAACTGGTGTAGCAATGGGCCGGGACAGAAGACCTCGGTTGCGAAATCGATGGGGAAATCCTCGGGGATGGCGGGCGCTACGGGTGCGGGGGTTGGGGCCGCTGTGGGTGCCGGTGCGGGAATTTGGTCGAAAGCAGCGGCGGGCACGTTCTCGATGACGGGTGCGGGCTCCGGTGTCGCTTCCGGCCTGGTCGTGGAATCTGCGGGCTCCTCGGTGACGGGCGCGATTACAGCTGCGGTTTCAACCTCAACCTGCGTCGCGTTCTCGTTCTCGACGCTCGACTTTGCCTCGATGGGCGTGGATGCCATGGTGGTGATGCCGGCGTTGGCGTTCTCGGGGTCATAGACGACCGTAAGCGAGATGGCGGGCTGCGGCGTCTCGGGCTCCGGCGCCGACTCGGTAGTGTCTTGATTGTCGGGCTCGTCGGGCTGATCGTCCTCAGCCTCGTCGCCAAAGACGTCGCCGTTTTGGAACGCAGGCGTCTCGGGTTGGTTAGCGGCTTCTTCGGTTGTCGACTTGGGAGCCTCGTCGAGCTCCGCAGTGGCTTCCTGCTCGGATATGACTTTGGGATCGGTCGTGGCGGCGATTTCGGTTTCGGCTTCTGCTGTTACCTCAATAGCGACTTCGATCTCTGCCTCGGGCTTGGGTTCCGGCGCGGCTTCAACCATGGTTTCTGACTCGGGACGCTTAACGTGCTTAGGGCGCACGGCCTTGAGGTCCTTCTCGCCGCGTTTTTTCTTTTTGTAGGACTGCTTGGCACCCTTGGCAGCCTTGGGCTTGTCCTCGCCCTTGGCAAGGGCGGCATCCCAGACCTCGTTGGCGATGACGGTGGCATACAGGCGACCGCCCTTAAAGACAGTCAGCTTAATGCAGTCGTCGAGCTCCTCGAGCAGCTCGCGCGTGGACTCAAAGCCCAGGTCATAAGCGGCCATGTCACCAGCGGCGAGCGCCTCTTCGACCTGCGTCATAAACGTTTGCTTGCCGCACCCAATCGCGTCGCGCAGCAGGCGATACAGATAGATGTGGTTGCCCAACGATAGCGTGGGCGTAACTATTGTCTTGCTCATGGCAAATCTCCTCTTTACACACCAAAGCATCTTACCATCGCACGGGGCGTGCCACCTCGGCGCCCAAGGCAAACGGGCGCGACCGTTGCCGGTTCGCGCCCGTTATACAGGTCGGTTATCTATGAGAGGCAAACGTGCTTAGTTGCCCGACGCCGTGCCCTGGCTCGAGCTGTCAGATGCCGTGCCGGACGCGGTTCCGCTCGAGCTGTTGGTGTTGCTGTTGTCGGTAGATCCCGTACTCGATGTATTGCCGTTCGTCTGGTCGCCCGTGCTCGGCTGAGAGCCGTCAGTCGTTTGGCTTGAGTCGGTCGTGCCGGATTGCGTGCCGCTGTTGTTCGCAGAGGAATCGACGCCCTGCGATTGATCGGGGGTGTTCGGGGACGAATCGGTAGATGCGGAGGTGCCCTGCGAGTCGTCCTGCTGGCTTTGCGATTGACCGGAGCTATCCGCGTCGTGCTCGGTCGTGTGCGACGAAAGGATTGGCTCGGGACGCTCGCCCAGGCCCTCACCGGCCGTAGTGATAAGGATGGCGCCAGCGCAGGCGATGACCGCGACGATGGCGATGGCGATCGAGAAGACGATGACCTTCTTTTGCGTCTGGCTGCGCTCTGCCGCCGCCTTGGCGCGCAGGCTGTTGGGGGCGACGCGCGCCGTGGTCGCGCGCCCCGCAATTTGGCGCATCTCCTGCGTAGTCGCAGCGCCACCCAGGTGCTCCTCGGCATCAAACTCAACGGGCTCATAGGCGCCGGCGGGGTAGTCGACGGCGGCGTGCGTACCTTTGAGGGCTTCGGCGCTGGCAGAGATAAAGTGGCGGTAGACCTGCGAGGACACAACGGTGATGACCGAGCTCACGGCGGCACCAATTACTGAGCCAGCGATACCGATCTTGGAGGCAAGTGCGACGCTCGTGGCGGCGGCTGCGGCGCCGGCGATGATCTGGGGAATGGAAATGTCGTCGAAAAGGCCCTTTTTGGGCGCGATGGCCATGGTCTGTCCGATGGAATGGTTTTCGTGAACGCCGTTGTTGAGTGCGGCCGGTGTCATGACGCGCGTGCGCGGCGCGTCGGTGTACTTGGTTGTCATACGGGGCCCTCCCGGTGTAAATCTGCTTCGTTTCATTCAGCCATCAGGGTACCCACCAGATGTGAATCGTACGTGACATTTAACAGATACCATCAACTCATCAATAGCTCACCAAGTTGGTGGGATGCGGTTGCACCCGGCGGTTGAACTACAATAGGGCTTGCTAATTGTTGTGAATGGCGTCTACGCACGGGAGCATTCTTATGAATCTTCACCTTTCTCAGTCTGATGGCTTTTTGCGTGTGGCGGCGGCGTCGCCGCGGATTCGCGTTGCTGATGTCGAGGGCAATGCCGAGGTTGCGCTGGCGGCTGTTCGCGAAGCTGCCGAGTGTGGCGTTCGTGCGTTGGTGTTGCCCGAGCTTAATCTGACTGGCTATACCGCGGCCGATCTGTTCCATAACCGTACATTACTGCATGCCTGCGAGACCGCACTGGCACATATTCTCGATGAAACCCGCGAGCTGCCGACTGTCTTTACCATCGGTCTTCCCGTTGCAGTTGCCGAGAATATCTACAACTGCGCCGCCGTGTGCTGCGCGGGCGAGCTTTTGGGCCTCACGGCCAAGAAGTATTTGCCCAACTATGGCGAGTTCTATGAGCGCCGTTGGTTTGCTCCGGCGCCTGCGGATCCCGTGTGGGTTGAATTTGCCGGTCAGGGTCCGGTCCCGCTGGGTTCGGGGCTTGTCTACCGTTGCTGTGATGAGGGCGCCGAGGACCTGGTGCTGGGCGTTGAGGTCTGTGAGGATCTGTGGGTGCCGGCACCCCCTTCGACCGAGATAGCGCTTGCCGGTGCGACGGTAATTCTCAACCCGTCGGCCTCGGACGAGATTATCGGTAAGGCAGACTATCGCCGCAGCCTTATCTCTAACCAAAGCGCGCGCCTGTACTGCGCCTATGCCTACGCGGATGCGAGCGAGGGCGAATCCACGACCGACATGGTCTTTGCGGGCGAGAACCTCGTCTATGAAAACGGCTCCAAGCTCGCCGCGACCAAACTGCTTACTTGCGATATGGCCATCGCCGACGTTGACCTTGACCGCCTGGTTGCCGAGCGCCGTCGTTCGACGACGTGGACCCGCGCGGACGATGTGCCGGAGGCCACGACCGTTGAGTTCTCTTTTGAGGACGTGCTGGCCGAAGAGCCTGTCCTGCGCGATGCCTGCGATATCGACCGCGTTTTCCCGCGTGCGCCTTTTGTGCCGGCCGACCATGGTGACCTGGCCGAGCGCTGCGAGACCATCCTCGACCTGCAGACCGCCGGCCTCAAGACTCGCCTTGCCCATACGGGTACCAAGGCTGCAGTCATCGGTCTTTCGGGCGGCCTGGACTCCACGCTGGCACTGCTTGTGACCGTGCGTGCCTTCGATGCACTGGGGCTGCCGCGCACCGGTATCACTGCCGTGTCCATGCCCGGCTTTGGCACGACGCATCGCACCAAGTCGAATGCCGAGTCGCTCGCCCGCGACCTGGGTGTGAGCTTCCGCGAGGTTTCGATCCACGCGGCCGTGGAGCAGCACTTCAAGGACATCGAGCATGATCCGGCCGTGCAGGACGTGACCTACGAGAACAGCCAGGCCCGCGAGCGCACGCAGATTCTGATGGACTTGGCCAACCAGGCTGGCGGTTTTGTCATCGGCACGGGCGACCTGTCGGAGCTGGCGCTCGGCTGGGCTACCTATAACGGTGACCACATGAGCATGTATGCCGTCAACGCGAGCGTGCCCAAGACGCTTGTGCGCCATTTGGTGCGTTATGCCGCCGATGTCTTTGGTGGGCGTATTGCCGAGGTCTTGCTCGATATCCTCGATACGCCGGTGTCCCCCGAGCTTTTGCCGCCCACGGGCGACGGCGAGATTGCGCAGAAGACCGAGGATTTGGTGGGCCCGTACGAGCTGCACGACTACTTCCTCTACTACCTGCTGCGTTTTGGCTTTGAGCCGGGCAAGATCTACCGCATGGCGCTCAAGAGCTTCGAGGGCGTCTACGACGCCAAGACCGTCCACACGTGGCTGCGCACGTTCTATCGTCGCTTCTTTGCCCAGCAGTTTAAGCGCAGCTGCCTGCCCGATGGTCCCAAGGTGGGTTCGGTGACGCTCAGCCCGCGCGGCGATTGGCGTATGCCGAGTGACGCCAGCTCGCGTCTGTGGCTCGCGCAGATCGACGCGCTCAATGCAATTGACTAAGGTTGGCTAAATTGAACCAATGCGGGGGTTGCAAGCGTTACACTTTTGCAATCTGATGGCCCGTATCGCGCGGCGCTCTTGTCGGAGCGCCGCGTTTTTTATATCGAAAGGTGGCACCATGCAGGCATCGCAGCGTCTCGACCGCTTTGGCGCGGAGGTCTTCGCTTCTCTCAACAACAAGCTTCTCGCGCTGAAGGCTCAGGGCAAGACCATTTACAACATGAGCGTGGGCACGCCCGACTTTAAGCCGTACGACCATGTGGTCGAGGCGCTCACGCAAGCAGCCCAAGATCCCGAGATGTGGAAGTATGCCCTGCGCGACCTACCCGAACTCAAGCAGGCCGTGTGCGATTACTATGAGCGTCGCTTTGGCGTTTCAGGCATTACGCCGTCCATGGTGCAGTCGTGCAACGGCACACAGGAAGGCGTGGGCCATTTGGGCCTGGCCCTGCTCGATCCGGGTGACACCATTCTGGTTCCCGATCCGTGCTACCCGGTCTTTGAGGCGGGTGCCAAGATCGCCGATGCCAAGCTCGAGTACTATCCGCTGGTTGCCGAGCACAATTACCTGCCCTATGTGGCGGGCATCGATCCCGAGGTGGCCGATCGCGCCAAGTATATGATCGTGTCACTGCCCGCGAACCCGGTGGGCTCGGTGGGTACGCCCGAGGTCTATGAGGAGATCATCGCTTTCGCCCGCGAGCACGACCTGCTCATCGTCCATGACAACGCATACTCCGACATCGTGTTCGACGGCGAGCCGGGCGGAAGCTTTTTGCAGTATCCCGGCGCGCTCGAGGTGGGCGTGGAGTTTTTCTCGCTCTCCAAGTCGTTTAACGTCACCGGTGCGCGTATCGGCTTTTTGGTCGGCCGCGAGGACGTGGTCTCTGCCTTTGCCAAGCTGCGCGGCCAGATCGACTTTGGTATGTTCTTCCCGATCCAGAAGGCTGCTATCGCCTGCCTGAACGGTCCGCGCGATGAGGTCGAGGCGCAGCGTCTGAAGTACCAGGAGCGCCGCGATGCCCTGTGCGACGGTCTTGAGGGCCTGGGCTGGGAGCGTCCCAACGCGCATGGCTCTATGTTTGTGTGGGCCAAGCTTCCCGGTGGTCGCACCGATTCCATGGCGTTTTGCGAGGAGCTCATGGAGAAGGCCGGCGTTGTGGTGACGCCGGGCGCGAGCTTTGGCCCTTCGGGCGAGGGGCACGTGCGCATGGCGCTGGTCCTGCCGCCCGATCAGATTGCTTTGGCTGTCGAGGCCATTCGCGAGGCGGGCCTGTATTAGAAAGGTATTTCGACTCGTCAATAGCTCGAAACCGATTTCGTGCAGTTATTTTACGAATTCTGCAAATAATTTCGGTAAACGGTCGATATTTGGCTGCGAATAGGAGCATAATCAAAGTCCCGATTGGATGTATTGGGATTACGGCAAGCCGCTCGGGTCGTTCCCGGGCGGCTTGTTTGTGGAGAGAGATGGGAGTTTCTAATGGTTAACGAGAAGAAGGTCGCTATTGTCGGCTGTGGTTTCGTCGGTTCGTCTTCGGCGTTCGCGCTGATGCAGAGTGGTCTGTTCTCCGAGATGGTCCTCATCGACGTGGACAAGAACCGTGCCGAGGGTGAGGCCCTGGATATCGCGCACGGCATGACGTTTGCCGAGCCGATGAAGATCTACGCCGGCGATTATTCCGATGTCGCCGACGCCGCCATGATCGTCGTCACCGCTGGCGCCGCCCAGAAGCCCGGCGAGACCCGCCTGGACCTGGTCAACAAGAACGTCAACATCTTCAAGTCCATTATTCCCGAGATCAAGAAGTCCGGCTTTGACGGCATTCTGCTGATCGTCTCCAACCCAGTCGACGTCCTGACCTATGCCGCCATCAAGATGTCCGGTCTGCCCGAGGGCCACGTCATCGGTTCCGGCACCGTGCTCGATACCGGTCGCCTGCAGCAGATGCTCGGCGCCCACGTCGAGGTCGACCCGCGCGACGTTCAGGCCTACGTCATGGGTGAGCACGGCGACTCCGAGTTTGTCGCTTGGTCCAGCGCTCAGGTTGCCGGCGTTCCGCTGAACACCTTCTGCGAGCTTCACGGCCACCTGGAGCACGAAGCCGCCGAGAAGCGCATCGCCGAGGACGTCAAGAACTCCGCCTACACCATCATCGAGAAGAAGCACGCCACCTACTACGGCGTCGCCATGGCCGTTAAGCGCATCTGCACCGCTGTCATGCGCGATGAGCAGACCGTTCTGCCTGTCTCTTCGCTCATGGTGGGCGAGTATGGCCTGTCCGATCTTGCCATCTCCATGCCGACCGTCGTTGGTCGCGACGGCGTTGTCTGCCGCGTTCCCGTGCCGCTGGACGATGACGAGCAACATGAGCTCACCGCCTCCGCCAAGGCCCTCAAGGACATCATCGACAGCGTCGACTTCTCCTGCTAAATCAAGCTCGTTAGAGCGAAAAGCTACAATGAAGGCGTCCGAGCCCACACGGCCCGGGCGCCTTTTTGGTGCAAAGTAACCTGACCCCAATGCACCATAGTTGATGGGAGGGCCATGTCGGATTCGCCTATTTTTTTGACCTATGCCCAGACGGCGTTTGATCCGTTTGAGGAGCGGCCGTTCTGCGCGGTGGATAGCCTGGTCTTTGCGTGGTTGTCCTATTTGCGTTTGCCGGGTGATATGGCGGAGCTGACGAACTGGCAGGGCCTAGACGTACGCGAGCTGCTGCGTGCCGAGTGCTACCGGGACATGATTGGCGACTTGTGGGACCCAGAGGGGAGCAGGGCCTTGCTGGAGGCCGTGGCAGCAAGCCCTCGCTACCGTGGCGTGCACGTTTGCGGCTATCGTGCCGTGAGCGATGTGGTGGCGACGGAGCAGTTTGCAGCCATGGCGTTCCGGTTTCCGGCGGGGTTTAGTTATCTCTCCTTCCGGGGGACCGACAGCACGATTGTGGGCTGGAAAGAGGACTTTAACATGGCGTTCCGGTGTCCTGTGCCGGCCCAGGAATCCGCGGCGCGTTATGTGGACGAGGCGGCGGATGCGATTGACGGGCCGCTTTTGTGCGGAGGTCATTCCAAGGGTGGAAACCTTGCGGTGTACGGTGCGGCGATGTGCTCCGATGTCGCCCGTGAGCGAATCGAACGGGCGTATTCCCATGATGGTCCGGGCTTTGTCGAGGAGTTTCTGAGCGGCAGCGCCTTTGCCGATCTTTCCGGTCGAATTGATAAGACGCTGCCTCGGTCGTCGATCTTTGGCATGATGTTCGAGACACAGGAGGACTATGCCATCGTTGAGAGCACCGAGTTCAGCCTGCTGCAACACAATCCCTTTAGCTGGGTGGTTGATGGTCGCGACTTCGTGTACTGTGAGCACCTGTCCGCCGGTGCTCGATATGTTGATGGCTCCATTCGCGAGATGCTGCTTGCAGTGTCACCTAGCGAGCGCGAGCGTTTTGTAGATGCGTTGTTCTCCGTGTTTGAGGCTACGGGTGCTGAGCGGTTTGCGGATATCGCTGGGAATCTGCGCGAGAGCCTGCCCGTGATGCTCCAGGCTGCGCAAGGCTTCGACAAGGAAACGCGACGCTTTGTCTCGCAGACCATCGTGGCAATCCTTAAATGCGCACTGCTGCCCAAACGGCCCCAGATCGACATGTCCGCTGCCGGTAAGAGCCTGGCAGAACAACTCGAGGCGTGGCAGTCCGAACTTCTGCGCTAACCATTGGTGCAAAGAAACCTGGCCCCAATGCAGCAATCTTCGATGCGCTTGGGGCGGGCTTGACCGCTATACTGGTTCGTGCCGAAATCGATCTAGAACGGAATGCCGTATATGAAAATCAATCATGCGATTCTGCATATCCTGGACTTTGACTCTGCCGTTAACGTCATGAGCCAGCGTGAGCTCGATATCGAAAGCCGTACCGTGCGCAATTTCGTAACCACGCATCTGCGCCGCGCACGCACCTCGGCCGACAATAAACGCGCCACGTTTGCCGAGAACTCTGCGTTTGGCGGCGAGCTCAAGGGCTATTTCTTTGGCGAGCGCGAGTTTGTGGACCTGTCGCAGCAGATTGCGGAGTTTATCTCTTCCGAACTCACCAAGGCCGAGAAAGCCGAGTCCACTGACGTGCTCGTGGCGGACTTTGATGACGATGAGGATGCCCGCTGGTTTGCCGTGATGCTGCTGGGCTCCAAGCAGGCTTTTATGCACGAGGTAGGTCGCGAAGAGGGCGAGGTACGCAACGACATTGCGCGCCACTACGCCATTCTGCCGAACCCTTCGCAAAAGGTGCCGAGCTATGCAATCGTGCGTGCAAGCACCATGGAGATCGGCTATGTGGACAAGAAACGCAAGATCGCCGGCGAGGACCGTATGCTTATCCCCGATGGCCTGCTGCAGTGCGACACGGGCGTATCGGGCAAGGAGGTCATCGACACCGTGACGCGTGTGGTCGAGGAAGTCGCCGAGGAGCACGGTGCCAATACGGCCGTAGCGCTCGCCAAGGTTAAGGCTGCTGTTGCCGAGAAGGTCGAGGATGACGAGGAACTGCCGCCTTGGGATATCGTCGACGAGGTCTTTGAGGACGAGCCGGTCATCAAGGAGAGCGTGCGCGCGGCACTGACCGAGGAGAAGGTGCCTGAGCGTGTGCCCGTGGAGCGCAAGCAGGTCGAACGCGCGGCCGTGCGCAATCACAAGATCCGTACCGACACGGGTATCGAGATCAGCTTCCCGGCCGAGATGGGTTCGAACTCCGAGTACATTGAGTTCGTCAACGAGCCCAACGGCCTCATTTCCATCGAGCTCAAAAATATCGGGTCAATTGAGAATCGATAAACTGCGCTTGAACTTCAGACAAAGCAAAGGCCGAAACCCTTCGGGACTTCGGCCTTTTTGCTTGGAGCTGAATTGAGTTGCAGACTGAGCATAAGTCAGCGAAAACGCCCCTAGGCGAGCAAGGTGACGTGAAAGAGGAGGGAAGCGTACTTCGGTACGCGACCGACGATTGAACGTCAGATTGCCGCTTAGGGGCGTTTGCAGCGTCGAGAGATCCGTCGTTCGTTAGAACGACGGAACCAAAGGTGCAGCGTCGACTAGTTACGCGGTTTGGTAAAACTGCGCAGCCCTAGAGTTGACGTAAGCCCTCTTCCAGGCCGGTCTTGCTGTCGGTCTTCTCGTCGCGCATCTTGATGACGCGGGCGGGGACACCGGCCACGACGGCACCGGCGGGGACGTCCTCGACGCACACGGCGCCGGCGGCAACGACAGCGCCCTTGCCTACGTGCACGCCCTCCAGGACCACGGCATTGGCGCCGATCATAACGTCGTCCTCGATGATGACGGGCGTGGCACTGGCGGGCTCCACGACGCCTGCCAGCACGGTGCCGGCGCCGATGTGGCAGTTCTTGCCCACGGTGGCGCGGCCGCCCAGCACAGCGCCCATGTCGATCATGGAGCCTTCGCCAATGACGGAGCCGATGTTGATGATGGCGCCCATCATGATGACGGCGCGATCGCCAATCTCGACACGGTCGCGGATGATCGCGCCCGGCTCGATGCGGGCGTTGATACCCTTGAGGTCGAGCATGGGCACGGCGGAGTTGCGGCAGTCGTTCTCTACGTCGTAGTAGTCGATGGAGTCGGCGTTGGCGTCGAGGATTGCCTTGAGCTCATCCCAGTCACCAAAGACGGTCTTGCCACGACGACCGCCGTAGACGTGCGCATTGCCCCACTGGACCTTCATGCCCGGCTTTTCGCGCACGTACAGTTTGACGGGCGTTTTCTTGGGCGCGGTTGCGATGTAGTTGATAATCTCCTGTGCGTCCATCTCGGCTGCATTACTCATTTGCTGTCTCTCCTTTGAGTGGATCCGGTTGATACCTGGTTAGGCAAACATGACCTGGTCGAACGTATAGAAGCCAGGCTCGCGGGTGACGAGCTTCTGCGCGGCTGCCAGGGCGCCGTTGACGAAGATCTGACGGCTCGTGGCGCGGTGCGTGAGCGTGACCTCCTCGTCCTGGCCGAAAAAGCTTACCTCGTGCACGCCGGCGACGGTGCCGCCGCGCAGCGAGTGCATGCCGATCTCCTTGGGGTCGCGCGCGCCGCACATGCCCTCGCGGCCATAGACGGGGTGGTAGCCTGCCTCGGGCTCGGCTTCGACGACGGCGTCGAGCAACAACTTGGCAGTGCCGCTGGGGGCGTCGACCTTTTGATTATGGTGCGTCTCGACGATTTCGCAGTCAAAGCCGGGCAGCTCGCGCGTGGCCTGGGCAACCAGATGGCGCAGGGCGGCGATACCGATAGAGTAGTTGCCCGAGTGCATAACACGGGCGTTCTGACCCAGCTCGCGCAGGCGATCCATCTGCTCAGGTGAATAGCCCGTGGTGCCGGAAACGAGTGCGGCGCCCGTGCGCTCGACATAGGCGACGACGGCATCGAAGGTCACGACGTTCGAGAAGTCGATAATCACATCGGCAGCCGGTGCGTTCTCGAGCTCGCTCAAATCGAAGCCGATCTGGGTCACGATATCAAAAACGGGCTGCCCGGCGGCATCGACAATGCTTTCGGCGGTGGTGCGGATGAGCGAGCCCATGCGGCCCGTTCCCATAATGACGGTCTTAATCAAGCAGACCAGCTCCCTTCAGAGCATCGGTAAGTGCGGATCGCGTGTCGTCTGCCATGGGGCACAGCGGCATACGGTAGTTTGCCTCGATCATGCCCATCTGGGCGAGCGCTTCCTTAACGGGGATGGGGTTGACCTCGCTAAAGAGGGCGTTGATGAGCGGCTGGCCGGCAATCTGGATATCGCGGGCGCGCGCTACGTCGCCGTCCAGATAAGCGCGGCACATGTCGTGTACGAGCTGCGGCTGCACGTCTGCCCACACGCTGATGGTGCCCGAGGCGCCCAGGCTCATGAGCGGCACTGTGAGTGCATCCTCGCCCGAGTACATGCGGAAATCGTCGGACAGCAGGTGGGCGATCTTGGCCGCGTAGGCGACGTTGCCCGAGGCCTCCTTGATGCCCATGATGTTGGGATGTGCGGCCAGGCGCTCTACGTTGCGCTCGCTGATGCCGCAGCCGCAACGGCTGGGGATGTTGTACAGGATGCAGGGGATGTCCACAGCATCGGCGACGGTCTTAAAGTGCTGATAGATACCCTCTTCGTTGGACTTGTTGTAGTAGGGGGTAATGAGCAGCAGGCCGTCGGCTCCCAAGCCCTGGTAAGTGAGCGACTTGGTGAGCATGGTTTGCGTGGAGTTGGAGCCCGAGCCGGCGATGACGGGGACGCGTCCTGCAACATGCTTGACCACGGCGGCGACGACGGAGTTGTCCTCGTCATCGGTCATCGTGGCGCTCTCGCCGGTGGTGCCCAGGGTGAGGATGGCGTCGGTGCCGTTTTGCAGGTGGAAATCGATAAGGCGCTCGAGTGCGTCAAAGTCGACGCTGCCGTCCTTTTTAAACGGCGTGACGAGGGCGACGATTGAGCCCTCGAGGTTGCGGATATCCATGTTCTTCTCCTTCGCTTCCGCGATCTGGATGCGCTTATTCCATTGGGCGGCGACGGCCAAGCGCTCGTCTTGGGCGCGACGGCGGGCACTTTCGGCGCGCGACTTGGCCAGCAGCTCTCGGCCGCTCGGCAGCACGTCGAGCGTGGCAAAGTAATCGCCCGGGCGCTCGGCACGGCGGATGAGGTCGGCTGAGCCATCGGGGCGCAGCAGAACCTCGGCGGAGCGCAGACGTCCGTTGTAGTTGTAGCCCATGGAGTAGCCATGCGCACCGGTATCGTGGATCACAAGCAGGTCGCCCATGTCGATATGCGGTAACTCGCGATCGATGGCGAACTTGTCGTTGTTCTCGCATAGGTTGCCCGTGATGTCGTAGGTGTCCGTAACGGGTACTGTGGTCTTGTCGGCGCCACCCGGCTGGCCCATCACCGTAATGTGGTGGTAGGCGCCATACATGGCAGGGCGGATCAGATCGACGGCGCTTGCGTCGACACCGATATAGTCCTTGTAGATCTGCTTCTCGTGGATGGCCTTGGTGACCAGGCAGCCGTAGGGGCCTATCATATAGCGGCCCATCTCGGTGCAGATGGCCACATCGCCCATACCGGCGGGAACCAGGATCTCGTCGTATGCCGCGTGTACCCCCTCGCCGATGGTGTGGATGTCGTTGGCCTGCTGCTCGGGCAGATAGGGGATGCCGACGCCGCCGGACAGATTAATGAAGGCGACATGTGCGCCGGTCTCGCGCTCCAGGCGCGCGGCAAGCTCAAAGAGGATGCGCGCGAGCTTGGGGTAGTAGTCGTTGGTGACGGTATTGCTGGCAAGGAATGCGTGGATGCCAAAGTTTTCGGCGCCCTTGGCCTTGAGCGTGCGGAAGGCCTCGAAGAGTTGCTCGGTGGTCATGCCGTACTTGGAATCGCCGGGGTTATCCATGATGCCATTGGAGAGCTGGAACAGGCCGCCCGGATTAAAGCGGCAGCTGACCGTTTTGGGGATGGGCCCCGCAACACGCTCAAAGAACTCGATGTGGCTGATGTCGTCAAAGTTGACGATGGCGCCCAGCTTGTCGGCGAGCTCAAAGTCGGCAGCTGGCGTGTCGTTGGACGAGAACATGATGTCGTGTCCCGTGATGCCCAGCGAGCGGGCGATCATGAGCTCGGTATAGCTCGAGCAATCGCAGCCGCAGCCGTATTCGTTGAGAATGGAGATGAGCGCCGGGTTGGGGTTGGCCTTGACGGCAAAGTATTCCTTAAAGCCCGGGTTCCATGCAAAGGCGTCGCGCACTTCTTGCATGTTGCGGCGGATGCCCGCCTCGTCGTATAGATGAAACGGCGTGGGGAACTGCTCGACGATATGCTCGAGTGTCTCCTTGTCCACAAACGGCTGCTTGGCCGCATATGCCTCGTTGGGGGTCAATGCCATGTCCCGTAAACCTCGCTATCCAGACGGCGCCATCTGCGCATCGAATCCGCATAGCGTGGACCCAATGTCCGGATAGCGCTCCCGCATTGCTGCAGACAGTCCTGTGGGTGTTTCCCGCAGGCCCACCAGGTTGTTCGTGCCCGAAAAACCCAGTTCGGCGGGTTTCGCCTCCCCACGGGGTCAAAGCCTGCCGGCTCGCCCGCGGCTCTTCGTGCCCGCGCCTCTATCAAGTGGTAACGACCCTATCACGTTGCACTTTACCAAACAAGAGTATTCGTATATAACGTTTAAAAAATGCAGCAATATGCTGGAAACATGTGTGCCACAATCCTGTATCACAATAAGTTGCAACAGATGTGCCTCACGAAGGGATTCTCTATGACCGAGCTCCAAGAACTCCGTCGCTATCGCCGCGATCTCCATCGCATTCCGGAGCTCGATTTCGATCTTCCGCAGACTATCGCCTATATCGAGGGCGTGTTGGCGCCGCTCGCTTGCGAGGTGACCCATCCGTGTCCCAGCTGCGTCTGCGCTTTCTTCGACGCTGGCGTTGGTGCCGCGCGTGCCACGGCGATTCGCGCCGATATGGATGCGCTGCCCATCGCGGAGGCGACGGGAGCGGCCTTTGCCTCGATCCATCCCGGCAAGATGCACGCTTGCGGACATGATGGACACATGGCCATGGCACTTGCCGCCGCGACGTATGTCGACCGTACGATTCGCGAGCAGCCGGGCGCCATGAGGCGCAACGTGCTCTTTGTGTTCCAGCCGGCCGAGGAAACGACCGGTGGCGCCAAGACGGTGTGCGAGAGCGGCGTGTTCGAGCGCTACGGGGCAGATCGCATCTTCGGGTTCCACGTATGGCCCGACCTGCCTGCAAACACTTTGGTGAGCTGCTCCGGTCCATTGCTGGCGCGCTCGAGTGAGACGCACGTGCGCATTCACGGGACAAGTATCCATATCGCCAAGACTTACGGCGTTCCCGTAAACGAATCACACGATGCGGCGCTGGCGGCTGCCAAGTTCTTGGTCGCCGAGCGCGAATTGATGGACGAGTTGGGTGCCGACGAGCCCTGCATTGGTAAGTTCGGCCTGCTGCAGGCCGGCACCGTCTGCAACGCGGTGGCGGGGGAGGCCCATGTTGCCGGCAGCCTGCGTGTGTTTACAGACGACATGTTCGACCGTGCACGCGAGGGCGTACGCCGTGCGCTCGACGAGGCGTGCACCGCAACGGGCTGTACGTACGATCTCGACTTTGCCGAGGGCTATCCGCCAGTCGATAACGACCCCGAGTTGTTTGCCCACATTGCGCCTGCCTTGCCCGAGCTGCAACTTGTGGACGAGCCGCTGCTGATCGCCGAGGATTTCGCGTTCTATCAGCGCCATCTGCCGGGCGTGTTTTTCCTGCTGGGCACGGGTATGCCAGAGGACCAAGACAACCCGAGTGATTCGGATGGCTGCCCCGCCTATGCCACAAGCGCTCTGCATACCGATAGCATGCTCTTCGACGAGGAAATCCTACTCAAAGGTCTCGATGTCTACAAACGATTGCTTTTGCTTGACTAAGGCGTGAAGGACTATTTGTTCTAGAAAACACGAACAAACGTACGATATAATAGAGATGTAAGTCTATAGAAACGTTTGACGTTACTAACGTAAGGCGATACTATGATTGCATCGTAATGAGCGCTATCGGGTCTGTTTTGAGTGGAGACAGGAGATGGCTTGGAATGTCGAAATCGTCGATTATCACAAGTGATGAGACTTCGGCCGATTTGCTGTCGCCGGTGACTCCTGGTGAGCTTCTCAAAGAGGAGTTTCTTGTTCCCATGGGCATTTCTCAATATCGCCTTGCGAAAGAGACTGGGATTCCGGCTCAGCGTATCGGGCAGATTGTCTTGGGAAAACGTCGCGTGACGGCCGACACCGACCTTCGCCTTTGCCGCTACTTTGGCCTGACGGATGGTTATTGGCTGCGCGCCCAGATAGCGTTTGATCTCGAGGCGGAGAAGAGGCGCATCGAACCGGAACTGGATAAGATCGTTCCTGTCCAGCAGGCCATTGCGCTGTAGTGCTCAGAGATGATGGGGGTGGCGTGACGATGAGGCGACGCCGACAGCCTGCCGTATATAGTCCGGGTGGATGCGGGTGCGGTTTGCTGCTGCTCCCGGTTATTGCTGTGAGCATTGGCGTGATGTTTGCGCTTGCTGGACTGGCGGCAGCGGCACTTGTGCTGTTGATTGTGGCCATCGGCGTGACGATTTGGCTGTGCCGTTCTCGCGAGCAACGTCGTGCCGACGGTAAGACCAATGTAGGATGGATTGCCTTTTTGGTCATCGCCTACCTGCTGAGCATCAGCTACCTGGCGTTCTTTGTCCTGTTGATGATCAGTGCTTTTACCGGGGAATCCGTCGCGGTGGTTTGATGCGCTGCCAGCAGACGGTCGCGCAAAGTGCGTTTGCTCGGCGTTTGGATAACTGCATTGGCCGTTTACCGCAACCTTAGCTCTCAGCTAATGAATTCAAGTTTAATCCTTCCTACGATGTGCTGTGTGCCGGCACGGTAGCCGGATCGTAGGAAGGATGAATAATGGCAAAAGAGGGAAAGAAGCCGATCGGCAAGATTGTCCTAGGCATCATCGTGGTGCTGGTTATTGCCGGTGCCGTGGGCTCTATGGGCGGCAACTCAACCGATTCGTCTGCGAGCGATTCGGCAAAACCTGCCGAGACGACACAGCAGGCTGAGGAGCAAAAAGAACCGCAAGAACCGTATACCATTGCTGACGAGGCTGAAGACACTTCCAATCAGTTTACCTATAAGATCACGGGCACGCTGACCAATAACACGGACAAGGAAAAGAGCTACATTCAGATTGAATATGTTCTGTATGATGCCGATGGCAACCAGGTTGGAACGGCTCTTGCAAACACCAATCATCTGAAGGCAGGCGGCTCCTGGAAGTTCGAGGCGCTGGGTACGGTGTCTCCCGACCAGGTTGCTAGCTGGGAGCGTTCGGACGTAAACGGTTTCTAGCATGTTGCATGCACTGGGGGAGGTGAAGTCGTATGCCCGATAAAAAGCTGACTGAGGAGTTGCTCAACGAGCTTCTCGATGCGCCGAACATCGATGGCTATATCAGGGAGCACGACTTTGCCGCCCCGTCGCTTTCGGACTACCTGAAGCAGCTACTGCAGGAAAAGGGCTTGGAGCGCTCGCGCGTGGTTCGTATGGCCGATCTCAATGAGACCTTTGGCTATCAGATCTTTACCGGTGCGCGTCATCCGAGTCGCAATAAGGTGCTGCAGATTGCCTTTGCGATGGCGCTGACGCTCAAAGAGACCAACCGTGCGCTGACGGCTGCAGGGGTAAGCGTCCTTAACTGCAAGGACCGCCGCGATGCGATTATCATCTTTTGCATCGATCGCGGGTGCAGCCTCCAAAAGGTCAACGAGGAGCTGTATCGCTTTGGCGAGGAGACGGTGAGTTAGCGGCTGATATCTGAGCTGGCGGAGCTGCCGAACAACGATGCAAACGAACGGGACGCGGATGCCATGGGGTGTCTGCGCCCTGCGCTATGATGGAGGCTATGGATAATCAGACCCCAACATATTCCGATGACGAGCTGACCGCAGCGCTTGCCGAGCACCTGGCGTCGCTCGATCGTGACGACAGCTATCGCGTGGAGCGTGTACTTAAGCGCTCGTCCGTTGAAACAACCGAGCTTGTGTACTTTGAAGGAACCGGCGGCGGTTCGCTCGGCCCCTTTGTCCGTAAACGCATCGATGCTTCGGCTCAAATCGGCGGGGCATACGAGCGTCTGTTTGCCGCTCAGCGGGCAGGCAGGCGTTTTGAGCACCTGCCCAGAATCGTCGATTGTCGTCGTGTGGGCGACGAGCTCAACGTGGTTATGGAATACATCGAAGGGGAGACGCTCGGGGCGCTGGTGGACCGTCTGGGAGCCACCCCCGATTATGCGCGTGAATTGTATCCTGTCCTTTGCGACGCCGTGGGCGAGCTCCATGCCGGTTTTGCAATGGCGGGGGAGACGTCGGCGCCGGTGATCCATCGTGACCTCAAGCCGTCGAATATCATCGTGACAGGTGCCAACTATACGCCTGATGACGGCCTGACGTTTTCATCGCTGGTGATTATCGACCTGGGGATCGCGCGCGTATGGCACGATGGCGCCGATGCCGACACCGTCAAGTTTGGCACGCGACCCTATGCGCCGCCCGAGCAGTATGGGTTTGGGCAGACGAGCGTGCGAAGCGACGTCTACGCACTTGGCGCCCTGTTGTTCTTCTGCTTGACGGGAGTCGACCCTAAGCCAGGGCTCGACATGCGCGAGCAATGCGAGGCGCGCGGCATTCCCGCTCCACTTGCCGATGCCGTCTGCATGTCGATGGCGCTCGACCCGGCCAAGCGTTTTGCGAGTGCGGAAGCGTTGGGACGGGCGACGCGCGCGGCATACGATCTGAGTCGCCCCGTGCGGCCTCCTGCGCCGCCTGTCCGAACTCCGGCCTCGGAGACGGTGTTGACGCCCCAAGGGCTCCAGAACCCCGCAGGGCCTCCTGGCCCTGCCGCCTCCGCTGCATGCGGCCTGCTCTCTCGCGTTCCGGAGTCTCTGGGCCGCATTTGGAATACGCTCGTCTGCTTCTCGCTGCTTGTGTTCTTTGCCGGAAGTCACTTTGCCGTCTTTCACCCCACCGGAGCAAACCAAAGCTACCCGACGTGGCTTCTCATAATCGAGTATTTTTTCTTTGTCGATGGCCTTATGGTGCTTATGCATTTCGCACTGCTCGATAAGCGCCGTCTTCGTCGGCGATTCGCACTGCTCGACAGCTATCGCGGCAAGAAACTCGCGAAACTCTGGCTCAAGGCATTGGGTGTGCTGCTCCTATGCATGATTGTCATAGTCGCGGTTGCCAATGCGACCGGCGTCGTCGATACCTCCGCTACCTAAAAGAAAAGGACCCCATTGGGGCCCTTTGCAGTTGCACTTAGATGCGGTTCATCTGAGCGGCGACTTTGTTGTACCAGTCCTGCCACGTGGGCGGGCAGTACTTTTTGGCCGCTGCCGGGGTAAGGGTGGAGCCGTAGTTGGCGCCCAGATAGGCAACGTGAGCGGAGATGCCCTCGCTCCAGCTGCCAAAGCTGCGCCAACCGCCGCCACGTGCACTCCAGCCCCAGGCGTTGTAAGAATTGGCGCAATAAGCACCCTTGGTGCTCTCGATGCAGGCGATGGCGGGGGACCAACGGGGGTCGACACCGGTATTCCAAGCGGCGACGGCAAAGTTATAGCCCTGGCCTGCCATGGGGGAGCCGGCGAGATAATTGTCGATGCGGCCTGTCCACTCATTAATGAACGAATCGTAATCGGAGCTACCAGTATTGGAGCTGTTCACCGTGGTGTCGATGGTGGTGTTGGTGTTGGTGGCCTGGCTGCTGGAATTGCTGCCGCTTACGCCCTCGCCCGAGAGCTTCTCGGCGGCAGCGGCCTTATCGGCCTCAAGCTTGGCAAGCTCGGCGGCATTTTCCTGCTCGGCTTTTGCCTGTGCCTCGCTGCGGAGCTGCTGGGCCTGTGCCAGCGCATCCTCGGCGTTTTTCTGCTCTGCCTCAAGCTGAGACTTGGCCTGCTGGAGCTCAGCCTTGTTCTGCTCGAGTTCGGTTTGCATGTTATTGAGCTGTTCGATCTCGTCGACGCTCGAGCTCGTGATCTGGTTGGTGTATTTGCAGGTCGTGATGAACTCACCCAGGCTCTGTGCGTTGACCAGGAAGCTCACGATGGGATTGGTGCCCTTCTGATACTTGTACAGATCGCGCGTGGCGGAGCTTGCCTTGGCCTGCTGCTCGGGAAGCTTGGCCTCGATTTCCTCGATGCTTGCCTCATTGGAGTCAATCTGCTTTTGCAGGTCATCGAGTTTGGTGCGGGCGTCGTTGTAGGCGCTCGTGGCGGCTTCGATCTTCTGCTGGGCTGCGGAAAGCTGGTCCTGCGTTGCCTGCGAGGCGGCATACGCCGCAACGGGGGAGAGCATCGGCGTGGCCGTCAGCGCAACGGCGAGCACGGCGCTCGTGATGATACGAGCCGGCTTCGACGCAATGAACGCTGCGGTGCGATGATTCGAATGCTGCATCCAGTCCCTCTGCAATCAATCGTAGGTTATGGTTCGAACGGTATTCTACTACTGCTTTCGACCTCAACTTGAACCTTAAAGGTTCCAAAGGGTCAAGTTGAACTTGAGGCTTTGGCTTTGACCTGCAGTTATGATGAATTGTTGAGAAACCATAGAGTTCAACTTTAACGTTACGGGGGCCTGTTTAAGAGGAACTTTGGGCTGTAAAAGCTATCTCAACGTGGGGTTTTACAACTACAGCGTGCCCTCCTGGCGAGCCTGCTCAATCTCTTCGAGCGCCTCGGCGGGGGTGAACGAGCAAGTGCCGTCGCCGAGCTTGACCACCTGGATTTCGTCGCCGGTATGGACCTCTCCGCCCTTTAGTACCACGCCGAAAACGCCCTCGTGGGGAAAGATGCAGTCGCCGGCTAGATAGTAGATGGCACAGCGTGTGTGGCAGACCTTGCCGATCTGACTGATTTCGACAAGCACCTCGCTGCCAAGCTTGAGCTGCGTGCCCAAGGGGAGCGAGAGCAGGTTGATGCCCCGGGTTGTGAAGTTCTCTCCAAAGTCACCCTCGTGTACGTCGAGCCCGCGTGCCTGCGCCGTCTGGATGGACTCCGCGGCTAAAAGAGAGACCTGGCGGTGCCAATGTCCGGCGTGCGCATCGGTAGCGAGGCCAAATTGCTCGATGACGGTGTCGCGTCCATCGGCGACGGGCGACTTGCGAGTGCCTTTGTGCTCCGACGTGTTGATTGAGACGATACGAGCAGGCCCGTTGTAAGCATCGTTTGCGGTGCGTAGGGGAGCTGCCGTCCGGGCACGATCCGCAAGTTCGCGCTTGGCGGCGTCAATGATGGGGTTGTTGATCGGATGAGCCTGGGGCACGGTGCACCTTTCGACGGGGCGGGCAACATGTTGAATCCTACAACAATGGTAGGTTCATTGCCCATTGTCATACAACGGTGAGCGCCGTCTTCGTGCTGGACGATTACGTCGATTGCCATAGATACGGTGGAGCTTTGGGTGCCGGCGGCTTGGCACGCTAGAATAAATCAGTTGCGCAAAGACCGCCCGTTGTGTGGGCAGTTCATGATAGGAAGTTTCCATGGCATTGCAATTTACAGAGCGTGAGTTCATTCCCGTGCTGCTCGGTGGCGACATCAACGCCTATTCGGTGGCGCGCGCCTTCTACGAGGAGTACCAGGTCAAGAGTCTGGTCTTTGGCAAGTATCAGACGGGTCCCGCGTACCGCAGCCAGATTATCGACTACACGCCCAACGTGGATATCGACACTATGCCCGTGATGCTCAAAACCGTCAACGGCATTGCCCAAGCGCATGCCGACAAGACGATTGTCCTTGTGGGCTGTGGCGACAACTATGTTGCCCTCGTGGCTCAGGCCAAGGATGCTCATGAGCTGGCGGACAACATTGTCGCTCCCTACGCGCCCTACAGCATGCTCGAGCAGTGCCAGAAGAAGGAGATCTTCTACGAGCTGTGCGAGAAGCATGGCGTGCCCTATCCGCACACGTTTACCTTTACCAAGGCGATGCTCAATGCCCAGGGTGAGGCGCCTGCCGAAGTGCTCGACCAGATCGATTTTCCTTACCCGATGATTCTGAAGCCTTCTGACGGCATCATGTGGTGGCAGCATGAGTTCGAGGGCCAGAAGAAGGCCTATGAGATTGCCGACCGCGCCGAGCTGGAACAGGTCATTCGCGATTCGTATGCCAGCGGCTACACCGACGACCTGATCTTGCAGGATCGCGTGCCCGGCAACGACGAGTACATGCGCGTGCTCACCAGCTATTCCGACCGCAACGGTAAGGTCCGCATGATGTGCCTGGGCCATGTGCTGCTCGAGGAGCATCAGCCCCACGGTGTCGGCAACCATGCCTGTATCATTACCGAGCCCAACGACGAGCTCATGGGCGGCGTGCGCAAGTTGCTCGAGGACCTTCACTTTGTGGGCTATTCCAACTTTGACGTAAAGTACGACGAGCGCGACGGCTCGTTTAAGTTCTTCGATTTCAACACGCGCCAGGGCCGCAGCAACTACTACGTTACCAACAGCGGCTTTAACGTTGCCAAGTATGTGGTGGACGAGTATGTGTTCAACCGCCCGTTTGAGCCGGAGTTTGTGACGGCGCAGGACGAGGCCCTGTGGATGGTCGTTCCCATGGGCGTCGTCGACAAGTACGTCAAGGATCCCGAGCTGCGCGCTAAGGTGCATCGCCTGGACAAGGAAGGCAAGGGCGCCGACCCTTCGTTTATGAAGGGCGACTTTGTCTTTAACCGCTGGCTGCGCATGTGGCACACCAAGCTGCGCCACTTTAAGCTGTTCAAGACGTATTACAAGTAGATGAGCGCGGCGCCCGTCCGGTTTGCATCGGGCGGGCGCGGGTATGATACGCGCAATTGCGCAAGCGTCACCAAGGAGGCGGCGATGGAAAAGCTGGGAGTTATCGGCGGCATGGGCGCCGAGGCCACGTCGTATTACTACGACCAGGTGGTGCGTCATACGGCTGCTGCCTGCGATCAGGAACATATCGACATGGTGGTGCTCTCCAAGTCGACCATGCCCGACCGCACGTTGGCCATTAAGACCGGCGAGCATGCCAAGCTGCTGGCGACCATGAAAGAGTGTGCCCAGGCACTCGAGTCGCTGGGCTGTGCGCACATTGCCATTCCCTGCAACACGTCGCACTACTTCTACGACCAGATCCAGTCGTTTACGAAGGTGCCGATTATCCACATGCCGCGTGAGTCGGTGCGCTATGCCCTTGCGGGTGCGGTGATGGGGGAGTGCGAGTTCGACCCCAACCTGAGTATGCCGGCCGAGCCGGTGCACAAGATTGGCATTATGGGAACCGATGGAACCGTGGGCGCGGGCGTCTACGGACGCGAATGTAAGGCTGCGGGTGTTGAGGTTGTCTATCCCAGCGAGAAACGTCAGAACGATGTGATGTCGCTTATCTACGATGACGTGAAGGCCGGACGTGAGCCCGATATGGATAAGTTCGACCGCGTGATGTGGGAGTTCGCCCGTAGCGGCTGCGACCGCGTCATTCTGGCCTGCACCGAGCTCTCGGTGCTGCAGAAATACCGCGAGATGCCCGAGATTACCCTCGACGCCATGGACGTCTTGGTGCGCGAATCCGTCATCCGCAGCGGCGCCCCCTACCGCCAATAGCCCTCGATCTGCCAAAAAGGGACAGGTTTATTTTTGGTAGGTATTATCTGGGGAAACAGTAAAGGCCTCGGCTCGTTTGGTGCGAGCCGAGGCCTTTTGCGTTGGGTGGTTGCTGTCGGTGGTGAACTAGAACAGGAAGCCGATGGCGATGAGGGCGATGCTGACGATGAGCACGGCGATATCCAGACCCTTGATGGGATAGCGCTTGTACGAGCTGGCGCGCGTGCGCAGGTAGAAGCCGCGCTGCTCGGCGGCAAGCGCGGTGGCGTCGGTCTTGCCCACGCTCGAGATAAGCAGCGGTACGCACAACGGCAGCATGAGCTTGAGCTTCTTGATGGGGTTCTTGGTGTCGTACTCGACGCCGCGTGCGGTCTGCGCCTCCATGATGGCGTTCATCTCCTGACCAAACACCGGCACAAAGCGCAGCGCCGTGGTAAAGGTGAAGGCATAGCGATACGGCACGTGCAGCACCTCGACGCAGGCGTTGGCAAGGTCGTTGAGCTTGGTCACCATGAGCATGAGGATGAGCGGTAACGCCACACCTAGCAGGCGCAGGCAGGCCTTCGATCCTGTGACGAGGCCCGTGTCGGTGATAAAACTCCACACCACGTTGCCATCGCGCATAAAGGCCAGCTGGAGCACCAGCATGATAAGCGCGAGCGGAATCAGCAACTTGAGCAGCGAGAACAGACGGTCGACGACGCCGGCATAGGCGCCCAGCGCAAGGGTGAGTGCCAAAAAGCCCAGCAGCGCCACGTAGGTGTCGGACAAGAAGATGCCGACGATGATGGCGGCGGCGAGGCCCAGTTTGACGACGGGATTCAGGCGATGCAGCAGCGTATCGCCCGGCATGTAGTCGATGACGTTAACCACGGTGGACCATCTCCTTGGTAATTCGAACGACATCGGTGACCTCGCTCACCTGCGCAAAAGCGGGAGAGACGGAAGATGCCAGACGGCGCGAGAGTTCAATAACCTGGGGAGGCTCCACGTAGGCACGCCGCATGAGATCGATGTTCGAGAATAGCTCGTGCGTGCGGCCGCGGTCGAGGATGCGACCGTCGGCCATTACCACAATGCGCTCAGCAAAATCCGAGACGACTTCCATATCGTGGCAGACCATGATAACGGCGCAACCGCGCTCGGCCATGGTGCGCACCGTTTCCATGACGGTCATGCACTCGCGGTAATCAAGGCCGCTCGTGGGCTCGTCGAGTACGACGATCTTGGGCTCAACCACTACGACGGAGGCAAGCGCCGCCATTTGTCGCTGGCCGCGTGAAAGCGAGAACGGTGCCTCGTCGGCGGGCAGACCAAAGCGGTCGATGACCAGCTGGGCGCGACGCAGAGCCTCGGCACGGTCCATGCCGCCAAGCTCCAGGCCAAAGGCGACCTCGTCGAGCACGGTGTCCTTGCAGATCTGGCGGTCAGGGTTTTGGAAGAGGGTCGCGACTTCGCGGGCGATACGGCTCGTGGGAACGGCTACGGTATCCAGTCCCGTGACGCGCACGCTGCCCGAGGCGGGCTTAAGCAGGCCTGTGAGCAGCTTGGTGAGCGTGGTCTTGCCGGCACCGTTCTGGCCGACGATGCCCACGAGCTCGCCGGGATAGAGGGTCAGGTTGAGGTCGTGGACGGCGGCGCCGCCATTGGGATAGGCAAACTCGACATGGTCGAAGGTGAGTACGGGTTCGGCGTCCTTGGCATGAGGACGCAACGACGGTGCATGCGGGGAACCGGCGGGCGCCTGGGCTTCGATGGCCGCGTGTGCGGGGTCGACGATGCCCGAAATCAGGCGCTCGGCCTCATCGACATCCAAGCAAGGGGTACCGCTTACTAGACCATCGGTTTCGAGGCTATTGAAGATACGCGTGACGCGAGGGCAGTCGACGCCGATGGCACGGAGCTCGTCGGTATGCGCGAAGACCTCGTGTGGCTCGCTCTGCAGCGCGATTTCGCCATGGTTGAGCACGAGCACGCGGTTGCAGTACTCCGAGAGCAGGGCGACCTTTTGCTCAACGACGACGATGGTGATTCCAAGTGCGCGGTTTGCCTCACGTAGCGTCTCGAAGACCAACGTGGAGCTGGCGGGGTCGAGTGCCGCGGTGGGCTCGTCGAGAACCAAGACGCGCGGACGCATAGCGAGGATGGCAGCGATGGCTACCTTTTGCTTCTGTCCGCCCGAGAGGGTGGCGATCTCGCGGTCGCGCAGGTCGCTGATGCCGACGGTCTCGAGGGTTTCGGTGACGCGCTGCTCAATCTGGTCGTGCGGCACGCCAAAGTTCTCGAGGCCAAAGAGCATCTCATCCTCAACCACGGAGGCGACCATCTGCGTGTCGATGTCTTGCAGCACGCTGCCGACGATCTGCGATACGTCGGTGAGCGAGACCTCGCAGGTGTCGTGGCCGTCAACCATGACGGACCCAAAGAACGTGCCGGTGTAGTGGTGGGGCACGGCGCCCGACAGGCAGGCGGAAAGCGTGGACTTGCCGGCGCCCGAGGGCCCGATGATGCCGATGAAATCTCCCTTGTTCACGCTGAGCGAGATGTGGCTAAGCGCCTGCTCGGTCTGCGTGCCATAGGAGAACGAGACATCGTCGACGTTGATGATCGTTTCCATGGATACCTTTCATAGTCATTGGACGTTCTTAAATGACTAGTCGTTTAAGAACGTCCCCAAAAGCTAGTCGTTTGGGACAGTCTTTGTTGGTGGAGTGCGGAGACGGCTTTACGAGGGGCCCCAGGTTGGCGCGAAAGAGGAGCGAAGCGTACTTGGGCACGCGAGCGACGAATGAACGCCAAGATGGGGTGGCTCATAAAGCCGAACGGGCTAGTTGAGCTTCAGGGCCTTCTGGATGGGCAAGTAGAGGGCGCCGACCAGAATGGCGTTAAAGACGGCGGTCATGGCGACGACGGGCAGCATGGCGGCGGCGAGCTCGCCTACCACGCCGAGCATGGCCATCTTGATGACCATGAAGATGGCGCCGGAGACAAAGGTGGTCAGGAAGGTTGCGACAATGGCGATGGCGGGCTTGACCTGACCGTTCTTGCCGGCGGCGTTGACGATGCCGGCCATGAGCATGGCGGCGATGCCCTCGGCGGCAAAATCAACGAACGGCGAAGTAGTGGTGATCTGGATCACGGCAGCCGAGATAAGGCCAATGACGAGCGCCTGGCCGATGTTGGGGCGAACGACCAGGATGGTGAGGCAGAAGGCCGAGATGATGAACTCGGGGCTGATCATGCCACCCGAGATGCCCGAGATGGCCTTGCCGACGGTGAAGTTGAGGATGAAGCCGGCAGCGAGCAGGATGGCGAGCAGGACGAGGGCACGGACGTCGAGTTTGCCGCGGTCGGCGGTCTGGACGGTGCGGGGCTGGGCGGCGGTGGTGTTCTGAGACATGGTGAAAATCCTTTCGGAAGGGGAGTGCAAGAGAAAAGCGGAGGCGCGTGATGCGAATGCGATCGGGCTCGAGATAGAAAAAGGCCCCCGGTCGAAACCGGAGGCCTTTCAATCACCTAGAGCGCAAAAACAGGCGTGAGGGACTCACTGTCGACCGATCGTATTCGCATCACGCCACCACCAGTTGTTGAGAGACTTCATCGTGTTCTTCATGTTGGTGGCTCCTTTCGTGATGCCGTGGCGCGGTCGCACCAAGTTGCTGTTGCGCTGCACTATAGCACAGCGAAGTGTGTGCGGGGAAATCTATTTTGAAAAGATTTCAAGTGGGTTTCCCGCCGGTCAAAAGAGCGGGCTGAGCGGGCGAGGCTGACATTGCTGCCTCGCCCGCTCAGCTAAGACGTTACTCCTTATTGCGACGGTAGAGGAAGTAACCGCCCGCGGAGATGACGGCAACGCCAGCGATGGCGAATGCAGCCACCACGCGGCCATCAAAACGATCACCGGTGGTGGGCAGGCCGCCCTTGGTGTTCGTTTTGTTGGTGGTTACCGTGGTCGTGGTATCCGACTTACCAGGCTTCTCGGGCTTGGTGGCGGGCTGCTCGGGCTTAGCGGGCTGCTCAGGCTTGCTGGGCTGATCCGGGGTACCGGGCTGTTCGGGCTTACCGGGCTGCTCGGGAGTGCCGGGCTGATCCGGGGTGACCGGGTCGGTGGCAAGGGCGTCCTTGGCGTAGGTGATGGACTCCTTGAGGCCCTTGGTCTCGGTGTTCAGGTCGCTCGGGGTGAAGGGCTGGTCGAAGTTCTCAGCCTTCAGATAGGCGCGCATCTCCTGGAGCAAGGCCTTGCACTTGACGTAGGTGTTCTCGGTGGCAGCATTGCCGGCCTTGTTTGCCAAGGCGGTACGGGCCTCGGTGCCCTCGGTGGCCTGCATGACCTCGTCGACTTCCAAGTTCTGCTCGACGAGCTCGTTCTGGAGGGCGTCGAGGTAGGTGCGGACGTTGACGCCGAGCAGCTCGGGATGCTCGAAGCAGAGGGAGCTGATGTCCATGAGGACGTAATTGATGGAGTTCTCGGGTTCTTCGTTGTTTACGATGTCCGTCTCTTTGCAGTGATCGTAGGAGACGGTCTGGTCGCTGAAATACGGGCTAACCTCGGTGAGCAGTGCGGAGTAGAAGGGGATGGCGACGGAGTACGCGGCGCGGGAGAGCATTTCCCATTGGATGGTTGCGATCTCGGGATCGAGGCCATCGCGAATCTGGAAGAGGTTGATCTCGCTGTTGCTTTCGGTACCGATGGCGTAGGCGCCGTCGGTGTTGGCGTTGAGGCCCGGGGCCTTCTCGCCGCGGTTGCCAAACGCGCGGATCATCTCAAAGGTGTTCCAGTTGGATTTGCCAGGCTGGAAGAACAGGGGCTGTGCCTCGAAGGGCAGAGCGCCGGTCGTGGCGCGGGCGTTTTCGCGCGTGTCCTTTACGATCTTATAGTCGGTGCCCTCGGTGAGCGGCGCATCGAAGTAAGCGCGACCCTGGACATAACGTGCCCAAGAGTGCATGGCATTTTCGCTAATTTCCTCGCCGTAGGTCTGGGCAACGTCGAACTGGCCATCATCGAAGTACTTGGCGAAGCCCTTCTCCTTGGGCATAGATTCGATGCCCTCGGAGTGGAGGCAGTTCTCGGTGTCGTTGAGGTCAACCTTGTAGTTGAGGTTGCCGATGTTGGGGTTAAGCGAGGCGATGTCATCGGTGAGCTTCATGGCGATCCACTGATGGCCGGAAAGTGCGGCGAACAGCCAGGTCTCATTGTTGTCGGAGATGATAATCTGGTCGTTGCCGCAGGCGCCCTGGTCGTCGATGATCTTGCCGAGGAGTTCGACACCCTCACGTGCCGTGGCGCTTTCGCCCAAGATTACGCTGCCGTAGCTATATTCGCCAATGCCAGTATCGGTCAGGGGGTCCGCAGCCTTGGCAGCTGCATTCATGTAGGTGGTCAGCGTGGCGGAGCAGGAGACACCCTTCTCGTTGATGCCAGCCTCGGAGTAGGCATCCCAGCGCTCGTCCCACTGACTGGGGTGGTCACGCACATAGGTGTAGCGATACGAGGTCTTGGTCGAGGTATACACGAATGCAGACTCATCCGAGCTGTAGGTGTGACCAGGGCCAAACGAAGGCTCGATGCCAAAGTGCTTGAGGTAACGCTTGCGGTAGTCCTCAGCACGGCCGTAGTACGTATTACCGTCGGCCGTCAGCTTGTTGCCCATGTATATCTGCGTGCAGGCGAGCGCAGATGTCGGCATGGACATGATGGTTGCAGCTCCAAAGGCGAGGCCTATGCCTAGCTTCTTGAGCGCGTTGACGGGGTGAGTTTTCCTCATTTTCCCTCCCAGCGTGCGAAAGCCCTCCGTTGCCAGAGGGCTTCAGCCAATAAAGACACCTCATTAGCGTAACGAACTGGAAACAATATTCATCTATGAAAGAAACTTACTCGATAAGCGTAATGAAATATGCGATGAGTGGTTAATTATACTCGGTTTGTAGCTTTACTTTAATAAAGACGTCCTGCAATTACCGTACCTGAATAAAGCGCCTTGTACGGGGCGCAAAGAAAATCCCCCGCTGTTTGGCAAATGCATAAACAGCAGGGGAGACGATAATTGGATGAATATCATACCAATGTGGAATTACTTCTTCCGGCGGTGGATCACGTTGATCGCATAGCCGACGAGCATGGCCAAAACGATGATGATAAAGCCGAGCAGGGGATTGTCGTTCATAGGGTCCTCCTATTTTCCGAGCGGGGAGAATTCGTCGACGATGAGGTCGAGGCATTGCGGAAGCGCGCGGGCTCCAAAGACGCCCGAATTGCTGGAGATGATCTCGCCATCGAACTGCATGCCCAGCGACGGGGTGCAGGTGATCTTGGCTTCCTTGGTCTGGATGATCTTGAACTGCGGGCGGCCGAGTACCTTGCCGGCGGGGTCGAGTGCGGCGGTGATCACAGTCGGTAGAAGCTGCACAGTTTTTACGGGTTCGATGACCGCAATGTCGACCATGCCATCGTTCATACGGCAGTCGGGGAACAGGTTGATGTCGTTTTGGATGACCGAGGTGTTGCCGGCCATGCAGCAGATGCCGTCGAGCTCCTCGACAATGCCGTCATGCTCAATCGTAAAGTGCGCCACCGTGGGATTGGGCGTGGCGAGCGCAGAGAGGAAGTAGGCGATCTCGCCGATGTCGTTTTTGGTGGGGGCGGCCTTCATCATGATCTCGGCGTCGAAGCCCGAGCCGGCGATGATGATGAAGCCGTGGCGCTTCTCGTTGCCGTTCTCGTCGAGCCAAAAGAGCTCGCCCATGTCGACTTTGACCGTGCGACCGGCGCGGCAAGCCTTGGCGAGCGCCGCTGCCTCGGGGGCATTGCCGATGTTGTTGAAGAACAGGCAGGCTGTACCGGAGGGGAAGACGAGCGTGGGGACACCGCATCCGCGCATCTGGTCGAGCACGTTGGAGACGGTGCCGTCGCCGCCCGAAACGACCACGCGATCAAACTCGCGCACGTCTGCCACGGCGTCCTCGGGCTCCATGCCATCGCCGATAAAACGCATCACGACCTCGTCGCCGCCCTGCGCGAGGGCGTGCGTGAATGCGTAGATTTCATCTGAGCTGGGGCCCGATGCCGGGTTGTGGATGATAAGGCAGCGCATACTTACGTTCCCGTTCTGTGACTAACCGAGTATAGTTGTAAGGCAATGCCGATATCCTACCCGTGTTTTTCGGGCCTAACCTTATTCGATGGGTTGATATGTACATTTCCACACATCAGGCTCTACTCGACTTTTGCCAGCGCGCCCGTGAGTTCGACGCGATTGCCGTCGATACCGAGTTTTTGCGCGAGCGCACATTCCATCCGCGTCTGTGCTTGGTTCAGATTGCCACCCCTGCCGAGAGCGTCGCGGTCGATCCCCTGGTAATCGACGACCTATCGCCGCTGGCCGAGCTTATGGCAGACGAGAGCGTGACTAAGGTCTTCCACGCCTGCTCGCAGGATATGGAGGTTATGCTCCATACCGTGGGCGTGCTGCCACGACCGATTTTCGATACGCAGGTCGCCGCTGCCTTTTTGGGCGAGCGCCAGCAGATTTCGTATGGCGCGCTTGTTCAGACGTTCTGCGGCGTATCGCTGCCCAAGACCGAGTCGCTGACCGACTGGTCGCGCCGCCCGCTGACCGATAAGCAGATTGAGTATGCGATCGATGACGTCAAGTACCTGATCGTCGCCTATACCGAGATGATGAGCCGCCTGCGCGAGCTGGGCCGTGTGGACTGGGTGCTCGACGAGCTGCGCCCGCTGGCTGACGAGTCGCACTATCGCGCCGATCGCCACGAGGCGTTTCGCAAGGTCAAACGCATCAATTCGTGCAGCCGTCACCAGTTGGGCATCGCGCGCGAGCTCGCCGCCTGGCGTGAGGACCGCGCCGAACGCCGTAACATCCCGCGCAAGTGGGTCATGTCCGACGACACGCTGCTTGCGCTCGTTAAGCGCAATCCCGTGCGCGTTGAGGAGTTCCGTAGCATTCGCGGTACCGATCAGTTGGGGGAGCGCGACGTGGACGGTGCGCTCATGGCCATCAAGCGCGGCGCGAGCTGCCCGCACGATCGCCTGCCGCTCATGGTGCGCGGGCACCGTCAGATTTCGCCGGAGTTGGAGAGCGTGACGGACCTGATGTACGCGCTCATCCGCCTGGTTGCCGAGCGCTCGGGCGTGGCGACTTCGGTCATTGCCTCGCGCGATGACCTGGCCGACTATATTGAGCATCCCGAGCAGAGCCCCTTGCGCGAAGGCTGGCGCTTTGAGCTTGTGGGCTCGCGCCTGGACGATCTGCTTTCCGGCAATATGGGGTTGACGGTGAAGGACGGAAAAATCGAATTGCTGTAGGGAAGCCTAGCCGCTTGAATGGGTAAAATGCCTCCAACGTGTAACTCGACTCGGAGGAATTCGCATGCCTTATTACTATGGATACGGCTTTGGCATCGACCCGCTGTACCTGCTGGTTGTTCTTGTCTGCACGGTGCTTGGCCTTGCCGCACAGAGCTATATCAACTCGACGTACAAGACGTGGTCTAAGGTTCGCTCGGACGGCGATACGGGTGCCACGGTCGCGCGACGCATGCTCGATGCAAACGGCTGCAATGCGGTGGGTATCAAGGGTGTTGCCGGCGAGCTCACCGATCATTACAACCCGCAGGACAACAACCTGTATCTGTCGGATGCCAACCGTTCGGGAGGGTCGGTCGCAAGCGTTGCCGTCGCCTGCCACGAGGCGGGCCATGCCGCCCAGCGTCAAATTGGTTATGCCATGATGAAGGTGCGCACCGCCCTGGTCCCCGTCGTCAACTTTACCCAGAACACTTGGACCATCGTGCTGCTCATGGGCCTGTTCATGAACATCGCGGGGCTCACGACCCTCGCGCTGGTCTTCTTCTCGTTTAGCGTGCTGTTCCAGCTGGTTACGCTGCCGGTCGAGATTGATGCCAGTCGCCGCGCCGTGGCGTATATCGAGCAATCGGGCATGAGTTCCAAGCAGGTTAACGGTGCCAAGAAGGTGCTGACGGCAGCTGCGCTTACCTATGTGGCTGCAGCGCTCACTTCGATCATTCAGCTGCTCTACCTGATGGCTCGCTACAACAGAAACTCCAACCGATAACAAATAGGACAGGCAGGCGCCGCGGGGATTCGTGTCCTCGCGGCGCTGTACTATGTGTTGGACTTGAATTTGCGCAGGGCCGGAGCCCTTGTGCACGATGACGAAAGGGGGCTGCGTGGCAGGCTGGAATCTAACCGGCAATACCGTTTCCGCCGAGTTCGACGGATCGGACGAGCGGGAGCGCAAAGAGCTCAGCGTGAGCCAAGCGGTGGAGATCGCCGCCGGCGCGCTCGATGCTATTCCGCAGCTGAGCGTTTTGGGTGAGGTCACGGGTTTTCGTGGTCCCAATGCCCGAAGCGGTCACTGCTATTTCCAGATCAAGGACGATTCGGCCGCCGTTGACTGCATCATTTGGAAGGGCGCCTATCTCAAGCGCACGTTCGATCTGCGCGACGGCATGCAGGTGAGCTTTAAGGGCAGCTTCAATCTCTATAAGGCCACGGGCCGCATGAGCTTTGTCGCTCGCTCGTTTTCGCTGGCGGGGGAGGGTTTGCTGCGTCAACAAGTGGCGCAACTGGCCGAAAAGCTACGCCGCGAGGGCCTGATGGACGAAGCGCGCAAGCGCCGCATCCCGGTGTTCTGCTCCCGCGTGGCGGTCGTCACCTCGCTTTCGGGCGCCGTAATCGACGACGTCAAGCGCACGTTGCGTCGTCGCAACCCTCTCGTCGAGCTCGTCTGCGTGGGCGCCAAGGTCCAGGGCGAGGGCGCACCGGCAGAGCTAATCGAGGGGCTGCACCGTGCCGCCGCCATTACGCCGGCGCCGGATTGCATTTTGCTGGTGCGCGGCGGCGGCTCCTTTGAGGACCTCATGACCTTCAACGACGAGGAGCTTGCCCGCGCGGTGGCGGCTTGTCCTGTGCCCGTGGTGACCGGCATTGGCCATGAGCCCGATACCTCGATTTGCGATATGGTGAGCGACCGCCGCGCCTCCACGCCAACGGCAGCGGCAGAATCGGTGGCGCCGGCTATGACGGAGTTGGCCGACGTGCTCGAGGCGCGCCATCAGCGTCTGGGTGCTGCGATGGCTTCGATGATCGGGTCGAATCAGGTCGATCTGGAAATGCTCGATCAGCGCGGGCGCCGTGCCTGGGATACCTATACGGCTCGCTTGGGCGATGCGCTCGATGCGGCCGCGTGCCGCCCGTGCCTCAACGACCCCACATTTATGGTCGAGCGTCGCGAATCGGAGCTTGCGCTGACTGCCGATCGCCTGTCGGGCGCCATAGTACGCTCGGTCGGGACATTTCGCTCCAACTTTGAGCGTTTGCCCGAGCGTCTGGTTACAAGCACCTCGGGGCTCGATGGTAAGCGCCATGCGCTCACGCTCGCAAGCTCCCGCCTGGAGCATCAGGGGCGCACGATGCTCAGCAAGCCAGCGTCCGACCTGGGCCGTGCAGCGGCTTCGCTCGATGCCCTGTCGCCGCTCAAGGTGCTCGCCCGCGGCTATTCCATCGCGTACAGCGTTGATGGTGTGGCCACGAGCGCCAAGACCTTTAAGCCCGGCGACGCCATCCGTGTGCGCATGGCAGACGGTAACGTTGCGGCAACGGTCAATACGGTCGAATAGACCGCGTTTTACAGTGATAAACCTTTGGGAAAGGAAATAGATATGGCAGAGAAGACCCCGGTCGAGCAGCTTACGTACAAGCAGGCCTCGCAGGAGCTGGAGCTCATCATCCGCAGCCTGGAGTCGGGCGACATGGAGCTCGAGGAGTCGCTCGAGAGCTACACCCGCGGCGTCGAGCTCCTCAAGAGCCTGCGCACACGCTTGGCCGATGCCGAGCAGAAGGTCTCGGTGCTTCTTAAGGACGTCGACGGCAACGACGTGCTTGCCGACGGCGAAGCCGCCAACACGGACGACAACCTCTCGTTCTAACCATCCCGACCAAATATAATTACCTTGGTCTGTGAGAAAGGAACCAACCATGTGCGATTGCATCTTCTGCAAAATTGCCAACCACGAGATCCCCTCGACCGTTGTCTATGAGGACGACCAGGTCATCGCCTTCGACGACCTCAACCCCCAGGCGCCGGTCCACACGCTCGTGATCCCCAAGAAGCACTACAGCGATATCGCCGATAACGTGCCGGCCGAGACCATGGGCGCCATGGCTCACGCCATCCAGGAGGTCGCTAAGGCCAAGGGCTTGGAGGACGGTTTCCGCGTCATCTCCAACAAGGGCGTCAACGCCGGCCAGACCGTCATGCACTTCCACATGCACGTTCTCGGCGGCAAGAACCTGGGCGAGAACCTCATCTGAGGACGCACGGCCCGTCGACTTGGCTGCCTTTGGAGTAATCTATGCAGCTTTCTCAACTCGAATACCTTCAAGCTGTAGCGAACTATGGCGGCGTGCGCAAAGCGGCTCGCGCCGTTCACGTGAGTCCGCAGGCCGTTTCGTCGGCAATAAAAAAGTTGGAATCTGAGTATCAGATTGTTTTGCTCGACCGATCGGCGGGGGAGGCTGTTTTGTCTCCGGCGGGCAGAGAATTTGCGCATCGTGCACGCGTGATCCTGGCGCAAGTCGACGATCTCAAAAAGTACGCTCAATCGGGGAACGGCGGCGTTTCGCCCGACGGCCATTTCCGTCTTTACGCCCCCTGTCTTCACGGGCGGGGGCGTCTTTTTCCGAAAACTGGTACGACTCGTTTGAAAGCTCGCACCCTCAGATTCACCTTGATGTTTGGCATCAGCCAACGGCCACATGCTTTGAATCACTTGTGCTTGGCATTTCGGATGCGGCCATCTCATTTGAGGAACCAAGGGATAGTGTCCTTTCTTCGAAATACTTGGGTGAAAAGGAGCTCAAGGTTCTTTCATGCCCAGCTGGTCATCAATCTGTTGACGCTATGACCATTCGTGAGTTACTGGGCGGCAGGCTCGCTGTTCCCATTAATTTGTCACCCTGTCTCAATGCAATCAATCAATGCCCCGAAGCCCAGCTGGTTAATTTCCGCTTTCGCGATGTCGAATACGGAAACAGGGCGCAGACTGAGTTTCTTCAAGCCGGGGGATTGATATTGAGCTTTTCTGGCTCTTCTCTCGCATCAGATGGACTGGAAGTGAGCGAGTGTTCCATTGAAGGCTCGCATGACGCAGCCTTGCCCATCTACTTTTGCTATCGACAAAATGCCTGGACCGATCGACACCAGACGGTATTTCTTCACCTATTGCGTCACCTTGCTTCGTGAGGCCATTTGGCCTCGTGGCGTCAAGTGAATGTTGACGCCTTGTAACACATGACTGACGGCTCTGCCCTCATGCTTTTCCAAGATTCCGATTTTAGATTGCTGACTCTTGGAGGGCGGAGTATGAAAAACCGTACGGTTTTGCTTTATATGACGTTCGTTTTTCTGTCGAACTTCAGCACCATCTTGTATTTTCTGACGGTTTACCTTGAATTCGTCGGATTCTCGATGGTGGCGATTTCTAGCATGATGATTGCATATCAAGTGAGCAAGTTCATCCTTGAAGTTCCCACTGGCTATATTGCTGATAGGTTTGGACGAAAGACAAGCGGCCTCGTTGGCGTCGTGGGAATGCTTGGATACTACGCCGCCCTGCTTCTCGTCCGTTCTCCTCTGCTTTTAATCGGTGCGTTTGCTCTTAAAGGTTTTGCCGTTGCATGTGTGAGCGGATCCATCGAAGCGATTTACATTGACAGTGTCTCTCAGGACCAGCTCGTAAGACTTAATGTCGTTGAGCGATTTGTTTTCTATGCCTCTTATGCCATCTCCGCTTGCGTGGGCGGTTTCATTTCGTCTGTCGGTGCATATCTTATTGGTCTTTCGGCAGATACCATCGCAATGGTGTTGACGTTGGTTGTCGTTGTCTGCATTCCTGAGATGCAAAGAGGGAGCACTGCGGGGACACCTGAGCGTGGAATTAGCCCGAAGATGATCGGTGCTGCTATTGCGTGTAATGGCATTCTTCGTTCAGCGTTCATCATGGACTGTTCTCAGGCATTTGCTTTTGTCGCCCTGGAAGACTTTTTCTCACTGTTGCTTGCGGGTCGCGGAATGAATGCCGTCGCTTCGGGTGTGATCATTGCGGTCCAGCTCCTTGCCTCGGCCTCCATGGGGCTTATTGTGCCCAGTGTGATTGCTCATGTCGACAAGGGCCGTTTTGCGCGTATTTGCGGCATCGTGCGCCTTTCCCTGACTGCTCTATTTTTGATTCCCTTTACTCCGGTCTATTTGCTGCCCGTGTTCTATGTGTTGCAGACGGTCGCCTACTCGTTATTTGCTCCAATTAAATACTCAATTTTTCAAAATGCTGCCGATTCTTCGATGCGCTGTTCACTGATTTCGGTTCAAAGCCAGATGGTGGCGGTGGGTGCCATCCTTTTCTATCTGTTCAATGCTGCGTTGAGCAGCATCGCGGACATTCGAGTCATATTGCTTGTCGCGCTCGGGATTTCTTCTTTGGTGTATATCCCCGCGCTCTTTCGTCTTACAAGTCAAAGGCCATGCGTATTTAGGCACCGATAACTTATATATCAACGCAATAAACCCGAGCGCGAGGGCGTTTGGGTTTATTATTGAAGCGTATGTAACCTGGCGGCGCCACACCGCCTGTTAGTAGGGAGACACATGAACGTTCTGGTCGTCAACGCAGGATCTTCGACCCTTAAGTATCAGGTCATCGATACCAAGTCCCACAAGGTGTCCGCAAAGGGCTCCTGCGAGCGCGTCTGCTTTACCGGCGGTACCTTCACCCACGCTGCCAACGGTTCCAAGAAGGTGACCGAGAACATCGAGTTCCCCGACCACAAGGTCGCCATCGAGGTCGTTCTGAAGGACCTCGAGGCCAACGGCGTCAAGATCGAGGGTATTGGTCACCGTATCGTTCAGGGTGGCTGGTACTTCGGCGATTCCTCCCTCGTCGACGAGGATGTCCTCGCCAAGATCCGCGAGGTCGCTCCGCTGGCGCCGCTGCACAACAACCCCGAGGCCAACGTTATCGAGTACTGCCTGGAGCAGTATCCCGACCTGCCCAACGTCACGGTCTACGACACCGCTTTCCACTTCAACATGCCCGAGGTCGCCAAGACTTACGCCCTGCCCAAGGACGTCTGCGACAAGCTGCACATCCGTAAGTACGGCGCCCACGGCACCAGCTATCGTTACATCTCCAAGAAGGTCGCCGAGATGACCAACGGCGAGGCTCGCAAGGTCGTCGTGTGCCATATCGGCTCCGGCGCTTCCCTGTGCGCCATCGAGGACGGCAAGTGCATGGACACCACCATGGGCCTCACCCCGCTCGACGGCGTCATGATGGGCACCCGCTGCGGCTCCATCGACCCGGCTACCGTGTGCTACCTGCAGCGCGAAGGCGGGTACACCTTCGACGAGGTCGATGAGATGATGAACAAGAAGTCCGGCCTTTTGGCTGTGACCGGCGGCAAGACCAACGACTGCCGCAACGTCGAGGAGCTCGCCGCTGCCGGTGACCCCGAGGCTCAGCTCGCCTTCGATATGTTCGTCTACAAGATTGCCGCCAAGGCTGCCGAGATGGCCACTTCCATGTGCGGCATGGACACCCTGGTCTTTACCGCCGGCATCGGCGAGCACGCTCCGGCTGTTCGCGCCGGCGTTGCCGACCGTCTGGCCTTTATGGGCGTCAAGATGGATCATGCCCGTAACGCCCTGCGTGGCGACGGCGCTTGGTGCCTGTCTGCCAAGGATTCCAAGGTCAAGATCTTCGTCATCCCCACGGACGAGGAGTTCATGATCGCCTCCGACGTCGAGCGCATCGTCAACGGCAAGTAATTGCAAGAGGGGAGGGGCTGGACGACCGAGCGCCGTTCGGCCCCTCTTTTGCGCTCGTTGGGCGATATGACTGATAGCTATTTATCAAGTTGTGATAACTTCTTATTAAAATGCGGCCGCCTTAAGGGGTCTGCGTCGACCGTATTGCACTGCAAAGGAGTCTCATGAACGTACTTGTTGTTAACGCCGGCAGCTCAAGCCTCAAATATCAGCTTTTGGATACCGATACCCGAGAGGTTTTCGCCAAGGGCAACTGCGAACGTATCGGTTCGGACATGGGCATCTTTGGCCACTCCGAGAACGGTGGCGCCAAGCAGACCGAGGAGGTCCCTTTCCCCGATCATCGCTCTGCTATCGCTCGCGTGCTCGAGGAGCTTGAGAAGACCGACTTTACGATTGACGGCATTGGCCATCGTATCGTTCAGGGCGGCTGGCACTTCGATGATTCCGCGGTCGTCGACGATGAGGTTATGGCTAAGATCCTTGAGGTGGCCCCGCTCGCTCCGCTACACAATTACGGCGAGGCCGCGGCAATCGAATATTGCCGCGAGAAGTATCCGGAGCTGCCCAACGTCGCCGTCTTCGATACCTCGTTCCACATGACCATGCCCGAGGTCGCCTACACCTACGCGCTGCCCAAGGACGTGTGCGACAAGTACCACGTGCGCAAGTACGGCGCACACGGTACGAGCCACCGCTACGAGTGGATGATGGCCAAGGAGATCCTGGGCTCGCGCTGCCACCGCCTGCTTTCGTGCCATCTGGGCAACGGTGCTTCGCTTGCCGCCATTGAGGACGGCGTGTGCCGCGACACCACGATGGGCCTCACGCCGCTTGATGGTCTGATGATGGGTACTCGCTGCGGTTCCATTGACCCGGCTACCGTGTGCTACCTGCAGCGCGAGGGCGGCTACAGCTACCAGGAAGTCGACGACATGATGAACAAGCAGTCCGGCCTGCTTGCCATTTCGGGCATCTCCAACGACGCCCGCGACATCCGCACGCGCGCCTCCGAGGGAGATGAGCGCTGCCTGCTCGCCTTCGATATGTTTGCCTACAAGGCTATGCAGCAGGCCGGCTCCATGATCGCCTCCATGGCGGGCGTGGATACCATCACCTTTACCGCCGGCATCGGCGAGAACGACTGGTCGATTCGCAAGGCCTTCTGCGACTGCTTTGAGTGGCTGGGCGTGCGTATCGACAATAACAAGAACCGCGAGGCCGTGGGCAACGGCCCGCAGGTCATCAGCGCCGCCGGTTCCGCCGTCACGGTCATGGTCATCCCCACCGACGAGGAATACATGATCGCCCACGACGTCGAGCGTCTGACCAAGAACAACTAACGCTCGCATTTGCAAGTAAACGAAAGGCCTCCAGAGCAACAGCTCCGGAGGCCTTTTGCTAGCGGGCGGAAATTCCTGTCCCGAGGGGATATGTACGCTACTCAGCCATCTGAGCCTGGACGGCGGTGATGGCCACGACACCCACGATGTCGTCGGCAGAGCAGCCGCGCGAAAGGTCGTTAACCGGCTTGGCGATGCCCTGCAGGATGGGGCCGTAGGCGTCAGCACCGGCGAAGCGCTGGACCAGCTTGTAGCCGATGTTGCCGGCCTCGAGGTCGGGGAACACCAGCACGTTAGCCTTACCGGCAACGGAGGAGCCGGGAGCCTTGAGCTGGGCGACGGTGGGGACAATAGCGGCATCGAGCTGCAGGTCGCCGTCGATGGCGAGCTCGGGAGCCTTCTCCTTGCAGAACTTCACAGCCTCCTGGACCTTCTTGGCGACCTCGCCGCCAGCGGAGCCCATGGTGGAGTAGGAGAGCATGGCCACGTGCGGCTCAACGTTGCCCATGAAGGTGGACCAGGAGTGAGCGGAGGCGATGGCGATCTCGGAGAGCTCGTCGGAGGACGGGTTGATGTTGAGGCCGCAGTCGGCGAAGATCAGCGTGCCGTCAGTGCCGAACTGCGGGGTGTCGGTGCACATCACGAAGAAGGCCGAGACCAGCTTGGTGCCCGGGGCGGTCTTGAGGATCTGAAGCGCGGGGCGCAGGGTGTCGGCGGTGGAGTGGCAGGCGCCGGAGACCAGGCCGTCGGCATCGCCCATCTTGACCATCATGGTGCCAAAGTAGGTGGCGTCCATCACCTGGGCGCGAGCCTGCTCGATGGTAACGCCCTTCTTGGCGCGGAGCTCGGCAAACTTCTGCGCGTACTCCTCGTGCTTCTCGGCATTGCGCGGGTCGATGACGGTAGCGCCGGGAACGTTGATCTCGTCGGGGTTGCCCAGGATGACGATCTTTGCCAGGCCCTCCTCGATGATTTTGGTGGCCGCGACGATAGTGCGCGGATCCTCGCCCTCGGGCAGGACGATCGTCTTAAGGTCGGCCTTGGCGGCAGACTTCATACGGTTTAGGAAATCGCTCATGTTACTCCTTACAAGCGTTTCGCTAAGCTCCAGGCACCCGGCTGTTCACGAATAAACCCGCTGCTAGCGGGTTTACCTTTCAATTATGTACGCCGCGGTGCTTGAGCTTTCCTTGTGTGGCAAGCTCATTATAGGACGCATTAGCGCTATAATCGCTCTGATAAATATGTCTCGAAGAATGTTCGAGAAAAGCCCAGCTAACGAGCCCGTGGCTTTTGACAAGGAGTATCGATGCAGATTACCTCAGGCCTGCCTGAAGGCTTTAACGCCGGCGCGTACGACATGATTGTCGTCGGTGCTGGATATGCCGGTGCCGTTTGCGCCCGCCGTCTTGCCGAGACCATCGGCTATCGTGTTGCCGTTTTGGAGCGCCGTAGCCACATTGCGGGCAATGCCTATGACTGCACTGACGAGGCCGGAATCCTGATTCACGAGTACGGTCCGCATATCTATCACACCTTTAACGAGCGCGTGCACAATTTCCTGTCGCGCTTTACCAAGTGGACGGATTATCAGCACAAGGTGCTCGCCAACATCAACGGTACCCTTATGCCCGTGCCCTTCAACCATGCGAGTCTCAAGCTCGCCTTTGGTGACGAGCGCGGCGAGGAGCTGTATCAGAAGCTCGTGGAGACCTTTGGCAAGGATGTCAAGGTGCCCATTATGGAGCTTCGTAAGAAGAACGACCCCGACTTGGCCGAGGTCGCCGATTACGTCTACGAGAACGTCTTTTTGCATTACACCATGAAGCAGTGGGGCCAGACGCCCGATCAGATCGACCCCTCGATCACCGGCCGCGTTCCCGTCTTTGTGGGTGATGATGACCGCTACTTCCCGCAAGCTCCCTTCCAGGGCATGCCGCAGGAGGGCTACACGGCGCTCTTTGAGCACATGCTCGACCACGACCTGATCGACGTGTTCTGCGACGTGGACGCCCGCGATCTCTTTGAGATCGACGAGACCACCGTCAAGATCGACGGCAAGGTCTATGGTGGCGAGATCGTCTACACCGGTCCACTCGACGAGCTGTTCAACCTCGACTTGGGTGCGTTGCCGTACCGCACGCTCGATATGAAGTTCGAGACGCTCGATATGGATCAGTTCCAGCCCGTGGGCACCGTCAACTACACCACGAGCGAGGACTACACGCGTATCACCGAGTTCAAGAACATGACCGGTCAGGTTCTGCCCGGCAAGACCACCATCATGAAGGAGTACTCCAAGGCCTATACGCCCGGCTCGGGCGAGACGCCGTACTACGCTATTCTTGAGCCCGAGAACCGTGAGCTCTATGAGCGCTATCTTGAGCGCGTCCAGAACCTGACGAACTTCCACCCGGTGGGTCGTCTGGCCGAGTATCGTTACTACGATATGGACGCTGTGACCAATTCCGCCCTCGATCTTTCGGATGAGATTATCGCCTGCCATGCATAAAGTCATAACATTCGGTATTCCCTCGTATAACGCCGCCAAGGACATGGACCATTGCATCACCTCCATCTTGGAGGGGAGCAATTACGCCACCGATATCGAGATTATCGTGGTGGACGACGGCTCCAAGGACGAGACGGCCGCCAAGGCCGACGAGTGGGAGGCGCGTTATCCCGGTATCATTCGCGCGGTACACCAGGAGAATGGCGGTCACGGTATTGCCGTCCTTTCGGGTCTGCGCGAGGCGCAGGGCACCTACTACAAGGTTGTCGACTCGGACGACTGGCTTGACGGCGCTGCCCTTTCGACCATGCTGTCGATTCTGCGTGGCTTTGAGGAGCGCGACCAGCGCGTTGACCTGTTTATCTCGAACTACGTGTACGAGAAGGTTTACGAGGGCACGCATACCGCTATTGGCTACAAGTTTGCCCTGCCGCGCAAGAAGATCTTTTCCTGGGATCAGATCGGTCATTTCCGCTTGGACCAGAACCTACTCATGCACAGCCTGTGCTATCGCACGGATGTGCTTCGCGAGTCCAACCTTCCCATGCCGCCGCACACGTTCTATGTGGACAACATCTACGCCTACGTGCCGCTGCCGCGTTGCAAGACCATGTACTATGCCGACATCGACCTCTATCGCTACTTTATCGGTCGCGAGGGCCAGAGCGTCAACGAGGCAACGATGGTCAAGCGTCTGGACCAGCAGTTCCGTGTTACGCGTATCATGATGGAGTCGTACCACCTGTACAGCGATGTTGAGTCGTCTCGTCTGCGCTCGTACATGATGGGCTACTTCACCATGATGATGGCGATCTGCTCGGTTCTCACCAAGCTTTCTGAGGAAGATTGCGCCGACGAGCGCCTAAAGACGCTGTGGAATGATTTGAAGGCCTACGACGAGCGCATGTATCGTCGTGCCCGCTACGGCGTGGTCGGGTTCTTCACCAATCTGCGCGGACGGGCCGGAGACAAAACCACACTCGGCCTATACCGTCTTGCCTCAAAGATCTTCAAATTCAACTAGCTGCTGAGTAATCGCTGCTGATAGGTTGACTGGACCCCTTGGCCTTTAGTTTGCTACTGCGAACAGTCCTGCTCGCACGGAAAGCACATTAAGTGCTTTCCGGCTCGTGCGGAACTTGTATCAAACTAAAGGCCAAGGGGCTTCTGCTATAAGAATCGATTGTCAGGCTGCCTGAATTTGAAGATCTTAGACGCGCGGTACACAGGGGCCTGGGCTGAAAAAATATTAGTTGGTAGTCGGTCGGAGACGGGCGGGCATTACGTTTGTCGCGAGTTCCGCATGCAAAGAAGGCCACTTAATGTGGCCTTCGTCTTGCATAGGACTGTAGAGCAGCAAACGTAATGCCCGCCCGCCTCCGACCGACGGTCGAGTGGGGTTACTTCGCGGCGCCGGGGATGCCGTGGGAGGTTTTGGCGGTTTTGGCTCCGTTTACGATGGCGGTCTGTAGGGCCCTTACGGCGAGCATGCCCAGTAGGTCTAGGGGAACGGCGGCGCTTGTCTGAGCGTCTAGTTTGCCGCTGGCGAGGGTGTAGATAGTGTCGCCGTCGTTGGTGGTGTGCGTGGGACGGATGGCGTGTGCGTAGGCGTCTGCGGCCATCTGGGAGACCTTGGTGGCTTGTGCCTTAGTGAGTTCCACGTTGGTGACGATGCAGCTGATGGTGGTGTTGGTGCGGTCGAGCGGCATCTGCATGGATCCGGCGGCGGCAAAGGCTGCGAGTTCCATGTCGACGATCTGGTCGCTATCGGCTGCGGCGCGCATGCCGGCGACCCACTCGCCGGTGAAGGGGTCGACAACGTTGCCGCAGGCGTTGACCGAGACCACGGCGCCCACCTTAACAGGGCCGAGCGCCACGGCGGCAGCGCCAAGGCCGGCCTTCATGCAGGTGGCAGGCCCCATGAGCTTGCCTACAGTGGCGCCGGTGCCGGCGCCCACATTGCCCTGCTCGAGCTTGGTGGGGGTGTGGTCGAGCGCTTCGCGCACGGCGGCGATGCCGGCCTCAATGTCGGGGCGAACGGTGGGGTCGCCAAAGGCAAGGTCGAAGATACAGCTAGAGCACACGATAGGCACCTGGGTGGGGCCGACGGGAAGGCCGATGCCGCGGCTCTCAAGCTCGCGAGCGACGCCGCTTGCAGCCTCGAGGCCAAAGGCCGATCCACCCGAAAGGCAGACGGCGTGTACCTTGTCGACGGTGTTCTCGGGTCGCAGCAGGTCGGTTTCGCGCGAAGCGGGAGCGCCACCGCGTACGTCAACACCGCCGGTGGCGCCCTCGGGTGCCACGATTACGGTGCAACCGGTGCCGGCCTCCTCGTCCGTATAGTTGCCAAAGCAAAAGCCATCGACATAGCAGACGTCAATGGTCTCGAGCAGTGTATCCATGTTTAACTCCTATCGGTTTTCCGCCGCGCCTTGTGCCCGGTCGGGATCCGTACGGTACGCCAAAATTGTAGGCGCTGGGGGACGCCCAGCGCCAGATGCAATTACGAGAGTTTTTGAATGGCACGTGCGACGCGGGCGATGGGTAGGCCCACCACGTTATAGAAGTCGCCCGAAATATCGTGCACGAGCATGCGGCCGCCTGTGCCCTGGATGCCGTAGGCGCCTGCCTTATCCATGGGCTCACCCGAGGCAACGTAGTGCTCGATCTGCTCGTCGGTGAGCTCGTAGAACGTCACGTTGGTCACATCGACAAAGGACAGGCTCTCGGCGGCATGCGGGGCGGCCGTATCGCCTGCCTTAACGATGCAGACGCCGGTTGCGACCTGGTGCGTGCGGCCCGAAAGCTCGCGGAGCATGGTGCGTGCCTCGCCCTCGGTTGCCGGCTTGCCCAGAATCTTGCCGTCAAAGGTGACGATGGTGTCGGCCGCGACGGTCAACTCATTGGGCTCGGCATGCTCGGCGGCGACAGCAGCGGCTTTGGCTCGCGCCAATCGCTCGACGAGCGTGAGCGGGGCCTCGCCATCAAAGGGCGTTTCGTCGATATCCGCGGGAATCACGCGAATGTTGTAGCCTGCCTCGCGCATCAGCTCTATGCGGCGCGGTGATTGCGAAGCCAAAATCATAGTTGGATGCCCTCGGCGACCTTCTCGACAGCCTTGTCGCCGGCGATCGTGCGCAGCAGCTCAAGCGCAAAGGGGAGCGACTGGGCCATGCCGCTGGCGGTGATGATGTTGCCGTCTTGCGTAACCTTCTCGCCGGTATAGGCGCCTTCGGGGAAGCTTTTCTCAAAGCCAGGGAAGCACGTGGCGTGGCGCCCCTCGAGCAGGTCGAGCTCGCCCAGGATAAACGGGGCGGCGCAGATGGCGGCGACGTACTTGGTCGCGGCGAACTCGCAGACCACGTCGCAGACGCGCTGATCGGCGCGCAGGTTGGTGGCACCGGGCAGGCCGCCGGGCAGCACGACGCAGTCGTACTCGTCAAAGTCGATCTCATCAAAGAGCGCATCGCAGGTCACGGGGATCTGCAGCGAGCTTACGACCTCACGCGTGGGCATGATCGAGACGAGCGTGGCGCGCACGCCGCCGCGACGCATGACATCGACCATGGTCAAGCATTCAATAGTTTCAAAGCCATCGGCGGCGAGAACGGCAACGCTGGGCATGAGGGTTCCTTTCATAGGCGGCATACAATTAGCCGTCTTATACCCCGAAGACCTCCGCTTGCCACGCTCGATTTCCCAATGTTTAAAAAGGGACGGGGATTAAATAATCATTCGGTGCAAATTGATTATTTAATCCCCGTCCCAGAAAAATCATCGGGCGTGGTCTTGGGCAAACAGTCTAGTTGCGCTTGAGGTGGACGACGGTTTCGCAGTGGAAGGTTTGTGGGAACAGGTCGACTGGCGTGATTTTTACGGGGGAGAAGGTGCCTTCCTCGACAAAGCGTTTGAGATCTCGCGCCAGGGTGGCCGGGTCGCAGCTCACGTAGGCGACGTCGCGGGCACTCGTGCTGGCGATAAGGTCGATCGCCTCGGGGGCGAGGCCTGCGCGCGGCGGGTCGACCACCAAGACGTCGGCATCCTGGTCGGGGAACTCGCGTACCGCGTCTCCGCCAATGACGTCGACGTTATCAAGCTTGTTGATCTCCAGGTTACGGCGCAGGTCGCGCACGGCGGGGCCGTAGGCCTCGACGGCGGCGACAAAGTCGCAGCGGCGGGCGAGCGGCAGGGTAAAGGTGCCGGCACCGCAGTACAGGTCCACGGCAAGCTCGTCTTCCTGCGGGTCGAGCGCTTCCATGACAAGCTCGATCAAAATCTCGGCACCCTTGGTGTTGACCTGGAAAAAAGACGGGGCAGACAAGCGCATCTGACCCTCGGCGATATTCTCGGTCCATGAGCCCTCTCCGGCGAGCATTTCGACCTTGGAGACACGGCGGGCCTTCTTTTCGCCCTTGCTCATCACGCGCACGACACTTGTGGGGTGCGCGGCGTCTGCCAACACGCGCGAGACTTGCGAGCGCGGGAAAGAGCCCGTAGGCGTCCAGAGCGCCACCTCGAGTGCCTTGGTGCGACGCGAGGCGCGAATGCCCACGCGCTCAAGGCCCAGGTCGTGGCTGCCGCTCAGATAATTGAGCGCGCCGACGACCGATTTGAGTGCCTTGGGGAAGCGTTTGTCGAACAACGGGCACGAATCGACGGTCACGATCTTGCGAGGATCGACACCGTGCATGCCAAGGCGCACGCGACCGTTGACGACGGTCGGTTCGAGCTCGATTTTATTGCGGTAGCCCCAGTCGTCCTTGGTGTGGCAGATGGGCTGTACCAACTCATCGACCTGCTCAGGAGCGAACTTGCCGATGCGCTCGAGCGTGGAGCGCAGGTTTTGCTCCTTGGCGGCGAGCTGTGCCGTGCGTGAGAGATTGCCCCACGAGCAGCCGCCGCAGATGCCCACGAAGGGGCAGGGAGGCTGAATGCGATCGGGGCTTGGCTCCAGAATCTCGGTGGTGCGGCCACGCATGAACGACTTGCCGTCCTGTACGACCTCGGCCTCGACGGTGTCGCCTGCCACGGCGCCCTGCACAAAGACGGCCTTGCCGTTGTCGGCGTGTGCCAGCCCGTCGGCGCCGTAGGCCATCGATTCTATAGTGAGCTTCATATTCCTGCCTGTCATTCGCGTTGTTGTCCGCACCATGGTAGCAGGGAAAAGCGCCCCGCATCCGAGGCTTTCCTCAAATGCGGGGCGCTTCTACAAACTGCTTCTACAAACGACTATTTCGTCTTGCCGGTAATGAGCGTCTTAAGACCCAGGCCGATTAGACCCAGGCCCATGCGCACGCGGCCGGGGCGATGGCGCTCGATGGCCTTGGTCTTGCCGGCGGGCTTATCGCGACGGGCGCTCGTCTCGGGTGCGGGCTTGGTGACCTGCGGATCGGGCTGAGGTGCAGGTGCAGGCTCGGGCTCAATGACGGTCGCCTGGACCTCTTGGACCTTGGGTGCTACTGGCTGCGGCTCGGCCTCGGGGGCAGGTTCCGCCTCAATGACGGGCTCGGGCGCGGCCTCGACGTTGCGATAGGCGCGCTCCAGCAGAGCCTCCTGCGAGTTGAAGGGTTTCTCACCCTCTGCACGCTCCACGGGGACCCAGGTGCCGTCGCTCGTGAGGCTGCGGGCCTTCACGTTGTCCCGCAGCTGCATGCCCATGTACTCGTGTACCAGGGCGCGGCAGGTGGGGTCGAGCACAGGGAAGGCGATTTCCACGCGGTGCTCGGTGTTGCGTGTCATCATGTCTGCCGAGCTCAGGTAAATCATGTCCGAGTCCACGCCAAAGGCATAGACGCGCGCGTGCTCCAAAAAGCGTCCGACGATGGAGCGGACATGCACGTTCTCAGTCTTGCCCGGAACGCCCGGCTTGAGGCACGAGATGCCGCGGATGATCATGTCTACGCGCACGCCGGCACACGATGCCTCGGCGATCTTGTCGATAACCTCGCGGTCGGTCAGCGAGTTGAGCTTAAAGAATACGCGAGCGGGCTCGCCGGCAAGGGCGCGCTGGATCTCGCGGTCAAGCCCGCGCATGATGAGCGGTTTCAGTCCGACGGGCGCCACACCCAGGAAGCGGTAGTCGCCGCGCAGGTTGCCCAGCGACAGATTGCGGAAGAACAGGTTGGCGTCTTCACCGATGCCGGGATGGGCGGTCATGAGCATAAAGTCGCTGTAGAGTTTGGCCGTCTTCTCGTTAAAGTTGCCGGTGCCCAAAAGCGTTAGGCGGGTGAGCGCCATGCCCTCGCGATAGGTGAGCTGGCAGATCTTGGAGTGGCACTTAAAGCCCTCGGAACCATAGATGACGGTGCAGCCTGCCTCTTCCAGACGCTCGGCCCATTCGATGTTGTTCTGCTCGTCAAAGCGCGCGCGGAGCTCCATGAGCACCGTGACCTCTTTGCCGTTCTCGGCAGCATCGATCAGCGACTCGCACAGGCGGCTCTGCTTGGCCACGCGGTAGAGCGTGATGCGCAGCGAGATGCACTCGGGGTCGTAGGCGGCCTCGTGCACCAGATCCAGGAAGGGGTTCATGGCCTCGTAGGGATAAAAGAGCAGCTTGTCGCCCTGCAGCACCTGTTCGCGGATGGAGCGGGTCATATCGATGGTGGGGTTGGGCTGCGGCTTAAACGGCGTAAAGAGGAGCTCGTTGCGCAGGTGCTCGGGAATCTTGCCCTCAATGCCGAAGACGTAGCCCAGGTCGAGCGGGATATCGCAGGTAAAGACCGAGCGGCGCGAAAGCTCGAGCGCCTTGCGGATGGTCTTGAGCGTCGCCTTCTCGAGCGACCCCGAGACCGCGAGCACTACCGGCTGCAAACGCAGGCGCTTCTTGAGAATGCGCTTCATGTGCTGGCGGTAATCCTCGTCCTCCTCGACGCCCTCGCCGTCCGGGTCGATATCGGCGTTGCGGGTGACGCGGATCAGCGCGCGATCCAGCGGCTTATAGGAGCCAAAGCAGCTGTCCAGGCAGGCGAGGATGACATCCTCGAGCAAGATGTAGGAGTAGGTGCCGGTGGGCGAGGGGATCTCGACCACGCGGTTCATCGAGGCGGGAATCTCGATAAGGCCCAGCAGACTCTCCTCGTCGGTGACGCCGTCCAGGCCACAAGCCAGATAGAGCGCGCCGTTGCGCAGGTTGGGGAAGGGGTGGCGCGGGTCAATGACCAACGGTGAGATGACCGGCGACACGTAGGCTTGGAAGTAGCGGGTTACAAAGGTGCGCTCCTCGGGCGTAAGCGAATCGATGCGGGCGCGGTGAACGCCCAGAGCATCAAGCTTGTCCTCGATGCTCTTAAAGATGGACTCCCAACGGGCAAGGAGCCCGGGCAGCTCTTCCATGACAGCATCGACCTGTTCGGAGGCGGTCATATTGCTCTTGTTGTCGACAGGTTGTTTTTTGAGCTCCGCCAGATCGGACAGGCCGCCCACGCGCACCATAAGGAACTCGTCGAGGTTGGACTCGAAGATCGAGACGAACTTTAGTCGCTCGAATAACGGAACGGTCTCATCGAAGGCTTCGTCGAGCACGCGGTTGTCAAAGCGTAGCCAGCTGAGCTCTCGGTTTTGCGTGTACGAGAAGTCGCGCGGCGGTTTGCGCAGCTTTGCGGCGGCTTGCTTCTTTTCGATTTTGCTCGGCATATGCATCTGTCCGTTCAGTCCCCACAAGGGACGGTAGCCTAACACTAATCACTATTGTCTCAATTTAGTCGACCTGTAGCACGGACGCATCGCGCGAACGGTATCTTTACCTACTTCTTACGCTGCCAAGGCATGCAACTAACTGCCCAACTCGTTTGGAAACAATCTATATCCATACTCAACTGGTGAGGATGTATGAATAAGAATGATTGCGAGCTGAATATAATCGAATCCAAATTGAATCATGGACAAATGACATATATATGCAGAAAACCGTTTTAGCTATGCAATTCCTAAACATGAAAATATTTGTGCAATCTAGCTTAATTCCTTAGAAAAAAGAACATTTACCTTTGAAAACCTGCTTTAGAGAACCGAAGTGCATCATGGGGGAATCATATGCGATATACCGTTCATCGCACTTTGCTGACCGTTCGGGGGCGAGGTGGAATTGCAGGTGGTTTTTGGATATAACTAGAGCTGTCAGCAAGCAGCGTCCCATACGGAGGGGCGCTGATACATTCGGCCAGTAAGGCCCGAAAGAAAGGTAGGAGGCCATGACGAAAGGTCTGCACGTGCCTTCCGAGATCGGCAAGCTCAGGAAGGTCTGCCTGCACCGTCCCGGCGACGAGCTCCTCAACCTGCCGCCCGACGAGCTCGAGCGACTCCTGTTC